>NZ_RQFK01000026.1:748272-1496545 GCF_004770765.1 Leptospira noumeaensis | reverse complement strand
GATTGGGGGTGCGTGGGGGGGGGTAGAATGGTATACATCCCCGCCCGTATCGAACTGGGTGGGGTTAACCACCCGCCACCCAATGACTTCCATATATCACATGTTTGTTGATTTGTGAAGGAAGAATTGCAAGTTTGCAAATTTTATAGAATAAAGTTCATCTTTTCACCAATCCTAAAAGGGAAATCGAACTTACGATTATTATGGAGAAAGTTTATATTTGGTATTCAGATAAAAGAAAACTTTTTCCACATCTGTTTCAGAAAGATTAGTATTGAAATAGAGAAGTTCTGCAATGTCAGCATCAAGATTTCCATTCCCTAATAAAACACGATCCATATTCGATCCGCCAGCATAAGAATAGGTACCATCCAAAGCTGACTGCCCGGCAAATTTACCATACCTATATTCGCGAACATTAGAAGTCAAAGTCTGTACGGTACCAATGGAAATAAATTGGAGCATTGGCAAGGGAATTGATGACGGTGAAACACAGGTAGTAGCATTTCGACAAACTGCATATTCACCTAACACATTTGAAATGCCTATTTCTCTACCTAACGTATAACATAACCGAATAAGAGTGATTGCTGATCCAATAGAAACCAAACGCTTTACGAAGAAAAAACTTCCGCTATCAGAAACATATAGCCCAACCCCACCACTTGGCAATTCCATTTGTGATGTTAGTGCACTTCTGAATGCTACTGCAGGGTAACCGTTCACCTGATTCTTTCGATAGATAGGCCAAATATTTATAGTCGGTTGCGATATATGATTCCCATATCCACTGACATCCGACCAGCTCGTAACCGGATCTCCATCATTTAACGTTAGCTGGTCTGCTTTGAACCAAAGCCGAAGGGAACCAGAACCCAAAACGCGAGGAGCTACCATTTGTACAGTGTATTCATTTGTGCTACCATCCGTTCCAGTCACAACGTATTTCAATGGAGAATTATAGTCATTGGAACTCACTCCACTCGTTTGTGGAACGTCATTCACTGAAACAGAAACACCATTAGTCTTAAAATTAGCAACATAAGAAGAGATTGTAACGATTGATTCGGAAGTGATTACAATTTGGTTTCCATTGATGATCCCAGTTAATCCCAAACTAGGAATCGAATATTCTAAGATTTCTTTGCCGGCTGGGAAGATGTATACTTTTCCGCAAGTGGTACTGTTATCCGAAGTTGCCCATTTGAACAGCAATGTGTCTATAAATTTTTGCCCATTCGGATCGCAGGGATTTCCGGAAAAAGGGTTTTTACAGGAAAATATAAGCAGCAAGATAAAAAAGCAAAGTGAAGAAAACATTCTCTGCATGTGTGATGAACCTTCGCTTTTTCAGGTAAGAATAGAAATGAACCTAAACGATGTTAGATCCTTTTCAGGTGTGCATCTAACGTCAAGAAGAAAGCAAAAAATTATTGATAGAAATTTCGTTTTATCTCAGCTTTGAGCAAGTTCGTCTAAAATTGCTTTTAGTTGGATTGCTTGGTTCTCTTCAATCCCAGACAAACAAAAAATTTGTTCTGGTATGGCTTTTGCCTTTTCGCGTAATTGTTTTCCATTCTTTGTGAGAGACACAACAACGACTCGTTCATCTTCCTGACTTCTCATTCGCTCTACAAATCCACTCTGTTCCAATCTCTTTAATAAAGGTGTCAAAGTTCCTGAATCTAACTGCAAACGATCCCCAAGTCTACTCACTGAGGCTTCTTCCTCTTCCCAAAGCACCAACATTACTAAGTATTGTGGATAAGTCAGTCCCATAGCGGCAAGTAACGGACGATAGATCTTCATCATCCGGTGCATCGACGAATATAAGGAAAAACAAATTTGGTTCTTCAAAAGAAGAACCTCATCTGTAGGATTCTTAACCTTGGACAAGTTTTTCAATGTCCTTTTCGATCGCTTCTGGTTTTGTAATGGGTGCATAACGTTTCACAACGTTTCCATTTTTATCGATTAAAAATTTTGTGAAATTCCACTTGATGTCAAGGGAACCGAAAATCCCTGGAGCTTGTTTTTTTAAATGTTTGTAAAGTGGATCAGTATTTGGTCCGTTCACTTCTAGTTTAGAAAAGATAGGAAAAGTTGTTAAGAATGTTCTTTCGCAAAATAATTTAATCTCTGCATCTGTTCCCGGTTCTTGTTCACCAAACTGATTGCACGGGAAAGCCAATACTTCCAAACCCTTTCCTTTCCAACGGTCATAAGTTTCCTGGAGCCCTTTGTATTGTGGAGTAAAACCACATTCACTGGCTGTGTTGACAATGAGTAACACTTTGTCTTTAAACTGCTCCAACGGAACTTCCTCGGAACCTCGTTTTACTTTAATTTTGTAAAATTCTTCTGACATATTTGGTCTCCCTATTTGCATTTTAGATTGTGCACAATCTAATTTTGTTCAATCTTTTTATTTAGATTTCAGCTAGTTTTTGAGGTTTTTCAGCCGCGAGGTCGTGAATCTAACTATCCCCGCCCTGATTTGGGTCGGGAACTAGACCCGCCTCCCAATACCATCGCCTTACCACAACCTCACGAATCTGACCACCAGCTTCCTGATTCCCCAATATTTTTTACAAAAAAGTTCCTAGTTTCGCAGAATTGACTCGCTTTCAAAAGAGAAACCAATCGTAATGATACGAATTTTATTTCACATCTCAAAAAAGATATTTGGAGCAAACAATGAATATACAATTGGTCTTACGGCCTTTGTTGGTATGTGCACTTTTCCTCTTGCCAGGATTTTTGGCTGCTGAAGGAGAACTACCATCCCCCCCTACCATCGATAAGTCAGATACGGCTTGGATGTTAGTTTCTTCTGCATTTGTGTTTTTTATGATCCCAGGACTCGCCTTGTTCTACGGTGGTATCGTTCGTTCCAAAAATGTTTTATCAACTATGATGCATAGCTTTGTTGCTATCATCGTGATGACATTACAATGGACTATTTTTGGATATAGTTTTGCTTTTTCTGGCGAGAATCCTTATATCGGAAATTTCGATTTAGCATTCCTGAATGGCATAAATCTCGATTCCGTAAAGGGTACGATCCCAACTTACGTACACTTTCTCTTCCAAGGAATGTTTGCCATCATCACACCAGCGCTGATCTCTGGGGCAATCGCAGAAAGAATCAAACTCTCCGCCTATGTTGTTTTCATACTCGTATGGTCAACGTTAGTTTATGACCCAGTTGCACATTGGGTTTGGGCCGATTCAGGTTGGTTGTTAAAAATGAATGCTCTTGATTTTGCAGGAGGAACAGTAGTCCATTTGATTTCAGGGATTGCGGGTCTTGCTGCTGCCATTGTCATTGGTAAACGTAAAGGTGATGCAGGATTATTAACCCATCCAAATAACATGACTTATACATTACTTGGCTCTGGTCTTTTGTGGTTTGGATGGTTCGGTTTCAATGCAGGGTCTGGTCTCGCAGTCAACGGACTTGCAGCAAGAGCCTTTTTAGTGACGCTCATTGCGCCAGCCGCAGCTGGAGCTAGTTGGTTACTCATTGAATGGTTACATACAAAAAAAGCGACAGCACTTGGCGCAGCTTCTGGAATTGTAGCGGGCCTTGTCGTCATTACACCTGCTTCCGGTTATGTGGGAGTTCAAGGAGCAATGATTATGGGATTTTTAGTATCCCCCATTTGTTATATGGCAATTTTGCTTAAGGGTAAACTTGGGTATGACGATACTCTTGATGCCTTTGGAATCCATGGTGCAGGCGGGGCCTTTGGTGCAGTCCTTACAGGAATCTTTGCTTTAGAACTCGCAGAAGGAATGACCTTAGGAAATCAAATAACGGCTCAAATACTGAGTGTTGTTGCTACTGCTGTTTATTCTTTTGTAGTTTCCTATATACTTGCACTCGTAATCGAAAAAACAATTGGATTTAGAATTGAAGAAGATAAAGAAATCACTGGACTCGACCAAGAGATCCATGGTGAAAAAGGATATGATATCAGGTAATCAATATGAAATTAGTCATTGCAATCATCCAACCACATAAGTTAGAAGAAGTAAAAAATGAACTTACTAAAAATGAAATCTATCGTTTAACAGTCAGTGACGTACAGGGTTATGGCCAACAAAAGGGAAAAACCGAAGTATTCCGTGGACATGAATACCAAGTAAACCTCCTTAGAAAGGTAAGATTAGAAATCGCAGTCAACGATGAATTTGTAAAACCCACCGTAGATGCCATTTTAAAGGCCGCTAAAACTGGCCCTGAAGGTAAAATCGGCGATGGAAAAATTTTCGTGATGCCACTAGAAGAAGTGATTCGTATTCGTAGCGGAGAACGAGGTAGTAAAGCCATCTAACAAAATTTTGGTGATCCGAGGGAGTTTTTCCCTCGGAGTTTCGTCCTTAGGTTACAATCTTTTCGAGGATATACTCTTGGTTGGATTTCCCACCAGGAACAAATGGATACACTCCCCAACCAGATGGAACTCTCACCTCAATCAAAGCCGGCCCTTTTGTTTCCAAAACTTTTTCTAAATCATTAACTCCTAAATTCCAATCCCATTCAAAGTATCCAATTCCAAAAGATTGGCATAACAAAGAAAAGTCGGGATGAAAATGAAATTTCGATCCAGAATACAGACTTCCGTAAAACAAATCTTGTTGTTGTTTGACGAGTCCCAAATGTTCATTATTGATTAAGATAATTTTTACATTTAGGTTCTGTTCCTTTAGAGTAGACAACTCTTGTAAGTTCATCATAATCGATCCGTCACCAGTAAAACAAAACACTTGAGCATCTTTATGACTTAAAGCCACACCAATGGCAGTGGGAAGACCAAATCCCATCGTACCTTGTCCACCGGAAGTGATCCAGGACATTGGACTAAGAAAAGGAAAATATTGGGCTACCCACATCTGGTGTTGGCCTACATCTGTAAGTACAAAATGTTCGCCTCCTGGCAAAACCGAAGCAAAATCCAAAAGAATCGATTTCATTGGATGATCTTCCCGTATTTGTTTCCAAGTTTCGATCTGTAACAAAGAATCTTTATTCTCAATTGAAAATTCTTCTTCTAATAGAAAGTGAAGAACTTCTGTAATGTCTTTTTGTAAACTCAAAGTCACTGCTTTATTTTTGCCAATTTCCCGAGCATCGATATCAATATGTATGACTTTCGCCTGGTTACAAAACTTTTGAATGTCACCTGTTGCGCGGTCATCAAAACGAACACCGATTGCAATGAGCAAATCACAACCACCAAGCGCTTCATTGGCAACTACAGTTCCATGCATACCCATCATTCCTAAATTCATCGGATCTTCTTTTTCGAAAATCCCAAGACCCATAAGAGTGGTTACAGCAGGGATTTGGAAACGGGATACAAACTCTCGTAACCTTAAGTATTCTTTTTTGGCCCCTCCACCTATGTAAAGTAAGGGAAACTTAGACTCATCGAGTAAAATTTTAAATTCCTTTAAAAAGATATGAATACTTTCAAAGGATTTATCGTTTTCTATTGGTAAAAGATCAATGTTTGAATTTGATTTTATATAAGAATCTAAACCAAAGGTTTCCTTAGGTAAGGAAATTGTTTTTGTTTGGATGTCTTTTGGTAGATCAATCCAAACTGGGCCCATTTTTCTTTCTCCGCATAACTGATATGCATCCTCTAAGGTTTCTATAATTTGGTTTGGCTCTTGGATCAAATAAACTCTTTTAACAATAGAAGATACAATCTTTGCTGTTGGTAATTCCTGAAACGCATCAGTTCCCATTAATGCTAATGGAACTTGACCAGAGAATACAAGTAAAGGAACCGAATCCCTTTGTGCATCGGCAACAGCTGTCATCAGATTGGCAACCCCTGGCCCAGAGGAAACAAATACGGCACTCACCTCTCCCGTGCTCCTTGCTCTCCCTTGTGCGATAAATCCGGCTCCTTGTTCATGCCTTGCTAATACATGTTCGATGGATGACTGCGCCAAACTTTCGTATAACGGCAATATGGTTCCACCTGGAACTCCTGGAATCCAAGTAATTCCCTTTGATTCTAAAAAACGAATGATATATTGACTTACGGTGATATGTTCCGACATAAAGATCCTCTCTCTTGTTGGTTTCCCCGTCGACTTTTGCTTTCTGTCGACCGAGGAAACAATTGAGAATTTATGACAGAAAGCTACGTATGTATGAGGAGACTACAACGACGACTAGGACGAGAGTAGAGAGGACATAGGAAGACAATCCAAGAACGGGCATGGAATCCATGATTTCGCTTTTTGAAGTTGTCTGTTTACCCATGACACTTAAAAGTTTTTTGCAAAGAAGGATGGCGTCAAGAATTTAATTGGAGCCAGTTTCCGAATTTTATTCGTTTTCTTTGGCTCGTTTGATGAGGGAATAAAAAGCTAAGATAAAACCAAAAAAGAATCCTATCAGAAGCCAGAGTGGTTCTGTTTTTAAATATTCGTCTAAGTAATATCCGCCCACCACAAAAAGCGCGATAGAAGATACAAATTCAAAACCGGCGCCAGCCATTGCCATAGAGGACTTCTCCGGTTTTTTATTGGATGGTTTTTCAGATTCACCTACCATTTTACTGGAGAATCCGCCCAATACGCTCCCACCTAACACTCAGTCTCCACAAACGATAACGAAGAGTTCTTTCAATCCATCCCAATCTGGACTCATCGTCTCTATAACGAGAATTATGTGAGGAAAAAACTTCTGTATAGTGACAACGTCTGTCAAGTGCATCACCTTCAAAACGTTCTGCGATCTCTGGTCCTTTTTCAGCAAGTTCCTGACCATCTTTGTATTCACAAGTGGAGTCTTTCCAATCGATAGAAAAATATATGATGAGTGCCTTACCTAAGATGTCTTCTCTTTTCACAAATCCCCATGCGCGAGAATCGTGAGAGTCATCTCTGTTGTCTCCCATAACCATATATTGGCCCTCGGGGATTTGACAACCGTGCAAAAAATCACAATATTCAAAAATATGAGCACGTCGATCGTCCTCAAAACCTTCGAGAATTAGATGTTCAAAACCTGGTTTCACTTCTTGAAAGAGAGCCCTTTGTGTGGCTTCTAAATTGTCCAAATCAGAAAGTTCTTTACCAATAGGAACTTCTTTCGGTTGGTAAGATTGAAATTCTTCCGAACCTTTTTCTTTATACTCGATGAGTGCAAAGTGTACTCTTCCCCTATCTTTGGTATCGATGTATTTACGAGTGATTCGAATTGTATCACCTGGTAATCCTACTACACGTTTGACAAAACGTTTTGCAAAAATTCCAGTCCTTGATTCTTCCTGGGCAAGTGCTGTTGCCGGCGGAATAAAAGTAACAATATCACCACGTTTTGGATCATCAATTCGAAAGAGTTCCTTTTCTGTAAAAGGCATTCGAAAAGAATAACGCATTTTATTCACAAACAAAAAGTCCCCAATTTTGAGTGTGGGGATCATCGAACCAGAAGGAATATTATTAGCATCTAATATAGATGATTTGAAAGCAAATACAAGAACGACAATGATCCCGAAGGAAATTCCAGAAGCGGCTGCTCCCTCTTTGGGTGGTTCTTTGGAATCTTGTTTAGATTTGGATTGGAAGATGGAGGAGAATATTCCCATAGGTTCGAAGCTAGGGAATTGGAATTTTCTGTCAAGAAAGGGGGAAAAAAAGCGCAAAAGACTTGTACTATTTTCGGGAATCGACGATACCATACATGGAGATCTTCTACTTATGGAAACATCAATCCACGTTTTACGAAAAACCTTACTGGAGATGAAAGAAAACTACTCTTTTGTCTGCATCAAAACAGGTACGGAAACCGAGGACATGGGAGAAGAAGAAATCTCCCTCCTAAAAACGATCACTGCAGGAATTTTGCCCCTCTATGTCAAAATCGGTGGGCCAGAAGCCAGAAACGATATCCGCATCTGCCAAAGGATCGGTGTTTCCGGGATTTCCGCACCAATGGTGGAATCAGAATACGCCTTAAAAAACTTCATCCAAACCATGAAGAACCTTCTGACACCTACTGAATACGAATCCTACAACAAATCAATCAATATGGAAACCATCACTGGATACAGAAATTTGATGGATATCTTTGATTCTGTTCCCTTCCAAGCATTAGAGCAAGTAACAGCCGCTAGATCCGACTTAAGTGCTTCTATGGATAAAAAACCGGATGACAAAGAAGTCACAAGAGTTTCTAAAAAAATCATCTCGGAAGCAAAAAGCAGGGGGAAAAAAACTTCTGTCGGTGGAACCATCACCAAAACAAATTTTGAATTAATCGCAAACGAAATCCAACCTGACTTTATCAATTCACGCCATGTGATGGTGGATACAAAAAAGGCTATGTCCATTGGTGCTACAGATGTGGCTGAATGTATGTTGTTATTTGAAATGGATTTATTTGAATTTTTCTCTAAAACATTTCCAGACAAAGGTTATTATTACCGCAACCGAGTGGAAATCAATCGGGAACGGATTGGCGAAAGAAAGGTCTTGTACTTTATTCGTTAAGTGGTTTATTTATTTTTTTTACTTAGCCTAGTTTCTCCTTTTCTCTTTATTTCTCCTAAAAACTTTCATGCCCCCTTTCAAAAGGGGGTATTTCTTTTTTTATTATTCTTATCCATATTCAGTTTCTGGATGGAAAAAAAATCCAAACCAAAACTAGACTCCTTGGCAACTAACTTTGGTTTGTTAAATGACAAACAAATCATTATTCTCCCCTATTTGCTTTTTATCAGCTGTATTTTCTTTTTAATGGCAAGTAGCAATCATGCCTTCCATTTAACAAAGTCTCTGGCAGATGTTTATTTATTTCAAGATGCGGATTATATTGGCATTTCGGATATCCTCCTCTCTATTTATCACGGTGACGGATTTACTAGTAGTTACTATTCAGAATCAGGAGAAGGAAGTTACCTTCATCATCACTTTGCACCGGGAATGGCAGTTCTATCTCCGTTAGTTAGTTTGATTCCAAATAGATGGGGGCTCGCTGCAGGAGTATTTTTTGTTTACCAATTGGGAACCGTTCTTTGGCTGCTATGGGCTTATCAAATTACAAAAAAGAACTCAAAAGAATTTGGAATTAAATTTTTAGTTTTCTGGATACTTGTTACAAATCAATTGTATCTCTATCGCATTGGATCCAGCTTTCATTTCGAAGTTCTGGTTTTGATTTTTGGACTTTTCTTTTTTTATGTTTGGGAAAAACGTGAGAAGGAACAAAATCTCCGTTCGCGAAGCATTTGGATTTATTATAGTATTTTATCATTTGCCACAATTCTTTACCTTTCCATCAAGGAAGATATTGGGATTTACCTAGTTCTGTTCTTTCTGCCAACCGGATTAAAACTTTTATACAATCATTGGAATCAATACAAAGAGAACCGACATTCGACTGAACTTACCAGTGTTCCTTCTCAAGAAAGAACTGTCATCCCGTCACTAACACTTGTTTTTTTTATTTCATTAGTTTGGATGGGTTTTGTATTTTACATATATCCAATGTTTGGAGATAATTCGGAATCCATAACTTGGACAAATGTTCTCACACAGGAATACCATTCCGCATTCAAACAAGTAACCGGTTACAGAAAATCATTCCAAATTTTTCTAGAGCTAATCATGAGCGGGGGACTCGGAATCTTTCAGATGGTTCCCGAAGTCTCGGGAATCGGACTAATATACGCTACACATATATTTTCCTCAAGGCCATGGCACCATGAAGTTTATACGTATTACAGTTATTCTCTAATGCCTTTTATCCTCTATACTGGAATTTTATGGATCCAATCCGAGAAAAAAATATCCCTATCTTTTGCCTTTTTGATTCTCACTTGTCTTTTTTGGAAGAACTCACTCGATCAAAATTTTCCATTGGATACAAACATCAAAAGTCCATGGAATCAACCCAACTTAGAAGAAATTCGAGAAGATTTAAAAAAAACAAATACATTAATTCTTTCGAATCCATTAAAGGATATATCTGAAAATACAAATCTGAATTCGAATATAATGTCAAATTCAGATAATGATAAAAATCAAAAAATCGAAAAAGGTGTTTTTATATTTTCTCAATACAACCTTTCTTTTCAGATTACAGACCAGGTGAAAACTTATCCTCTGGAACAAATCAAAAATGCATCTTCGATTTGCAAAAAAACATACTTTTGTTATGTTGTACTTTCCCCAGAGTTCACAGATGAAATTTTGTGGCCGAAATCTCGAATTTTGGAATATAAAAAAGAATTAGAAAACCAAAACGGAAGTTTGGTTTGGAAAGGGAGACAAATTGAAATTTGGAAATTAAAAGCAATGAACTAGGGCGTAAGTGCAAAAAGCAGGTAACGTCAGTTATATTGAGACACTTCACTTACATTGAAAATTCAAAGGTCAATTCAAATAATTTCCAACATAGAGATTCCTGCTACTTTTTCATTTTCAAGAATGTCAATATAAGCTCCCCATCGCATATAAAAAATACTTATATCTTTATTTTTCATATATTTTATCTGGGCGTTTTCTGGAGATAAGAAAGAAATGCAAGAATCTTTACTGAGGTATTGAACGTTTGTGAATGGATCAAAAATTGGTTCGGAACTATGACACGTATTAGTCAAAAGTAGAATGAGAAATATTTTTATTATTTTTTTCATCTCCGCTGGTATAGTTACTCTTTTTTGAAAATTGTTTTAAAAAAAGTTACTATATCAAAAGCATTAAACACACTTGTATGCATCACGCTATCGTAGTGATGGATTTTTGAAAATTTAATAGCCTCTTCGTTAATTTTATTTATAGTTTTAGCTTCTTTTAATTTTGCATCCAACTTCGTTATATTTAAGATATAGTTTATTTCAGAATTAGAAATTCTATTTTTGCTATTGGTTATCAAATTTCGGGTTTCTAATGAGTTGAGTTTTAAATCTTCAATTTCATTGTAATCAAGCCAAAGAATCTTGCAATTAGAACAAATGTCAATTTCGACAGAATTGTAATTTTTAGAAAACCTGTGTAATCGCATTTTATCTTTACATTTAGGGCATTCTAGTTTTGATTTTGAAACTTTCGAAGTATTTTTTTCACTCTGCCAAGTAGAACCGTTAAATAGCAGTTCCAATGTATTTTCAGAATAGTAATGTCCAAAACAATTATTGCAGATTATCAATTTCCCATAATTTGTTTTTATGGGGTTTAGCTCTACATTACATTTTTGACATTTTTCCATAGGATTTAACAAATTACGCATACTGAACAAACACAGACAAGGCTCCCTGACCTAAAGTCATGATAACGAAAGTTAAACGAAATACTATCGTTTTAGGAATTAAGTCTATCGCATATATTTTTTGAAAGATTTAAGAAAGTAGTTTTATGTGTCTCTATTTTATAATCGCTGGCAATTATTTCAAACATATCATCATGAAAAAAGAAGAAATAGTGGTTATAATTTTCCCATCTTTTTTCGCTAAATTCCGGATGAATTTTGTGGATTTTTTTTAACTCCTGTATCCAGCTAGAGTTTTCGATAATATGCGCAGAATAGGAATCTAAACCTGCTTTGGATAATGGTGAGCCTGAAGCCACTTCATCATTGAACATTCCGAATTTGTATGCAAGTGTTCCGATGAATTCAACTAATGCTAGATTGTAAAGCGTATCAGAAGAGTTATCAATAATATTTACGTAAGTTCCATCCCAAGCAGGGTCTGGTTCGTTTATGTAGTAGATTAAGAAAGTTTTATTACCATTGGAATATACTTGCGGGATAGGAGCGCCGAAATCCCATTCGGGCTTCCAATCAATAACTCTAGCGAATTCTGTTAGTTTAGGTATCATTTTCTTTTCTTGTCTTTTCTGGCGTATGGCTAAAATAAAATATTTCCATTTAAATCAGAAAAAATTATAAGATATCGTTCGGTATACCTAACTTACGATATGAAAAACTTCGTATCCATTTTCTCTTTTTTCGATACGAATTTGTCCCTCTAAAACTAATTTCTGAATGATGCTGTACACTAGCCCTAAAGCAGTCGGTAAGTGACCACCATTATGGACTTTTTTTCCAATGGCAGCTTCCATAAGCACCTTTAGATCCGATTCCCCTTCTCTAAGCCTTCGAAGCACACCTTTTTCAAGGATACTCAAAGTTTTTTTCACAAGAGTGATGGTTTTTTTTGGATCTTCAATTTCGCTACCATGGGCAGGTAACATTCGTTTGATGGGTTCTTCCAAAAGTTTGGCTAGGGTAAAATAATAATCACCCAAACTGCCATCCATTTCAGAATAAATGGCGGTAAGATTGGCAATGATCAAATCTCCCGAAAAATAAATTCCCGTCGAAGGATCTACAGGTGTGATATGATACAAATTGTGACCGGGTGTGTGTAAAAAACGAAATAATCTGCCACCTAACTCTAAACTATCATTATGATCAATTTTTACATCAATTCGTAAAACAGGATCCCCTTTTTTGGTTTCCCCAAATTTACTAAAAAATTGACGCCAACCTTTGCGTGATTCTTCCAAAATCCGATCGAGTTCTTCTTTATCACCAAATGCTTTGTGAAATAGATCTTCTGTTGCCTCTTCAAAAAGCACCATCGACTCTAAATAATTCCCAACCCCATCGGCCATCGAACGATATCCGTAGTAGGTCACATTTTTTGCATAGGATTTAAGAACTAAAGAAGAAGAGATATGATCTAGATGATTGTGCGTATAAATGATATGTCGAATGTCATTTAAAGAAAATCCCTTGGTTTTCAAGGAAGCCTGTAACATGGGAATGGATTCAATATAACCAGAATCGATTAAAGTTAAACCATCGTTTCCTTGGTAAAGATAGATATTGTTAGGAGCGTAGAAAGGTTGGGGTAGGATAATTTTAAAGACACCATCCCCGATGTCTTCCATCTCAGGAATTCGTTTGGGGATGGTAACTTTCATAGGTTCACCTTATGGTTGTTTTTTGATGATCAATCTTCTTTCAATTTCGAAGATTTTCTCTGGGATTTTTTCTTTTCCCAATTTCTTTTTATCGTTTTCTTTGAGGAAAAGATCAGCACCAAATTTATCTAAAGCATCATTTGCTTTGATGTTTTTGAGTCCGATGAATTGGATTTGAACTTCACCCGCTGGGATTCCGTATTCTGTTCCTTTATCTTCCGTAGTCAAAATTCTAGAAATACAAGTGACTGTATCACCAGAAAAAGCTGGTTGTGTGTGGTATCCTTCTGTGAATCCAAGTTCCCAAATTGCGTTTTCAGAAATATCACGGGAGGCCATACCAGCTAACCAACCAAATACGAGTCCACCATAAACCACTGGTTCTCCACCCATAGGGCCAGAGATTCCTGCAGAATATAATTTATCGTAATGAAGTGGATGTGTATTTCCTACTCGGAAAGTCCATTGGTAATGTTCATCAGTGATGGTTCTTCCATTTTGATGCACATAAATTTGACCTGGTTTGAAGTTTTCAAAGTAAGTATGTCCCCAAGTTACATCTTTCATCTCTGTTGGGAATTTGAGAGTTGGAAGTTTGAGGGCGGGAGTTTTTGACTCAGGAAAGAATGCGGAAGAATCGCCTGGTTTTGGATTGCCTTTTGGCTTTCCATTGGATTGGTAGATCATGATTTTACGTTCGTATTGCAAAACCACTTCATTCTTTTGATTGAGACAAAGTGTTCTTACGTGAACGATTCCTGGTTTCTCAGGGCCTTTGTCATCCACTGCTAAAATTTTAGTTCGGGAAGAAAGAGTGTCTCCAGGATAAACAGGTAATAAAAATTGTGCGTTGTAATATCCGAGGTTTGCAAGCGCCTTCTCACTGTTATTCTGAACACCAATGGAAAGTGCTAAGTTGAACACCATCAGTGGATGAACGAGTAAGTCAGCAAATCCGTGAGCTTTTGCATACTCTGCAGAAAGATAAAGTGGATTTGCATCCATAAACACAGTGGCAAATTCTTGGGCAAAACTTCTGTCCACAGTGAATTGACGAGGGTGAACATAGATATCACCTACATTGAATTCTTCGAGGTATCGTCCATAAATGTTCTTTTTGACATCAGAGAGAGAGGCAGGTGTGCTGGGAGCTAACTCACCAAAGGGGGACATAGGTTTTTCGGCCATGGGAATTCCTTTTTCGAATGGGATAGGACTAATTTTCCAAGAGAGGTCCAACGGAAAACGATTTTTCCAAGTCAGCCGACGGCTCGTTTGGCGTATTCCTCCTTCCAAGCGCTATGCCAATGATACCATTCTTCGCGAATCGCTCGGTACCGAACTAGGTCACTTTGCACTTCCGACATGAGTGATTCCAATTCTTCCACACGACGGAAAAGTCGTAAGGTCAAAGTCTCCCACTCTTCTTTGTTCTGGTCCATCCATGGTTCCATATTTTTTATATCGGCTGATCTTTTCCGTAAAATGTTGCTTTTTTAGTCGGGTCACCATTCGATTCATGGATCATGAGCTTTGTTTTTCCGTCAGAAGATTCCATTCCAGAAAAGTACCGCATTGCGCCCATCCACCAAAAAGAATACCTACTCGGCGGAGAAATTCGGATCTGGGAAGGTGGATCCCAAATCGTACAATCTCCCATCTTTCTGAACAAAAATGGAAAATTGGAACAAGTAGTTTTAGGATCCTATCCAAGTTTTGACGAAAAACAAAGTTTACTCGCACTGGATGCTGCGGTAAAAGCCTATAACCACGGAACAGGCGTTTGGCCCATCGCAACTCCCAAAGAACGAATCGAAGCGGTTCGAAAGTTCATCTCTCTGATGAAAGGAAAAAGAGACCAAATTGTTTTACTTCTGATGTGGGAGATTGGCAAAACAGAAAAAGATGCCATAAAAGAATTTGATAGAACCATCGAATATTTAGAAGATACTATTGAATCATTACAAGAACTCGAAACAAGTTCAGCGAACTATATCAAAGAAGGTGGACTCATTGCACAAATCAAACGTTCTCCTTATGGTGTTGTACTTTGTATGGGGCCATTCAATTATCCTTTGAATGAAACATTTTGTACACTCATCCCAGCCATCCTTATGGGAAATACCGTTGTTTTCAAACCGGCAAAGTATGGCGTGTTGTTACTGCAACCTCTCCTCGAATGTTTTAAGGAAGCGTTTCCTCCAGGTGTGATCAACACAGTTTATGGGGATGGTGCCAAAGTGATTTCTCCCATTATGGAATCTGGGAAAATCGATGTGTTTGCATTTATTGGATCGAGTCATACAGCAAATCTCATCACAAAAAAACATCCCAAACTCAACCGCCTAAGATCTGTTCTAGGACTTAACGCCAAAAACCCAGCGATAGTTTTACCTGATACAGATTTAAAAACAATGGTTCCTGAAATTCTAGCCGGATCACTTGCTTACAATGGGCAAAGATGTACAGCGCTCAAAATTCTTTTTGTTCACAAAGATATTTTAGATGAATTTACAAAACTTTATTTGGAAGAATTTTCCAAATGGAAAGCGGGAATGCCTTGGGATCAGGATGTCAACTTCACACCTCTCCCCGAGGAAGGAAAAACCAAATGGTTAAAAGAACTACTGGATGATGCTATCACTCATGGTGCCAAAATTCTCAATCCAGGTGGCGGCGAAATCAATGAATCTTTTATGTTTCCAGCAATTCTTTTCCCCGTTTCACCAAACGCACGTTTGTATCATGAAGAACAATTTGGGCCACTCGTTCCGATTGTTCCTTTTTCTTCTGTAGAAGAACCGTTAAATTATATCTTTGAATCCAACATGGGCCAACAAGCAAGTATCTTTGGAAAGGATCCAAAAACTATCGGCAAACTGATCGATGTATTGGTAAACCAGGTGGCCCGAGTCAATTGGAACACACAGTGCCAACGAGGGCCGGATTCCTTTCCATTTTCTGGGCGTAAAGATTCTGCTGACGGAACGCTCTCCGTTTCTGATGCTCTGCGTGTATTTTCCATTCGCACTGTTGTGAGTTTCAAAGACAATGAGATGGGACGTAATCTTCTAGGAGATGTACTGAAAGAGCATACATCCAATTACTTAAGCCAAGAATTTCACTTGTAACTCGCTTTCCTTCTCCGATAATTGAAAAAGGTAAATGACTTACTTGTTTTTAATATTGCGGGGGGTTGGAAACATGCGTTGGAATTTATTCGTTTCCTTCCTTTTCTCAGGTTGGGTGTTTTCTTGTAACCAGGTCAACCCTCGCGACGAACTTCTTTTTACTCTCGTGAGTGGTTTGAATCCAGTCACCACATCCACTGCGGTCTCTGTAACGTCTTCTGCAAAAATCAATGTTTCCGGTACCAGTGTGTTACTCAAATATGGAACACCTCAAAATTTCGGAATTTCTCTTGTCAAACAACCCTCTGCCAATGTAACGATTTCCCTCACTTTTACTTCTTCCAAATTACAGGTAAATGCCTCCAACTCTCCACTAACAAACGTTCTAACATTTAATTCAGGAAATTATAATGTCACACAAACCGTTAGTTTATCATCTGCGACTCAGATTTTAGAATCATCAACACTCAGTATTACTTCAAATAGTGCAGATACTTATTATGACAATGTATCGGGAAATATCACAATCAATCATAGAAATAGTATCATTGCTTACACTGGTAATTCGTTTATTTTCAAAGAAAATGTAGCAGCCCCAAATCTCACTCCCACCATTCAATTTTCGTTTACTTCTTGTTCGGTGACACCAACTCTTCCTACTGGCCTCAGTTTGAATACCAGCACTTGCATAATTTCAGGAACTCCAACGACCGCTCAAGCAGGATCGACTTATACTGTTACCGCGACCAATGGAACCGATTCTGCTAATCAAAACCTAACAATACAAGTTGAACCAACGGTATATAAAGTCTTTGTTACAGCCGCAACTTTCAATGGAAATTTACAAGGTGCAGCAGCCAATGGACCTGCTGGCGCCGACTTAAAATGCAATGCCGATGCAAACAAACCTGCAACAGGAACTTATAAAGCCATGTTAACAACAGATAATGGAGCAAGAAGGCCTTGCTCCTCTGACAATTGCGGTGGTGGTGTTTCAGAAAACACGGATTGGGTTTTTCAATCTGGTAGGATTTACATTCGTGCGAGTGATTCAGCAAGTTTACTCAGTCCCAATTCTGCAGGAATTTTACCAGCAGATGGTTCTGGTAATTTTACAACCAATCCTTACTATCTAAACCATTCCTTTGATTCAGGAACCACCAAAGAATATTGGACTGGATTTGCCCAATCCACTAATTTCTGGCAAACGGCAACGGCGCAACCTGAAAATAGTTGCAGTGGTTGGACGACGAATGCAACCACATCACCCACTAGTAATGGTGGGCGGGTTGGTTCATCAAGCAGCACAAATTATGCCGCACTTCGGAATGGGAGTGGTAGAAGTTGTTCCACCTCCTACTACCTTCTTTGTGTAGAACAATAAAAATTCTAATTCAATATTCAATAACCTTACTTTCAATGATTGGTTCTCGGCAGGCAACATCGTTCATTTAGTAAAAAACATAAATTCAATTTCTAAGTTTCGCCTGTTTCCTTAAACAGCGAATCACCTTCTTCCTAGAATAGATTGATACAGTGGTTTCATTCTTATAGTCGATTTCGAAACCAACTGGCATACCAATTCTAGCAACTTTCTAAATCGAGTGACTTACTCTTTTTCGCGGTCGTGCTGATCCATTTATTTACAAGACTATGCCACTCGTATTCTAGATCCAACCGCTTTCCAATTCAATTGACTTCCCTTTCACAACGGTTGTCTTTTCTCACTCGCTTTCCAAAGTGACTGACTTTCCAAATGCACTCACTGTCAATCGAAAGCTAGTTTCCTTTGACACGCGGGCGACTTCGAAACCCACTGGAAAAGGTAACTCACTTACTTTTTTCACTCGCTTTCCAGAGAAACTAAGTTACAATCTTTCTCCGTGATCCAAATCCTCATCAACTCCCTGGCTGGAAAAACAGTTTCGCTTACCCAAAAAACAACCGATTCGCTGCTGAAAGGTGTACAATTCCTAGTAAAAGGAAGCCTAACGAGTGCAGGCGGAGGACTGGATTTACTCTCCAATGCATTTTTTTACAAACCAGAATGGAGAGAGGCCTTACAGAAAGCCGGCGTCCAAGTCAAAGAAACTGGTCACAAATCAAATGAAAACTTACAAAAGACGATAGAACAAACGAACCAGGCTTTTGAAAAAGCTATCTTCAAAGTCGAACTCACCGCCAAACAAAGTGATGATATGGTATTTGATAATCGTATGGTATCAAGTATCCTGGGAAGTTCTCACAATCAAAAATTCAAACTCACAAAGATTGATATGAGTTTTAGAACGATTGGAAAAGACATCACCGCAAAAGAAACCATTGCAGAATTTAAAGAATCAAAAAAATCAAAATCAGTTCTTTTCCTTCCTGGATTATTTACAGATGAGACAGTTTGGCAGGAACAAACTGTGGAATATAAGGAAAGGAAAATTACCTCACCTGGACTTGCTACAGAATTACAAGAGGTAGGATACTTTCCATTTTATTTGAGATACAATCACGGACTTCCCATCCATGAAAATGGGAAAAAACTAATGCACCTACTGGATGTATTTTTTAATGAAGATCCAAATATCAAACCTGATATCATTTGTTATAGTTTGGGTTGCCTCATCTTTCGTTCTTGTCTTTACCATGCAAAACTTGAAAACAAAGAATGGCTCCATAAGTTTGGAAAAATCATACTCATTGCAGCACCAAACAAAGGTTCTTATCTAGAAAAAATTGGATTTTGGTTGGGATTCTTATTTGAAAAAAGTCCCAATGTAGCTCTTAAAATTATTGGAATGATTGGGAACCTGCGTAGCGACGCAATCAAAGACTTATCTTTTGGACTCATCCGAAAAGAAGAAAAAGGTTGGATGGAAACTATTTCTGGATACTTCGGAGAAACATATTTTGGTGAATTGGATGAAATGGATGTTTACCAAGCCTATGCACTTATGGAAGGAGCTGAGAATCCTTTGCAAAACTTTCTTGGGGATGGGATTGTAGAGAAAAAAAGTCTTACCTACTTAACGGACAAGGTTTTTAATCAAAAAACAAATCCGGCTTTACGAACACTGGAACTAAACAAACAAAATCATTTTTCTATCATCAGTGCCAGACCACTAATGCATTGGGTGAAAGAAGTTTTTGGAGTGGCTTCCTAACTTTAAGTTTAAGTTACCAAGGTTTCCAGATGAGCCTTTACAGATTCTGCTAGGGCTTGGAAATCATAACCACCTTCCAAAAAGGAAACGATTTTACCGCCAGCGTATGTATTAGCGATTTGTTTCACTTCCTTTGTAAAAATTTCATAAGAGGAAGTGGATAAATTCATACCACCTAACGGGTCTTTCTTGTGGGCATCGAAACCAGCAGAAATCAAAACAAACTCTGGTTGGAATTTTTCCATCTCACGATGGATGGAAGAAAAATGGCTCAAATATTCAGACTCACCAGCCCCTCTTGCCAATGGAATATTAAGAGTGGATCCAAGCCCATTTCCCCTTCCTCGTTCCGACAAAGCACCTGTTCCCGGATAAAAAGGATACTGGTGGAGTGATACAAAATAAACAGAATCATCATCGTAAAACTGGTGTTGTGTGCCATTCCCATGGTGTACGTCCCAATCTAGAATCAAAATCCGTTTGATACCTTTGGACTGAAGGTATTTTGCAGTGATGGCAATGTTATTGAAAATACAAAATCCCATCGCGTGATCCGACTCAGCGTGATGACCTGGAGGTCGAACGAGCGCCATTCCATTTGCCAAATTACCAGAAAGAACTTCATCGGCAAGGTATAACCCAGCACCAACAGCAAGACTCGCTGCATAAAAGGAACGTGGAGAAAAAACCGTGTCTCCATCCAAATACCCATTCCCTTTTTCCTCACAAGCTATCCCCACCGAACGAACATAAGCTGGATCATGGATTGATGAAATAATGGAAAGTGGAGCTTCTTTAAAATCTTTTTTCCATAAAAAGTTTTCTGAAGGTAAATCGGATATATGATCGAGAATGGATTCTAGTCTGCCATGAGTTTCCGGATGGCCGGCACCAGTATTGTGTTTTAAAAATTCATCATGAAATGTAATCCCTGTTTTTAATGAACCCACTTGTCCTCCATCTTACTCTTTCTCATTTACCTGAATCTTTTATTGAAACAACATAAACCTTTCAATGTACACAATCATTTCCACAATTTCTGCAATGATACGATCGATTTGTTTTGTGATTTGAATTTTTTCTTCCGGAGTAATGATTTTATCCATTCCTGCATTTCCATAAATCGCATAAAATGTTTTGATATCGTTTGAAAAAGAAGTATTAAACCACTCTTTGAATAATCTTTGTTTCATTTTGTATTCCGGTCGAATGGAACCTGTGAGTTCCCAAACCGATCCATCCGTAAACCGCAATCTTATTTCGAATAAACCCCTATCCTTTCGAATGTAAGTTTCTTCATCGAGAGGGGAAAAATCAATTTTTCGAAGCATCACAAGAACCAGTAAAATATTTTCCAGATGTTCTATAAGATTCTTTTTCTCAGATCCACTAATTTTAGAATCATCTCCCAAATGTTCTAAATACGATTCACCCATAGTCTGGAAGAGACGGGAAACTTCCACCATTCGGTCTTTAAAACTTTTTGAATCTGATAGTTCCTCTGGAAATCGACCGTAAGATTTTAAATTGAAGTCATTGGAAATTTCTAACATGCCCAAATTTTCTTATGACCAGTCATTTTCGTCAATCGATTCGATTTGAATTTTCCGAACACAGTCAAAATCTTGTCATTACTACCATGAAACAACTCACTGTCTCCATCCTACTTCTATTCTTTTTCTCCTGCCAATCGACATCCAATATCGAAAAAAGGCAAAATGCAGATTCTTCTGGAATCACACCCGATTTTATCGAAGGTCTTTATATCAATACCAAAACCATTCGTGATAAAAAACGTTGGAGTTTGCTTTTTCAAGTCATGAAGGACGCAGGAATGAATACGGCAGTAGTCGATATCCAACCGCACCCACCCACTCCAGAACAAGTGGCAGAAGCCAAAGCACTCGGTTTTTATATGGTTGCAAGAGTTGTGAACTTTGAAGGTGGACTGACAGAAAAAGCACCTAACGCTAACTTGATGGTTACCATTCAGAAGTCGATTCGCAAGGCTTGTGAATTAGGATTCCCCGAAATTCAATTGGATTATATCCGATATGCTGATGGCGGAACCAACTTCAGTATGAGTTATGAAAAACGTTACGAGTCTATTCTCGGAATCATCAAAGACCATAAAGAAAAAACCAAAGACAGTTGTTCCAAGGACACTCGTTGGACTGCTGATGTATTTGGAAGAGTTCCCTTCATCGAAAACGATGTGATTGGACAAAAAGTGGAACCTTTTAGTGAAGAACTGAATGGACTTTATCCTATGTTGTATCCATCACATTTTTATGGACTAACCAAACGTGTGGCCGATCCGTATGGAACCATCAAAGATGGGCTAGACCTTACAGTCAAAAGGGCCAAACAAGGAACAAAAGCCATCGCTTGGGTACAAGGATTCAACATGATGGTTGGCCCAAGTAAACTAAGTTATACCGACTATATCAAAGTGCAAATGCAAGGAGCAAAAGATTCACTAGGACATGGATTTATTGTTTGGAATGCAGGAAATGAATACATCGACACAATGACTGCATACGAAAAATACAAATCCGAACCCACGCCCGAACGCCAAAAGGTAAGTAAAAACGATTAATTCAAATCGATTTGTTGATTAGATAGTTAGTTATAAAAGCGGGATTTATTTTCCCGCTTCCTCTATATTTTTCCTTCTGATATAAGCATCCGCTTCTTCTTCAGAACCAAGATATTGAATCCGTATTTCTTTGAGTTTCTTTTCCTTTTCAGAAGCTGAAAGACTTGCATTCTCTCGCAAAAATTCCTTTTCTTTCGATTCATACTTAGAAATCGACTCTTGGAATTTAGATTCCTTTGCTCTTTCCTCAGCCAAATTGGCAGCACGTTCTTTTCCAAAGTATTTGGTTTCAATACGATTTAGATATTTTTCTTTTTCTTTTGGATCAGAAATCGCGTTATACTCTTTATCACGAAGACTCATTTCCATTTGATAATGATCAAATTTATCTTCTCTAGAAACGAGAGAATCGTAATACGTTCCGTATGTTTTTTTCTTTAGGTCTTCGAACTGTTTCACACGTTGTTCTGCGGGTAAGTTTGCCGATTGTTTGATAAAATTTTGACTGCCTTCTAAAAAAGAAACTTGTGATTCTTCCATTCCAAAAATCAAATCTGCTTTATCATTTAAAACATCTCTTCGTTTGGCTTTGATTTTTTCATATAGTTCAACGAAGGATAGGTCTGTTGGTTGTTCCCATTTTCTATACTCTTCTTCATAACGAAAATACGATAAAAACAAATCTTTCACTTTTTCTTTGTCTGGTGATTCATATTCGGCTTCAATATAAGCAATGATGGTTGCATTACATTGGTCTGGCGTATATTCTGCTTTGCATTTACGACGGAGTGCCCAAACCTCCCAAACAAAATTGATTTTTCCTGATTTCAATTCATCTAACAATTCTAAATAAGGTTTCGCCCGATCTTCACGAAATGGAGAGATGGCTTCGTCCCAAAACCCTTCCCCGGTTCCGAGAGGAGAGATTCTCTCCATTGCCATTTGTTCTTCTGGACTCAATGTTTTTTTTGTCTGTGAGGAAGAGTCTTGTTTTAAGAAGTAAAGAATACCCAAGAGAAAAATAAAAACGATAACTATGATGATAATAATTTTTTTAAAATCCATTCTGAATGTATAAAAACCTAATGTGGAATCAAGATTTGAAATTGTTTAGGAATAAAAAAAGCCGGATGTATATCCGGCTTTTGTAAGCGGGTTTTTATAAACCAGCTTTTGCGTTTTTAGCAATGTTTAAGTAATGACCTTGCACATCATAGTAGTTTTGTCCGCTCCAAGCCAAGTTTGTAGCTTGTAAGTGGTCAATTCCTGTTGCAAACCAATAAGAAGAAGGTGTTCCTTTCCAAGTTCCCCATTTTTGAGAGTTCAATGGAACCACACCATCGTTACCTCCGCCTAAACCATAAAACAATCCACCTGCCCAAGTGATTGGGTGAGTGAGTGCCATGATTGGGTGTTGGATTAGATCTGCCCAAGCCATTTCACTTCCGTATGAGTAGTATTTGATTCCTGATTTGTTAGGTGAGTTTGCATTAAATGTCTTCACATAACTTACAGTCAGTGAATTTCCCATAGCGATTACGTCTTGTGGACGACCGTCACGGTAAACTAATTTTGCAAGTAAACTAAGTGCGGAATTTGCGAATGGTTGTAACCAACCAGGAATCACTCCAAGAACGATATCAGCCATAGGTGCTCCTTGGTGAAGAGAGTTGATGGTAGTAACCGTTTGTGTTTTTCCGTTAAATCCAAGATTGGATACCATATAACGAATAACAAGTCCACCTTGGCTATGGCCCATCAAATGAACCTTAGAACAACCGTTTGCTGTCATCCAAGTTGTTACAGAAGATTGGATCTGGCTTGCGCGAGTAGGAATGGAATTTGTAGCCGAACTTCCAGGAGTGGTGACTTTTGCACCTTGGCTACGAAGATAACCGTCAAGGCCTCCCCAATACTTTACTAGTCCGCCAGCGAGACCTTGGGTATCATCAAAACCAAGGATTCCATGAACCAGTGCGATGCACTGACCATCAAGAGGACCGGCAAACAGACCGGAGGTGGGGACGGAGAGAAGGGTCGCTAAAAACCCGATCAAGAATTTCTTTTTCATATTTCACCTGAACTTTCTATGTTTTTTTACAATATAAGTTCATATTAGTGACACCAGTCAATAACTTATGGCAATTTTAGGTCAAATGTTTCGGAACAATGTTCTTGGTTAACACTGCATGTTCTCCCTTCTTGGATAAGATTTTTAGTACTTACCGCAAAGAAATGGGGCAAACAAAATGGACGACTGTTCCGACAAACTTAGTTCGTCTATAGACTTTGATGGGAAAAATGAATAACCAATCGCAACGCTTCTTTCTTTTGGGAATTTGTTTGGGACTAACCACACAACTTGTCCAGTGCCAAAAAAATGCAGAAGACAAAACAACGGAGATTTTAGCAGGAACCTTACTGGCTTACCAAGCAGCCACGACCATCTCTTGCACGAGCGAACAATTGACGAAAACCCAACAAGGAAGGATCTTTCAAACTAGCTTTGAGTCGGTTTCCGAATTTTCTTCCTTCTATATTGTTCCCTCACCTTACCAATCGGTAGCCACTCATGGACAAAGTACGGAACAAAAACGTACAGGCACATATTCCCATAAAGCATCTATCTTGTCAGTAGGTCCCAGTTGTTTTTATCCACAAAATTGTAACCATAGAGGGTATCCTACTATCCAGCTCAACAAACTTCCGTCAGGTGGATTTAAAACACCAGTCCTAGTTGAGTTTTATGCCTATTTGGATATGAGCCTACCGAATAGTGCCGACTGGTTCAGTTTTGCGACTTTTTCAGCAGATCCCAGCGACCAATGGAGGCGAGTGGTTCTTGTGAATATAGATTCAAAGAATTATGCTTATTTAATGCATGTTCCTTACCACAATCAAAGCCAACATACATTTCAAAACACAAATACAAGTTTTCCACAAAGGCAGTGGACAAAACTCACAACCTGCCTTGACTTTTCTCCTTCGGGAGGAATGGCAAAAGTGTGGATGGATGGAACTTTGATTTCAACCGCCAATGTTTCTGGAGGCTGCGGTGTATTAGAACAAGCTCACTTTGGACTCTATGCTTCACCAACGGTCAGTGCTGGAACCATTTACAACGATGATTTAAGAATAGAAGAAATTACAGTTTGTCCTTAAAAAGGAAGACTAATCTCTAAATCTAAAAACCTAACTCTTGTAAGTGTTTGACTGGAACGAGTTCCAAAGAAGAAAAAAGACCTTCTACTTCTTTGAAGTTTCCTTGCGGAATGTACACCTTCGAAATTCCAATGCCTGCCAGTTCTTTGAGTCGGAGGCTGATTTGCCCCACACTTCTCACTTCTCCTGAAAGTCCCACCTCTCCGAGAAATCCAATTTCTCTCGAAACTGGTTTGTCTTTAAACGAAGAGGCTATGGATGCAGCAATGGCCAAGTCGAGACTTGGTTCGTCGATGCTAAGCCCACCGGCAAGATTGCTGAAGATGTCCGATTCAGAAAGAGGGAATCCTAAATACTTCTCTAGCACCGCAGAAAGTAAAATCACACGGCGGTTGTCTAACCCTTCTGCCATACGACGCGCTTGTCCATAAGATGTTTTTGTAACAAGGGCTTGTACTTCTACACTGATTGCACGAGAGCCTTCCATCACGGAAGACAAAACACTACCAGATCTTTCTTCTGACTCGGGAGAGATGAACAAACGATGGCGGTCGAGGACTTGTTTGAGTCCGCCCGATACCATTTCAAAAATGGCAGTGTCACCTACGGCACCAAATCTATTTTTGACGGCACGTAGGATACGGTAATAGTTAAACCGATCTCCTTCAAAATACAAAACGGTATCGACTAAATGTTCCAAAACTTTTGGGCCAGCAATTTGGCCTTCTTTGGTGATATGCCCAATGAGAAAAATAGGAACTGACGTACGTTTGGCGGTTTCCAAAAAAATTTGAGAGGACTCGCGTAATTGTGTGATGGTTCCCGCTTGGTTGACTAAACTTTCTTTTAAGATGGTTTGGATGGAATCGACAAAAACAACTTTTGGTTTTAAGTCAGAAATCATTTGCGAAATATTTTCCGCATACACTTCTGAGGATAACAAAATGTTTTCGGAAGTGACACCCATCCGTTTGGCACGAAGTCCAATTTGGGAAGCAGATTCCTCCCCTGAAATGTATAAAACAGAACCTTCGTTTGCAATGTTTTTCGCAATTTCCAAAACTAGTGTGGATTTTCCAACCCCAGGTTCTCCACCAACTAACACCAAACTGCCTGGAACAATCCCACCACCAAGAACCAAATCCAATTCGCTAAATCCTGTTGTTGTGCGAAAGTGAGCATCGCTCACCACGGAACCAATGGATTTAGGATCTGTGTATTTTCTATCTTTCGGTTTTTGAAAGTTGGGAGAATCAAATCTACCCGAAGAAGTGTTTGCCACTTCTTCGATTTGGTTCCATTCCCCGCAAGTGGGACATTTTCCAGCCCAACGACTGAAACTATCCCCGCAGGACTTACATTGGTATTGGGGGAGTTGTTTTTTTGCCATCAGTGTTCAAAAAGATTTGATACTTCCAAAAGATCCAGTTCGACTTGGGTTTCTAAAAAGGCAAAACAACGTTCGGCAAGAGCAAACCTGTTTTCGCGAATCATCATCTCAGTGAGGATGGACTCAAGGGCAATTAAAAACCGAACATCTGTCGATGCATAATCCACTTGGTCTTTGGTAAGGATCTTTTTTCCCCAATCCGAACTTTGATTTTTTTTATCGATGTTTTCTTCAAAAAATTCGCGGATTAATTCCTTTAACCCGTGTTTATCGGTGTAAGTTCGAGCAAGTTTGCTTCCAATTTTTGTACAAAACACATTTTTTACTTTGATCCCGAGTCTTGCGCGAAGGAAGGTCATGTCCATCCTTGCAAAATGGAAAATCTTTGTGATATCTTTGGATTCAAATAATTTTTGGATATTCGGAGCTTCTGTTTGTCCTGGTAGAATTTGCACAAGAGCGACTTTATTTTTAGAATCGGAAATTTGTACAACACAGAGTCTGTCCCTTCTGGGATTGAGTCCCATCATTTCACAATCCACAGACAACCGGTCATCCTTCTTAAAGGCTTCAAAAAATTCTTCGTTCAGATCTCCTTGTAAGACGACTGGTTTTATAGTTGAACGTTTTTGGGTCATAATGGCTTACTATGGAAACTACCCTAACAAAATCATCAAATAGATTTTTCCAAGATGAAAATTCAATACAGAGTTCATAATTCCGTCACTATTTCTAACTTCCTTCCTGTAAAGGCAGGTGTTTACCAATCCGAATGTAAAAAATTCGAACTTTTACTTCCACAGGCCACTGATACCAAAACAGGTACAATCCTTAGTCCCAAACTCATTTGGCGGGAATCCACAAGGCCCGAAGTGGGATTTTCTGTAGACCATTTGGAATTGGAATTGTCCATCCTTCCGGAAGGTGACGGATACAACCTCTTCCAACATGGATACCAGTCTTGGTCCATTTCGAGAAAGGTGGAAAGTACCTCCGTTGACAAACCTCCGTTTTTATCTTTTTTACAATACTCTCAAGAGAATATTTATTCTAAACATGAATCGAAAGTGGGAAAGTTTATCTCAGAATATCTCACTCTAGTTTTTAATAGAGAATCAGGAAATGGAGTTTTGTATGCTCCGATCGAACAAGGAGAATTCGGAACCAAATTCGAAGTGGTCTTGGGAGAGAATGGAGTTGTAACATCTGTTAAAGTCATTTACGATATACATTGTTTGCCTGACCTCAGGCCCAATGCAAAACTCAGCATCGCAAAAATCAAAATCCTTCCATTCAAAGGAAATCCAGAAATCAAACTGGCCAAATACTTTGAAGAACTGGGAAAAAAAGAAGGCCCGAGCAATTTACCAAAAAAAGTTCCAACAGGTTGGTGTTCTTGGTATTATTATTACACAAAAATTGACCAAAAAACAATTTTAGACAACTTAACAAAAGTTAGAGAGCTAAACTTACCTTTTGAGTTCTTTCAGATTGATGATGGATACCAAAAAGAAATTGGAGATTGGCTTGTTCCCAACGAAAAATTTCCAGGTGGAATGAGAATCCTTGCTGACGAAATCAAACGTGTGGGATTAAAACCTGGGATCTGGCTTGCCCCTTTTCTCGTGCGAAAAAAATCAGAATTCTTTCGTAAATACCCAGAGGCCATCCTCAAAGACCAAAACGGAAAACCTGTTCCTGCCATCTACCAACCTCTTTGGGGAAAAGGTTATACCTATGCACTGGATATTACCCATCCTACCGCCCTTGCTTATTTAGAAAAAGTTTTTTCAACCATTGTGAAAGAATGGGGATACCCTTACCTAAAATTGGATTTTTTATATGCGGGTCTCCTTCCTGGTGATGTATATAACAAAAGTTTATCGCCACAAGCACGATATAGAAATGCATTAGAACTGATTCGTAAAACGGTCGGTAAAAACACATTTTTACTTGGATGTGGGGCACCCATGTTGCCATCGGTCGGAATTTTTGATGGAATGCGAATTTCTTGTGACGTTGCCCCTTTTTGGTATCCAGAAAAACTTCGTGTTTTCCTAAAAGATAGAAATGCCCTTTGTACAAGAACGGCTCTGATCAATGACATCACTCGTTCATCAATGCACAGACATCTTTGGCTGAATGATCCCGATTGTTTACTTGTTCGCAAAAAAAGAAATAAAATGAACGAAGCACAAACCAAAATGATGGCCTCCGTCATGGCAGTGTCAGGTGGAATGTTACTCGTTTCTGATGACCTCACTAAATTAGAAATGGATCGTTTGGATCTCTTAAAAAAGGCCTTCCAGTTGAATCGGGAATGTCAGGCATATACTCCGATTCCTATCGGGATTTTCGAGGAAGAGTTTCCAAATGCGATGTACAATCCAGCCGGTTACCTTGGAATTTGGAATCCAACGGAAGAAGAAAAAACCATTCGAGTCGCTGTTCCCCAAGGTTTAAAAACCAAGGAACCCTTTTTGGATTTCTGGACAGGCACAATGGTAAACCTTAGGATCATTGGCGGTCATTTTGAAGTTACATTACCGGCTTTTGAATCTGTAGTTGTTGCCGTTTGATTTTAGAAAATTAATTGACGGGTAAAAAAATGGACTTAGAATCTTTGCAATTCGTCGTAAGAGGTTTTTTATGCGTATGATCAAACATTTGAGTCTAGTTTCCGTAATTGCGGTTCTAATTTCATTTAACAACTGTGCTATTTTAGATTCTGCTTCTACAAGTGTAAGCCGATTAGGGATTTCTGTCTCTGATTCTACATCTGCATTCGTGAAATCAGTTTCCAAAAGTATCTCTTCCATTTCTGATGGTGAAAAAGAAAAAGCAATGAACGAGTACAAAGAGGACATCATTGCAAGCGTAGCTTTACAAATTCGTTATGAGAACCAAAAACAAGAATTGGAAAACCAACTTGCTGCAATAGCAAAATCACACGGTGTGGTGGCTTGGAGAACAAACAGTGTTACTTACATAGCCATTGGTCAAGGTTTGAAACAAGCAAACCTTTCACCATCTGAAATGAAACTGGTAACAGAAGACGTGGCAAAACAAAATGCCGTTGTCGCCAAACTAATCCTAGACGGGTACAACCTATAATTCAGTTCATCTTAGGGCGGCGAAACACCGCCCTTTCCTTATTTTTCTTTGTTTTCTTTTTTCCTTCTTTTTTTCCAATCCATTCTGTATCCAAAGAAAACCGGTATGGTTTTTTATATATCGATTCGAATTCAGGTCAATCCAGCGGGGGACATTCTGCACTTCGATTTGGTGATCGGGTATATCATCTCCAATATTCATTTGAAGACAAAATCTTTCATTTGGTTCGGGAACCTTGGGAAGATTTTCGATTCCAATATGGTGTGGTTCAAAATAGGAACATTGAACTTTACGAATGGGAGTTATCTGAAACCGCAAAACGTTTATTACGTCAAAAATGGAATGAATTATATTTAGTTCAGGAAACCCATATCCAAAACAAAAAAAAATTAGAACGAGATTTAGAGTTTTCTGAATTTCAAACAAAAGGAAAAAACAGTTCCTTACCCATTCCGGGATTTGGTTATTTTACGAATATCTCTGATCCCGATTCTCCCATTCCTAATTTATTTTCTTTAACCAAGAATGAAAAAGAATTTATAGAGAAATTCATCACAGAAAATGAAAAAAAAAATGGTGAAGAACTTCTCACAGCCAATACAACTTCTTTACCAAAAACAGATTCTCCTTACCAACTGATTCATACCATCCAAACCAAAACCGATTCATTAGCAAGGGCAGAGAAAAAAAACTTTGTTCGTATGTATTTACTTAATCCAGTTCTTACCTATGAACCTGCTTTTTTACAATTGAATGGACCAGAATTCCAGTTAAGTGAAGATGAAATAAACATCTGGAAAGGATATACAAAAGAGCTAACAAAGAATCTGCGATCCTGTATTTTTAGTCAAGATTGCAACGATTGGGAAGAGATGATTTTACTCATTCGTATCCTTTATTTACAGAAATCGATAGAGGCAAAAACCATTGTATTTCCAAAAAAAAATTTAGACGGATTCCAATACCTTCCTCTTACGGATTTACCAGAATCAGTGAAAACAACCAAACAAAAAGAATACGCAAATTTGTTTGCATCTAGAAAACAAGTTTTTGCTTCCGGTTTTGATCCCATCCATTTTTTTAATTGGGAATCCTTCCTTGTCCGTTATCAAGGATATTTGGAATCTGGTGTGCCATCAGAGGGACTTGAATTCAATTGGGAAGGATACAATCCTTACAGAAACCAATCACAAACCAAACAATATTCAGATCTCAAAGAAAACGTTGAAAAAGAAAAAGATTATGAATCCTACACAGAAGGAATTAGAAAATTATATTCTTACCATCTGACTCACCAAAATTGTACATCTGAACTTTTCCGTTACATGAATGAAATGTTCCCCGATGGTAAAATTGGAAATGAAATGATTTGGAATCCACTTTCAAGTAAGATGTTGAGTTTGAATTTTGTACCAGCAATTGCTGCAAAAAAATTAGAATTTAATTCGGGCACCAAACATACGAAAGTATTTTTGTCTTACCGAAATTTAAAACGAAACAAACTGACAAACTTTACGGAAAAACATTTTACAGAACGTTTTGTCCCCACATCAAAGGTTTATAAGTCCAATCCACTCGACCCTCCGTTTTTGTTTTTTACCGAAGAAACAATTTGGAATCGGCCAATCTTTGGTTTGGCCAATACAGTTTATGGAATGGGATACACGGGGATGGGGATTTTGACTTCTCCCTTTGACAAAGGACAAAGATTTTCCAAAGGAACTGAGTCCGTATTTTATAGCCTTCCCGAACTTGCATTTTTTAATATCCGAAAAGGACATTTCCCTTTTATAGCAGCAGAAGATATCCCCGAAGAATACTACGAACAAAAAACACCATGAAAATAACCTTCTTATACCTTTCTTATATTTTCCTACTGGGAGCTCAATTTTTGCCTACAAAACTTTGGTTTTTCCCGGGCGAAAGGATTACATACATTTCTTTATCTATTTTTTTCATTTTAGTCCAATCCATTTTTTTAATGGGGATATCGAAAAACAGTCATTTGGCGGAAAAATTAAAAAAACACATTCCCTCCAATTGGATCATTGGTTTTGTATTTTTTATTTTTTTGGTTTTATTTCCCATTCGGAATATGGATTGGGGTGATGGCCTTCTCCTTCTTGAAACCAACCTTTTAGAAACCAAACTTTTTGGCTTTCAGTTCACATTGGATGAAATTTGGGAAACAATCCTTCATAGTCAAGTTTCCAATTTTCTATCCTATTTGGGTTTTTCCGATGACCCAAGAATTTCTTATACATTTTTATCCCAACTCGCGGGGATCGGAATGATTTTTGGTTTTCTCTGGACTGCAAAAGAAAAAAACAAATCCAACTCTTTTTCCATTCTCGTCTTACTTGCATCAGGTGGAATATTACTCACATTTGGATATGCCGAAAACTATACATTGGTCACTGGTTGCCATTTATTACTTTATATTTTTGTTTCTAAATATGTAAAAAACCCAAATGACACCGACCTTTTGTTATACGGATCGACTGCTCTCGTTGCCCTTTCCATGTTATTCCATTTGGTATCCGGATATTTGGTTCTTTTATTAATTTATTTATGGTATTTTCATTCACCAAAAGAAAAGAAATTAAAACATTTATTCATTTGTGGGCTGATAGGTTTTGGAATCCTCCTGCCTTGGTTCAGTTACTTTCTTTTTTTCCACGATCCTTCGATTGATAGAAATAGTACACATTTAATCCATCCGCCTTTTTATCCCAAAAACCGATTGTTATCTTCCAATCATTTGAAAGAAATTCTATCTGTTTTGTATTGGAATGCTTCGATCGCTACGTTATTTTTACTATATCAGTTTTTCTTTTCTAAAAATGAATGGAAGGTTTTTGTAAAGAGGCCAGAAACAAAGGTAATTTTAGTTTCCATCCTAGCATTTTTTCTACATGGATTTTTCCACAATCCTCAATTGGGTTTCCCTGCGGATTGGGATTTGATGGGATTTTATTGGTTACCCATTACATTCCTTGCCCATCAGTTTTGGATCGAGTCAAAGGAAATATCTATTGAATGGATTCCAAATTTTTTATTTGGAACTACCATTGTAATTTTTTCCGGATTCACCTTAAACCAACCAAACCCAAACAGGGAACAACTTTGGGAAACCACAAAACAGACAATTCAAAGTTATGTGACTGAAAACAAAACATACATAAACAATCTTCCCAAAGAGGATAAAAAGTTTTTTGCAAAAGGAGATTTTTTATTTTATAAAGGCGAAGTGATTACAAATAAACTTTGTGATTTCCCAGAAAAACAAGAGATCATTCGAAAAATGAAACTACACAGAGTCGATTGGAAAAAAGGATTCGAAGATGGAAGTTTCAAATCCAAAGATTCACTCGGTTTATTTTTAAAAGAAGCTACAAAAACAAATATCGAATATATTAAATCTCTAGAAGCAAATAAGATATGTCATCCGATGCTTTAGAAGATGTTTCTAAATATTGAATATAGTTTGTAATTTCTGTTTTCATACTTTCAATCCGGTTTTCACCACCTGGAAGTTGGATTAACGTTTGAACCAAAGGATGAGTGCTCGAAGCAAGTAGTCCATCCGAATACAAAAATAGTATGTCTCCTGGTTCCACAGAAACTTCATTTTCAGCAAATTCCATTTCTTTCAAAATTCCTAAAATTTGGCCTGACTGGTCTTGTAAAATTAAGGGAGCACGGTTTCCTTTTTGAAAAACTAAAGGAAAAGGATGACCTCCCCTAGCGTAAGTAATTTTTTTCTTAGAATGATCAACAATGATACTAATGGCTGTCATACTATGTGTACCGATTTCAGTACAAAGCTCTCGATTCAAACGAGAAAGTAACTCAGAAGGTGCAATGGTTGTTGTTCGTGTGAGTTCTTTATGAATGGCTGTCATAAGAATGGCAATGAGACCAGAAGTGACACCGTGACCTTCAATATCGCCCATCAAAATCAAAGTTCGATCTTCTTCCAATGGCAAAACTTGAAAAAAATCACCGGAAACAAAACTCACAGGTTTGATTTCTGAAAAAATTTTATGACCCAAGTTCTGTGGTAAATTCATAGTTCTTGTTTGAATTTTTGCAGCGAGCCTTAGGTCACGTTTGATGGATTCATCCATCGATTCTTTATCTTTTAAAAAATTATAATATTCAAAGGCACGGGAAATCGCGGCTTCAATGGATTTTGTATGGAACGGTTTTAAGATAAAGTCAGAAGCTCGGTGGTACAAAGAAGAAACTACAGTTTGAATGTCATGTTCTCCAGTCATCATAAGCACTTGCGTTTTAGAATCATGTGCTTTGATTTTTGGTAATAAATCTAAACCCGTAGTCTGCGGCATATTGACGTCTAAAAAAACAATTGGATTTCTTTCCCCTTCAAAGTATTCCAAACCCTGGAGTGGATTTGTAAAATACCGCACAAAATATCCTAAGCCATTGATGATGAGTTCTAAGGTTTCACAGATTTCAGTATCATCATCTATGATGAGAATCTCGGGTTTAAATGAATGTTCGGACATCTACTAGATTATCGGCAAACCAGAGGTTTACTTTGAGACCAAAGTGAATTTTAGTTTTTCTTTCACTTCGTCCACGCGCTTAAAATACGCCTCATGGAAAACTTTTTTCTCCAAATAGGCATCGGTGCAGGAAATCATTTCTCCATACTTCCACTCATAAGGTTCTCCATTTTCATAACGAACTCTGTTCTGATGGATTTGAGAAGATAAATTCCGTAAATTGGTACCACGAAAATTTCTGACAAGCGCTCGGAACGTTCCTTCCTTTTCAGGATCAATAAAACGAAATTTACGAGAAAATAAAACTGCATCATGAAAATACTCAGGAACATTAAAAGCACCTGATGTTCCCAATTTTTTAGAAAGGACACGAATGAAATCGGTGAATTCGTTTAGGACATTAAGACCAGGATATTCTTGACCAAAATAAAGTTCCTTTTTGATATCTCCCGGTTCAAAATTAATATTTTGAGTGAGAAGCCAATCGATATAAATCATAGGGAACTGTTCATCATCCCCTTTCATTTGGAATTGAGAAACTTTCAAACGTGTATGAACTAAGATTTTTCTATTTTCAGTTTTAATATAAATGCGATTGTCGAAATTATTCAGAATTTCTAATTCAATGATTGGATTGGGAAAACCACGTTTTTCGACAGCGGATATTAACCCAGCACCAACTAACAACTGCTCCACCTCATAATGAGTGAACCGGTTGAATAACCTGGGTTCCATATTGAGTGAAGTATTGAGTTCTTTGGAAACATCAACTAAAGACAACTCATCCAAGTTTAACCAGTCAGATTCGTTTTTCTTTTTGTCTGTAGATGAAAAAACACCCATTACTTTTCACCAAATGCAGTGATGGTATTAAAATGAATTTCTACGGTATCACGAAAATCGCGCGCATATCCACCTGCTAGAGTCACAACACAAGGAACATTGAGAGACTCTGCAAACTTTCGAACCATCAAATCTCTTTCTTTTAAACCTTTCATAGAAATTTTTAATTCACCAAGAGAATCATCTTCATAAGGATCAGCACCTGCAACATAATAAATTATATTTGCATCAAAATCTTTTCTGATCTGGTTTAAGGAAGTTTCTAATGTAGATAAATATTCATCATCTTTGGTGTTTGCTTCTAAGTTCACATCTAAGTTAGATTCTTCTTTCTTAGGGTAAAGATTTCCTTGGTGCATCGAAAATGTGAAAACTTTGTCATCATACTGAAAAATATAGGAATTCCCATTTCCTTGGTGCAAATCCAAGTCAATGATGAGAGCATTTATGTTGGGTGATGTTTCTTTTTGTTTTCTGATCGCAATCGCAACATCGTTCAAGTAACAAAAACCTTCGGCTCTGTCGGGAAAACTGTGATGATAACCACCGCCCATATTCAAAGCAAATTGAAAGTTTTTTGAAAGTTCTGCTGCCATAATCGTTCCGCCGACACCATACATAAAACTTTCCACAATACTACGATTAAGCGGAAGTTCAGAATACATAGTGCGAGATGTATGTTCATAACTGAAAAGATCATCTAAGTATTCTTTGGTATGAACGAGTTCTAAATCTGCATCTTCTGCTTTTTTGGGTAACAAAATGTCCCAGGATGCATAAACGGGATCCCTTTTGACACGATTGTAAAGATGAGAATACTTGTGTGCCGGGAACACATGACCAGGTAATTCGAGATTGTACGAAGAATGGTAAATGAGAGCGAGTGCATTAGATGCCATTAAATTGATATTTTTGCGAAAAATGACACAAGTCAATTCAATCCGTACAATTTACTTGCAGGAAAAAACAAAAAAGCTAAGAATAGGGCCTATGCCGGAAGACGACAAAATCCCAAACAAACGCACGAAAATTATCTGTACCATTGGCCCCGCATCTGCTAACCGTGAAACGATTCTAAAACTGATTTATTCAGGAATGGATTTGGCTAGGATGAATTTTTCCCATTCCACCCACGACTACCACAAAGAAATTTTTGAACTCTTACGTGAATGTGAACAGGAATCCGGCAAGTCCATTGGAATCCTTGCTGACTTACAAGGCCCGAAAATTAGAACGGGAAAATTAGGGACTGGACCCTTAGAGCTAAAAACCGGGGACCAAATCGCCATCAATAACAAGTCCGACTTTCTCGGAACAACAGAGGAAATCGGTTGTACCTACCAATACATTTTAAATGACATCGATGTAGGGCACAAACTTCTCATTGACGACGGCAAACTTTCGTTTGTTGTAAAATCCAAAACAAAGGAAAAAGCTATTTTAGAAACTGTCATTGGTGGGACATTAAAAGACAACAAAGGTATCAATTTACCTGGGACACCAATCTCCGCACCCGCTCTTTCTGAAAAAGACATAGAAGACTTACAATTTGCCTTATCACTCGGTGTTGATTACATCGCTCTATCTTTTGTTAGACGAGCGAGCGACTTAGAGATGGCAAGACAATTTATGAAGGACAGTTATGCTGGTCTTATTGCCAAAATAGAACGGCCAGAGGCCATTCAGAATATCGAAGAAATCATTGATAATTGTGATGGGATCATGATTGCTCGCGGAGATTTGGGTGTGGAATTAGACACTCAATACGTTCCTATCATCCAAAAAGAGATGATCACTAAGTTAAACCAACAAGGGAAACCTGTCATCACCGCCACACAGATGTTAGAGACAATGATTGACAACCCTCGTCCGACAAGGGCCGAAGCCAGTGATGTTGCCAATGCGGTGATGGATGGAACAGATGCCGTTATGTTGTCTGGTGAAACAGCTTCTGGAAAATATCCAATTGAAACTGTAAGAACCATGACAAGTATCATCCAAGCAGCAGAGGAATCGGAAATTTACTTATCACACTTACGTAGTATGGATCGTTCTGAATTTGAAGTGGAACGAACGGCTCTTGGCAGTGCTGCCGAAGCGATTTCCCGGTCTATCAACGCAAAAGCCATCATCAACTTTACAAGATCAGGATATTCTTCTCTTCTATCTTCAGAGTTTCGTCCGATGAAACCAATTTATTCTTTCACACCATTTCTTGGAACGGCAAGAAAGATGCAATTGTACTGGGGTGTCGAAGCATACGTAATGCCAATGATGGATAAGTTTCCTGATATGATTGCTTTTATGAGTAAAACATTAAAGTCAGAAGGTAAATTAAAGTCAGGAGATACCGTTGTGATTCTTTCGGGAGCACCGGGATCTGTCGCACAAACTGTAGATTTTATCCAAATCCACAAACTCAAATAACAATTGTTTTTCGAATGCCTCGGGCTGCGATGGTTGCCGTAGTCCAGGCATTTTGAAAATTAAATCCACCTGTAATTCCATCCACATCAATCACTTCGCCTGTAAAATACAAACCAGGGCAATGTTTACTTTCCATGGTTTGGAATTGGATGTCTTTTCGTGAAACACCACCTGCTGTCACAAACTCTTCTTTAAAAACACCTTTGGCGACCATCTGTAGTTTCATTTGTGTAAGGTTTAGACTTAAATCCCTTATTTCAGACTTTGAAAGATCAGAATAACGTTTGTTAGACTGAATTTTTGATTCTTTTAAAATCCATTCCCAAAACCGCGAAGGCAGTTTCCATTCGGGATCAGAAGACAATTTGTCCGCAGGAGTTTTTTCTTTTTTAGATAAATGACTTTCTTCGATGTTTTGTGTTTTCTCTCCACCAGTCCAGTTGATGGACAAATCTACTTTGTAATCCGCTTCAAATAAAGTACGCGCTTCCCATGCCGACAAACGTAATGCCGCAGGGCCACTCAGTCCCCAATGAGTGATGAGCATTGGGCCTTTCTGTGTTTTTCCTTTTGGTAAAACTTTGATTTCCACATGAGGAACCACAAGTCCAGTCAGTTCCATCAGGTCTGTGTTTTCTAAAGTTAAAGTAAATAAGGAAGGAACAGGAGGTATGATTTTATGACCCAACTTTTCCAAAATACTCCAAATCTTACGATTGGATCCAGTGGCAAGGACTACGATATCGAAGGATTCTTCGACTCCACCTTCCCATAAAACGCGGAACCCACCTGTTTGATTGGATTGTAAATTTGAATAAATACCAACTAACCCTTGTTCAAAGTGAATAGGAATCTTTTTGGATTTTAATTCGTTTAAAAAACATTGGATGATGGTATCGGAACTATCGGTTGTAGGGAACATTCTCCCATCATCTTCTGCTTTGAGTGCCACTCCTCTTTTTCGAAACCATTCAATGGTGTCACTGGGTCCAAAACTTTCAAAAGCCCAACGTAATTCTTTGTTTCCTCTGGGATATCGTTCTGAAAGAAGTTCGGGATCAAAAAGATTATGTGTGACATTACACCTGCCTCCACCAGAGATCCGAAGTTTCGAAAGTGGTTCTTTTGACTTTTCAAAAATCTGAATCTCACATAATCCTTGTAATGTGTCGTAAATTTGAAGTGCCGTAAAACAACCAGAAGCACCAGCTCCAATGATGGCAATTTTGGGTTTCTTTCGCAAGTCCTACCACTCACCTATACTTGGCATTGAAACCCAAGGTTCTAATAATGGTAATGGTTTTCCCTTTTGTAAAAGTTCGATAGAAATGAGATCAGGGGAACGAAGGAAAGCCATACGACCATCGCGAGGTGGACGATTGATTGTAACACCCATCTTTTGGATTCGTTCACAGGTCTCATAAATATTATCTACTTCATAAGCCAAGTGACCAAAATTTCTTCCTGTCGTATAAGGTTCCGTTTGGTCCCAATTGTAAGTGAGTTCAATTTCCGGCGCATCCACTTCTCCTGTGGATAAAAACACCAATGTGAACTTACCTTCTGGATGTTCGTTCCTTCTAGTAATTTTGAGCCCAAGGATTTCCACAAAAAAATGGAGAGCCTTGTCTAGGTCTTTCACTCGGATCATTGTATGTAAATATTTCATAATATCTACTATAAGAAAAAATAGACCAAAAGCACAAACCAAGAAATATATTTAGGGATCTCAAAACGAAGCCAATTCCGTTCTCCTTCCAGAAGTCTACCCAAAGAAACAAAGGATAAAACGAGTAGGAACAAAACAGAAACAACTTCTCCCAAAGAAAACAGGTGCATCCGTTTTAAAAAATACAAAGTAAATCCCGTTGGGATGAGAAAAGAAACTAGTAGGAAAATTCTATAGCTGAGACTTCCCGCCTTATTTCTGTATTGCGGCGCCATTGACTTAATCTCAATATCCCACCGATGGTGGTTTAACCAGATTTTTGGATCTCTCACTCCGCGATCCATTATGGATTGCAGGTCATCGGGCCTGACAGAAGGGTAGGAAAAAAAGGACAGAACCCCTTGCCTTTTCAATTTTGTATTCCAAAGATCAGAAAACAAATCGCGAAACACATGGATCTCAGCAGTCACAGGATCGTAAGTATGCAACTGAGAAACAAGTCCATACCTTGGCTCTTTTTTTTCTTCACAAAAGGTTCCAAAGATACGATCCCAAAATATAAACACACCTCCATAATTTTTATCTATGTATTCAGGATTCATCGCATGATGGACTCTGTGGTGAGAAGGAGTTACAAATATGAATTCATACCACTTACCAAGTTTTCCAATGGCACGGGTATGAACCCAAAACTGGTAAGTGCGATTCAGTGCATCAATGATCAAATATGATTCCACAGGAAATCCGAGGAGTGCTAACGGTAAATAAAAAAGCCCAATACCAATATTCCGAACAAAGGATTGTCTTAGGGCCACCGACAAATTAAACTCTTCACTCGAATGGTGTACGACATGAGAGGCCCACAAAACTTTGATTTCATGGCTGTACCGATGTGCCCAATAAAATAAAAAATCGAGTAATACAAATAAAACGATCCAATGTAAGGCAGAGGATGGTGATAAAAATATCTTTGTTAGAAAGGAAACACCCCAGGAGAGTTTGTATAATTCACTATAAACAAAAACCAAACCAAGTAAAATCAAACCATCAAAAATCCGACTAAGAACACCTAAACTAAGATCGGCGAGGGAATCTTCATAAAAATAATAATCCTTTTTTTTAAAACGATTATAAAGAATCTCGAGTAACATTAGAAGAATGTAAAAAGGTGCGATGGATTCAATCAGTCTCATAGTTCATCCTTTAAGTTCTAACGATTCATTCGGATTTCAGTCGAAAAGCAACCTCGTTTCTAAAAACTATTTTAGTTTTTGGCTCAAATCCAAATTCAATTCATTGAATGTATTGGTGAGTCCCAAATTCCATCCAAGAACCAAAGCCTCTGGTTCTTTTTTTTCGATAGCTTGGATTTGTTTGTACGTTTTGCGAAAAACAGGTGTAGAAACAGAATCCTTATCCTCATAAACAACCATTTCAAATTCAATTACCGCTTTTGGCTCTTTGGTTCGAAAATCACCATACATTTGTGTGAGATTCAGTTCGATAAAATGGGTGACCGCCACTCTGGTATTGATGTTTGCATCCCATTCAAAATTACCTGATTTTAATAACGAACGGACAAACTCGTCTTTGAAGTTGTGTGCGGGAGGAATAAAAAATCCATTATAATAATCGGATTCGTACACCGCGTTTTCTTTACGGTATACAAACTCTTTTCCTTCGAACCTTTGTGAAATAAAAACCTTTCGGACTACAAAAGTTCTAGGTTTGGGAACAGAGAACAAGGGTTTGGCGTCCCCCGTTTCAATTAAGTAAAACCTTTTTTCGGGAAATGTTTTACTAACACCAAAACATTGGCTAAGAAAAAAAACAAGGCCAGTCAAAAGTATGAAACGAATTGGTGTTTTCATGATTGTTATTTCCAGAGTTTAGACTTGTTTGGTGCTTCTCCAAAGAGAAACTGAGATGGATATTTTTTCGCATTGGCTGTAACTTCTTTTAAATCTTCGGAAGCAATTCGTAAATTTTCAATGGAAGTGGTGATATCTCCTTGGTTCGAAGCAAGAAGTGTATCGAGTCTTTTTAAAGTTGTTTGTAACTGAGTGATAGAAGTATCCAATTTTTTTGGCAAACCTTGTGTTTCGGGACTTGCAATGAGGGCTTTTACCTCAGCATTTGTTTTTCTTAAATCTACAAGTAATCCTGTCGATTCCCGCGCCAAATCTCCAAGTTTTGCTTCTTGGATGGTTTCGTTTAAGTTACGGATGAGTTCTCCCACTCCCAAAAGGATTTTATCCACATCGGCCTTTTCTACTTTATCAAAAAACTTATCCACAGAAGCAGTAAATCTAGAGATGGTGCTTGGTGCAGAAGGAATATAAATTGTTTTTGGTTCCCATTCAATGGACAAAGGCGGGTTTTTTTCAGGGTTTAAATAATCCACTTCTAAATAAGCAGTTCCGGTTAATCCTTGTGAGGCGAGACGAACCCGTAAACCACTTTGGATCATCCTTTGTACGGTTTTTTTTAAATCATTCCCATAAACACCTTTCACAAAATCAGGAACCGACATTTTGATGAGAACGTATCTCCCATAACGAAGTTCTGTATCTTCGGTAAGTTTTTCTGAATATTCGTTTTGAACAAAGGTAATTTCTTGGACAGTTCCTACTTTGACCCCACGGTGTTTGACGGGAGATCCAATGTCTAACCCTTGCACTGATTCATCAAAATAAGTTTCTAAACTGACAGACCTTTGGAAGATATTTCCAGCTGTAAAGACGATGAGAAACAATATGAGCGTAAAAAAACTCACTAAAACAAAAATCCCAACTTTAAAATAAATTTTATTGGATTGGTTCATAACGGGGAATTCTCCTGCGGAATACGATTAAAGAATTGTTTTACAAATGGGTTTTTAGATTTTTCTTTCAGGTCTTTTGGTTTCCCTTCAGCGATGATTCCTTTTGTGGCTTTATCCAAAACAATAACACGATCGGCCATTGTAAATACAGAAGGTAATTCATGTGTAACGATCACAAAGGTAACACCTAAAGTTCTCGACAAACGAATGATTAGGTGGTCAAGTTCTACACTAGTAATGGGATCAAGACCAGCACTGGGTTCATCCAAAAACAAAATTTCTGGATCCATCGCCATAGCACGGGCAATGGCAGCACGTTTTTTCATCCCACCTGAAAGTTCAGCAGGATAAAGGTGAGCAAAAGGAAAAAGGCCTACCATTTTTAATTTGGTTAAGGCAATTTCGTTCATGATGGCGATGGGAAGTTCGGTGAATTCTTCCAAGGGCAATCGAACATTTTCAAGTAAAGTCATCGAACCAAAAAGTGCACTTTGTTGGTACATCACTCCGATGCGGTTCCAAATTTGAATTCTTTTTTTTCCTTCTGCAATTACGATATCATCTTCATCGATCCATATACGGCCGCTAAATGGAAATGTTAATCCAATCATGTTTTTTAGAACTGTTGATTTACCACATCCAGAACCACCGAGGATTCCAAATATTTCACCACGGTTGACCTCAAAAGAAATGTTTTCCATAACCACTGTTTGGCCATATCCCGTTGTTAGATGTTCTACTCGAATGATTGGTTTATCTTTCATATTTTTAGGTAAAAATATAAGACGGAAAAAATTCCATCCAGTATGGACACAAGAATGATAGATCCGACTACAGCGGACGTGGTTGATTCCCCAACAGCACCTGCCCCCGATGCTGTTTTTAAACCTCGGTAACAACCGATAGAAGCAATGATCATTCCAAAAAAATAAGACTTCAACAGTCCACCTAAGATATCGGAAAGTCCCACTGCGAGATTCACTTGGTTGATAAAAGTGACTAGGGGAAATCCAAAACTGATCAATACAACCGCTCCACCGATTAGTCCAAAAAAATTAAAAACAATTGTAAGCAGTGGAGTCATAACGAGAGAGGCCACCAAACGCGGGATAATGAGAAATTGGACGGGAGGAAGGCCCATGGTTGTGAGTGCATCGATCTCTTCAGAAACCTTCATGGTTCCAAGTTCGGCAGCAAAGGCAGATCCCGATCTTCCTGATAAAATAAAAGCGGTCATCAGAGGCCCTAGTTCACGGAACAAAGAAAGACCCACAAGGTTTGCTACAAAAATCTCGGCACCAAAACGACGCATGGGAATGGCGGACTGAAATGACATGATCAGACCAAGTAAAAATCCAATCATGGCAATGATGGGGAAGGCATTCACTCCCATGGATTCAGCCACTCGGAATGTATCCTTCCATCGAATTTTGGAAGGATGTAAAAAAGAACGCCAGAAGGAAACGGTAAGTTCTCCGGTAAATGTAATTAGATATTTAAACTCTAACAACGAGTCGATGGTAAGTTTCCCGATTTTTTCGGATCTTCGAAGGGAGTTAGCAAGAGTGTCTTTATTCCTTTTGCTATCATCTTCAGAAATGTCCAATCGATATTTGAATTTATCATTTAATCCAAGTAATACGAACTGAATTCTATTTTTTTCGCATTCTAAACGAATTAACTTTAAAAATGAGATCCCTGAAGAATCCGATTCCTCTAGTCCACTTGCAAGAACGGTTACTTTTCGAGGTGGGCTTTTCTTTAAAATTTCAGAAAAGGTTGTCCAATCTTTACCAATTTCTCGGGAGGTGAGAGTTTCTGGGAGGTGGATTTCTAAGGTGCTACCTTCCCACAAAAAGGAGGATTGTCGATGAATGGTATCCACGTTTCAAACGTAATTCTAATTCTGAACGAACCCGAGGCAAGTGATTTTATTTTACAATCCAATCGATCGAATAAAAGATGAACAAGAATGTGGAATCTCACAAGTAGTTTGATTGGATTTTCTGCTGGGCTTTCTCTCCTCTTTGCTTGGGGAGAATTCATCAGAAAAAATACGACAAGCCAAACGCAAGTCCAGGGTTTATTATTTCTCTTTGCTGCTATGTTCCAGGCCCATACTTTTTTTACCTCCACGGGCCTTTACAAATTCTACCCACATTTTTATTTGATCCATTTGCCCTTCACAGCTTGTATCGGAGTACTTCTCAAACGTTATTTTTCTGAGCTCTGGGATGAAAGTCCGGGTAAAAACAAGTTTTCGTTTTGGGAACTATTACCTGCAGGAATTGTTATCGTCCTGATGATGCCGTTTTATTTTTCATCCGCAGAAAATAAAATTGCGATCCATTCAAAATATTTGGCTGAAGGGGTTCCTTTCCTATTTCAAATAACAATCCTTATTGCAGTTTCACCCATATTTTATGCGGCTTTTTACGTCTTCACACAGATGGCAAAATACATAAGGTATGAAAGATTTAAAAATTCAGCTCATCTTCGTTTGGTGGCAATTGTTGTAGGAATTGGAACTTTTTCAAGTTTAGTCGGCATTTATACTTTGTTTTTCCATCAGAGGCATGGATTGGAATTAGTATCCACTCTCATCGCCTTACTTCTCATTGGTGTTTATTTACTCAGACAAAAAAGTCCAGAACTTTGGGGAGAAGTGCAGAGGATTGTCATCGAAGAAAAAAAATACCAAACCTCCCAACTGAGTGGATTCGACCTGGAAACTTTGCAAAGTCGGCTCAATCACTTAATGGAAGAAAAAAAAATCTACCGAGATGAAAATATCAGCTTAGAAAAGTTAGCCAAAGAGATGGATCTTTCGGAACACCAACTCTCAGAATATTTGAACCTACACCAAAAGAAAAATTTTTTTCAGTTTGTGAACCATTACCGCATCCGAGAAACAAAAGAGCTTTTTTCACTACATCCTGAGAGGAATATTCTCACGATCGCCTTTGATGTTGGTTTTCCATCCAAATCCACCTTTTATGATGCCTTCAAACGTGAAGTAGGGATAAGTCCTAGCGAATTCAGAAAGTCATTAAAAGTTTGATCCGAATGGGTCCACTCGGAATCTTTTTTTATTCCGGCTTTACCAATCCGGTCGATCTACCTTTCTGTTTTTGTTACAATGGAACCAATCTCAAAACAAAACTAGGAGAGATTTATGTTTGGTGGACCAGTTCAGTGTGAATTAGTTTTAGATTGTGTGACCAAAATTGGTTTTGCACAAGGTGTTTTGAATTTTATACGTTACTATCCCATTGCAGGATTAGCATTTCTTATATTTTATATTTGGCGAAAGGATTATTTTGAATCTTATCGCATCCAAAAAGTATATCCAAAACTAGAAAAGGTTTGGAAAGAATTTCGCCAATCAGCAGTTACATTGGTAGTTTTTACTTTAGTGGCTGTGACTAATATCACTATGATGAAAGCAAAAATTGTTCCGAGTGCTGTATACTTCGGACCTGTTTCCGATTGGTCTGAGATTGGATACATTTTCCTTAGTTTCCTTCTGATCACAATTTGGCATGAAACTTGGTTCTATTGGATGCATAGATTTGCTCACTTAAAAAAAGTTTATCCTCATGTGCACTCAGAACATCATCAATCTGTGAACCCATCCCCACTGGCTGCCTACAGATTTCAAGCCACAGAAGCATTTCTTGAAGCGATCTACATTGTTCCCTTTGTGATGTTTGTTCCCATTCATTTCTATGTATTAATCTTTCATACTTTCTATGCCATGGTATTAAACATATGGTGGCACTTGGGATATGAATTTTTTCCCAAAGGTTGGGCCTCACATCCAATCACGAAGTGGATCAACACATCCACTCACCACAACCAACACCACCAAAAATTCCAAGGCAACTACTCTCTCTACTTTAATGTTTGGGACAGGTTGATGGGAACTAATTTTCCCAATTACGAAACCTACTTCGACCAAGTGACCGAAGAAAGGGATAGGAAACTGAAAGAACAAAAACCAAAGGAGAAAGCAGGAGCTGAAGTTTTAGTATCTTAAAAATCATTGGATTCATTGGCATCTGAATTTTCAAAAGAAAGAGTTTTAGCCAAAGGAAATGAGTTTCGATTGGCACTCGGTGAAAAAGGAAAGTGACTTACTTTTGAGCATGGCTTTCCATCGATTGTGAATTTCAAAAGTAAGCGACTTACCCAATCCCTCCAAGAACTCGGATTTTAGTTCCATAGCCTGCGGCAGGGATCGAGCGGAAATCCCTCCCCTGATTCAACTTACGGTTTTGCTTATACAAGAAAACCTTGGGGAGGATTGCAGGGAGAGCCCGACCCTTCATACTTCTCTGTTTGGTTTTAGAAAGCATTGGGGCCGCCCCAAAAAAAATCATTAACAAGCGACATAAAATGCTTTAGGGAGAAGAAAAACCGACCGAAGGGGAATGTAGAGAGGAAGAGAAATATGTTTGAAGCAACACATTTCATGAAAACTCAAGACCTTTTGGAACGTGGCCTCGGTGCCGCAAGCCAAAGGCGTAAAGTGATTACCGATAATATCGCCAATGCAGACGTTCCTAATTTCAAACGTTCGGAAGTGGTCTTTGAATCGATGCTGAAACGTGCCATCGAATCAGAAAAAATTGAAAAGGACAAAGCGGTTCCTACAAAAATCACGAACGATCGTCATATTGAATTTTTTAAACCGTTAGATTATCGGGACGCCAAACCCAAAACCAATTTGGACTATCTGACTACGATGCGACCCGATGGAAACAACGTAGACATTGAAAAAGAAGTGGTAGAAGCAAACCAAAACCAAATGAGTTACAGCCTTATGATTGATCGCTTAAACCAAAACAACCGCCTTCTCAACATTGTGATGAGAACCAACTAAGGAGTAAGTTATGGGAATGTTTGATTCGATTAATATATCTGCCACTGGCCTTTCTGCCCAAAGACTTAGAATGGACGTTATCTCGAATAACATTGCGAACTCGACCACAACGAGAAATACCAATGGAGATGGCCCCTTTAGACGTGACCGCGTCATCCTAACACCGATTAACCTAAGAACCAATTGGAAAAGCCCTGTGTATCCTTTTGGTGTCGCTCCCGGCGAAGGCAAAGGGGTAAAGGTGATGAAAATCGAAAAGGATATGAGTCCATTACGACTCACTTATGATCCAACTCATCCCGATGCCATCCAAACTGGCCCCAAAAAAGGATACGTCGAACTTCCGAACATCAACATTGTCACGGAGATGACAGATATGATTTCCGCTTCTCGGTCCTATGAGGCCAATGTCCAACTCATCAATGGATCCAAAGCCATGATGAATAAGGCGATGGAGATCGGTCGGGCGTAAACCCGGCCAAATCCGTCGTAATTTTTCCTTTTTTTAATGTGACATAATTTTTTTCTTTAGGTTTTCTCAATTTGGACGATGTTTAGAATGAGGAAAGACCCATGTCCATTGATCGCATTTCAAACATCAGTTCCCAAACTTACAAACCACATTCCCTCCTCCCACAAGGTGACAAGGTAGGAATCTTTCGCTCGAACGAACGTCATTACGGGAAAACAAATGAAGCCAAATCTCCAGATGAAGTGGCTGGTACTTTTGGTGATGCTTTAAAGAAAGCCTTCGAACAAGTGAATGACCAACAAGTAGAAGCAGATGAACTTACACAAAAAATTGTTTTTGATCCAAACTCAGTGGAACTTCATGACGTGATGATTGCGGCAGAGAAGGCTCGGATCTCTTTGACATTTGCAAAAACAATGTCTGATGGTTTTGTCAGAGCTTATAGAGAACTCACAACTCTTAGATAAAACTTAAATCATTAAACCGATTTGTTTCAACGGATCAGTTACCTTTGAAACGAACTGGTTCCTTCAATGGACTATGGCCTAGGGCGACCAAACACGCGCTCTACGGCCTCATATTTAATTTCGATTTTATCATTAGGCCCCACTCGAACACCGCGTTTCATTTGGATTCCATCGATTCTTTCCTCATTTACGTAAACCACCCAACCTTCTGACCAAGAGTTTCTTTTCCCATTCACTTCCATAATTTCTTCGGTTCGGTTGGTAGAAATAAAACGCATGGATGGATCTTCTTTTTTGGACAACTCTGCAAGGATCAGAAGTAAGTCTTTCGATTCAAATAAAGAAGAAGGAATGAATTTTGTTTCTTCATACTCATCAGATATAAAATGAATTTGGATTTGAGGTTCCTGGGACGTTTTAGATTTAGAAGGTAAAGAACATTGAGAGAGTAAAAAAATTAGAAATAATACTTGGTTTAATAAAATGAATCGTAGTAAAAAAAAATTCCTCCAGCGATTCCTCGATTTATATAGATTCTGATTCATATGATTCAGTATATTTTTATGTTGGCATTTATACTTTTGGTTGTTTCTTTTCAAACGCATAGACTAACCCTTGCGCATTCAAATTCACATCCAGATGTAATAACTTCCAATCCGATTCTGTCAGAGTGATGGAATTTTTGTTTGCTAAAGTTTGGATCATTGTTTCCACCTTTGTCTCCATAAAAGACAAACGTTTTTCTTTTGGCACCGCATCCAACATCGCGATTGCTTCGCTGCATAAACCAAGGCCAATTTTTAAATCCTCTGCATTTTTCTTTAAATCACCAATGGGACCAAAATGAGTGAGATAAGCAACTTCGGCTCCGGTATCCAAAATCCGATCGAGTGAATGGATGGCTTCCACAGAATCAAAGTCAGTGGGTGTTGTCGTAGGGAAAATAAACCGTTTTTCATTTTCTAAATGTGGATAGGAAATTCCAAAGGAATCACCCGTATAAATTCCATTTGTTTGTTTATCATAAATACAGAAGTGGTGGTTGGCATGTCCCTTTGTGTAGATAAACTGAAAAGAATGGCCTTTCCAAGTGAGCCATTCCCCATCTTCCATCACACGAACTCTATCTTTTGGAACAGGTTTGATCTCTCCATACAAAGAATCAAAGTTTTCTTTTCCATAGACGGATGTGGCACTTTTAATGAGTAAACTTGGATCTATCAAGTGTTTGGCGGTTTTGGGATGAGCCAGTAGAATGGCATTCGGACAGGCTTTGAGTAAGGCCCAGGCCCCACCCGCATGGTCTAGGTGCACATGAGTCACAATGACATAGTCGAGGTTTTCTCTTTTGATTCCTTCCGACTCCATAGTCTTTAGAATCTTTGGAATGGCGTGGGTTGTATTGGTTTCGACAACAACCCCATGGCCCTCCTCTTCCAGAAGATAAGCCGATGCCACTTGTGGCATATTTGCATACTCGGTATCAATGGTGATCACTTTGCCCATAACATGATTGTATAAGGGTAAAGTGATCTTTGTCAGCCGAAAATTAAGAACAGGAAAGGATCACACAGGTAATTTTAAAGTTTTGTAAATGATCTCTGTTTCTTTCTTTTTTGTGTCTTCCGACCAGTTCCATTCCGAGGCAGCCGTATCAATGATGACCTTCATAATTTCATCCGAAAGAATTCCAAGTGTGCCAAGACCTGTCCTTCTTAAGAAAATATCGGATAACGATTTTGCCATTTCATAACGAATCACGTACACTACTTCTGCTAAAATTTCACCATCGGCATTTAGAACCGCTGCCAGATTTTTTGTTTTTCTAGCCAGTTCCAAAATGATTTCATATTGTAAACCATAATGACGGATCAAATAATCAATGGTATTTTCCGAGAAATCGGCGTTTTGTTTTTTTGCACCTTGGATGAAAATTTCTACATTCGGGATTTGTGAAGCATATAAGTGTTGTTTTGCGGAGATAGCTTCACCCGATTTTTTATCCAATTTCTTTTGGATTTGTTTGAAAATTGATTCTGCAAAATGTCTGCTCGTTGTATACTTTCCACCGGCAGCCGTAATCAGTCCTTGGATTCCATCCCGAACATGATCATAAAGTTCTGACCTTCTGGATGCGGAATAGGTATCATCGGAACTTTCAACCAAAGGGCGTAAACCCCCGTAAGCAAAAATTACATCATCCATTGTTAACTTCTCTTTGAGATGAGATGTTTCATTGATATAATCAATAAATTCGGTGATACTTTCTTTGGTGAGTTTCCAATCTTCCACATTTCCAAAATAAGATTTTTCAGTGGGCCCAATCATCGAATGTCCACGCCAAGGAGCGAAACTGAAATGGCCTTTATCACCCACATACAAAGTCATTAGGTTTGTTAACTTTTTAGTAATGATATAGATCCCTTCCGAACGTTTTTTCGGCATAGGTTGTTCTGTTTTACTAGATTTAGAAAGAATGTTATGTGTCCAAGGCCCTGACGCATTGATCGTTACCTTAGAACGAATTTGATGTTTTTGATTTGTCAAAACATCATGAACTAAAATCCCAACAACCGCTTTGTCTTCCCAAATCAAATTTTCAACCACTGTGTAATTGGCAATTTTTGCCCCGTAAGAAACAGCGGATTTTAAAAAACTCAGAGTTAATCTTTCTGGGCTCAAACAAATCGCATCATAAAAATAAGCAGCATCTTCAAAATCACCCAAGTTTTTTTGGTTGAGTTCTTTTCGTTTGAGATACTGATGATTGGGAATTTGTTTGGATTCATCCCAAGTCCACTTACTATCAAAAGAAAGCAGATCATAGACAAAAAGTCCAATCCTTGCAATGAGTCCTGGTTTTGGAAGTACCATAGGATAAGGATATACTAAATTTGGTGCAATATTTGAAAGAATCCTTCTTTCTTTTAAAGCCTCTCGAACTAAACCAATTTCAAATTGTTTGAGATAACGAAGGCCACCGTGAATCAACTTTCCTGTAGCTGCAGAAGTGGCCCCACCAAAGTCTTTTTTTTCCACCAAAGCCACCGTATAACCACGACTAGCCACTTCGTAAGCCAAAGTTGCTCCAGTGATTCCACCACCGATGATCGTGACATCAAACTCTTCACCCTTGTAAGTTTCAATAAAACGATCTAACTTTAAATTCATACTTCGCCACCATTAGCTAACAAACGAATGGCTTGTGACCTTAATCCATCCCTTTCACTTGCGATATCCCAAAGTCCCATCCGTAGAATGAGTGCAGGAAGTCTCCAAGCAGAAATTTCTGCATCCGTAATCCCGCTAAGTTTTTTATAGGCTTTCAAATACCCACCTAGGATGAACTTTCTGATGATTGTATAAAAAATAATTTTTAATTTTGGTGTTCCCGGCCAAAGTTCTCCATCGGTAAACAAAAGAAAGGTGAAGGCAACATCGGCGGCAGGACTTCCTTTGGCTGCTGTCATCCAATCAATGATGATTTCGTCTTTCCCTTCTACGATTACATTTTCTGGATGGAAATCCAAATGCAAAATGGAATTTCCATTGGGAAGAGTTGCGATATATGTTTTGGCTTTTTCTTTTTCTGTCGCGTTTAAAAATGAAAGTGGTGCAGATTCCAGACAATGGTTTAAGATTTCTTTTATGTCTTTAAAACGTTCTGATTTTAACTGATGAATTTCGTAGTGTAACTTTGCAAGTTTTCCTGCGATCTGGAAGAGCTCCAAGGGATTTTTGTCAGGAAGTTTTGTAAGTGAAATTCCATTCAACCTGTCAAAAATAATTCCAAACCTGTTCTCCACTTTGGCTTTTCCATAACAACGCATCTTCGTTGCACCTTGTTTATGGGCTTCGATGGTGTTTGTTACTTCTAAATCAATTTCCGATTCCTTTGCCTCAGGAAAAAAAAGTTTCAGAATTTGATTTTCCGGTAAAGCAAATAGATCTGCCGACCTTCCGATTGCAAAAGGTTTCCCCAAACTTGTTTTACTGTATTCTTTGTTTTGATAGTCCATTTCCTTTTCCCGAACCTATGTATTTAAAATTGCAAAATTGTTTTTATTATTTTGATAAAGTTTCTTAAAGACCTTAAAGTTTTTATCATAAATTTCTTTGTGTTTCGGATTAGGAGTCCATCTGTCTTGGATGGGAATCATTGACTTGATATCTTCAAATTTTTGAATTTTTCCAATTCCAAAAGCTACAATGGCAGCGGCTCCCATCGCACCAACGTTTTCGGGATGAACCACTCTTTCAATGGTTTTTCCCGTGATATCAGCTAACAACTGACAGATAAAGGCAGACCTTGCCACTCCTCCGACAAATCGAATGGTTTCTGATGTAGAAATCTTTTTATCAGAAAGTTCTAAAATCCAACGTTTATGAAAAAGAATGCCTTCCACTACCGCACGGATGAGAGTTCTTTTTCCAGTATGCAAACTGATGTTAAAGAATATCCCTCGTGCTTTTGGGTCTTCAAAAGGACAACGGTTTCCGTGAAGCCAAGGAGTAAAAATCACTCCCTGCGAACCAGGTTCCGTATCTTTAATCGAATCGAACATAAACTCGAATAAACTTTCATATACGGCATCGGGGCCATCTGTGATTTTCTTTTTTTCTAAGTACAAATCGATTTCATCTAAGGCCAAGTGGTCTCTCACCCATTGTAAACATTTCCCTGATGTTTCTTGTTCCCCAAAATAATTATAATAACCTTCTCTTGCACCAACAATGGAAGCAATCCTTGCTTCTATATCCACAGTTCTTTTTTTGGTAACGGTTCCGATCCAACCAGAAGTTCCTGCATAGATATGTGTGTCACCTTCACTTACGGCACCAGCTCCCACACCAATGAGTGAGGCATCTCCACCACCACCAAACACAGATATGTTTTCTTTTAAACCCAAATATGCTGCTGCTTCTTTTGTGAGTCCACCCACTCGATCAGAAGAATTCACAATCTTTGGTAAATGATCCAAACGAACACCGAATAACTTACACAAAAGAGGACTCCAATTTCCTTTCCCTACCCTTGAGTTATATAAAAAAGTAGCAAACGCAGAATCTCTTGTCATCACTGCTTCGTTCGTTGAGCGAGCGATTAAATATTCTTTTACGTCAAACCACCACTTTACTTTTGAAAATAATTCTGGTTCGTTTTTTTCGACCCATTTGTATTTCCAAATTGGATCTTTGACACTAGCAGCAACTGCCCCCGTAATCCAAAGAGATAACAAAAGTTTTATGGCATTGATGCCTTCAATTTTTATACCGTGAACAATTCCTTTTTGTATTTCTTTGGTGGCCCTTTGGTCCATATAACTCATCGCAGGGCGAACTACTTGAAAGTTTGCATCGGTGAGCACCAAACCTTGCATTTGCGAACAAAAGGAAATTCCTTGGATGGACTCTGGTTGGATTTTGGATTGGGTCAAAATCTGTGTTGTGGTTTCTTTCATAGAGAACCACCAATCTTCCGGATTTTGTTCGGCTCCCCCATTGTCCAGAAGTTGGATCGAATATTCCTTTGATGCTGAATGCACAAGCTCCAAAGCCTCTGACATCCGGAAGAGACAGGTTTTGACCCCCGTTGTGCCGATATCGTAAGTCAGTATATATCCAGATTCCATGTGATCTCCGTCCGTTCGCTTTTTCACGCATTCCTGCCTCTTTTTCCCCGCTCCAGAGTGCTATCCGAAAGGACTTTTCGTTTTTCTCCTGGAACTAGAAAAAAGTGAGTGATGACTCACAAAGATTTAGAATCATCGGCTCGGATGGCAAATCATTTTCCGTCGGGATTTCTCCATGAGAGAATTTATTCCGAACGGTTGTTTTGATACCAAATCCGTAGATCGTAGAAAAAGGGAGTCCCCATGAGCCAAAACACTCCAAAATTATATTCCTACCGCTGGGTCGTGTTATTTGCCTATATTGTCATCACTGCTACCATTTGTTTGCAATGGTTGACCTTTGCTCCCATTGCCCGAGACGCCAAAGAGTTTTATCAAGTAAGCCCTTTACAGATCGATTTGCTCTCACTCGTATTTCTCGGCGTTTTTGTCATCATTGCGATTCCTGCTTCTTACGTGATTGATACGTATGGGATCAAAAAAGGAGTTGGGTTTGGAGCCATACTAACAGGAGTTTGTGGATTACTCAAAGGAATTTATGCTGCCGACTATTCCATTGTATTAATCTGCCAAATTGGTTTGGCCGTAGCACAACCTTTTTTACTTAACGCCGTCACAAAGATAAGTGTATTGTGGTTCCCCATCCAAGAAAGAGCCACTGCCGTTGCCCTGGGAACTCTCGCTCAATTTCTCGGAATCATTCTTGTGATGATCCTGACACCCATCTTACTCCAATCAGGAAATTCCATTCCACAAGTCATGATGATTTACGGTTTTGTTTCTGTGGCTTCCGCCATTCTCTTTCTTCTGCTCATCAAAGAAAAACCTCCGACTTCTCCAAGCACTCACGGCGAAGACCATGAACTCCCGTTCTTGGAAGGACTTCGTTTTTTATGGAAACAGAAGGACATGAAAAAAATTCTATTTTTATTTCTCATTGGTCTTGGGGTCTTCAATGCAGTCAGCACTTGTATTGATCAAATTTGTGAAATCAAAGGACTGAATATCGACGAATCAGGACTTGTTGGTGGAGTGATGCTGATTTCAGGAATCATCGGTGGAATCATCATACCGCCGTTATCTGACAAATTACAAAAAAGAAAATTATTCCTTATCATTGCGATGGCTGGATTTCTCTTAGGACTTTGTTTATTCACCTTATTCCAAGGATTTATTTTCCTACTCACAGGTTCCGTGATCATTGGATTTTTTCTCCTCGGGATTGGAGCCCCTATCGGATTCCAATACTGTGCGGAGATCACATCCCCTGCACCAGAATCAACTTCGCAAGGATTGTTACTTCTAGTAGGACAAGTCTCTGGCATTTTATTTATCTTAGGACTAAACTTCTTCGGAATGATATCGTTTCTTTATATCCTACTCATTTTATCACTGATTAATTTTGTGATGGTATTTTGGTTAAAAGAATCACCGTTTATGGGAAGTTAACGAAAAAAATCTTTCTCAATTTTTTTATTTGTTTCTTTCATTAACAAATAAAAGAGATATGATTCCTTTTCCTTGTACGGTTCGACGAAAAGCGCATAAGGAGCGAGTGGTAGCCAATCAAAAAATTTAACAATTTTTGTATTCGTATATTCTTTTCTAACTACATTATTGATCGAATACTTAGTTGTTAGCGTGTAGGTAACGGATTTAGTGTTTGGTATTAGATAAATCGACAGGATAGAAAAAGCATATAATAGCCGATTTTCTTCTGCGGGGTTTTCAAAATTATATTCAAAGGTATAAACGTTGTTTGGATCAGAATTAAGGATACTTTCACATATTGACGTTTTATAAAAATTTTCTATAATTTCTTTTTGATTTAAATAACCTCCCTTTACTTCGGCTGGAAAAATAATTCCAGGTCCCAAATGGATTATATTATCATTGATTATGATTTTATGTTTATTGTAAAAATCTGGAATTCTATAGTTAGTGATATAAAAAGAATTCTGATTGATACCCGGATAATAATGATCAAAATCTGCACTGGATCTGCAAGAAATGATCACTGCCAGACTGAGCAAAATTGTGATAAACTTTCTTGATACATTTATAGAACTATTTTGTAACATCCAAATCACGGAGTAAGGAGAAGAAAAGGATTCTCAAAAAACTCTACTCACCCACCAAGCGCCCTACGGATCACGCGCATGACACCGGCCACAACGTCTTCATCCTTATCAAACACATCTTCGCCTAAATAGATCTTCATACGCTCTTTATAATATACGGTGGAGTAAGAAAACTGTAAGGTCATAAAAATATTATCGAGCAAAAAAGCTGAAAGGTTACTGTCGATATCGGAGGAGATGGTTCCTTCTTTTTTGGCAAGATTGATCATTTCAATATAACATTTTGCAGATAAAGATTCCAACTCACCAGAAAGACGTGTGATCAGTTCATAATTACTTTCCGTTGTCATTTCATTGTAGAGACGGATGATGTCTTGGTTGATCCGCGAGTGGGTTTGGATGATACGAATGATCTTTTCTATTTTGCCAAACAAATCCAGATCCAAGGAAAGGACAGATTCTAAGGTTTTTTCTAATTGGGTGATTCCATGATCCACCACCGTGAGGAAAAAATCCTCTTTGGTTTCGAAGTATTTATAGAGGGAACCAACACTGATCCCCGCTTTTTGGGCGATGGTATTTGTATTGGCGCTTGTAAACCCGCGGTTGGCAAATTCAGAAATGGCTGTGGATAAAATTCGATTCCGTTTTTCTTCGGAAATCCGTTCAAAACTATCATTAAAATGCTTTGTCTCTGCCATACCCATCTCCGTCCTATAAATGAAAAAAGGCTGGATTTCTCAAGGAAATTGATCGCAATTTTCCCAAGAATCCGCCATTCTCGAATAATTTTTTGAATTCCTACTTGACAATGAGTGAGTCATCACTCATTGTCAAGTAAAAAGACCCGGAAGAGGAAAGATAATATGGCCCAAGGCTTTTCCATGAACGAATACCCAGATGTAGACCAAGTTTACAAAGACTTAAGGAAACTCATTTCCCTTCCCATCCGCTCCATTCGTAAAGACGCAATGGATGATATCATTCATAATTACTTTGATAAAAAATGCAGTAAGTCCAAAGCCATGATCACTAAGGCTTCGGAATACATTCCTGGCGGGGTCCAACACAACCTTTCTTTCAATCACCCCTTCCCTCTTGTATTCACTGAGGCATCCGGTGCTTATCTCTATGATTTAGACGGAAATAAATACATCGATTTTTTACAAGCCGGTGGGCCTACCGTTCTCGGAAGTAATCCAAATATTGTCCGTAAAAAAGTCATCGAACTTCTCAATACAACTGGTCCCGTTACTGGTCTTTTTCATGAATACGAATACAAGTTAGCTGAAAAAATTGTAGAGTTAGTTCCTTCTGTGGAAATGTTTCGTATGCTCGGCTCGGGAACGGAAGCTTGTATGGCATCGATTCGTGTGGCAAGGCTTGCCACTAAGAAAAAAAATATAGTGAAGATGGGTGGAGCTTATCATGGTTGGAGTGACCAATTGGCTTATGGACTACGAATCCCGGGCACAAGGCATTTTGAAGCCAATGGAGTTCCTAAATCCATTTTCAAATACACACAAGAATTTTATCCGAACGATTTGAACGCTTTAGAATCTGTTCTCAAAAGAAATCGTTTCCGTGGTGGTACGGCGGCTGTTCTCATTGAACCAGTAGGACCAGAAAGTGGAACAAGACCTCTTGACCGTAATTTCAACAAAGGTGTTAGAGAACTTTGTGATAAATACGGTGCCCTTCTTATTTTTGATGAAGTGGTCACCGCATTCCGTATTGGACTCAGTGGTGCCCAAGGGTATTATGGTGTGACTCCTGACCTTACTATCTTTGGAAAAGTTGTGGCAGGTGGATATCCATCAGCTGGTGGACTTGGTGGTAAAAAAGAATACATGAAATATGTATCCGCTGGACTCCAAACTGGCACCAAAAAGGCATTAATCGGTGGAACCATGGCTGCAAACCCACTCAGTTCTGCTGCTGGTTATTTTACTCTTTGTGAAATGGAAAAAACAGGAGCTCTTGAAAAATCAGGAAGGGCTGGAGACCGCCTAACAAAAGGACTACAAAAACTGATCAAAAAGTATGACCTTCCTTTTGTGGCCTTCAACCAAGGTTCCATTTGCCATTTAGAAACCGTTGGCACTATGTTACTCGATATCAACATCAAGAAGTTCTGGACTATTAAAAAAACCATCTCAGAAGCGCATAAAAGAAAACATGCGATGGAAGAAATGGGTGCCGCTTATATGTCAGAAGGACTTGTGACTCTTGCAGGAAGTAGACTTTATACCAGTGCTTCCGATACAGATGCGGTGATTGATGACGCCCTCAAACGATTTGATCGTGTGTTCCAAAAAGTGGAAGGTGTGGCTTAAGGAATTTGGTTTAAGAGTCGTAAAAGAATGTTTCAGTCTAATCGACTAACATTTCTTTTATGACTCTTTTAATTTTCTGAATTGTTTTTTGATCTGCTGACCCTAGTTTTTGAATCAACCTGGATTTATCAACGGTTCTGATTTGATCTAAAACAATAGATCCTTTTTTTTCCTGAAAGGATAGTTCCATTCTTGTGGGGTAACGTTTTGAAGCGGTAGTCATCGGTGCAATCATCACAGTTCCAATGAACTGATTCATTTCATTCGGCGAAATCACAATACAAGGTTTAGATTTTTGAATTTCAATTCCAACGGTTGGATCTAAATTGATTAAGTAGATTTCGTATTGATTGATTACCATTCCCAATCCTGTGAATTCAAATCAATTGAATCTGGAATGAATAACTCATCCTCTTTTCCTTTTGCCATCGCTTTGAATTGGTCTTCCCAACCCACTCGCGGTTTGTTTTTAACCGGCGTGATGATGATTTTATTGTCCTCTACCAGTAGATCGACTTCGTCTTCTATCTGACATTCCGCTAAAACTGTTTTGGGAATTCGGATTCCTTTCGAATTTCCGATTTGTATGACAGCAGCCTTCATTGTAATTACAATGTAATCACACACATAAATCGTCAATTCCAAATCGCTGCCTAAACTCATCGGTAATTTCCGCACCAAACCGAAAAGTACTTGTACATTTCGGAATTGCCCGGACATTATGTCTCAAATCCTGACGAGGCCCGTACTATGCCTGAACCACTGCAAAAAATCATCGATAATCTCAAAGAGTTATTAAACAAACTCGATAAAACCAAAAAAATGATTTTGGGTGGTGTGCTCGCCGTTGTGGTGGTGGCAGTCATCATCTTATCCAACGTCTCGTCACAACGAAACCGAGTGGTTCTCTTTAAGGATTTGGATTCCAAAGACTTTTCTGAAGTAACTAAAAAACTAGATGCTCTCGGTTATTCTTATGGTTCGAGTGATACAAGTCTCATCACTGTTGATCCCGAACAAAGACAAGAGATCGTTACAAAACTGGCACAAGAGAATTTGATTCCTGCTGGTGTCACTGGTTGGGAACTATTCGACATTGAAAAATTCACTGAGACCCAATTCGACAAAGACATTAAAAAGTACAGAGCTCTCAAAGGTGCGATTGAAAAATCACTCAATACGTTAAGACCGATCGAAAGATCCGATGTCAACATCGCCATCCCTGAAGGTGATCTTTTTGAATCCAATTCCTATCCTGTGAAAGCCAGTGTGATTCTACACTTCAAACCTGGTGTAGAAGGAATGAGTAAAAAAGAAATCAAAGGGATTGTGAACTTAGTCGCTCGCGCGGTTCCTAAGTTAAAACCAGAAAACGTAAGTGTGGCCGATCCTGACGGTAAAATCATTTCTGACTTTGAAGAAGATTTAGAAAAAGAAAGATTAGAACTTAGGATTGTCCAAGAAAAACTTAGAATCGAAGAAGAAGAACGAGTCAAACGTCTCATCGACATTCGCAATACCCTTCGTTGGTATTTGGGTGGAGAAGATCGAGTGGACATCACTCGTTTCGAATATTCCTTCAATTGGGACCAAGAATCCTTAACTGAAAATGAAGTATTACCTGTGGTTGCGGAAGAAGACAACCCTGACACCCCATATAACGAAAGAAAGTTGGTTGATGGATATTCTTTAAAAGTATCTTCCAAAGAAACAAAAGAATCTTTTAAGGGTCGTGGGTTTACTCCCGATGGTCCTGCAGGAACTGAGCCAAACCTTCCTCCTGGTTATAAAGATACAGACTATCAAAAAGCAGAATATTCCAAAGACGAAAATATCAATAACTACGAATTCAACAAACGTGTGAAAGATATCAAACGCCAACCCTGGAAGATAGAAAAAATTGGACTTTCTGTTGTAGTGGATGGTGTTTGGGAACGAAAAGAACGCGAAGATGGAATGGGATATGACAGAAAATACATTCCTGTTGCGGAAGGTGATTTAAAACTCGTTCGTAAAAACTTAGAAGCTGCGATTGGTTACACAAGATCCCGTGGTGACCAAATCAGTGTCATCACCATTCCAAAAGATAGAACCGAACAATTCCGTGCAGAAGATGAAGAGTTTCAAAGACAACGTGCCATTCGTAATATGGTGATTGCTTCCCTTGTTATTTTAATTCTACTTATCCTTGCGATCTTAGTTTACCGTGCGATCAAAAAAGAAATCGCAAGAAGAAGAAGACTCAGAGAAGAAGAGCTGGCTGCTCAACAACAAATGATGCGGGAAGCCGCTCTTCGAGTGATGGACGAAGGGGGAGCAGAAGTCGAACTCTCCCTCGACGAAAAACTCAGACGAGAGTTACTCGAAAATGCAATCAACCTAGCAAAAGAAAAACCAGAAGATGTGGCACAGCTACTACGCACTTGGCTTGCTGAGGAAGAACAAACGTAAACTAAACTTCACTCTTCCAACGAATATTGGCACCATGACTAATCCGGGAATACACTTCCCGGAAATATTGGTTAGGTGCCTTTCCATCCGGATCTTGCGAATAACGGGGTCTTAGGCGGTGGACAAAATACATATCCAACTCACCTTTATTTTTACCGTGAATTTTCCCTCTATATTCTGTAACAAAAAAATACTTCACTAACTCGTAGGTTTCTTTGGAAACATTGATTTTTCCTGTTTCTCCACCGGACTCCATTCGTGATGCCGTATTGACTGTATCACCCCAAATGTCATAAGCAAACTTAAATCGACCCACAACACCCGCAACTACAGGACCTGTGTGAATTCCCAGTCGGAGTTCCCAAAATGGTAGGTTGAGTGCGGTTTTGATTTCTTTCAATTGGTTCATAAAACTTTGGACTTCCAATGCCGCCAAACAAGCGTCAATGGCACTAGTTCTATTTTCTACAGGAAGTCCACCGGCACACATATAACTGTCCCCAATGGTTTTTAATTTTTCTAAATTATTTCTAAGAATGATTTCATCGAATTGAGTGAAACATGCATCTAACTCTTCAATTAGACTTTGTTCGTCCATTCCTTCTGCCACTTTGGTAAACCCTTTGAAGTCCGTAAAAAGGACTGTGACATTTTCGATCCGAGACGGTGTCACACTTCCTTTTTGTTTGAGTTCCTGAGCTACTTTATAAGGTAAAATGTTGAGAAGTAATTTTTCAGATTCTTCCATTGCTTCTTCTGCTTTGTCCTGAGCAATGAGAGCTTTTTCTCTTTCTTCATCTGCCTTTTGTTTTTCCAAATCCAATAGGAAATAACTGATATCCAATTCCTCTGCTAAAGGACGAGACATGATATAAACAACAAGATAGTTAAACAAAACAAGAGGAAGCACAATCATGGTTAAATGAAATGCAGATTCTCCCACTCCGTATTGTTCACGAATGAGAGGAAAATACAAAATGGCAGCAATGCCCATGGTAATCAGGCCTAAGTTGGCTAACCTTTGGCTGAGTTGGATGGTTCTTCCTTCCAAAGACAAAGCACCATGCCGGAGCACCGCATAACCAAGTAAAAACGCAGGAATGAATTGAAAGTCAGCAATGGGATAAATAGGAATTCCATGACTTGGTAAAAGTGCCGCTAATAACAAAATTGCGGACAGTAAAAAAGATCCAATGATCCATTTCGAAGCAAAGTTAATATAACCTTTGTTTCTTAAAAAAGTAATGAGTACCAAAACAAGGGCAATGGCACCATTCATACCCACAAGTAATTCAGCAGGGCCTCCGTGATGGACTCTCGACCAAGGGTAATCAAAATAACCTACAAATAAATAAGGAGAAGGGGCAAGCACGGCAGCACTCACACAAAGAAAGTCAATTCCTTGAATCCATGAAGGAGATTTTTGACCAATGGCTTCAAATACCAAACGTACCATGATACTTGGTGCAAAAGCGAAAGCCACAAATGTCATTTGAGAAATGCGAAGTTGAACTACATACGAAATGTTTAACTTTAAAGGAACAGACTGAATGACATAAAAACCAGTGAGGATCAGAGCGAAGGCACAAAGTTGGTTGATCCTTGCTGATGGATTGGCACCGGCAACAATGATTGAAAGAAAAACGGCACCAAACACAGAGATAACGGGAGGGATGCCCCAAGGATACCATTTTGCCGATTCGTAAGCGTCTGGTGATAAACCAAAAGAAACACCAAAAGATATAAAAATTAAAACAAAAGATAAAAGTGCAAATAGAAAGTAAAACATTCCATTCTTCTGGAATAGAAGTTCGTTCACATCAAAAAAGTCTGAACGAAAAACACCATAGGCCACAAGTAACATTGGAATGAACAGAAAGAATCCACCCGGATACACTTTGAACCCAAGGATACTTGGTGCATTCATCGTTGTGAGTAAAAAAAGTAAATTTACTCCATGGAATAATGTTAGATGGTAATGTTTCCGAATGTACTGGTAATGTTTGATAAACGAAGGTAAAATCAATAGAAAGTATCCCAGTGGCGCTAATATCCCCCAAGGCCGAACAAAGGAACTCCCTCTTGGATACTTTCCAAAAGTGAATTCGAAGACAGTGGTTTCGAAACCTTTCCCAATCAAAACACCAAAGTATAATACTAAACTGGCAACCCAACAAAGATAAGAATAATACAATAACAACTTACTTTGTTTGCCTGTCATATGGTAGGCCAAATAAAAAGCAGTTGGGGCTAATGGTGCGACAAGAAAGTATAATAGATCATTCCAGAAAACTAATGTATTTACATCTTGAATCCAAGCCCTGGTTGTTAACACAAGACCAACTGATCCAAAGCTGATAAAAGAAATGGTAAGGTTTAAATGAAAAAATTTAGTATCAACCTCTGCTTTGCGAAATTTTTGGAAGGCAAAGTAACTTAAAAAAACTCCTACAAAAAATGTAAGGATCCCCGGCGCTCCATAGGGAATCTGATGCCAAAAATATTCCCAATCTGATATGGTTCCTTCGGGTTTTACAAAATAAATGAGAGGGTATGATTCCATCCCTTTAAAGATCGGCTTTCGGGAAAAGAGAAAGTAGCAAATTCTTCTATTTGACTCACTTCCTCGTTTGGTGTGCTATGTCGGATATGGTAGATCTTAACTTTCCAAAAAAGAACGCAACCGAATGGTTGGCAGCAGGCAAATTTTTCGAATATAAGAAGTTTCAAATTTTCTTTATCCAAGAAGGAAGAGGGCAAAATTTAATTCTACTTCATGGATTCCCTACTTCCTCTTGGGACTATTCCAAAATTTTTAATGGTCTTTCGCGTTACTTCAATACAATCGCAATTGATTTTTTAGGATTTGGATATTCTTCTAAACCAAAAAAACATACATATACACTCATCGAACAAACAGATATCATAGAAAACTATATCGAAAAGAATGCACTACGTAGGGTGAAGTTTGTATTTCACGATTATGCCGTGAGTGTGGGACAAGAAATTTTAGCAAGGCACTTAGAACGCACGGATCGTAAGTATGAAATTGATGGTGCCGTTTTTTTGAATGGAGGACTTTTCCCCCATCTCCACAGACCCACATTCAAACAAAAACTTCTCGCCACACCAATCTTAGGTGCAATTCTTTCAAGGTTTTATGATGAAAAAAAGTTTGGAGTGGCTTTTGCTCAAGTATTTGGGGAAAATACAAAACCAAGCGAAAAGGAAATATCTGTTCTTTGGAAACTCATCACGTATCCCAACAAAGTTTTAATCCCTCATAAACTTCTGAAATACATTAAAGAAAGAAGGTTACACGGAGAACGTTGGAAAAATGCACTCCTCCAAACAGAAGTTCCCCTACTTTTTATCAACGGAGGAGAAGATCCGGTAAGTGGTCGTCACCTAGCAGATGAAATTGAAAAACTTCCTATCAAAAATAAAAAACTAATTCGTTGGGAATCCATCGGTCATTATCCGCAATGGGAAAATCCAGAAGAAAGTTTTAAAGAAATCTATGAGTTTTTAAAGTAAAACTTAAGACCGATCGGAAGGGACCGTGCCTGGACCTTCCATTCCGGTTCCATCATCAGTGGGATCAGAATCTGGATTTTGTTGTTCTTTTACTTTGTAACGGATTTCAATTTTTTCAGGACTGATTTGCAGAATCTCAATGCCTTTTAAATCTTTACTTTTTATGATTCGAACTTTGGCAACTTGCGGCTGTAATTCGGGAATGATTTTGTTTTTGATAGGATCAAAAATATAGTTACATGGGACTTGGGCTGTGATTCCGGTAAGAATTTGTGCTGAACGAATTGGTTTGAGAGAAAAATAACGAATCGCAACTTGTTCTTCCGAAAGTTCCGCATCCAACCTGGCGTCTGAGCCTGAACAAACAATGGGAATTCCTGCAGCCGTTTGTTCCCCCGTTTTATAAGAAAGCGGAATGATATTTACATTCACAGTGACATCACGTGACCCAAGAACACTCACACCTTTAGGGAGATCCGGAATCCGAACCGTTTTTGCAAATGGTTCTTTTTTATCGATAAGTGATATCTCAGGCAAAATTACCTTGGTAATTTTTTCCAAATCTTGTGGTTTTCCACTGAGAGTCACCTTTTGAGGACTCACAATTTGGGTCAATTTTTCAAAGTTAGGTGGTGGTGCTCCTTCAAATACAACTTCCAAAGGAACTACTTTTAATCCACGAGATTCAATTTCCACAGGAACAGTTTTTTTAAGTTTGGTAACCTTAACTCCACTCGGAACACCAACGATTTTTTTAATCGGAACTTCCGTGACTCCGAGTTGTACATCCTCTGGATCAATTACAGCTTTCATAAATTGCGAATAATAATTCACCACGTCTTTCAAACCTTCAACCCGAACCGGAATTGTTTTTTCTGGGTTTTTAGAGTAGTTCAAATTACCAGATAACTTTGGATAATCGACAGGGACGTTGATGGTTTTGATCAAAACTTTAGAGTTCTGAAGATTTACGTAAAAAATACTAGCAATGATTAATGAAACTAACTTCGCTTTCCAGTTTCTACCAACTTTACCTAAAAGTTTTGGAATCATATACTGACTCCCGTATCTTTCTCTTTGGGTTTACGAAGAGAATCATCCTTTGACCTTCTGGTTCCAGCCATTAGGCTACTCACAAGGGCTTTGAGTTCCAAAGGTTTGACTGGATGTAACATTTCCCCTTCGTAACAAATAGTAATATCACCTGTTTCCTCAGAGGTAACAATGATGATGGCATCTGTTTCTTCAGAAAGGCCCAAGGCCGAACGATGCCTTGCACCGAGTGTTGCAATTTCCACCGAACTACTCATTGGTAGATAAGATGCCGCACAAACAATTCGATTTTGTTCGATGATCACAGCTCCATCGTGTAGTGGTGAATTTTTAAAAAAGATGGTTTGTAATACCTCTGATGTGACTTGTGCATCCATGGGCACAGCGTTTTCAGATATATCTTTCAAACTTATGTCTTTCACAAGTACGATGATGGATCCTGTTTTTTCTTGAGACATGATCCGAACCGCTTCTACGATGGGATCAAGATCAAATGTGGGTTTCAGAAAGAACAATCGAAGTAGGCGAATGCGCGCTAAATCGCCGGTCAACCTACGAAGTTCTGGTTGTAAGAGGACAATGATAGCAAACACCAAGGCAGGTCTGATATTCGTGAGAATCCATTCCAGAAGTTCAAACCCTAAATATTCAGCAAAACTTCCTGAAATCCAAATGATTCCCACGCCAAGTAAAAGTTGGATTCCTCGTGTTCTACGAAGTGTTGTGTAGGTTTTATAAATTAAAAATGCGACGATTAAAACATCTAAAGATATGGAGATATAGTTTTTACTCCACGGAATGATGTATAATCCTCGAAAAAAATCCAATTTATATTCCTAACACATCGAACATATTATAAAGCCCTTTGGACTTTCCGTGTAAAAACTCGGCGGCTTTTACGGCACCAGTCGCAAAGGTTTTACGATCCTGTGCCTTATGAGTGATTTCAATTCGTTCTTCCGAACTTAAAAAATATACAGTGTGTTCACCAACCACTTCACCCGCGCGCATCGTGTGCATGGCGATTTCTTTTTGGTCTCTTTCTGGATACATACCATGACGACCATAAATCACATTTTCTTCTGAACGTTTGGTTGCATTCAAAAGAACCTCTTTCAAATACATGGCTGTTCCCGAAGGGGCATCTTTTTTATGCCGATGGTGGATGTCTAAAACTTCTATATCAAAATCTTCATCTAACACTTTTGCTGCGATCTCTGTTAATTTAAATAACAGATTCACACCCACAGACATGTTCGGTGAAAAGACAATGGGAATAGAGGTGGCTGCCGATTGGATGAGAGCCTTATCGGAATCAGTAAGGCCTGTGGTTCCAATCACCAATGGTTTTTTATTGGCTAAGGCAGAATTCAAAATGGATTCAAATCCAGTATGGGTGCTAAAATCAATCAAAACATCGGAAGATTCACAAGCTTTTTGTAAGTCGGTAGAAAGTAAAATTCCCGTTTCTTTGATACCAGCATGGTTTCCAGAATCAAATCCCGCATACACGGCCCCTTCTCTCACAACAGCAGCACTTAACTCTGATTTTTTGGAAAGAGAAAGGACTTGGATGATGGCCTTTCCCATCCTTCCCCCAGCACCGATGACACCAACTTTGATTTTAGACAATGCCTTCCTCTTTGAGTTGGAATACAGTTTTTTTGAAATTGTCTGCAGGTGAACCTTCTGACAAAGAAGTCATCGGTAGACGAAGTTCATTTTCACAATAACCAAACCAACTCATTGCAGCTTTGATGGGGATGGGATTGGTTTCAATGAAAGCATTGATAAACACAGGAAGGAGTTTGTAATAAATCTTTTTGGATGCTTCTAAGTCTCCACGTAAGTACAAGGAAACCATATCCACACAAGCACGAGGAAAAAGATTGGAGACTACAGAAACCACTCCTCTACCACCGATGGATAAAACAGGAAGTGTTAGGTTGTCATCACCAGACAACAAATCAAAGTCAGACGGTGTAGCAGCAATGACCTTTGCCATTTGACCTAAATCGCCGGTTGCTTCTTTGATTGCCGCGATTTTTGGATGAGCCGAAAGCCTTGCTACCGTTTCTGGAAGTAAATTCACATTGGTTCTTCCTGGAATGTTGTACAACATCACTGGTTTGGATGATACATTGGCAATCTCGGTAAAATGACGGAACATCCCTTCTTGTGTGGGTTTGTTATAGTATGGGTTGACGGTTAGGATTCCGTCTACCCCGTCCGTACAAGCAGACTCAGTGAGTTCAATGGCCTCTTTTGTAGAGTTAGATCCAGTTCCCGCGATGACTTGGATTTTCCCTGCCACAACTTTGACGGTCTTTTGGATGAGTTCCTTATGTTCTGCATAAGAAAGGGTGGGAGATTCACCCGTTGTCCCACAAGGAACCACACCTGCCACGCCGGAGCGGATCTGGTTTTCTAGGATTTTAAAATAACTATCATAATCGATTTTCCCCTGGCGGAAGGGGGTGATGACCGCGGTATAAACGCCCTGAAACATAAATTAAACATCGAAGAGGGACGGATTTTTGCAATAAAAAACTGCCAAAACACCCCTAACCCATAAACTTTACGAAAATGGTCTCTTTTTTACCACCAATGATTGCCATTCTCGCAATTCTCAGCCTCATTTTGCATTCATTCTATGTCCATTCCCGATTTGGGGTCAAAGATGTGCCAAACGAACGTAGTTTGCATGACGTTGTCACCAAAAAATCGGGAGGAATGTTTTTTATCCCTTTATTTCTACTGAGTATCTTAGGACTCCTTTTTTACCCAGATACGACCAAACTCTCATTCGCGCCAGAAAATCTTTCGCAAAGAACGGACATCTACCTTTTGTTAGCTGGTGTTTTTATCTTTTGTATCCTTGGTTTTATCGATGATTTGTATCATCTCAGCCCGAAACTTCGCTTGTTTTTAGAGCTCAGTGTGGTTGGAACTTTTTTAATTTGGACAAATCCAGAATTAACATATTTTGGATTGGGATCTGTTCCTAAGTTTGTTCAAATATTTGGCCTTACCATCTTTCTCGTATTTGCTATCAACTTAGTCAATTTTATGGATGGGATGGATTGGTATTTGGTCACAACCATCTTTTTGTCTTATTTTTCATTGGCCTTTGTTTGCCCCAATTTCTATGCTTTGGGGAACTATGGTTATAGTTTTTATCTGATCCTTTTTGTTTCCATGTTTGGATTTATATTTTATAATTTTCCAAGAGCCAAACTATTTATGGGAGACAGTGGATCGTTAGCATTAGGATTTTTTGTAATGGCATTACCATTGTTTGTTGGAAAATGGACAGAACTTAAATCTGAAGTTTGGGATGCCACATATTATTTTTATCTATTTCCATACTTTTGGTTGGATGGAATTTTTACCCTAACCAAACGATTTTTCCAAAAGAAACATTTGTTTTCCGCACACCGGGAACATCTCTATCAGAGAATCACAGAAACCAAATTAGGAAAAATTGGATCTCTTCTTATATTTTTCAGTTTAAACCTCAGTGTTGTTTCTATTCATCTTGTATTAACATTTTTTAAGATTCCGAATCTTTTTATTTTCTTAACCCTTTTCCTTTTTTCTGCATTTAGTTACGGAATCCTTTGGATTTTAATACCTAGAAAAAACCTTGCATAAAGACTTTGGACTTCCATCCTTTCCTTTATGCCTCTATCGAAAAAAGAAATTTTATTCTGCCTTCTCAATGGCTTTCTCATCGGGATTGCCAACCTCATCCCCGGTGTTTCCGGAGGGACTTTTGCACTCATCCTCGGGCTCTATGACAGGTTAATTACTGCCATCACATCCCTAAACTTGGATACCATCAAAGTATCAATCGCACTAGTATTTGGATTCTGGAAAGAAGATGTAAGAAAACGTTTTGCGGAAGAAATGAAACGGATTGATTTTTGGTTTCTTGTCTTTCTTGGAATCGGTTTATTGTTATCCGTTATCTCTGGTGCCAAACTCATCCAGTATTTACTACAAAACCACCCACAAGCAACACTTGCACTTTTTATAGGACTCATTTTTCCGTCTCTTGCTGTCCCTTATAAACTCATCGAAAAACATAGCTTAGTTGTATGGCTTTTCCTCATTCCAGGAATCCTACTCACAATTGTTCCTAGTTTTTTTATGGGAGACACAACGGGTTCGGAAAATCCTTTGATTGCTTTTCTGACTGGAGCCGTTGCCATTTCTGCAATGATCCTACCAGGAATCTCTGGTTCTTACATCATGCTTGTGTTAGGTGAATACCAAATCGTAATTGGAAAACTTTCTACCATCCTAGAGCCAAGTTCGATTGTTTTTCTCGCAGCATTTGGGATTGGATGTTTACTCGGGCTTCTGATTTTTACTCATTTTGTAAAATGGTTATTTGTTAAGTATAAGTCGCATACAATGACTTTTTTACTTGGCCTTATCCTAGGATCCTTTTTTATCCTCTGGCCTTTCAAAGACTATGCCAATGGCCAAACAATTGTAGGTAGATCGGGAGAAGTGAAACGAGACATTCAAATTGCCACTGCAAAGAATGTATTACCAAAAGACTTTGCAGAAACACAAATCCCACTAGCAGCTCTAATTTTGGGGTTGGTTCTTGGGTTTGGACTCAACCGTTTGGAATCTCTACAAGAGAAGAAGTAGAATTTTTTAATCTTTCCATCAATGTCTGGATTTCAAAGTCCAGACTTCGATCTGCTGCCATAGTCTTTAGGCCGGCAAATAAATTTTGATTTGGAATTAGATCCTTTCTTTTGGCAAACCGAGAAGACTGAAAAACCGAAAAAGCAAATATAGAAAGTAATTTATACGCACTTGAGACCGTTCTGCGATTTCTTAAAACCGAAATCGCACCCATAGGTACAATGTCTTGGTTATTTCCATTGGTAGAGATAGACTGTACAGAACCTGGCATACTATCTCTACGTACTTCTGCCGTTAGGTGAGTGGACATAAGACCTAATCCCGATAATCCTGCGTACGTACCTGGTTTATCTGACAACATCAAAGGGAACTCACCGTTTTCATTTGGTTCATAGAGATAATTCAAAAATCGATCCACCCAAGTAAACCAAACAGCCATCGCATTCTGCAATCTGTCAGCGGCAAAACTGACTTGGGCGGCATAAAACCCACCACCTTCGGCAAACCGAACTCCCTCTTCTGTAGGAATTAAAACAGGATTGTCTGAAAGGGAATTTAACTCTTGTTCCACTACCTTTCCTACAGAAATCAGTTCATCCAAAATAGATCCAAGGATTTGAGGAATACAACGGATAGAATATATATCTTGGATTCTACTTCCTTCTTTTTTCACTTTGGAATGTTTTGAAACGGTTGGATAAAGAATTTTAACAATTTCTTTTGGGCCATCAAATTGTTTGTGGTTATGGTAAGCCGGATGGAAGGCGTCAGAAAAAACAGAATGAAAACTAAACAAATACTCTAGAAGTTCCAAACTATAAGAAAGTATGTTTCGAAACTCAAGAACTTGGAGCCCAAGAAGGGCAGTGGTAAAACTTGTTCCATTGGTAAGAGAAATTGCTTCCTTAACCTTGGGAGTCCAAGGCAAACCAGGGATTTTGGAAGTTCCGCCATTCCACCGACTCGGTGCCAAATCCTTTCCTATTCCAGTAAAACCAGATTCACCAAGAAGTGCCAAAGGAATGTAACTGAGGGGAATCAAATCTCCAGAAGCCGAAAGAGAACCTTTTTCTGGCAAAACAGGAATACAATCCAACTCCAAAAGTGTATTCAATATTTCTAATGTTTTAAAGTCGATTCCCGATCCACCAAGTGACAAACAATGAATTCTAGCCGCAAGAACGGCCCTTGCTTCGTTATGATTTAAATGGGAATGCGGGATTCCATCGGAAGAAAATACAGGTTCAACGGTTAAATGATAGATTAAAGATTTTTGGATTTTTCCCGTATCTTCATTGGATGAGAAGGCATGGGGTCCAAACCCTGTATGGATTCCATAAATTAGTTTTTCTTTAGAAACTTTTAAAATGGATTCTAATTGGTTTCGCTCAGTTTCTAAAGACTGGTGAACGTTAGTTAAATGAGAAAATGAACCGGATCGAGATAAAGATTGGAGTGTTGATAAATTCAAATTGTTTTACAACCGGGGAAAGTTCCCCGGTTTGTCCAAAAGTTTAGACGAAGAATACGAAAGTAATGAGGATAAACACAGGAACTAAAATTCCCATAGAGTATGCTAAATAACCACCAAAAGATGGCATCTTTACTTTGTTTTCTTCTGCAACAGATTTTACCATAAAGTTAGGGGCGTTACCGATATAAGTATTCGCACCCATAAATACGGCACCCACCGAAATGGCCTTTAGAATTTCTTCCGCTTGGACATTTCCGATGAACTGACCTAACGTGAGAGGAGCTGCCGCACCCGCTGGAGTGAGGAGGCCAGAAGCTAACGAACCAAAAGTGAGGTAAGTGGGAGCATTGTCTAAAACAGAAGAGAAAGCTCCTGTTGCCCAGAAAAACTGCCAGTTTTGTGTGATTCCCAGTTCTTTACCATGTGCCTCAAGGAGGACAAGAGCAGGAATCATCGTAATGAAAATACCAATGAAAAGGTAGGCCACTTCTTGGATTGGATGGAGAGTAAAGTTGTTAAACTTACGATCTGCTTCTTTCGAAGTAAACTTAGAAAGACCAATCAGAACAATTAATACTGCCTCACGGATAAATCCAAGTGTTGGTGTTTGGTTGATTTCTGGAATGTAGTTACTATTTAAAAATGCAACTGCTAAAATCACACCGAGTAACCAAATGAAGTTCACTTGACCACCAATGGAAAAAGGAGTGGCGAGTTTATCGTCGCGTTTTAAATCTTTTTTGGTTTCTTTTTTATAAGCAATCGTATCCCAAACGAAATACACTACGAGTAAGATAGAAACTGCCAAAAGCATCTCAGGCAATAGTTTGAATGTCCAAGTGAAAGGAACTCCTTTCAAATAACCTAGAAAAAGTGGAGGATCACCAAGTGGTGTTAAAGACCCACCAATGTTGGAAACAAGGAAGATAAAAAACACAACAGTGTGAACCACATGTTTTCTTTCGCTATTTGTTTTTAACAGTGGACGAATGAGTAACATGGAAGCACCGGTAGTTCCAATAAATGAAGCTAACGCTGCACCAATTAACAAATACAAGGTGTTATTTAATGGTGTTGCATGGATATCACCCTTGATTACAATCCCACCGGAAATATAAAACAAAGATCCGAGTAAAATGATAAAGGGGATATAATCAAAGAAAACCGTGTGAACGATATTATGGCTATATCCATAAACAAGTAGAACCACAAAAGAAATGGCTCCGAGTCCCACAGCAAGGATCAATTTGTTATTATTGTCTTCCCACCAATGAGAAGTTTTATGAGAAGCAACCGGTAAGATTGCAATACAAAGTAAAATGGCAACAAAAGGCAATACCGTCCAATACGGTAGTTCCTCGTGTACTGATTCGCCATGAGACGAATGTCCTGTTTCTTCCTGAGTGGTTGTCTGCGCTTGAACCGGAGTTGGGTCTTCCGCAAATAAACCTGCCGTTGTCACAGACAAACAAACCAGGAATACTATCGTTGTGAGAAGCTTCTTCAACATGCTCACCATCCTATTTTTTAGGACAGCTTATCTAAAATAGAAACCTCTTGGAACTAAAAAAACCGAGACTCCCCAATTTTTAAAGGAACGAATTTTTCCTCGGAGATTCCCGATCGTTTTAGCTCCTCTTTGGTGCGGGGCACAGGAGAATCAAGTGGTTCATCCGAGAGAACAAAGGTCATATAATGCATTGGAACTAAATATTTGGCCTTTAGGTCGGCAAAAGCCTGCACTGTTTCCTTAGGATCCACATGTACGGGTTGCATCATCCAACGAGGTTCGGTGGCTCCCACGGGTAAAATGGCTACATCAATCGAACCAAACTTTTCGGCAATTTCGCGAAAATGTGTGTAGTATCCGGTATCACCCCCAAAATAAACTTTTTCCTTTTTCCCCGAAATGAGATAACTTCCCCAAAGAGTTTCGTTTCGATCCAAAATTCCTCGCCCACTAAAATGTTGGGTTGGTGTAAAAGTAATTTGAAGTCCTGAAGTTTTTGTTTCATCCCACCAGTCCATCTCCTTCACATTTCTCATACCCTCACCTAACAACAATTTTTTGTTTCCAAGTCCGGTTAAGACAAGAGGATGGAATTTCTCTTCCAATTGTTTTAGTGTTGGTAAATCTGTATGATCATAATGGTTATGCGATAAAATCACAATGTCAATCTTTGGGAGATCTTCGATTTTGATCCCCGGTGGAGTGTAACGTTTTGGACCAACAAAACTCACAGGGGAACATCTTTCGCTCCAAATAGGATCTGTTAGGATATTCACTCCATCAATCTGAATGAGGGTTGTCGCATGTCCCACCCAAGTGACTGAAAGTTTGGACGTATTGTTCTTTAATTCGACACCGTCATTTCCAACAACGGGAAACGGGGGATAGTCGGCCGGATCCAAACTATTCGGTAATTGGAACCTTTGGAATTGCCAAACGATTACATTCCAAAGGCCTTTGGTTTCAAAGTTAGGGTTTGGATTTTTGAATCCGTTCTCTGTATGATGAGATTTACGAACACTCGCATCGGTAAAACAGGAGAGCGAAAAAAAGACTACGAACAAAAGGAAAGATAGAAACTTCACGAGGATTAGACGGAAACAAACTTCCTGTGTTGGGAATTTTCGATTGCCTTTTTTAGAATTAGGAACGATCCTTCTTTTATTATGTTTAGGTATGATGAGACAAAAGATCTAATGATTGCCTATGCAAAATGGCGAGAAACGGTAGATCGTACGGAAGGGAACGAAACTGTCTTTGGTGCCAATGCAGAAGTTTCGGAAATTGCACGTGACCTAAGGGAAGATGCAGAATTCGAACTTAGGATTCTCATCCAAGACCTAAAAAAACAAAACCCTGCTGCCATCAAAGAATGGGTGGAACTCACCAAACAGTATCTAAACACAATGGAAACCTCTGTTCCCGAAGAACAGATCCAAAGGCGAAAACAAATTGCACGCGACTGGAAGTATTCTCGTTCTCCTTTAGGCATTTCCGTTCGTTACCCGCACCCATCTCAATATTGGGGTAGTGGGATTGGGGTTCTCGGCCCCGATTTAGACTGGTAAGATTTTTAAGATCTAAAAATCCTATCACCAATGGATTCAATATTTTTTACCCTTTCCAAACTTGGGACAATCCTACTCTATCCTCTACCTGTATTTTTTCTTTTAGCGTTCATTCTCATCTTACAAACCAAATCGGGACATGGAAAGTATAAACTATTTCAAATCGTTTTGTTTTTGTATTTGGCATCCAATGTTTATGTAGCAAACTTTTTAACCCAATCTCTGGAAAAAGATTATCCACCGGTTTCCATATCCAGTCTTCCTAATTCAGACGTAGCGATCGTGTTAGGTGGGATGATCCAAACTATTTCGGCTCATCCTGGAAGACCGGAACTTTCTGACTCAGCAGACAGACTAACAGACGCTGTGCGAATATACAAAGCAGGGAAAGTAAAAAAAATTCTATTTACTGGTGGGTCGGGACTTCTATTTGCAAATACATACCGTGAAGCAGACTTAGCCAAAGAATTGTTTTTGGATTTAGGAGTTCCGGAAAAAGACTTAATCTGGGAAAATAATTCGAGAAATACTTATGAGAATGCAGTAGAAACAAAAAAGATTCTCCAAGAAAAAAAGATAGAATCCGCAATCCTTGTGACTTCTGCCTTCCATATGAAACGTGCCGCCGGTTGTTTTCAGAAACAAGAGATCTCTTTTGTGCCCTATCCCACAGACTACCGTGCCACCAACTTAAGCTCAGGGGCCTTTGAACTTTACATTCCTTCGGCGGGATTTTTAGAACAAACGACGATGGCCATCAAAGAATGGGTAGGATACTTAGTATACCGCGCGAAATCCTATTTATAACCCTTCCAAATCCCTCCCATTTTTAAGACCTTTTTGTTTGACCGAAACCTGCAATCAGAGAGGTTAGAGGAAAGACGGGAAACCGTCTAAAGAATGGATTATGAATCGTAAGTTTTTAACTCTTTTATTTCTCATCGGACTCTCTCTCGGAGGGATCGCTTTTTTCTCCTCCCAAGAAACCTCGTATCTACTTTTGGATGCGTCGGAACTGGCAGCAAATCCTACCAAATATTCTGATCAAAATCTTCGTGTACGAGGATTTGTTCGGGTAGGGAGCCTTGTCCGCGAAGGGAAAAAAGCAAAATTTGATTTGGAACTGAATGATCAAATCATCCCTGTCCATTTCACCGGAGCCACTCTTTTGCCAGATGCTTTTAAAGAAGGAGCTAGAGCCCGTGTGGATGGAAAGTTAGACCATGGGGTTCTTGTTGCGAGTCACGTGGAAGCAAAATGTGCCTCCAAATATGAAGCGGGATACGCTGAGGAACAATGAACAATTTAGGAACCATCCTTCTCGCAGCCTCTCTAGCCATTTTAACTTTTTCCGCATTACAAACCATCTACGGAATCTATAAACAAGAACGAAAAGCGATCGAACTCGGTCGTTTGGCTCTAATGACAAATCCATTTGTCATTGTCCTCACCTTTACAGTTTTACTCACACAACTCGTAAGATCAGACTATAGCAACTATTATGTGGTCATGCATTCCAGCGAACACTTACCGCTATTTTACAAAATGACATCCATTTGGTCTGGATCGTCGGGAAGTTTGTTGTTTTGGAATTTGATTCTTAGCGTATTCACCTTCATTGTGTTATGGCAAACTCGTAAATCCATTGAAGATCGAATCCCCATGATGAATCTAATCCTCGCAGTTCTTTCTGGATTTTTTTCTTTCCTAGCTGTATTTTATGGAGATGCCCAACCGTTTCGTGAATTTGTTCCAGAAGCGGCAGCGGGTCGGGGGCTCAATCCCCTCCTCCAACACTGGGCGATGATCATTCATCCTCCGATCCTTTATATTGGTTATGTGAGTATCTCGATTCCTTTTGCCATTGCGATGTCTGCTCTTGTATCAGGACAACTCTCGGAAGATTGGATGAAGTTCATTCGTAAATGGACTTTGTTTTCTTGGTTTTTTCTCGGAACAGGGATTTTACTCGGATCAAAGTGGGCCTATGAAGAGTTAGGTTGGGGTGGGTATTGGGCTTGGGATCCAGTCGAAAATGCATCCCTTATGCCATGGCTTCTTACCAGTGCTTTTGTGCATTCTGTTGTGATCCAAGAACGTAGAGGGATGTTGAAGTTTTGGAACATGTTACTTGTGATCCTTGCATTCCATTTTAGTTTGCTTGGAACCTGGATCACACGTTCAGGAGTTTTGGAAGGACCACATAGTTTTTCCAAATCAACCATTGGAACTCCATTTATCATTTATATCATTGGTAGTTTTCTATTTTTTACAGGTTTTGTCATTTATCGAAGAAAACACCTAACACCAGAAAGGAACTTAGAAGCCATCACTTCCAAAGAAGGAAGTTTTCTTTTGAATAACTTTTTACTGGTTCTTTCGACCGCAGCCATATTGCTCGGTGTCTTTTCTCCTCTTTTGTATGGAAAAGAATTTAAAGCTCCATGGTTTAATTCCTGGGGTGTTCCTGCTGGGATTTTTCTTTTGCTTCTGATGGGAGCGGCACCACTACTTGCTTGGAGAAAGGGAGCAGGAGCAGTCTTTTTTTCCACCCTTCTCAAACCTTTTATCGCCGGACTTGTCGGCGGTGGACTCTACATTCTTTTTTATTCTCAAAACTTTACAAAACCAGATAGTAAGTATGGAGATGTTTTAGCCGAGGTCTATTCGGTTCTCACAGTCACCATTGGAGTATTTACCATTTCCGGGATCATCCAAGAATACTACCGAGGGATCAGAGCCCGCCGCGAAGAATTTACAAACGAAAATTTCTTTGTAGCTGGATACCGAATGTTACTCAAAAACAAACGGCGGTATGGCGGATACCTAGTGCATTTTTCACTAGTGCTTATCTTTATTGGATATGCAGGGAATGCATTTAAAATCAATACATCGGTTCGTTTCTTTTATGAACTCCAACCACCGACGTCTGAAGAAATTGTCTACCAGTCCATTGACAAAGCAATGATTGGTGGATACCAAATTGAAGCCTCCACTCTTAAACTAAAACCAGTATTGATATCGGGACTTGGTGGAGAGCCAAACATCCAAAACGTAATTGTTGCCCAGGAAGGAACTTATTCTATCTTTCGTGGGACTGACAAACTTTCCGATTTAGTCACTGAACGTAGATTTTATCCACAGATCTCTCACCTAACAGGAGATTTCGAAACACATATTCCCACTAGTGAACCTGCCATTCTTTCTATGGCCAAAGAAGATTTTTATATACAACTGGGTGCCATTGAAACTTCGGATCTAAAATCAGAGAATCCGGATCTTCCTTTGATGTTTATGCAGTATTACTTCACTCCAGGAAGTGAGATGGACAAACTCAAATTCTTTCTTAACTTTCCAAGACAAATCGTAGCCAACTTGGAAGTATGGGTGAACCCTCTTGTAAAACTGATTTGGGTAGGATCGTTACTTTATTTCTTAACTGGAATCTTTTTACTACTACCGATTGGCGAAAAGACAAAGAAGGCGGTTGGTTAAAATGGATATTACAATTCCAAATAATACCCCGTCCAGTCTGTTTGGATCGGAAACATCCGAATTTGTTTTGAAGAAGATCCAACAAAAAACTAAGTTACAGATCTTAAAACGATCCCTATTCCATCTTACTTTGGTTGGATATTGTTTTTTGTTTCCGGCAGTACTATTCGCACAAAAAACTACCACCAATTTAAAAGAGGATGGGCAAATCCAAACCTTCTTAAAAGTGACGGAACAAATTCGTTGTATCTGTTTACCAAGTTTACCCATCCAATCATGTTCATTTAACATGTGTGCTGCGTCTAGTTATCTTAAAACCTTTATTGAAAATCGAATCAAAGATGGGATGAAGGAAGAGGAAATCATTTCTAAGATGGAGAACGGTTTTGGAGATTCTGTATTACAAGACCCCATTGTTGTGATGTTTCAGGAAAATGGAAACCAAGGAATGGTGGATTCCATTGTGTATGGATTTGGACCAAAAATTCTGGCGCAACCTGATGGAACCTGGATCAACTTTACTTTGTTTGCCATTGGAGTTCTTGGACTTTTTGGAATCTACAAATATGGAACCAAAAAAAAGAGACACACTTTCGTAACAGAGAAAGAAACCAAAACAGAAAATCTCAAATCCACAACAGACGAAATCAAAAACAAAATCCGTAAATTCGAAGAAGAATCTTAAACAAATTTCTTTTCAAAAAGCGACAACCAATCAAATAGTTAGAGAGAAATCCACTTCTCTCTAACTAAAACCAGTGTTTCTACCAAAACTTGAATATCACCTAACTTTAACTTAGCGTTCAAACTGATTCGTAACCTAGGGCTTGGAACTGTGGGAGGACGAATCGCACGGACATCCAATCCTTTTTCTTGTAAGGTTTTGGCATAAAACAAGGCTTCTTTTTCTGTTTCAAGCAATAGGGGAACAATATGGGAAGTAGAGGCAGTGATGATAAATCCATTGGATTTCAAAGAATTTTTAAGTGTTTCAGCCATCTCGCATAAATTTTCTCTTTCTTTGTCCATCGAACTAAGGAGTTTCAAAGAATGGGAAGCAAGTTCCGAAACCATAGGAAGTGGTGCCGTAGAAAAAATAAATGACCGCATTACATTTACTAAGTGGTCACGGCCAATTTTTTTTGTGACAATGATTCCACCTTCTAGTCCCAGAGACTTTCCTAAAGTGTACACTCGGTAATCAATGGACTGGATTTCTGATAGACTTAAATCCTGAAAGACAAGCCCCTTCCCATTCGCACCATAAATCCCAAAGGCATGGGCTTCATCCAAAACAAGAACAAATCCAAATTCTCTCTTTAAGGAAAGTAAGGTTTTTAAATCAGGAGAATCGCCATCCATGCTAAATAAAGTTTCCGTCACCACAATTCGCTTTTTTTTACGTTCTGGATCATCTATATCTGCTTTTTCCAATAAACTGCGAAGGTGATTCATATCCAAATGATGATAATATTTTTTATGTGCACCAGAAATACGAATCCCATCTAAAATGGATGCGTGGTTCAAACGATCAGTAAACAGATAACAGTCGGGAGCAGCAATGGAATCCAAAAGGCCAAAATTCGCAGTAAACCCCGTGGAAACGAGAAGTGCCGCCTCCCCTTCCACAAAATGAGCAAACTCTGACTCAAACTTGTCCATTGACTTGGTATTTCCTCGAACCAAACGGGCGGCCGTGGATCCAAACGGATAAATATCCTTTTTTGATTGGAAAAACTCCAACATACTGGGATTAGTTGCCATACCCATATAATCGTTAGAACAAAAATCAATTCCTTCGTAATTACGAGTTTCCCGAAACAATTGTTTTTCATGGATGGAATCTAGTTTTTTTTGGACTTCTTCCCAATGATTGGCCATTGACTACCAGTTTTCTATTTCCAGATTTTTTTCCGATTTAATTTTTTACCTATTTGAATAGAATGATCTAATAAATGAATCTCCTCACTCCCGATGTGATCCATCGAATCCGTTCTGCTCGTAATATTTTGTTTCTGACAGGAGCTGGTATTTCTAGCGAAAGTGGAATCCCAACATTTCGCGGGGAAGGAGGGTATTGGAAAAAGTTCAAAGCAGAAGATCTCGCCACACCCGAAGCTTTTGCCAAACAACCCGAAGTGGTTTGGGAATGGTATGACTATCGGCGTAAGATTTGTTCAGAAGCCAAACCAAATGAAGGCCACCTAACTATAGCGAATTGGCAATCATTTTCAAAAACTGTAAATCTAATCACTCAAAATGTGGATGGACTCCATCCTCGGGCAGGAAGTAAAAATCTTTTGGAAATTCATGGCAATATTTATCGTGCGAAGTGTACGGTTTGTCGTGAAAAATATACTTTGAGTGAAGATGGGATGAACCAATCTGGACTAAAATTTTGTCCTGCTTGTGAATCACTATTAAGGCCAGACATAGTTTGGTTTGGGGAAAGTTATGACAATCAACTCCTCACGAAGGCCTGGGAACAAAGTAAAGAAGCTCAAGTTGTTTTTGTTGTGGGAACCAGTGCGAATGTATCGGTTCCAGCCAACTTAGCTTTAACTGCCATTCGTAACAGAGCTCTTGGGATCGAAATCAATCCAGAATCCACTTCCCTCACTCCTTCTATAGAACTTCATTTTGCTGGGGAAGCGGGAGAAATCCTTCCAGAAATTTTTAAGGAAGTGTTTGGAGAATCGTTTTAAAATAATATTTCGTTTGATATTAGAAGGATTCAAAATTGAATATCTATCATATCCAAATTCATTTCAAAACTGTAAATCGGAACAAACAAATCCAGAGAATTCTATGTTAACCATCATTCTACTCTTACTTTCCAATATATTTATGACCTTTGCTTGGTACGGACATTTAAAATTTGCAAAGTCAACCAATATGTTTTATGTGATTTTATTTTCTTGGGGAATTGCATTTTTCGAATACGTATTGATGGTTCCTGCCAATCGAATTGGATTTACCGTTTATAAGTTTGAAGGGTTCCAATTAAAAATCATCCAAGAAGTCATCACCATCTTTGTATTCATTTTATTTGCCACAGTTTTCCTAGGTGAAAAAATCAAATGGAACTATATTGTAAGTTTTGGACTGATTTTACTTGCGGGTTATTTTGCGTTTGGGTTTGGAACCAAATCAAACGGACACTAAAAAGGAAACAAGTTCTTCGGCGATTTTTTCTTTGGGCAAAGGGCCAATTTCTTTTTCTAACCCACTAACACTAAATACTCGGATTGTGGAGTTTACTTCCCCAAAACCAATGCCTGATCCTACGTAGTTTCCAACAATGTAATTAAGTCCTTTCCGAACTAGTTTCTCTTTGGCATATTGTTCCAAGTTATTTGTTTCAGCTGCAAATCCAACTCGAAGAGAGTTTAAAATTTTATGTTCTGTAACATATTCGGTGACTTGCTGTAAAACATCAGGGTTTTCTTCTAACTCGAGAAGTAGCCCCTTTGTTCCTTCTGAAGTTTTTTCTTTTTTGATTTTATGTTCAGCGGTCATAATGGGGCGAAAGTCCGCAGGTGCTGCTGCCATCACAAGTAAACTATCATCTGTAATTTCTGCAAGTACTGCATCTCGAAGTTGTATTGTGGTTTCCACCTCAATATTTCGTATGGCCCCTGTTACATGCGCATATCGCTCCAAAGTATTCCCATGAATATAAACCACTTCTACAGGATATTTTAAGAAAGAAGTTGCAATTTCAAATCCCATTTTTCCCGAAGAAGCATTGGATATATAACGTACAGGATCGATCCATTCTCTAGTGGGCCCAGAGGTAACTATCACACGTTTGAATTTCAGATTCATGAATTTGTTTTATGAAGTTTGATGATTTGTTCCATGATGGAATCAACGGAGGCAAGTTTGCCATAGCCTTCATCCCCACAAACAACAATCCCTTTATCGGGAGAAACAATTGTGACTCCATCCGATGTAAGGGTTTTTAAATTTCTTTGGACTGCGGGATGTAAATACATTCCTGGATTCATGGAAGGAGCCACTAACACGGGAGAGGTGCAAGCAAGATAAGTGGATGTTACTAGATCGTCAGCAATTCCGTTGGCCATTTTACCGATGATATTTGCAGAAGCAGGAACAACTGCCAAAACCGAGGCAATGTTTTTGATTTCGATATGAGCCATACCTGTATCAAATTCATCTACGCGAACCGGTTTTCCTGTTAATGCCTCAAAGGTAATTTTACCAACAAATTTTGTGGCATTGGAAGTCATAATCACACGAACAGGATATCCGTCTTTTGTAAGTCCTCTGACCAAATCACAAGCTTTGTAAGAAGCGATTGATCCAGAAACAGCAATGACAATTTCTTTCATTTATCTGTCCTCGTAAGAGAGTTCCCTTTCCAATTCAGAATCATTATCTTCTTCTAGTTTAGGCGTAAATAAAATGGAGATGATTTTATTCCCTTCCATTTTTTTTACCTTAAGGCTACCTTTTTTGATTTGAACGATGCTACCTTCTTTTGGCATATCTTCGTTTTTTTCCATAAAGTAACCAGCAATGGTTCGCACTTCTTCCATATCAGAAGGTTCTTCCCCTTCCAAAATGCCAGACAAACTAGAAAGTTCAGTTTCTCCATCGAGAGTGATGGCTTTGGTTTTTTTATTTTTTGAGGTTACATCCACTTCATCAGTGTCTGTTTCATCACGAATTTCACCAAAAAATTCTTCAATGATATCTTCTAACGTAAGTAAGCCGGAAACTCCACCGTATTCATCAATGACAATGGCCATATGTTGTTTTTTTTCACGGAGTTTTGTCATCACTCGTTCGATGGACATAGATTCTGGAACTTTCACAAAATCCTTTTCCATAATGACTGTGATTTTTTCTTTTTTGCCTTTGGCCGAAAGATGAGCCGCTTGCCACTTTAAATACTTTTGTACGTGTACAATCCCAACAATTCGATCCAAAGTTTGGTCATAAACTGGATATCTGGAAAAACTATGTTCAGCAATCAGTGGGAGCATTTTATCGATTGTGGATTCTTGCGAAATTCCAATGATCGAAAGCCTATGTGTCATTACATCTTTGGCAGTATGTTCTGAAAAATCAAAAGTCTTTTGGATGAGCTGCATCTCTGCATTGTCAATCCGACCTTGTTTTCTTTGTTCTTCAATGATGATCATTAGTTCTTCAGCTGAATGAACATACTTATCACCAGTTCGTTGCAAACGGAAAAGTGTAAGGATTCCGCCGGCCAATCGATTCATAACAAAAGTGACTGGAAAGAATAAATAATAGAAAAACCACATGGGAGCCGAAACACCAAGTGCAATCGATTCCGTATTTTGGATGGCAAGTGTTTTCGGAACGAGTTCCCCCAAAATCACATGAAGGAGTGTGATGACTGTAAAAGAAACTCCAATGGAAATACTATGAATGGTTACTAAATCCAATTCGATATGGAACATGCGAAGGAATCCAGAGACAACACTTGCGAACAAGGCTTCTCCGATCCAACCAAGGAGTAAACTTGCCACTGTGATTCCCACTTGGCAAACCGATAACATATCATCAATTTTTGAAATTGCCTTTTTGGCAATATGAGACATGGCTCTGTTTTCTTTGACAAGCTCCTCGAGACGAGAAGGCCGGATGGAAACCATGGCAAATTCGGCAGCGACGAAGAAACCATTGACAAAGACGAGGAAGAAGATGAGAAAGATGCCGATTATTTCCATAGAAACTCGAACACCACTAAAGTTTTATGATCAGGGTCCATTGCGTATGAGGAATAGAATTAAGTATTTTGGAGTGATCTTCCAGTGTCGCCTATAATTTTGGCCTATTTTTGCCGGAAATGAGGATACAATGAGTCCAACCGATTCGGGAAAGGAATCGATAGGTTTCAGGTTATGTCACTTTTATAAGGCTGTGGCTTGGATCCAAACTCCCTCTTCGCGGTATTTGGAAGGTTCGGCAAGTCCAGTAACCGATCCGGAATCCAAAACGGGAAGTGTGGGAAGGTAACCAATTTTTTTTGTCCCAGATCGAAACCAAAAATGAAGCCAATGGTAGTGTGTTGAGTAATCAGACCAAGGCCTTCCTAAAACACGTTCCGTATAAACTACCATACGTGGGACTGTGCGATAATCGATCCTACGAAACAATTTTAAAAATGGGATTTCTTCAAAATTTCCAGAATCGGACTTACAAGACCAGGAAAGGTTCGTCACTTGTCCCGAAGAACTTGTGTTTGATGGAAAATCCCAAAGGTGTAATCTTTCTTTTTCTTTTAGGATTCGTGATCCTTCAAAATAAGCAGTATCCACTAAATTCATTCCTTTCCCTTCCAGAGACCGCATGTTTGCCGGACATTTCCATGAAAATACACCTAATGGTTTGTGAGAGTCCGAGACGGGTTGGAGAGAAAAGAAAAACACAACTTGGGTTTCTCGCATTTCTTTTTTAAGAGAACGCATAAGACTAACACCCGATTCATTCATATAAATCTGTACGGAATCGTTATCTTTGTTGGCATTCACCAAATCTTTTACAGTTTCGATCACCTCTGTGGTGTCTGGTCTTTGGGAATGGATGACTTTCCAACTGAGTTGGTTTCTTTTTGATTCTTTCGGATTGAAAGTGAAAAGATAAAACTCTTCTTTATAAGGTAACAAAAGAACGGTTGGTAGTTTGGCTGATTCTAAATTCCGAACAGACTCTTCTTCATTTTTTCTTTGGATCTGACTTTCTGTTTCTCTACTATCCGCATAAGTGGAATCAAAAAACTTAGATTCTCTTGCTGTAGAAAAGCCAGACAAATATTGGAATTGTTTGTCTACAAATTGAATTTGAAAAAGGGAATGAGGACTTCCCTTCACACTCCGAGCCCACTTCACGGAATTGTATTTGTAAATAGAATCAAGAAGTCCCCATACATCGTTATCATCTCGCAAATGACTCAGCGTATATTCAAAAAATAAATCTGTTGAGAAAGCAAGAGGCCTATAATTACGAATGTAATATAAATCTTCATAAAGATTGTTTTGGAGATAATCGGCGACCCCATCACGAATGTTTCCATTCACTGGACCTTTTTTTCCCGAAGCTGTATGAGCAAAAACAAATCCAAAGTTTCGAAGAAACTCTGCGGCATAAAATGCATTTTCTTCGTCCAAAATCCCCCTACTCTTTGTTAGTTCAATGGTGGATTTACGAAATTCTTTCCTATAAATTTGGTTATAACCTTGTAAGATGGTGGCCGCATACTCAAGCCTTCTCCATTTTTTTTCCTGAGCCATATAAATGATTTCGTCAGTCATCCGAGAGGATAACTCAGGATTTTGATCCATAAGCATTTGTGAAATTCTAAGTTTGGGCCAAATGTCAGCTTCGGTTAATTTTTCAGGGTCTTTGATTTTTTGTAGGGCTTTCAGTGCCGCCTCTGCCCCACTCACTTTATAGAGGGAAACAGAAATTAAATCCTTAACTTCGGAAATGGACATTGGTTCATTCAAAAAAGGATGGTGGATGTCCGCCGACCAATTGTTTAAATCTAACTTCAAATAATATTCTAAAGATTTTTTATAGTCCTTTTGAAAGTAAGCAAGTGCACCTAACTTAACATAAATGCGATTGAGTATGGATGTTTTTTTTCCCTTGGCTGACCTTAGGAAGTTTAAAAGAGATTCTTCAGCCCCCGAATAGTCTCCTCCTAAAATTTGGAGAAAGGCCATTCTTTCATTGGAATTTTCGTCGATGGAACCATCTGTGATTTTTTCCAAATCCATAATCATTTTTTGTAAGTGAATCCCCTCTCTTACAAAACCGAGAAAGGTTAGTTTGGCAGGAAGGTCTTCATCGATTCGATCCAGAAGTGGGATCCACTCCAAATTTGGATCTTCAAAAAATGGAGAACTGACACGCATAATGTTTACAAAATGTTTATGCATATCTTTTTCCTTTCCGGAAGGAAGATCGATATAGTATTGTAAACGAAAAACTCTACATAAAGAATAGTATGGTTTGGTTTTTTGGCAATCCATTCGAACCATGGTCTTTTTTTCATCTTCTCCTGCTTGGAAAAGATTGGTTCGCATGTTTTTTGCTAGGTTGCGAAAATAGGTATTCGGTTCTTTTTGGATGTATGAATCTAATGTTTTGATTGCTTGGACTTCTTCCCCTTGCGACTGTTTCCAGAGTGATGTCAGTAAAAAATCGGCAAAACTATACTCCCCTTTTTTGGTTCTGAGATCATATAGAATATTGGCGATTCCTACTTTGTCTTTTTTGCGAAGGTAATATTCCCCTAACATCAGATAGTAGTCAATCTCTTGGATTTGGGACATCCCTTCCGGTGATTTGAAGCGAAATTCATCTCTGGCATTCAGTATTTCTTTTCCTTGGATGAGAAGTTTGGAAGTCGATCCAGAAACAACCCAACCATGATTTCGTTGGGACTGACTCATTAAATTTGCTGTTGGAACTACAGAAATACAGCAGAGAAAAATAGAAAGTGACAGGCGATTCATCATCGTATCCATTACTCTTTAAGACCAATCGATTTGGTCAAGTGACATAACGATTCATGGCAGAAAGTTTCAACTACCAATCCATCGTGGAAAGTTTCGATGAATTTCTCATCTACCTCGATCCTTTCCTGGAAATTCAATTTTCTCGCACTTCTCCCAATCTATATTTGCCACCTGACTCTATCTCTACGGGAAAACATATCAATGATCTTCATATCATTCCCAGAGACACCCTCATCCTTACCAACCTTTGCCAGGAAACATTGGCAAGACGAACTCCCTTCCAATTCACAACGAGTCTCTTAGGAAATCCTTTTCGGATCTCTGGGCGGTATTTGGAATCTAAAAACACACCTGGGGTGATCCTTCGCGGGGAACCTAACTTTAGTATTGAAAATGTGATTTTGGACAGTGGCCCTTACGTCATCTTTCGGTTTAAATACGATGCGGAATTTTTAACAACCTATGTTTCCCCCAATGTCTCTTTAAACTTAGGGTATCAAACAGGTGATTTCAAAAAAGGAATGTTGAATCCGGATGACCTCCTCCATCCCGATGACAAAGAAAAAGTCCACGAAGAAGAAAAATTACATATCAAAAACAAATCGCGCACTTACCAAAGAGAGTATCGATTCAAAAAACAAGACGGAACTTATATTTATGTTTCTGATTATAGTGTGGTTAGTTATTTCAGTTCCCTTCCCACCGAAAAGATTTCCTATCTCATAGATATCACTGAACGAAAAGATAAAGAACTAGAAATTATCAAACAAAGAGATGAATTGGCAAGAATCAAACTTCTTTTTGAAGAAACAAATGCCGCAGCCAATGTTGGTGCTTGGGATGTTGATTTAGTCAACAACACATTGTATTGGGCAAAAGAAACAAAAAGAATCCACGAAGTGCCGGATGACTATGTTCCACTACTTCATTCCGCTTTTGAATTTTATCCGGTGGAATCACAACGCGAACTTTTATTAGAAGCATTTAATGATGCAGTGAAGAACGGTACTTCTTATGACTTAGTCCTTCAAGTCAAAACAAAACTAGGGAAACTCAAATGGGCGAGGACTATAGGACATTCTGTATTTAAAAATGGGAAATGTATCCGAGTTTTTGGAAGTTTTCAAGACATAACAAAAAATGTTAACTCCGACAAACAAAGAGAAGATGCTCTCGCCAAATTAGAAACAATCTTAGATGCCACAACTCACGTAACGATTATTGGTGCAGATACAAATGGGATCATTACCCATTTCAACAAGGGTGCCGAATACCATTTGCAATATGAAGCAGATGAAGTAGTTGGAAAAACTTCTCCAGAAATTTTCCACAGACCAGAAGAAATTCAAAAAAGAGCGGCTTCTTTGTCTCGCGAATTTGGAGTTCCCATTTCAGGGTTCGAAACTTTTGTACATAGAGCAAAGTTAAGCGAATATGATTCCCATGAATGGACTTATGTTCGTAAAGACAAAACAGAATTTCCAGTTCAACTTGTTGTCACTGCGAGTAAAAACAAAAAAGGAGAAATTACTGGGTACTTAGGGATTGGAATTGATATTTCTGCGCACAAGGCCACCGAAGAAGCGTTACGTGCCAGTGAAAGCCGTTGGCAATTTGCCCTTGAAGGTTCTGGAGATGGAATCTGGGATTGGAATTCCCAAACCAACAAAGTATTTTTTTCCAACCAATGGAAAAATATGTTAGGTTATTCAGAAGAAGAAATCGGATCCGATATTTCCGAATGGGAATCAAGAGTCCATCCCGAAGACAAACCAAATTATTTTGCTGACTTAGACAAACATTTCGAAGGGAAAACTTCCGTTTATGTAAATGAACACCGGATGTTATGTAAAGACGGTTCTTATAAATGGATCTTAGACCGAGGGAAAGTCATCGAATGGACGGAAGACGGCAAACCCCTCCGAATGATCGGAACCCATACCGACATCACGGATCGTAAATTACTCGAAAAAGCACTTATCGTCGCACGTGAAAATGCGGAAAAAGCGTCACAAGCAAAATCAGATTTCCTTGCGAATATGAGCCATGAAATCAGAACCCCACTCAATGGTGTGATTGGGTTCTCTGATTTACTCATGCGGACAGACCTAAATGAAGTGCAAAAAAAATATATGGAAACGGTATATCTTTCTGCAAGTTCACTCCTCGACCTTATCAACGATATATTAGACTTTTCTAAAATTGAATCTGGGAAAATGGAACTTTATAAGGAAAGAATCAATATTTATGATTTGCTCCATCAAATTGCAGAGATCGTCAAACACAAAGCATACGAAAAAGGTTTAGAACTCATCCTCAACATTTCACCTAAAGTTCCTAGAAATATTTTTGTCGATTCTTTGCGTTTGCGCCAAATTCTATTAAACTTAATTGGCAACGCATTGAAGTTCACCCTAAAAGGTGAAATTCAAATCAAAATCTCTGCAGAACCAAAAGAAAATAATGAATATGAGCTTCTCTTTGAAGTGATTGATACAGGGATTGGCATCAGTCCTGAAAATCGGGACAAAATCTTCGAAGTATTTTCACAGGCAGATACATCCACCACACGACAGTTTGGTGGAACTGGTTTAGGGTTATCGATTTCCAGTAAACTATTACATCTTTTTGATTCCAAAATGGAATTGGAGTCGGAACGCGACAAAGGATCTAGGTTCTTTTTCAAAATCACCACGCTTGCGGATAATGAAAGAAATACAGAACCAGAACTGAATCAAATCAAAAAGGTAATGGTGATTGATGACAACGAAACCAATTTATTTGTAATCCAAGAAATGTTAACGTATAAAGGAATCCAAGTAGATTGTTTTCGTTCACCTACGGATGCCTTTGAAATGATTTCCTCGGGAACCATTTATGATGTGATCATTACAGATTTTAATATGCCTGAAATCAATGGATTAGAATTTATAGAAAAAATTCTGAAGACCATCGAAACAAAAAAACTAAAAAAACCATTTTTTTCTCTTCATACATCGACCAATGATGAAACCATTTATCAAAAAGGAAGAGAACTTGGAATCCAATCCATCCTACTCAAACCCATCCAAACAAATATTTTATATGATAGTTTAGAAAAAATGATTTCTGGTAAAAGTCCAGAAGTGGTAACACCAAATTACGAACCAGTAAAACCCATCCAAACCACTGAAAAAATCAAAGTGATGATTGTGGAAGACAATCCAGTCAATATGATGTTAACCAAAGCCATTGTTCAAAAATCTTTACCAGGAACCATCATCATCGAAGCAGAAAATGGAGTTCTGGCTGTTGAGAATTTTATCCAAACAGAACCGCAACTTGTTTTTATGGATGTACAGATGCCAGAGATGAATGGATACGACGCCACAAAAGCCATTCGTAAATTGGAAAATGGGAAATTAGTTCCTATCATTGCACTTACCGCCGGTACTCTGTCAGGTGAGGAAGAACGTTGCCTTGATTGCGGAATGAACGATTATATTTCCAAACCCGTGGTTTTAAAAACCATCGCGGAAAAGATGAAACACTGGCTACAAATCAGTTAATCCGCTAGCCGGCTGGACGATTTGTACAATATATCACACAAAACTTAATCCTATTTTCATACCAGCCATCGATTCTCGTATTCGGTCTGTAGCGATGATTCAACCATTAAAGATCCATTTCCGAAAAAGAGGTCATTTATGGCAGAACAAACCCAACACGCTTTGGGAGACTTAGCCGCACGCCAACTGGCAAATACGGTAAAAACAAATGCACAATACGGTGCAATCACTCCACGTTTTTTAGTTAGGTTACTTGATTGGAAACCTTTAGAGGCAGGTGTCCTTCGTGTCAACCGTGTTAAATCCAATACGCAAGTGGATGTACTTTGCGGACAAAAGGGAGAACAAGAACTTCCAGAAACTTTTGTTAACTACGAAGAAAAGCCTCGCGAATACACTCTTAGTTTAATTTCCACAATCCTTGATGTACAAACTAGAGTTTCCGATTTATACAGTTCTCCACATGAACAAATCAATGAACAACTAAGACTAGCCATTGAAAGTGTAAAAGAAAAACAAGAATTAGAACTCATCAATAATGAAGATTATGGACTTCTAAAAAATGTACCGGCTCACCAAAGAATTAGCACTAGAAAGGGACCTCCTACTCCTGATGATTTAGATGATTTAATCACTAAAGTTTGGAAAGAACCATCTTTCTTTTTAGCGCACCCACTTGCCATTGCCGCTTTTGGACGTGAATGTACAAGAAGAGGAGTTCCACCGGCCACAGTAACTCTGTTTGGTGCACAGTTTTTAACTTGGAGAGGACTGCCACTCATTCCTACGGATAAACTTCTTGTGAACGGCGAAACCAATCCAAAGTCTGCTGCAGGAACTTCTAGTATTTTACTTTTGAGAGTTGGTGAAAAAAAACAAGGGGTTGTAGGTTTATACCAATCCAACCTACCAGGAGAACAAACTCCGGGACTTTCTGTTCGTTTTATGGGAATTAACCGATCAGCTATTGGATCCTATTTGATTTCTCTCTACTGCTCAGCGGCCATACTTACTGACGATGCGATTGCTGCACTCGACAATGTAGATGTGGGAAATTATTATGAATACAAATGATCCGAGTTTTTTAAAATTAAAACCGGACTCGTTCATAAATGGTTCCCCGTCGCAGTTTCCTGATGAAAAAACATTAGAAAAAATGGCGAAGGAAATGTTTGGCGTTTTGCAATCGTTTGGTGGAAGTAACGTTCCCACAGCGGGTTTTCCATCAAACGATTTACCTTCGCAAAATTTACCAAAAGAGTCCTTACCTTATTTAGAAGACTTAAAATTAACAGACACAGGTTTTTCCTATTCTGATTTTCAGTCTTTCCCTAGTATCAACATACCGCAGTCAGGTGGTGGGAATCTCGCATCCGCAAGGAGAGATTTTCCGATCCTAACCGAAACAGTCAATGGGAAACCTTTGGTTTGGCTGGACAATGCGGCTACCACGCAAAAACCAACTTCGGTGATAGAAAGATTATCTCATTTTTATCTACATGAGAATTCCAATATCCATCGTGCAGCCCATACTCTAGCAGCAAGATCCACTGATGCTTATGAAAAAGCTAGGTCACTTGTCCAAGGTTTTATTGGAGCCGGGAGTGTTGAAGAAATTGTTTTTGTCAGAGGAACCACAGAAGGAATCAATCTCCTTTCCAATATTTTATCTGACAAACACATCCAATCGGGTGATGAAATACTCATCACTCATTTGGAACACCATGCAAACATTGTTCCTTGGCAAATGGTCTGTGCTAAAAAAGGCGCAAAGTTACGAGTCGCTCCCGTAGATGATTCAGGACAAATCATTCTCAGCGAATACGAACGTTTGTTAAACTCAAAAACAAAAATTGTGTCCATCACACAAGTTTCGAATGCACTCGGAACCGTTGTGCCCGTGGAAGAGATGACAAGGTCGGCACATAAAGTAGGTGCACTTGTGATTGTGGATGGAGCTCAGTCCGTATCACATATGCCAGTGAATGTTCAGGAGATCGATTGCGACTTCTTTGTGTTTAGTGGTCACAAACTCTTTGCTCCGACGGGCATTGGTGTGGTTTATGGAAAAAAAGCCATTCTAGACAGTTTGCCTCCTTGGCAAGGTGGAGGGAATATGATTCAAGATGTCAACTTTGATCACACTACCTTCCAAGAAGCACCGTTTCGATTTGAAGCAGGGACCGGAAACATCGCCGACGCTGTTGGCCTTGGAGCTGCTATCGAATATCTAAACCGATTTGGAATGAAACAAATTTCAGCCTTCGAACAAGATCTATTGGAATATGGCACCAAAGAATTGTTAAAGGTTCCAGGCCTACGTTTGATTGGAACAGCCAAAGACAAAGCAGGTGTCTTGTCCTTTGTCATTGATGGATTCAAAACAGAAGCGATTGGAAAAAAACTAGCAGAAGAAGGAATTGCTGTACGCGCCGGTCACCACTGCGCCCAACCAATCTTAAGAAGATTTGGCTTGGAGTCAACAGTGAGACCTTCCCTTGCTTTTTACAATTCTTGTGAAGACATTGATGCACTCATCCGAGTGTTGTACGGGTTAGGAAGTCGGAATCGGATTGGGATTTAGCGATTTGGTTTTAGTTCAAATGGTAAAATCCAATCCTTGGACTTCGTTCGAACTTCTAACCCTCACTTCTGATTTCTGATACACAACGGAATAAGGAGGAATGCTTTGGGTAATCCAAGCATTCCCTCCGATGATGGATTGTTTGCCGATAACAGTTTCACCACCGAGGATGGTGGCCCCCGCATAAATCACAACACCTTCTTCAATCGTCGGATGTCGTTTTTGTTTCGCCAAAGATTTGTTTACCGATAAAGCACCAAGAGTCACACCTTGGTAAATTTTTACATTGTCTGCGATATGAGTGGTTTCGCCGATCACAATCCCTGTCCCATGATCCATAAAAAAGGCTCTTCCAATTTCCGCACCGGGATGGATATCAATTCCTGTTGCCTCATGAGCCACACCCGACAAAAGTTTTGGAAAAATAGGTAAGGAAGACTTAAAAAAATAATTAGCCACTCGGTGGACAGCACCAGCATAAAACCCTGAATAGGCGAGAATGACTTCATGGATACTTTCTGCAGCCGGATCTCCTAAAAAGGCAGCTTCTGCATCTTCCCACATCCATTCATACAATCCAGGAAGTTTGGCAACAAAGTTATGTAAAATATCATCTAACGCAACCACACGACCTAGTTCTTTGTCCGCATAGGTAACATAAGGTTCGAGTAAGTTTTTCCAACGAATCCGAAAGAGTTCCAACTGGTCTGAAATTTGATCTTTGGAAGTGAAGTTACGTTCAGAATGATATCCTGAAAACAGGATGGAGAACAATTCCTCCAAAAAACGGTTGGCCACTTGTTTGCCACCCACCACTGATTCGGGGATGGATTGCCGACTGAGAATCGAATTGTATAATTCATCTTGTCCGTTCGATAACATATAACCCAGTAAGGAAGTTATGTGAAACGGAGAGAATGCGAAAAAACCTAAAATCTTAAAAACCAATACAAAGTCGATAAATCAGATGTACATTCATAACAAAATATTGAATGAGATTGTCCGAATGACCCCATTTCCATCTCATGGACATTGTGCTAGTCTCCGTTTCCAAACTTTCCAAAACCATCGGCGAAAAAAAACTTTTTTCAAACCTTGATTTCTCTATCAGCGAAGGAGAAAAACTGGCCATTGTCGGGATCAATGGATCTGGAAAATCCACATTACTCCGAGCCCTTCTTGGAAAAGAAGAAACGGATTCCGGACAAATCATCAAAAACAATAATCTTAAAATTTCTATCCTCGATCAAAATCCGGTTTTTGATCAAAACGAAACCATTCTGGATCATATTTATAAGGGTGATAACAAACTTGTCAAAACCATTCGCCGCTACGAAGACATTTGCGAACGAATGAGTGAAGGTGAAGAAGGGCTAGATGATGAGTTTACAGAAATTTCCCAAGAGATGGACAGACTGTCCGCATGGGATTACGAACAACAAGTAAAATCCATATTAAAAGAGTTAGGTGTTGAGAAGTTAGAAAGAAAAATGTCTGAGTTGTCAGGTGGGATGCTAAAAAAAGTAGAACTTGCGAAGTCTCTCATTGATGAAAGTAACTTACTGATTTTGGATGAACCAACAAACCACTTGGATGTAAAATCCATTTTATGGTTAGAAGAGTATCTGGCAGGACTAGACAAAGCCATCCTCCTCATCACCCACGATCGTTATTTTTTAGATCGAATTGTAACTAAAATTTTGGAACTCGACCGCGGAAGTCATTTTGTTTATGAAGGAAACTATTCTATTTATTTAGAACGAAAAGTGGAAAGAGAAGAAACCCTTCAAAAACAAGAAGATAAAATCAAACAATTTTTAAAACAAGAAGTGAAGTGGTTGAAACGCCAACCAAAAGCTCGTTCCACAAAACAAAAAGCAAGGATCGATCGTGCGAGTGAACTCCAAAATAGAGAAAAACGTGAAATACAAAAAGATCTAGAACTGAGTGTGGCCGCCAAACGCCAAGGGAAAACCATTTTAGAAATTCATAATTTGAAAAAAGGAATCGCAGACAAGTTACTCATCAATGATTTCACTTATACCTTCAAAGCAAAAGAAAGACTCGGTATCATTGGACCCAACGGAATTGGAAAATCCACACTTTTAAATTTAATGGCAGGTCGCATTACGCCCGATAGTGGATTCATCAAACCAGGGATGAACACGAAGGTGGGATACTTTGACCAAACCAGTTCCGAACTTCCTCTAGAAAGAAATGTATTAGATTACATCAAAGATGTTGCTGGGGAAATGATTGAAACCGAATCAGGAGAAAAAATTTCTGCCTCAAAAATGTTGGAGAGGTTTCTCTTTGACGGAAAATTACAATACACACCCATCGCCAAACTTTCCGGAGGTGAAAGACGTAGGCTTTTTCTCGTTCAGATCCTGATGACTGGGCCAAACTTTTTAATATTAGATGAACCAACAAACGATTTGGACATCCAAACACTTTCTGTATTGGAATCATTTTTAGATGAATTTCCAGGTACAGTTGTGATCGTATCTCACGATCGTTATTTCCTCGACCGCACTGCGGAAAGCCTACTCATCTTTCGTAAAGAAGGAAAACTCGACCATTACATTGGAACCTTTTCTTCCTTTTTAGAAACCGATTCTTTAGAATTAGAAAACGAACAAAGTTCCCAAAAACCAAAAGATGTTCTGCAAACGACAATAGTTTCGGACAAACCACAAAAATCCAAACAAGACCAAAAGAAACTTTCCAAATTAGAGTCAGAAATCGCCAAACTAGAATCCTCTAAACAGGAATTAGAAAAGAAATTGAGTACATTCGCAAATGATCATACGGAACTTCAAAAAATATCTGAAGAAATCCAAAAGATGGAAGCGGAAATTCTTTACAAAATGGAGGAATGGGAAATGCTTCAATCCGAATGAAGACTGTCCTATATACAAGAGTTTTGATTTGGACACCCATCATCTTCATTGGGTATTTCATCTCTGCACAAATTGGATTTAAAATTGCCTTCTTAAATAGCCAAGTATCTCCTGTTTGGCCGCCAGAAGGTGTGGGTCTTGCTTCCCTACTTCTCCTCGGACCCATTGCTCTTCCTGGAATTTATCTAGGTGCCACACTTGCAAATTTCTTTAACAACCCACACATTCAAACAGCTTTTATTATAGGGATCGGAAACACTCTCAGTAGTTATGTAAATTATAGAATTATAAAGAGAGTCTCAGAAAAAACAGATCCCATCTATTCAACAAAGAACTTAATTTATTTTTTAAGTATTGGAACTATACCAGGATCCTTCATCAGCACAGTGCTTGGAGTGACAAGTTTATGGTATTGGGACTTTTTATCCACAGAACTTTACTTTAATGTATTTTTTACTTGGTTCTCAGGTGAGATGTTGGGGTTTCTTATTGTTGCCCCTTTACTTTATGTTTGGTTCCATCCCAAAGCAAAACTAAAATTAGAACTTCATAAACAAATCGAACTTCTCCTTTGGATCATTTTGGTTTATGTTTCGGGAACCATTGCTTTTAGTGATGAATGGCCTCTTCTCTTTTTGCCTATTCCTTTTGTTATCGTCACAAGCATTCGGTTCAGACAATTCGGAGCTACTTTGTCAACAGTGGTTCTCGCCTTTACAGCCGTTACACTTACCATCGATGGGAAAGGTGTTTTTGCAAGACGGGACGAAACAGGTCTCTCCATCAATGACTCCCTTATTTTTTTGGATGCCTTTTTGTTTTGTATCAGCGGGATAGCTTACTTTTTAGTAACAGCCACGAGAGAAAGGGAACGTGCCCAACAAGCTTCGTTGAATTCTTTACAAGTTCTAAATGAACTCAAAGAAAAAGCAAACGAAGAGTTGGAAAAAAAAGTTTTAGAAAGAACCGCCGTCATTGAAGAACAACGAGTGGAAATCGAAAAACAATTGGATATGGCCAAACGCATCCAAGAATCTCTTTTTCCTCAAAAAGAAATTTTTCCAGAAGGTGTCGAAATTCTTTTTAAAAACATTCCCATGATGAAAGTTGGTGGGGATTTATACGATATCGTATGGAGACCCGAAAAACAAGAGTTAGGTGTTTTTATCTGTGACGTTTCGGGTCACGGGATTCCTGCTGCTCTTCTAAGTGCTCTTGTCAAAACATCTCTCGACAAATGGAAAGAAGATCCTTCTGACCTAAAAGAAAATTTAGAATCCATTCGGACTCAAATCATTCCTAACCTTCGGGAACATTTTGTAACTGCGAGTTTACTCCATCTTCATACAGACTCAGGGTCACTAACTTTTGCCAGAGCCGGCCATTTTCCCCTTTTTATCATTCGTAAATCGGGAGCACTGGTAAGTTTGAAACCCATGGGAAGGATCATCACTCCTATTTTTGCCATCTTAGCAGAAGAAGAAAGATTCCAACTCGAAACCGGGGATTTGATTGTAATGCTCACCGATGGTTTGACGGAAGCCAGAGAACCCGAGTCCTTACAAATGTTTGGAGAAGAAAGGTTGCTCCACCTAATTCGCGATATACGGGGATTACCATTAAAAGAAATTCGAGATCAGGTGTTCCAATCGGTCATCCAAATTTCTGGAGGAATCACCGCCATCCAAGACGATTTGACCTTTGGCCTCATTCGTTATACGGGTAGTGTCGACGAAAAGGTTAAGGTTGGATCGTGATTTTATTCTTTTATCCAGTCATTCTTTGCTCCTGGGTGGTTCCAAAAATTCTTCGATACAAGGCAGAAGGACTTCGTTTCTTTCCTTTTCACTCATAGGACCTAGGTCGCCACCTTTCGATCTCCGGTTTATTGTATAATCACCGTGATTGATCATAGATACCAGATTGTAAAGTTCTACCTGCTCAGAATTCAAACCTCGAATCAAACCGGTGCAAGCTCGAAAAGAACCGAGGGTTGTGGATTCTCTCCGGAAGTAAGTGAATTTATACTCTTCATAATTGATTTGGCTAGATCCCAATCTATTTGGGTATTGGTTCAGCTTTGCATTCATCCACTTGTGGATGTCCATTCCTTTCGGTAAGGTGACTGGGTTATTCGGATACACTCTTCTTTCGGGAGGCAGGAGACTGGCACAACCTAACGAAAGGAAAACGAAGATAGGAAGAAAAAAGTAAAAATAAGAGACAAATCGGAGGTTTGGGTTCGTTCTCTTCGGATAGAATGTATGAAAAATCTCACTCAAACCCGAAGAGGGTAAAATTGGATTTAAATTCCCCAAGATTTATAATCTCCATTTCCCAGGATTCCCCATATTGTGGTATCTGCCTGCAGGGACATGGAAGGGATTGTGACCGCCACCATTGTAGGGAGATTGGAAAGAAGACCTCCCTCCTTGGTAAGGATAGTTGTTATACATAGGTTGTCGGTAATAGGATCCACCGCTATGGTAGGGAGAATGTCGGAAATCTCGACCTCTTGCATCGTAAGTTCTATCCGAATAGTAGTCATTGTAACCATTGGTACTCACACAACCCCCGCCGAGTAATGCCAAACCACTCACCAAAAACAAGGAACAAACAAACCTAACGAGCCTTTTACGGTTTAGTTTTTCAACGGATTCTAAATTGATTCTGTTCATCATGAGTCCAGTATAGGGTGAAAATTCCCATGCGCCAATGGAGGGTTTCCGCATTTGCGGAAATCACCTATGCCAATCGTTTTGCCTGATAAGAGAATTTCGGGCCAAGGGGATAAAATATTATGTCACTAAGCGCCCTTGATGCGAAGGAGGCGTTAGCCGTCCGAAGGACCGAAGCGAACGCGGAGTCCGGAGACAGCAAGGAAAGGCGCCCTAATTCGTTCTTGTTTCCCTCCTTATAGTTAAAAATGATGGAAAAATAAGTTAAATTTTCCGCAGGAAGTGTGCCCATCCATGGCAAATATCTATTACGACGACAGTTGCGATCTAAATCTCCTTAAAGGTAAAACCATTGCAGTGATTGGCTACGGAAGCCAAGGTCACGCCCAAGCTCAAAACATGAAAGATTCTGGTTTGAAAGTCATTATTGGACTTCGCGATGGATCTAAATCAGTAAAGGAAGCCAAAGAAGCTGGCTTTGAAGTGTTCAGTGTTGCGGAAGCTGCTAAAAAAGCAGACATCATCCAAATCCTTGCTCCAGACACAATCCAAGCTGACATGTATAAGGCGGATATTGAACCAAACCTTACTGAAGGAAAGGCTCTTGTATTCTCGCATGGATTTAACATCCATTACGATCTCATCACTCCTCCTAAAAACGTAGACGTGTATATGGTAGCGCCAAAAGGTCCAGGACACTTGGTTCGCCGTGTTTACACAGAAGGTGGTGGAGTTCCCTGTTTAATTGCTATTTATCAAGATGCGACTGGCCAAGCTAAAGCTCGTGCCCTTGCTCACGCAAGTGGAGTGGGTGGAGGAAGAGCTGGAATTTTAGAAACATCTTTCCGTGAAGAAACAGAAACTGACCTTTTTGGGGAACAAGTAGTTCTTTGTGGTGGTGTTGCAAACCTCATTATGAGTGGATTTGAAACATTAACCGAAGCAGGATACGATCCAGAAATCGCATACTTCGAATGTTTACATGAAGTGAAACTCATCACTGATTTGATTTACGAAGGTGGCCTTGCTCGTATGCGTTATTCCATCTCTGATACTGCAGAGTATGGAGATTATATCAGCGGACCACGTATCATTGATGCTGGTGTAAAAGCTCGTATGAAAGACGTTCTCACTGATATCCAAAAAGATAAAGGTGCAGCGTTCGCTAAACGTTGGATGGCGGATACAAAAGCTGGATACCCAGAATACAAAAAACTCAAAGAAAAAAATGCAGCCCACCCCATCGAAGCAGTAGGAACTAAACTACGTTCGATGATGAAATGGCTTGCGAAGTAATTGTTAAGGTAACTAAAGTTTTAGTCTAAAGAAAGGAAGAAGGGATTTTATATGAAAGTAACACAAAAGATAGTACTCGCAGCACCTGCACGAACTCCTTTTGCTCAAATTGGAAAGGCGCTCTCGCAGTACTCTGGTCACCACCTTGGTAAACTCGTTGGTGAAGAAGTTATGAAACGCAGTGGTTTGAAACCTACTGATATTGACGGTGTGATCGTTGGAGAAGGTTTTTCTAACGCACCTAACTCGGCACGTGTGATTGCAAACTTGCTTGGACTTCCTATGGAAATTCCATGCCTTACGGTAGCAAACAACTGTGTATCTGGTTTGGAAGCAGTTGCAGAAGCAACTCGCCGTATTTCCCTTGGTGAAGGAAAAGTTTTCCTAGTCATTGGTGAAGAATCACAAACTTCAATGCCATTTGTTGTTAAAAATGCACGTCTTAACAAAAAAACAAACAGCTTAGATTCACTTGTAAAACTTCTTCCAAATGACCTTCCTGAAGGTGTGGAAATTCGTGATACACTAGAAGACGGACTTGGTGATGGGGAAACTTCTTTCGGTATGCAAGTAACGGCAGAAATTCTCGCACAAAACTACGCGCTTGCTCGTGAAACACAAGACAAAGTAGCTTACGAATCTTTCAAACGTGCCTTTGATGCAACTCAAGAAGGTCGTTACAAACCATATATTATGGAAGTGAAAGATGATGAAGGGAACATGTTACAAGCTGACGAAGCAGTTCTTCTTCGTGAAGGTCTTGTGAAAAACCCTACTCGTATGGGTCGTGCAATGTTACTCTTTGACAATCCTCAAATGAAATTTGACCAGTTCAAAGAAAAATACAGCAAATACTTAAAGAAATCTCATGGACCAACTCTTTCTATCTTCAATGCAAGCCCACGTTCTGATGGAGCGGCTGGTATCATTGTAGCTTCAGAAGATGCGGCTAAAAAATTAGGTCTTACTGCAAAAGCTTATGTGAATGGTTTTAACATGCGTGGTGTAGATCCAAACCTTATGGGTCTTGGCCAAGCAGAAGCAACGATTGCACTACTTGGTGAAACTGGTGATAAAATCGAAAACATCGACATCATCGAAATCCACGAAGCATTTGCTGCGACTGCAGTAGCGGCTCTTGAAGAAATCAAATCTAGAACTGGTCTTGACTGGGAAAAGAAATTTGATGAGAAAAAAATCAACCCGAACGGTGGATCCATCTCCATTGGACACCCGTTTGGTGCTACTGGTGTGAGACTCCTTCACAACGCTATCATGGACTTTGAAGAAAACAAAGACGTGAAAAAAGTGCTAGTGACTGCATGTGCACACGGTGGGATCGCAGGGTCTATGATCGTAGAAAGAGCTTAAATCGAATTAAAGATTCGGATTAAGTTTCGTTCGAAAGATCGATGGAAAAGCCAAGGGAAACCTTGGCTTTTTTGTTTTGGAAATGGTTGACCAGCATAATGGACTATGATTTAGTTTCCCTGTGGAAATAAAAACGAATACCTTTACTGTTGAAGAATTCGCCAGTTATATTTCTGTTTCCCCCCAATACGTGAGGACTCTCATCAGGAAAAAAAAACTACCAGCGGAGATGGTCGGAACCTCTTGGTTGATTCCCAAAGAAATCACATCAGACAAACGAATTATGATGAACATTGAAACAGATGTTCCTGACAGGATTTCTCGTAAAAAACCAAACAAATCCCCTGTGGCTCTTAGTTTTTTTTCAGGTGCTATGGGTTTGGACATTGGTTTAAAAAAAGCAGGGATTGATGTTTTACTTGCTAGTGAAATTGATCCCGATACTAGAAAAACAATTACATTAAACCATCCTGATCTTGGACTCATTGGAGATATCAACGGATATTCTGTAGAGGAAATTCGTAAATTTGCAAACTTAGATGCAAACTCAGAAATTGATCTTGTTATCGGTGGACCACCTTGCCAAGCCTTCAGCACCGCAGGTAAACGAAAAGGATTTGAAGACGAACGTGGGAATGTGTTCTTAGAGTTCATTGAAAAAGCAATTTCATTAAACCCAAAATTTATAGTGATCGAAAATGTAAGAGGACTTCTTTCTGCTCCTTTGAATCACAGACCACATCAATATAGAGGGCCGCAGTTCCCCGCCTTGGCACAAAACGAACTACCAGGTGGAGCTTTAAATTTTATAATTTTTTTATTAGAGAAGGCAAAGTATAAAGTATCGTTTAACCTATACAATGCGGCAAACTTTGGATCACCACAAAAAAGAGAACGAATTGTTATCATTTGTAGTAGAGAAAATATTGAAATCCCTTATTTAACACCAACACATTCCGAATCAGGTGAGTTCAACTTGCCGACATGGCGAACCTTTCGTGATGTAACTTCTGATTTAAAAGAATCGGATCAAACGTATATTCAGTTCCCCGAAAAAAGATTAAAATATTATCGAATGTTAAAAGAAGATCAGTATTGGAAAAATTTACCTATTGAAATACAAAAAGAAGCAATGGGCAAAAGTTTTTATTCTGGCGGCGGACGAACTGGATTTTTACGAAGATTGGCTTGGAATAAACCGGCACCCACATTGGTTACAAATCCTGCGATGCCTGCCACTGACTTGGCACATCCAAAATGGAACAGGCCTCTCAGCATCCAAGAATACAAACGCATTCAAGAATTCCCCGATGATTATGAATTTTTTGGGACCATTGTCAGCCAATACAGACAAATAGGAAATGCTGTTCCGATAAGCCTTGGTTATCATATAGGGAAGATGATTTTAAATTTACTTAATCGAAAACAAATAAACAAAAAGTTTGATGAGTTCAAATTTTCACGTTATATGAAAACGGATCATACGTCGTTTAAACAAGAATTTAGCAAAAGATCACTTAATAAAGAACTTTCAAAATCAAAAAGAAATTGATAATTATTTAGCTGAATTGAAATGAACTAATTTTTCCCAATCGATGGCACCATCGGCTTTACAAAAATCCTTCCCAAATTCAATGGTAAACTTATTGATCATTTTAGCATAGGCTTCTTGATACAAATCATCGTTAGTTTTTGCTGTATGACCCAATGGTTCGATCAGTTCGGAATACAATTCCTCTTCACCTGAAATAAATTCCCAAAACCTTTGGCCACAAAGTTTTAGATAATCCCCTTTATCTGGTTTGTTATCTCTACCGTAACAACAGCCATTGATTGCCTTAACAATTAATCCGGAATTACTGGTTCTTAATGTTTTGGCAGCAGTTTTAAAGTCGGATTCCATTTTTTTAATTTGGCTACTATTCCCCCAGTTTGGTCCAGATTTGATAGAGACCAAATAACGAATCTGATCTAAGTCAAATTCTAAATCGATTCCAGTGATCCCCGATTTTTTTCCACCGTAAACTTGTGAATTTACAAAAATTGCGAGTTCTTCAAGCCAATCTCCAAAAATTCCTTCTTCTGCAGATGAGATATGAGCATCGATTAAACTTCTGATAATTTGTTCTGAAGTGAGTTGGTATTTTGCTTTGAATAAATATGGATTTTTTCTTCTTAAAACTTTATCTAATTTAAGAGTATCTAAACTTTGAATTCTTTTTTTATGAAAGGTTCCAATATTATTTGATACGTAATCTAAAACAAGGTTTAGAAGTGTTTGGTTCATGGGTAACATTACGATCGTTAAATTACAAAGTAAAAAGTCGATTATTTTTCAAACGAGATCTTTGCAAATTTAAAATCAAAAGAAAGAAACACCATCGGAAACGAGAGTTACGACTGCAAATGAGGAGTGACCGAATTCAGAATCAAAACTTATGTAAAAGCGAACTCTTTGGAAAAGAAATCTGTAAATTCACGAAAGGGATTGTGGAAATGAAAGGAGTATGGTAGAAGGTGTGCATTGGGAGGCGGGTCTAGTTCCCCACCCAATTCAGGGCGGGGAGATAAGATTCACGCCCTACCCCCATACCGCGCAAGCATCGGAACCAATCCCTCTTTCGTTTGCGAAGCGGTATCATACCCGGGGAAAATTTTAACCAACTTCAAATAAAACTGTTTTTCTATGCGTTTGTTTCCCGAATTCGTTTTCTCAAAAACATCTTTTGAAAACAGATGAAACTCAAAATAACCAGTTTTAAATTTTCCATCTACGCCAAGCCGACTTCCAATTCGGAATCGCATAGGATGATTTGTGTCTAAGGTTTCGAAACAAAGTTCGCCATCAAAGGTCAATGTTTTAGTAATATAAAACTTTTCTTTTATACTCATCTCACGAAAATCTCGCGAACCTGGAAATTGAATTAATACTTTTCCTTCTCTTCTGAATTCTATACTATAAGATAAAATTTCCAGGTTAGACACATCCAATGCATTTATATCGATTGTTAGATGGTGATCCAAAACATCAGTAGATCGCGTGACAACATTCCCTTCACGCTGACCAATGGTAATGATTTTGTTTTTATTTATAGGAACTATATATTTAAAAACCATTCCAGGATCGGGTAAATCCTTTCCTTGGACGGTCATTGCCGTATGAATGGGTGTTTGTGTGATGGTATGAATATCAGGGACTGAGATTTCTGATACTAATGTCAAATTCTGATTTGAGACAACGTTACCATCTTTCGATGTGGTTTTTGATTTGAATAATTCCAAAGATTTCAACTTGGCAATCGTCAGCCTTTGCATGACAGTCACTAGGACAAGTACGGCAACTATCAGCACAAGCACAAATACCCAAGTTTCATAGGCATTCATCCTTTCTTCCAAGATTCGAATTTGTTCCACTGAATATGGTTTCATTACTTCTGCGAGTATCATTAAAAATCCTTTTCGATGAAAAACCTATACTATCATTGTCGACTGATTCCCCTGCGAAAAAAACCTCCTTCAAGGAAAAGAGATCGACTCTTAAGACTTAGTTCCTTATTTTTTACACTATGTCGGGTTACAAGTCCTTACTCTACATTCTAGTTTTCTTATATGTTTTTCCTATCTTCCCACAAAATCATTGGGATAATTACATCCATGAAAAAACCATTGGCTCCACCTATCAAATATTTGGTGACAATGTCAACCTAAGAGAAGCCGACAACCTCAAATCAAAAGTGAAAAAGAAACTTTCAATTGGATCAGCTATTACCGTCCTCGCAAAAACGAACCATATCATGGAACAAGATTCAGTCAAAGAATATTGGTACGAGGTAAAATCCGAAAAAGAAACAGGATATATTTGGGGAGGACTCATTGCCGATTATTCCTTTCCAATCGAAGATCATACTATCCTATGCAGAAACTTGGGTGTTAAACTTCGTAAAATCGAATTAAAACTCATCCAAGGTGACAAACTTCTCTCCCAATCCAAATGGGAAGTAGGCCCTGTTAGCAACGAAAGTTGGAAACATCAAATTTATCCATCCACAGAGTTCACACCCAGCCCCAAATTTTTATTTGGATTAACTTACTTGGTTTTTTCCGAAATCGAATATGGATACACAAACGAACAATTGATTACTATCTCACCAGACAAAAAACTAATTTCACAATTCTCCTGGAACCCTGGATCTTGCGACCCACCTTCCTGCGCCGAATCTTGGTTAGTTTTTCCAAATGAAACACTAAATGCGGATATTAAAACACAAAGAAAAACTACAAAAGGAAAAAAGAATACCATCCAAGAGTTAACTCATAGTTTCGACATTGAAGACTCTAACTTCCACGAATACTACAAATCAGAATACATTTGGAACGGAACTACCTTCCAAAAAAAGGAATCTCAATAATTTTATGAAACAATTTATCTTTAGTCTCGCCATTTTAACTTTTACAATGCCAATTTTCTCTTGGAACAACCATGCAGGAATCACCTATTTAATTTTAAAAGATCATTGGAAAAACCAACCCACTCCTAAAGTAAAAGTAGAATCTTTAAAGTCTTTTTTATCCAAAGAAAAGTCATCCATCCAAGAAACTCTTTCTATATCAGAGGAATGGGCACTAAAAAGGTTACCACACCTAACTCCTACAAACGAAAGTTTGAAATTTTCAAAAACAACAAAAGATGCGGATCTTGTTCTCAGTTTTTACAAAGCCCTTCGAGTGAACCCAGACCATAAAGCTGCACTTTATATCCAAGCAGTTCCAAAACGAGCAGGATCTAAACTTCCCTTAGATAGTCTCACAACCCTGAAAGATAAAGGTAAACTAGTGAATGAAATCTTTTTATCTCTACAAGAAGGCCAAATGATTGGAGCCGATGAGATATTAATTTCTGCAACAGATGAACCAGATTACGACTTAGATTTGTATTTATTTGAAGACAATGAACATGAAGTTGGAAAAATCTATGGATTCGGAAGCCAACCATTTGGAAATCCTGCCATTGAGTTTTCTTCCCAAGCACCATTCCATATGGGCTTCTATTACGAACCCGGAATCATTTTTGCTCTCGCCGGATTTCTAAAACAAACTTATCCCGAATATCGAATCCACCAATTTACCGAATTATCCAAATTAGCATTTCGCACAGGCCATCCTTATTGGGGGTATCGATTTGCGGGTTGGGCTCTGCATTACATCCAAGACCTAACACAACCATACCACTCTTCTGTATTACCAAGAGTCAGTGCTGCAAAACAAATTGGCGTACAACTTGTATCTATAGTTGGTTACCAGTCACCAAAAAATAATATGATTAATTTTATTTCAGGAAGGCATACGTTAATCGAAGAATATCAATACTATTTAATTCGTAATTTGATCGAAACAAAAAACTGGAATCATCCTGTGGCAAACTCAATCACTGAGTTTTCAGAACAAAGTTTTGTAAAGTGGCAAGGAATTGATCTTCTAAGAGGGAATGTATGTAAAGAAGCTTATGACGCCGGTGATCCAATGGATGAACAATTGGAGAATTTAGACATTCCAAAATATGAAACTCTATACGAACCAAATCACCCTATCCATACAATTTTAGGAACATTACTTCACAATACATCCAAACACACAAGAGCCTATTTGGATGCTTTAAAAGCAAACTAACCGATTTCTTCCACCGCAAATCGTTCCAATAACTCCAAAGGAATGATTTCTAACGCGCGTTTGTGGGTAGATTCCAAAAAAACTTTGGGAGCTACCCCATTACGATAAGCTTCCAACCACCTCGATGCACAAAGGCACCAACGTTCTCCAGGTTTGACTCCTGGAAATGCATATTGAGGCCAAGGGGTGATGAGATCATTCCCACTTTGTTTTTGGGACTCTAAAAATTCTTCTGTTGCAAGAACACATACTGTATGGGATCCAAGATCCTCGTCTGATGTATTACAACAACCATCCCGAAAAAAACCTGTGAGCGGATTTGTGGAGCAGGGAACCAGAGGCCCGCCAAATACATTTAAAGATTCATCCATGTCCATAAGAATCTCAAAACTAGGAGAAGAATCAAATCTGGGAAGACGAATCTGGATTCAAAAGAGAAAAAAGATGGGGGTTTGCACCCCCAATAGAACGACCAAAAGGTCTTGGAAAGCCTATAGCCAATTTACTAAACATATATTTACTTGTCAAACGATTACGGTCGCACATCAAAAAAAAGAATCTTTTTTTCCTCTCCATTGATCTGGACTCGCACCTTCCAACGCCCCGTAAATTTTGGATTACTAGTGATCGAAACATATCTAGCTTCAATAGCCAAATTTTTATTCGCGACCCAGTCCAACTTCATCGCCTCAAAAGCCTTTCCTTCAATGGAAATATCCAATTCAATCCGGTGGGTTCCTGGCCGAACAAATTCTAAGGACACCAAAAAATTATCACCTAACCGAAAAGAGGTTTCTCCGCATTGTACCCGTTCTTTTTTTGAATTTAATTTACAAATTTGAATGTCTTCTTCTAAAATATCTGCTTTGATCGGATCAATCCCTGATCTTGGATGCCAATACATAAAAAGTTCTTTCAAAGTATCTCGTTCAGAATATTGAGTTTTAAATACTGTTGGAATGGTTGTCACTTCTAATTGTCGGTTTGGTTTATGAACTTCAAAATGAAGATGTGGCCCTTGCGTATAACCAGTATTACCTGAGTATCCAATCAATTGACCAGCTTCTATCATATCACCGACTTTGACAACAACTCCATTTTTCATTAGATGGGCGTAATTGCCCAAAGTACCATCTTCATGTTGTATGATGATAAAATTTGCCTTCGAGAGAAGGTCTTTACGAAACCCACCTTCAGTATACTTGGATTCTGTTGCCATCACATATCCTTTTCTAGCTGCATGCACAGGAGTTCCAACAGGAATTCCAAAATCAATCGCATTCGCAAAACTACCGAAATGAGTGACAGAGCCGTTATACCCTTGCACAACTTTTGCTCGAATGCCACGGGCAAAAGGCAATAAGTAACTTACAGAATCATCATGAACACTATCCCAATCTCCAGGCCTTACCCGAAATGCAAAGGAATGGAAGGCATCTTTCGTTCTATCCTCTAAAAAAAACTTTGTAATATAAACTGGTTCTGGGCCTTTAACGACAACAAAGTAAGGAAAACTAATATCAGTTTTAAAATTTACAAAAGTTGCATTCAACAATACAGAATTGGTAACTTTAGGATTAGGATTGTGGTTACGAATCGAAAGTTGAATTCCATCTTCATCTTTTGTTTGAATCAAACAAACCCATTCTTGGTTACACTCTTCTATAACATTTGATTCTGCATAAATACCAACGGAAAAACAAAAACTAAATAGAACTATTACTAAGGATCGAATCACTTTACGCTCGTTAATTGAAATGACATTTCTTTTTGAACTACACCATCAATGGAGATTGTTGCCGTCCAATCTCCTTCCAGAGGTTCAGAAGATTCCTCAAATTGAACATCCAAATAGGTGTCCCACCATTCCGGGTTTGTCTCCCAATTATACAATTTTATAATAGAGGTGCCATTTTTACGAACGGAAATTTGTATCTTATGCCTAGATGGTTTTAAAAGAGGAATATAAAAATACATAGGAGCCGTTTTTGCGAACGAAGTAACATTACATCCCAGTCTTTCTAAGTTTTGAACCGATTCACAAATTTGGATTTCGTCCACATCCGAGTCTATTTTGACTAGAGGTTCGTTTGTATCCCTACGCCAATGGAGTTGCCCTTCCGCAATCATTTCAGAATCTGAGGATTCTGTTCGAAACAAAGTGGGAATGGTTTTTTTCCGGAGACTAGGTGTTGGTTTGTAAACTTCAAAATGTAAGTGGGGGCCATCACTAAATCCAGTGCTCCCCGTATAACCCAAGGGAGTTCCTGCACTTACCCTCTGCCCGCGTTTGACAAGAACACCCATATAACGAAGATGTGCATATTGGCCGATGGTTCCATCATCATGTAAAATTTTTACGTAATTGGCTGAGTGAATGTATTTGATTTCGAATCCACCCTCACTATTTTTTTCTTCGGTATCAACAACTATCCCCTCTCTAGCAGCAGTGATTAACTCACCCTCCTTTAATCCAAAATCAATCGAATAACGGTTGTCACCTTGGTGACTTTTTGAACCTTTATAACCCTGGTATACACGAACTTTTAATCCCCTCTCGAAGGGTAATTCATAAATAACTTTAGGATCATGTGTTACCGAAAAATTCCCAAGAATCCATCTGTATTTAATTTGATAGACCCAACGTTTGTTAGTTTTTTTAACATTCAATCGAAAGAGTTTTTTCCGTTTTGGCCCTTTTAATACAGTCACCAAAGGAAGTTTTACCGAACTTTTCATATTTTTAAAGCTGGCATTCACGGATAAAGTAGTGTCAGTTTCTGCTATGGCAATTTTGTTTTGAAAATATACATCTACCCCCGTTTTATCCTGAACATAAACAACACAAAGTCTGTCCATAGAACAGAATTCGGAATGTTCTTTGGCAAATAAGAATCCGATCGGACAAAACAAAAAAAGAATAAAAATGCCAAATCTCATAAAACAGGAATCATATTAAGGAAAGGAGAAGTAGGTGACAATCTATTTTCCTTCCTAAAAAACTTGATTGCCTAATGATTTCTGATCCATAAACTTCGACACATGACTTCAATCTTATATACTTTCCCCATCTCACATTTTTCCGAAAAAGCTAGATGGGGATTGGAACTTGCCAACTATCCTTTTGAACTAAGACCTTTGGTTCCTGGAGAACACATCCAAACTCTAAAACCAATTGTGAACGAATTATATGTGCCAGTTTTAGAAACGGATTCCGGTGTCATCCAAGGTTCTGGAAATATTTTAGATGTCATTGAAGAAAAAGCGTTCGGCCATAAAGCAAACCCAGAAGAAAAACAAATGGAAGAGAAAGTAGACACCCAAATTGGAAAAAGTTTACAAACGATTCTTTATCATCATATCCTTGAATACCCTGAAATTGTTGGTAAACTTTTTTTATTAGAGCCGGCAAAACTTTCTGATACGGTAAATGCACCTGAACATTTTGATTTGATTGCTCTTTCTTTAAAAAGACGATACAAAATCACTCCTAAAAATTTAGAAATCGTCAAACAAGCACTAGATGAATGTGCAAAAGAATTGATTTCCATATATAAGAAACAAAAGTTTTTTAATGGGACTTCATTTGGACGAGTGGACTTAACCATGGCAAGTCTCATGGGAATGTTAGCTGAACCAACGGAATCGCCCGCATGTCCTTGGTTTACATCGATACAAATGCCTGAGTCTTTTCTCACTTGGCGAAAGGAATTAGGGTTTGATTTGTTATTTGATAAAATTAGAGAATTCTATAAGGAATTTCGAATCCAATCCAAATAATCAGGATTCCCAGAGACTATGGGCCAAACAACAATGCAGGGAGTATCATAAGAATGTAATTCTTTGATCCTCTGCGTTAATGTTTCTATTTTATCTTTTCTTGTTTTAAATAAACTTACAATTTCAGAAGACTCTTCCACTTCCCCTTTCCAAATGTAAACAGAATCCATTCCTTTGATGGTATTGGCACAAGCGGCGAGCCTTTCGATGACAACTTGTTTGGTTATTTTTTTTGCTTCTTCTTCCGTGGAAAAAGTAACGTAGACTGTGCAGAATTCCCATGACTCATTCATAAATTTTATTTCCTACTTGATCAAAATTTTATATGCTTTTGATTTTGTGTATGTCTTTTCCAAATCCCAAAACATACTTATTAATAATCGCCATCTGTCTGCCCCTTTTTGCAGAACCACTCAATCCTCCGAGTGTCACCTCCTCGAGCCAACTCCAACCAGAATCTAAAAAATATACTCCTGTATTGGCAATGGATGGAAAACTCAAAACCAGTTGGGTCGAAGGGGCAAATGGGGAAGGAATCGGAGAAACCTTACAAATCAAATACAAAACACCAATTAGTTTCCGTTCCCTATCCATCTATAACGGGTTTGGTGATCCTAAACTTTGGGCTGCCAACAACAGAATCAAAAAATTAAAAATTTCAACTGAGGATGGCAACGAAGAAGTAGTCACTTTGAAAGATAGTTTGTCTCTCCAAAGGATCGAGTTCAAATCCGAACTTCGTGCCAAAGAAATTTCTCTCACCATTCAAGAAGTTTATAAAGGAACCAATACAGAAAACACTGCCATTGCAGAACTTGTTTTCAATTCAGAACAAGCAGGTTCGGCGCTCATCCCTCCTAAAAATACTTGGGCCATAGGAAAGTGGAAAACAAAGTCCAATATAGCAAGAATCCAACTACATAATGATGGAACTTGTGAAATGGGTTACGAAACCGCAAAAATGTTGTGCACCTGGACAGAAAAAGGGGACAAAGTCATTGTTAGTTTAGAAGCAACCCTTCCCCTCACCAACACAGATATTTTAGAAATCAAACGCAGAGGAAATCCATCGGATCCAATCCTGGAGATCAATGGAAAACATGAGTTTTTTTCCAATAGCGATGGAGTTTAATTTAAGACGATTATAACTAAAATCAATCCATCCAGGATAACCAAATGGATTCCACCACGGAAGGTTCTTTTTCTTCCGTGGTTTCAAAATATAAAACAGTATTTTGGTAAGGTTTTCCGGACAAGTCTCTAACGGGCGTTAAGAGGATCAAATGGATACTTAATTCTATTTCTAATCGTCCAATGGTAGACCACTCATCGAGAGAACCTTGTTTGGGATAAGGCAAAATTAAAATCCCACTCACCACTGCCCCGTTTGGGTTTCTTTTTTTTCTCACTTCCCAGAGAATTCGCCCAATCGAATAACGAAAGTTAAATTCTGATACAGGTTGGATTTGAACCTTTCCCTCTTCTCTGAATAAAAATCCATCGATGGCGCAAGGCCCGGAATACTCTTTTGGAAGGAGTCCCTTGGTATCACGCACAAGATCCATTACTGGAGGTAAATAGTGAGCCGAATAGGATTGCTCTGTCCCACCAATCCGAATCCCTCGAAACACTCCTTCTTTATCAATAAGCATTGTTGTAGAAGTTAAATAAAAGAATTCTCCGTCACGAACATCCCAGAGTGTTGAAAAATCAAAAAACCTTTCCTCTCCCACCCACGATTCTGCAAGGATAGGAAACCCAAAAAGTTTTTTATTTACCTGAGCCATCTTCCAAGAATCAGAAGCCGATTTAAAGATAATATGATTTCGACCAGCAAGCCCAAATTCACTTTTAAGAACCAAGGGAAGTTTTGCTTCTTCCAGTTCAGCGAACAAGTGTTCCTCGGAAGTGATGATTTTAGCCGCTAAAGGTGAATGGTGTTTTCGAAAATCCAGTTGAGTGATTTTTGAATTGAGATAACGCGAAGTTTCGATTCGAATCGGATCTTCTAAAAGCCTACCGTCATACCATTCATTTCTGCATCCCCATTCTACAAGAGAAACTTCACCAAGTAAGTCCCCTTCTTGGATGGGTGTGCCTGGCGTGAGGCCAGAGTTTTTCCAATGAATATAAAGTTCGTCACTTGGTAGTTCTTCGACTAGGACAAAGTCTTCGGATTTTGTGATGGGAAAAAACATCTTCTCCAAACATCGATTCCTCCGTTTGAGGGAGGAATCTAAATTCAGAGGTGTTGGATACAATCTATACTCAAATAATGAGTCTAGAGAATAAAGTGAAGGAACCAATCAATAGATTCGTCGGATGGCGGTGGCGATCCGTTGTACATTATCTTTAGTTAGGTTAGGATAAATAGGAATACAATGTCCTCTTTGGAAGAGTCGCTCAGCGTTTGGAAACTCCAAATGATTTTCTTCCAAAACACGGTGCAAAGGTTCTTCTACCGTTTTTTGTGTTCCAATATGGATGGATTTAAAATATCTTTGAATCTCTTCGTAGTTTTGGCCAGAAACAACAATAGGAAATCTTTGGAAGGTATCTTCTGTTGGATTTTGAAAGTAAGTTTCTAATCTAGAATTTTGTACTGCTTGTAAATACGCAGACGCGATTTTTTTCTTACGTTCTAAGATGACACCCAGTTTAGAAAGTTGTTCAATCCCAAGTGCAGCTTGGTAATCCACCAAATTGTAATCAAATTTTGGTTCACCAAAGTTACGTTTGGCGGATGATCCCGACTTATAAGATTTTACTGCATTGGAAAGCGAAACTTCAGAAGTGATGATCATGGCACCATTTCCAGTGGTAATGATGTTCTCAGCACTGAGTCCACAAATGGCAATTTTGGATTGTTTGCCTACCGTGATCGTTTCTGAAGTAGCACCGATGGCTTCTGTGAAGTCTTCTACCACTTCCAAACCTTCGATGGAATAATCAGTAATGCGAATGAGTGATCCAAAACTATGATCAAAAAGGGCAAAACGAGCACCGGATTCATTTTTTTTGCGAAGGAATTCTTCCGGGCATGGATGAAAGGAATTTCGTTTCAAATCCACAAGCACAGGTTTTGCTTGCAAAAGAAAAATGGCATCCAATGCCGAAATTGGTGCATAACTAGAAAGTAAAACAGAATCTCCCGCTTTTACACCTAACGCAAGCAATGCTAGGTGGTATGCCGATGTGAGTGAATTAGAAGAAATGGCATGTTTGATTTTAAAGGTGTGGCAGAAAGTTTTTTCAAATCTTTCTACGATTTCACCGTTTGAAAGGTGTTCGTCCACAAGGCATTCTAAAACACCTTTCAGGTCTTCCCTCGAAAGGGTAGGTTTAAAAAATTCGATATCTTTTTCTTTTCGAACTGGTCTTTGTATTGTTTCGGTGCTCATCCAACAGCACTCCTCTATATTATGTCACTTAAATAGCCGATTTCCGTATTATGTCACTTCATTTTTCGAAATGAGAACATAATTTTAGGATTTCATTGGAAAAAAGGTTCTGGCAGGAGGAAGTCTCAGAAATATGACCCCCATGATGGATTCTCCCTCTTCCCTTTGGGCCAACCGCCTCCGCCAAAACCAAGGAATCCGTTCCCTGATGGAAGATTTGGGACAAGTGACTGGCCACCCAGACGAAATTCTCCTAGGCGGAGGAAATCCGGCCCACATCCCAGAAGCGGAGGCAATTTTTGCCGATTGTTTTCAGGAACTGGCGAGTGATCCAAAACTCGGTGCCCTTCTTGGCGATTACCAAGCTCCCATTGGGAATGATCGTTTTCGTTCCCTCGCGGCAGAGTATCTATCACCGCACTTAGGTGCCAAACTCACCAAAGACAATATTGCTTTTTTTAACGGCAGTCAAAATGCGTATTCCTATTTACTCAACATCCATTCTGGAAAAATGAAGGATGGGAGTTTTAAAAAAATTCTTTTGCCGATTGTTCCAGAATACATCGGTTATGCGGACCAGTCCATCGAAGCTGATGCATTTTATGCAACCGAACCAGAAGTCATACCAACAGGAAAACATAGGTTTCGGTATGGGTTAAACAAAACAAAATTTGATCTATCTGAAATTGGTTGTGTAGCCGTGTCTCGTCCCACAAATCCCACAGGAAATATTTTATCAAATGCTGATATCGAATGGATGGAAGAAAAAACCAAAAAACAAAACCTTCCCCTTCTCATTGATTTAGCCTATGGAAATCCGTTTCCTAATTTGATTGGATCAGAAGAGCCAGTCCAATACAAGGAGGGAAGGACTCTATCTCTTAGTTTCTCCAAAATTGGACTCCCAGGGGTTCGTTTGGGAATGATTATTTCGAATCCTGATACGATGGAAACCTTATCCTCTTATGCGGCTGTAGGGAATCTCGCTGTGGGAAATTTAGGTGTTTATATGATGGAAATCCTCTTTCGTAAGGACATTCTCACGAACCTTGCAAAAAACATCTTACGTCCGTTTTATGACAAAAAAAGAGAACTTGCCATTTCTATTTTTGAATCAGAATTTCAGAAACAGGGAGTCGAATATGAAATCCATGAACCAATGGGTGGATTTTTTCTTTGGATTCGTTTTCCCAAGTTATCAGTAACCAATCATAAACTGTATCACCTTTGCAAAGATAAACGGCTCTTTATTGTCTCTGGACATTATTTCTTTCCGGGATTAAACTCAGATTTTTCACACACTCAAGATTGCATACGTTTGACATATTGTCGTCCAGAAGAAGAATTAGCCAGGGGAGCCCATATCCTTGCGGAAATAGCAGCTTCTCACCAGGCGAAATCCAAATGAGCGAAGACAGCATTGATCTATCAGACACAGCTTTAGAAAACCCATCGTCCAAAGACGAAAGTTCTAATGATAGACCCTCGGCTCAGTCTTATATTTTTTTGTCTGATTCGGTAGGAAGCCTCACACCCACAGCACGTTGCATTTTAGATGAACTGAAAGACTGGCACAAACGTGTCGAAAAACACGGCAGTAAAGAAAAACATGCTTCTTACCTAATGACCGTAGATAAACTTCCCGAAGCACTCGGCAAGTATACAAACCTCGGAGCCCAAGGCCGTTCCGAAAATTCCATCTACCATGCACTGCGTCAAATTTTAGACATCGACCATCGTGGCCAAAATAGAGCTGCCTATGCTTATCCTTACCTCATTCGTACGGGCAGTAAAATCTCTTCCAAAATTGCACTCGTTGCCCCACAAAACGAAAATAAAACGGACACCCAACCTTATAGACAGGCTTGTTTTCGTTTTTCACAAGAACTCATCAAAGTGTTACTCGAAAACCGAGGTAAAAAAGGAAGGAACTGGGATGATGAAAATCCAGGAAGCCTTCTTTTACAAAAGAACAAAGAAGGAAACACATGGCTTTATCCTAAACTTGGTTCTCTCGAAGCAGAAATTTCTTCTTTGGTAAGAAAGGGATTTGGAAATTTACCTTATATCCCTATGCCAGACTTTCTCCAAGACTTCACTGTCTTTGCAAGAGAACAAAATTTAGCAATTCCCATTTTAGCTGATTACCATATTGTCATAGACGAACTAAACATTCTACCGGATGGAAGTTTCAAACGATTGCCAGAAGTGGTGAACCAAATCCTTGCACAGATGAATGGCTTGGAACATTTCACAAAAGACCAACTCACCAAACTTGCAAAAGACGCTAAATACGAATCTTTTCTTGCCACCTTTAGTGATTATATCTCAAAACCAAAATTTCCTTCTTTAGAATCTAAAATGAATCCAGAAGAAGAAGTGAAAAAGTTTTTATCGATCATCGAAAATTTTCCTTATCCTACAGAAAAAGGAAACAAATCACTTTCCGTGAAAGAAACCATCGATCTCAGTGTCAAAATTTTAAAACGACTTTCGGAAGAAAAAGGATCGGTTCTGACTCGTAAAGATGATAACATTTATGGAACCGTAAAAAATGCTGTTATCTCCCGAATCCCAGAACATACAAAAAACCATAACACATTACTCCGAATTGATTTTGAAGAAGAAGTAGCAAAAGCAGGAATCACTTCTGAAGAAAAAACTAACGAATACATCAAACGCTTGAAAGATGATGTGTTTTCTGATCATTCTTATTATGAAGAAAAACTTCCCGATGGAAAATCGGTTTATTATGTGGTGGATCATGGTTATATGGCCGCGGTCATCCACAAACTAGCGTTTGAAGGTAGAACCAATCCTGAATACAAAAAACAATTGGGTTACGCAAAAATCATCAACCATAAACTTTCCAATCCCAAACACCCGGAACTCAATAACAAACTAAAACCCGAGTTGATTGCAAAACTCAATGCCGATGTCAAAAACATGGAAGTGGAAGAATTGGAAAAAGAACGTTCCAATGAAATCCGCTCAAGGTTTAATGTCGTTCCAGGAATATTAACTTTTGTGGTAAGCACTCTCATTTTTATCACAGGAGCATATTACCTTCGTTCGGCGATGCCAATCTTTTTTGGTGTCCCCTTTTCTGTTGTTCTTGGGTTTATGGCAGCCATCTACTTCCGAGAAAAATCCACAGAGGAAATCCGAGAAGATATCAAAAATTCAGGAAAATTTTCTGGAGTGGGAGATTGGGGAAAACCAACTTACAATTCTAGTTCCACTTCTTCTTACGAAGACGAAGCAGAAACAAACAAAAAAGAAGAAAAACTTTCTCATATCTACAAAGCCGCAGATAACTTCGTATTTCCCAAACGATTCAACAAAATCACTGACAAAGTTTTGGATCCTAAGTCCTTACGTTCCAGGATCTACGAAAACTTGGACAATATCAAACGGAACAATATGACTCTCGGTAAAGAAAAGGATGACGACAAAGTGGCATCTACTGTGGAATACGCAGTTTTGCAGTCGGTTTCCACAATTCTCATTCCCGATGATGTTGCCATTAAGGATCTTCCAAATACCATTCTCATCAATCGTAACGACATGAAGTCTGCACTCTTTCGTGGGCAACTTGCCGACCACTACAGAGAAGAGATGAACAAAAAGAAATTCGATAAAAAACTAGTTAAATACTACACCTACCTCATCAACACAGTTGAGATGGAGTATTATAAATACCTTCCGAAAAAACGGGTCTAAAAACTAAAATCATTTGATTCCCTAGGGGTCACTCTTCCTATGGAGTTGATGTATCAAAACGGTATCGTACAATTTCCTATCATCATCATCGATGAAGATTTTCGTTCCGAAAATGCCAGTGGTCTTGGCATTCGAGCTATTGCAAAGGCCTTAGAAGGCGAAGGGATTGAAGTTCTGGGTGTGACCAGTTACGGAGATTTGACGAGTTTTGTGCAACAACAGAGTCGGGCTTGTGGATTCATTCTTTCCATTGATGATGAAGAGTTCACTCCTGAAACAGAAGGTGAAGTTCCTGATGCTCTCCGCCAACTCAAAGACTTTGTGACTCAAGTACGTCATAGAAACGCCGACATACCGCTGTTTCTTTATGGGGAAACAAGAACCAGTCGTCATATTCCTAATAGTATTTTAAAAGAACTCCATGGTTTCATTCATATGTTTGAAGACACGCCAGAGTTTATGGCTCGTGCCATTCATAGAGAAGTCAAATCTTACTTAGATAGTTTACCACCTCCTTTTTTTCGTGCCCTCACCCAATACGCACATGACGGAAGTTATAGTTGGCATTGCCCTGGTCACTCGGGTGGAGTTGCCTTTTTAAAAAGTCCCGTCGGCCAAATGTTCCACCAATTTTTTGGAGAGAACATGTTACGTGCTGACGTTTGTAATGCGGTGGATGAACTAGGACAACTTTTGGATCATACAGGCCCTATTTCTGCCAGTGAAAGAAATGCCGCACGGATTTTTCAATGTGATAGTTTGTATTTTGTAACGAACGGAACTTCTACATCCAACAAAATTGTTTGGCATAGTACGGTTGCCCCTGGCGACGTTGTGATTGTTGACCGCAACTGTCATAAAAGTATCCTTCATGCCATTACCATGACGGGAGCCATCCCTGTTTTTTTAATGCCCACAAGAAATCATTTTGGAATCATTGGACCCATTCCTAAATCCGAATTCAAATGGGAGAACATCCAGAAAAAAATTGCAGAACACCCGTTTGCCAAAGAGGTAAAAGGAAATCCAAGAATTCTTACCATCACTCAAAGTACTTATGATGGAATCCTTTACAATGTAGAAGACATCAAATCAGAGTTAGATGGAAAAATCTCGACTCTACACTTTGATGAAGCATGGCTTCCGCATGCATCCTTTCATAGATTTTATACGGGAATGCATGCCATTGGATCGGACAGGCCAAGACCAAAAGAAAGTATGATCTTTGCCACACAGTCTACTCACAAACTTCTGGCAGGTCTTTCCCAAGCAAGTCAGATCCTAGTGCAAAACAGTGAAAAAGAAACCTTAGATAGAAACCTTTTTAACGAAGCATTTTTAATGCATACAAGTACCAGTCCACAATACGCGATCATTGCTTCTTGTGACGTTGCCGCAGCTATGATGGAAGCTCCTGGTGGAAATGCACTCGTAGAAGAATCCATTGAAGAAGCCCTCGATTTCAGACGTGCCATGCGGAAAGTCGGCTTAGAACTAGAAGAAGATTGGTGGTTTAGTGTTTGGGGCCCTGAGGCTCTCATCGAAGAAGGTGCCGGAGAAAGAGACGAATGGATTCTGAAAGCCAATGACCGTTGGCATGGGTTTGGTGATATTGCAGAGGGATTCAATATGCTCGATCCCATCAAAGCAACGGTCATCACTCCTGGTATGAGTGTGGAAGGAGAATTTGCTGACTGGGGAATCCCTGCTCTCATTCTCACCAAGTACTTGGCAGAACATGGAATCATTGTAGAAAAAACTGGTCTTTATAGTTTCTTTATCATGTTTACCATCGGGATTACCAAAGGCCGATGGAATACTATGGTGACCGAATTACAACAGTTCAAAGATGATTATGATTCGAACCAACCTCTCTGGCGAGTGATGCCAAAGTTTACGACAACCTATCCTAAATACGATCGGATAGGATTACGTGACCTTTGCCAATCCATGCATGAAGTTTACCGAGCAAATAATATTTCTCACCTAACAACGGAGATGTATTTGAGTCCCATGATTCCTGCGATGAAACCTTCAGAAGCATTTTCCAAAATGGCACACCGTGACATTGAAAGGGTTCCAATTGATGAATTGGAAGGACGAATCACTTCTGTGTTACTAACACCTTATCCTCCAGGAATTCCACTTCTGATTCCAGGAGAAAAGTTCAACATGACCATCATTCGTTACTTACAATTTGCAAGGGAGTTTAACTCTAAGTTCCCAGGTTTTGAAACTGATATCCACGGCCTTGTGGAAGAAAAATCAGAATCCGGCATTGTGACTTACTATGTGGATTGTGTATCTGAATAAAAAATAAAATTCCAACTTCAGGCCAAACAAATTAGCCTGGAGTTGGTTTACTCCCATTCAATCATCTTCACTACATCTTTCAAACAATCTTCCCTAAATTCTTGGTTTGGTTTCAATGTAGGCAATCCAGAATACCACTTGCCATCAGGGTATTTCAAATCCACCCAAAAAGTAAAAAGAGTGGTTTCACCATTGTTATTTTTAATTTCAATGTTTAGAAGTTTTAAATCGGAAACACCTGTTTCTTTATAAAACACTTCTCCATTCCTAGTGCGGATTCGGATTTTTTTAGGAACCACTTCAAAGGTGATTCCTTTTTTTTCTTCTCGTTTTTGTTTCAGTTCCCAAGAGTCAATCCGCACCGAGTCCAGTTCGTTTACATTCAATTTCTTTTTATAAAGAATTCCATCTTTTGAATGTTCAAAAGCCATCGACTGACTGCCGCTAGACGACTCACCACGAACGGTTCGTCCGTCACAAAGAGTCAGGTTTAAAACTTTTGATTCGGAAGAATCTTTGTCTCCACGAGCATTTCTTGGTTCTTTGGACTCTTCCAAAGGGATGGAGGGAAGGTTTGGTTCCTTGGGCAATCGTGGTTCTCCAAGTACCGGAGAAAAAAATCCGAGGGTCCCTACCCAAAGAAAGAGTCGCAGTCGGATGAAGTTTTCCATATTCTGACCTTTATCCATGGATGCATTTCTTACTGCAACTTTTCAAACCCTTCCTTTGCCAGTTCTTTTACTCGTCATCATTGGCTCCATCCTTGTTTTAGGAAAAGCCGCTGACGTTCTAGTCGATGAGGCAGTTTCTCTCTCAACAAGATGGGGAGTTCCCAAAATGATCATTGGGGCCACCATCGTGAGTTTAGGCACAACCCTTCCCGAAGTTTCCGTATCTGTTCTTTCCGCTTTGGAAGGAAATCCAGGAATTGCACTTGGGAATGCCGTTGGTTCCATCATTTGCGATACAGGATTAATTTTAGGAATCGCTATCCTCATTTCCCCACCTGACATTGACAAACGACTAGTCAATCGCCAAGGTTGGATCCAAGTCCTCGCCGGATTTTTACTGGTGTTTGCGGCCCTACCTTGGACAAACCTAACATCCGTTTTTTCTACTGGTGGACGAATTGAGCAAGGAACCGGATTTGTATTTTTAATCCTACTTGCTGTTTATATTTATTTAAGCATTCGTTGGTCTCGATCCAAACCAGGGGAAGTCGAAGCAGGAATTGATGCCACAACCGAGTATGATGAATCTCCTTTTTGGATTGTTTTATTAAAACTAGTAGTTGCCATTACCTTGGTCATTTTATCTTCCAAGGTTCTCATCCCGTCTGTCCAAGAAACAGCCGTTCGCCTGTCCATTCCTGACTCCATCATTGGAGCCACACTGGTGGCATTTGGAACTTCCCTTCCAGAACTAGTAACTGCCATCCAAGCCTCACGTCGTGGGCATTCTGAACTTGCGGTGGGTAACATCATTGGCGCGGATATTTTGAATGTTCTATTTGTTTCCGGTGCCGCTGCTGCCGTTACGAGAAATGGACTTGAAGCTCCCGTTAGTTTTTTTACTTTCTACTTTCCTTCCATGCTCATCGTTCTTGTGTTATTTCGTTTAGGGATTGTTTTCTCTAAAGATAAAATCAAACGACCGTTTGGTGTATTTTTACTTTTTATTTATGTCCTAGCCACTGTCGCAGGATTTGTATTTAAAGGGTAAGGTCTAGATCCCATTTTCCATCTCTTCGAATTCCAGAAGGGATGGTTCGTTTGTTTTTCCATTCTTCATAACTCATCTCCTTACTTTCCAAAACCATTTTTTCTTTTGGGATTTTCATTTCAGAAAATAACCTTTGTGCACCTTGTCTTATGAGTAACCTTCCTCCTTCGTTATCAAATTGTTTGGGATGATCAAAAACAAAGATCTCACGGTTTTGTTCCATCGCACTATAGGCTGTAGAAATGGTTCCCGATTTCCTTCCTGATTCCATAATGTACACTTTGTCCGAAAGACCAGAGATAACACGATTGCGTTTGGGGAAAGTCCATTTGGCAGGTTCTGTTTTGAGTAAAATTTCGGTAATCAGAAGTTGGTTTGGGTCTTCTTTGATTCGTTTGTAAAGATCCCGATTTCCCGGTGGGTATTCCATTCCCAAAGTAGTTCCGAGAACTCCAATCACAGGAAGTCCAAATTCCAAAGCAGATAAAAATGCCTCCCGATCGATCCCAAGAGCCATACCCGAAACAACCGCCAAATCTTTGTTTACCGAAAGTAATTCTACGAGTTTCCTAGTAGCAGAAAGGGAAACTGGCGAAGACTTCCTTGTTCCAACAATGGCAACAAGAGTAGACTGCAACAATTGTACATTCCCCAAACAAACAAAAACGAATGGAGGATCGTAAATTTCCTTTAAATTTTTCGGATATTCAGGGTCATAAAAACTAACGAGTTTCCAATGAGAATCTTTTGATTTTTCCCATTGGATACATTCCGTGAGGCATTGGTTCCAAAAATCTTCTTCAAAATATTGAGGGAGGGTAACATAAAGTTCCGAAAAAGATTCGAAGTTCCGCCAAATTTTTGTTCTGCGAAGAAAAGAAGTAATCCGAGGATGGCCTAAAATCGATACAACCACAAATTAAGAGGTTAGTTTGATTTGTTTTGGGCCCCCAATTGGTTTAAGTTTTTAATGACATTGCGGTAAGAAGAATTTTCATCCAATGGTTCACGGATGGTTCCTTTTTCTTTCATCTCTTCTAATACAGATTTAATCCGCGAGTATTCATCATAAGCTAAATTCGATTTTCCCACTTGGTATAAAAAATTGGCCTTTGCAAACCGAGTGGGAACATTGTATGGCTCTTTGCGTAAAATTTGGTCGAGAAGGGAAAAGGCAGATTCTACTTCATCATAACCATTCGAAAGTTTTCCATTCCAAGCCTCATCCTTTAATGAGGAATCAAAATAAATGAGAGCCAATTGAAAAGGAAACCGAGAATCTTCTTTGTCTAGTTTGGAAAGTTGTTTAAAAAGTCCAATGGCCCGATTTCTTCTGATAGGTTCCCAACCCATATCTTTGGAAGCATTCGCATAAGCCACAGCCGTTTCATATAACAATTGTTTATCTAATTTTCCGGATTGGATGGCTTTTTCAAAAAATGGCAAGGCCGATTCATAAGAATGGATCTCGAATCCACCTTGTTTGGAATTGGGGAGCGTTTCTCCAATTGCCTCTTCATAATAATGGGCACCTAGGTCAGCCGAACCGGCGCGCATATAAGCCCTGGCAATTTTCCAAGAAAGGGCAGCCGATTGGTTGGACTTTTGGACCATTTTTCGAATCCGTTTGTCCATTTCTTCGATTTCCGCTTCTTCCAAAGCCAACTTTTCTTTCCAATTCACTATGTCTTTTTCGGAAGGTAGCTCCCCACCAATTCGTTTGCGGTATTTGGATTCGGTGAGTGATTTCAGATAGTCACAACCAGACAAGCTAAATCCAAGCAGGAGAAAAAGAATCGCCAGTGATAAGGAAACCAAAGAAAACCTGCTGTTTTTTGTGCCCATCAGTTCGATTTTAGTTTCTTTCTTTTGGATGAAAAGAAAAAAATGTGATTATGTCTCATAGTTTTCGAAGGCTGGGTGAATCCGATATTTCCCCACTCCTCCAATGGGAATCGTTATGTTTTCCTGGTGAGGAATGGACAGAAAAAATGATCCAAACTCACCTTGAATTCCATGTGGCTTTTGGTTTGGGAGATCCGGAAACTAAGAGTTATGCTCTTATTTGTGAAACTCCTTGGGAGATTGAAATCTTTAGGATAGCAACTCTTCCCAACTATCGAAAGTTAGGTTTGGCTAAAGAACTATTGTTGGCTCTATTTCTAGAATTTCCGAAAAAAGAATTCTTTTTGGAAGTGAAGGAATCAAATGTAGCCGCCATAAAACTTTATGAGTCTGTCGGTTTTATTGAATTAGAGAGACGTAAAAAATACTATCCGGACGGATCCACAGCTGTCCTAATGAAGAGGAATCCATCAGAATGAAAAATGCATATGTCACTGGCGCATCCCAAGGAATTGGAAAAGAATTTGTTCGTGCTCTTGCGAAAGACTATAATGTCTTTTTAATTTCCCGTACGGAATCCGATTTAAAAAAAGTAATTTTAGAATTAGAGCCAAAAGCTAGGGGGATTTTAAAATACTTCGCTTTGGATCTTACCAAAAAAAAAGATGTAGAAGAACTCGCTGAAATCATAACAAAAGACAAAGATGCAGAACTTCTAGTGAACAATGCGGGATTTGGAACTGTGGGTGAGTTTGCGGCATTACCTCTCGATAAAGAATTAGATGAAGTCAATCTAAATGTAAAAACATTAGTTCACTTAAGTCATGTAGCACTTAACCGATTCAAAAAAAACAAAAAGGGCTATTTGATTAATGTGGCATCTATCGCTGGTTATTTGCCAGCTCCAGGTAGTGCGATCTATGCAGCCACTAAAGCTTTTGTAAAATCATTTACCGAGTCCATCCATGAAGAAGCCAAACCACATGGAATTTATGTCCAAGCACTTTGTCCCGGACTCACGCATTCTGATTTTCACCAAAGAGCAGGAATTAACAAATCCAAATACCCATCGTTTATGTGGCAAGATGCAAGTGTTGTAGTGGAAGAATCTTTGGATGCCCTTCGTTACAATCAAGCAGTCTGTATCACTGGTTCCTTCAACCAAGGTGCCATCACAGTTTCTGAACTGATCCCCAGAGGTTTTCTACGCCGATTGAGTGGGAAATATTTAAAACTAGAAGAGGAATAGGATGGACGTTGCTAAATTAGACACCTGGTATCGTCGGCTCCTTGTCATTTTCTCCATCATAGGTGGAGGATTTCAACTTTACTACGAAGGGAATGTTTGGGTCAACGCTGTCTTTGTGATCCTTATGGCGGGAATGGTGGGATACTTTACCAATTTCCTTGCAATCAAAATGTTATTTCAACCTAAACATGGTAAGGTGCTCGGTTGGTCAGGGCTTGTTCCTAAAAACAAATCAAAAATTGCCAAATCACTTGGTGAAAGTATACAAAGTAACTTACTTCATCCCGATATTATTTTAACTTATATCTACGAACGCAACTTAGTAGAAACGGGAATCCAAAAAATAGTCAAAGAAATTGATGAAGCGATCCATAACGTAGAAATCAGAACGGTGCTTGTGACGAAGATCATTTCTATGTTAAAAGAAAGAGGGCCCGAAATTTTAGAAGTTATCTTCGACTTTTCAGAAGAAACCATGAAAAAAATGGCGGAACGTCCTGAGGAAGTTCAAAAACTTTGGGATTACACAAAAGAACGCCTAACATACTATTTAACGGAAGAAACCAACCGAGAAGAACTAGGAAAACAACTCCGAGTGGTGCTCCTAGAAGAAATGCCAAAACTTGCGAATTTACTCAATGAAGGTTTAGAAGATTATTTAAAAACAAGAAGTACACTTGGTAAAATTGGAATCGGTGTAAAAAAGATCTTTTCTTTTAACGAAGAAGCTATTCGTGAACTTTTAGAACGATTTGTGAAAGATCCAGAAACATCAGATCAGTTTATGAAAATGATGGATGAGATGATGGCTGGTCTCCAAGAACGATTGAATTCCAAAGAAACACAAGAATTCATTACAGGAAAAATTTCGAATTGGTTGGAAGCAAGTGGTGACTACGCCAGACAAAATCTTTTGCCATCGGGAATCGAAAGGTTACAAGCATATTTAGATGATCCAAACAACTGGCAAGAAATAGAAAAAAACTTTTTTCGTGCAGTAGATTGGGTAAAAAAACGCCTTCTCGAATTTATGAATAGTGAAGAAGGTAAAGTGTATCTAAAAACCAATATAGAAAAATTTGTTCACAATATCAATGTCACAGCACTTGTGGAAGAACGTGTGATGGCACTCGACACCGATGATTTAGAAAAAATGATTTTGGATAATACTGGCGGAAATCTCGTCGTAATACAATTCTTAGGTGGAATTTTAGGAATGATCGCAGGGCTCATCCAAGTCCATATCTATTTCTCGGTTCCTGTGGGAGCTCTTGTCCTGATTACCTACATTGCACATTACAGAAATCAAAAACGGATCCCCACCGAGGGATGATTTTTAAATATTTTACTCAGCCAAAAAATTAAAACAAATAATGATAAGATATCAGAGTTTCTTCATAAAATCTTTCGCCGTTAACTTCCACTCGAAGCTCATGCCGATTTGAAAATGCATACCGAACCTTAAAGGTGCCATAATATGTATTAAAGTTTTGACTGAGTTGGTAATTTTGAGCTGTTACGCCTGTAAAAACTTTCCAAGCACCCCATTCCTTTTGATACAACAAACTAAAATTGGCTCCGTACCGAACATCATTTTCAAACATCTTTCCGTTTTGTGCTTTAATTCCAACAAGAACACTCAAAACACCGAAACTCATCGGTGTTTTTCCAAATTCATTTGAAAAAGAATAGCCAAAACGAAAATCAAAATTACCAACTTGTTTGCGGAGAGTTTCATCGTTTTTTCGATAAACAGCCGTTTGTATTCCTGCGTCCACCATATATGTAAAATCTTGAGAGATAGAATTATATGGACTTATGGATGTCAATTTGATAATATTCACGGAAGTTAGTTCCGGCTTTTTATTTTCATAATCCCTTATTGTCGTATCAAAAAATGCTAACTCCGAATTAGGAGTGTGGCCTCTGCTCACATTCAACAAATCATGATAAACAATTCTATATCTAATTTCAGCAAAATTTCCTAAAGAAGATACACCGAAAGAAGTTGCCACTCGACTGAGCGGATGGGAATCCTCAGGCGGAGTCGATAAAGGAAATGTTTCCTTAACAGTATATTCATCATTTTGTTTGCTACGGAAAACGAGTAACTTGTCATAGTAGTCTTTATATTTTTTAGAGGCTTCATTGTTTATTGAATTACGATATCTAAACGTATCCAACACAGCATCAGTCACAAGAGAGATACGGAAATTATCTTCAGGACTAGGAAGGAAGGCATTTTCGAATCGAATCATATCAAAATAGGTTGTTCGTTCTTCTTCCGTCATTTCATTGATTTTATATTTAATTTTGGAATATAAGGAAGGACGATATTTTTTAGAAAGAACAAGTCCATCTTCTGCCATATATATTTTTATGGTATCACTAGGGGTAACCATCCAACCTAGTTTCTTACTCATATTTAGTTCTGGCATCGCAACTTCTAAAATTTCCATCAAATGGTAAGAACAGTTTTCGTTGATAAAATAATAATCAAAGTCTGCCCTTCCCATCTCCCAAAGGTGGCGCAAAAACCTTTCTTTTTCTTCAGGTTTCAGATTTAGTTTGTATTCCCAAATATCACGACTTTCCAAATCATTATATTCATTCACCTTCATATAATAAGGAAAAATAGAAAAGTTACCTGGATAACCTCCCATCAAACCTTTATAAACATAAGAAAAAACATCCATATCCCCTGGGTTAGCAGCATAATTGATTCCATAATCCAACAACTCTGCATTCTCATTTACTTTGTTATTCAATTTGATCAGTGTATGTCCAAACATTGAAGCAGGTGCTTGCATATAATAAGAGGCAAAAATAATCGATAAGGAATCAGGATTTAAAGATTTTTTCCAAACCTCAAACCTTTCACACCTAACTTCAGATAACCGATTAATATCAAAATGCAACTTCTCTTTTAACCAGTGGTATCTTTCTGGATAAGAACATTGTGGATGTAACAACCCATCAGGAATGCTATCTTCTGTAAAAAAACTATAAAGAGTTGCAATGAGTTCTTTTTCTGGATTGTATTTTCCTTCTTTAGAAAGGAAATAACGTTTGTTATCCACCTCGCTCTCCCAAAACCCCCATCTCGTTTTTTTAAATCTTAGTAACCGATACCAATGTGTTTCTTCTGCTAAATGTTTTTCTTTGGCTTCTGCAATTAACTCTTTCAAATATTGCTCTGCCCTAGAAGTTTTAGGAAGATTTTCCCCTTGTTTCCGAGAAGTTACAAAATCCAATTCAAGGAGATTCGAATTGCCCGAAGGTTCTGTGGCTCCAACCGTAGTGGTGAAAAAGAATAATAATGAGATAAGGAGGTAAAAAGGAAGAGAAAACACCAGAGTCACGAATATTGGAAAGTTCTGATTTTACACAAAAAACGCCAAACTGTAAAACAGTTTAGCGTCTCCCACTCACATTGACCAAAGGGAAATTCCTGCTCCTTTGATCAATTTTTTGAATTTTATGAATAGAATTCTATTCTTTCAAAATGAATGATATTTCAGAATTAATTAGACTCTACAGCTTTAAGAATTCTGTTCACAACAAGTTGAGAATATTGTGGAGTAAACTTTGAAATAAATTCAGGAGTTATATCATCATCGTAGGTAGTCATATAGAAACCACCCACGAATGCGATAATAGATGCTTCTAACCAACTAATTTCTGTCCAAGTTCTGTCGATTTCTGCTTGGCGGAAGTGGACTACTAAAGGAAGTGTGAAAGAGTCATTGAATTTCTTTTTTGTGAAAGAAATATTTCCTTTTGTTTCAATATCTGCTTTGTATCCGTAACCCCAGATTGCCGGAGCCCAGATTAAGAATCCTGGCCAGTTAATGAAAAAGTTGGACCATTTACCATCGTATTTTGTTGTTACAGAAAGATCGATTACCACGTCAACTTGGCTTGCGTGAAGGCTCGCTTTGTAAGGATAAACTACTCTTGATACGCTACTATTACGAGAAAGTGCTTCCGCAACGGATTCAATGTATTTTTTAGTAGCATAGTCATCCATTTGCGGAGAGGATAAACCGATTCTGAGTTGGTTTTGAAGTGGGAAACTAGAGCTAACATTTAACTCTTCTCCATTGGTGATTCTAAGCGAATGACTACAGTTTAAAATTAACAAACAGATGCTTGCTAATGCCAAAGACTTTTTAAAATTCATGTCTGACCTCATATGAAAATTTACCTAAAACTGAGGTAGAATTGTAAGGAATCAATCACTTTCAATTAGAAATTTAGAAAAAAAATCGTCTAACCTCTAATCTCCGATAAACTCAATTCCCGAATAGACCAAAACAGGTTTTTCTGCGAATTTTTTAATTTCCAATCTTTCTCCGAGGTTTCGACCGTATCCCAAAATCCGAAGGTTTGTAGCTGATTCCATCTGGCATGGTAAGGTGGTGGAGTAACTCAGCCCACCAAGCGAGTAGTTGATGGAAAACAAAAGAAAACCACGTTTGTCTTTTGCTAATTCCACTCGAGGGATTAGAGAATGGGGGTCTTTGGTCGAATAACGGGTAAAATAAGACTCCGCTGGCAGATTTTGGTTGGGTTGGAACCTGTGGGCAAATCCGAGACTTCCTTTTACCATATTAGTAGAGTATAAAGTAAAAATTTGCTCATGATCCCAAGTTTCAAATTCAATACGAAATGATTCCAAACTTTTATCTTTTATGGGAATCAAACCGAAAAACAACAGTAAATTAGTTCCAAAACGATTTTCTTTTTCCACCAAATCAAAATCAAATCCCATGATTTCTAGTTTGGGAGGATTTCCTTCCTTCAACTCATGGATTCCAAAAGGAGAAACATAAAGCCCAAAGTATCCATCCAATCGATTTTGATCTTTTCTTTTCGGAAGAGGAACTGGTTCCAAAGAATTTCCGGTTTTGTATTCAAACAAGATGTCCAAAATTTCTTTATTAGTTGGTTGGATTTCTGCAGTGGCAAATCCGGTTGTATTACCCGCGAGGAAACTAACAATTTCTGTTTCTGGATCATAAACCAAATCAGCAAAGTAAGGTGGGAGGGATCCGGAATGGCCCGAGATCCAAACTGTTTTCCCACCACTAATCTTTTCTTGAAGTAAAACCGGAAGCCCAAGTTTCATTTGAAAATTAGAACTTGGGCCTTTTTGGATGCGATGGAATTCCGCAAAACTTTCTTTTGAGAGTAAACCTTTTCCTTTTTTACTTTGAAACAAAGCTTTCATAAAAAAACCCATATCTTCCCCGGTGGAAGAAAGAGAACCCGCAGTTAAATCTCGAATTTTCTGAGGTTTTGTTTTTGTTTTCCAAAAAAAACCATGATAACCAGGAGCAAGATCTGATCCTTCATAAAACTCAAGTAAGGTGGAATGTTTCATTCCCGCTTTTTTAAAAATTTCCTTTTGGAAATATTCTTCAATTCCAAGACCTGACACTCGTTCGATCACAACTCCAAGAAGTCCAAATCCAAAATTAGAATAAGAATGGTTTTTGTGAGGTTCATTTCTTTCTATATGAATGAGATGTTTCGGAAGGGAACGAAAGGATTCCAGGATCTCTTTGTCATTTGCTTCAGGGGAAAGAAAAAAACCGGAGGCTAAGTCAGAGGGAAGTCCGGACTGGTGGGTGAGAATGTCCCGAAGGGTGATCTCAGGAAAATTTTTTCCCCTACTTTGTATCATTTTGATTTCGGGCAGATACTTAGAAACTTGGTCATCTAGTTTTAGTTTCCCCTTATCTTGTAATTGTAAAAGTGCAATCCCGGTAAATAGTTTAGTGATACTTCCGATTTTAAATCTTTGGATTTGAACACTTTCCTCTCCCCCTTGGTTTCCAGCATGAATCACTCCATCACCTAACATATACATATATGCCAAGGATTGGATTCCTGAATTTTGTAGTTTTTCTATTTTGGATAAAACCTCTGTCTCTGTAGTTACAAGGTTGTTGTGATAAACCTCCCTAGGTTTCTCTTGCAAAGAAGAACATTGGAAGAAAAATAAAATGTTAAAAAAAAGAAAAAAAGAAATTCGTTTGCGATTTGAAAATGGGGGGAGAGGAAAAAGTATAGGTAAAGGCCGGATGGGAAGAAGGTGGTCTTCTTTTTCCTTAATTTTGGTCTTAGGTTTACTTTTGATTTTAAGTGAGGACTTTCTAGTGGGTTTTGTTTTTTTGGGAGACCTAGACTTCATTCCTATAAAAAAATAAAGTTATAAATCTACCGCAAGCCCATAAAACAAGAAACTCCTCAAACCTACGGAATGAGGAGTGATCGCTATTCAAAAAAGAATCAGTGACATTTTTGCATCTAACACTGAATGGATTTTAGAACTATTTTAGTCTTGGATCACACTCATAGAGTATTCAGAAATTGCCTCTCTACGTTTTTCTGCATAGTCTTTGTGGAACCAAAGGTCTTGCGTATTTTTAGCCGTCTTTTTGTTTCCCACAGTGATTGTAGTCATACAATGATCGACGGCATATTTCATAGCCTCTTTTCCTGTTTCCCCAAGTCCCTTGTTTCGTTTTTTACGAGTGATCTCAGCGCCTTGTTTGTTCACACGAGCAACTAACTTGTCATAGTCGGAATCATCAATACAGAATACAGTTTCTTTTTTTGCATCCTTCCACTTCACATCTACCTCGTAAAGTGGTGCCGCAGAGATATTGATAAATCCTAACTCAAAAAGTTCCGGCCAATACTCGTAGAAAAAAGACAACATAAGAGACCTAATGGCATAACCATCAAAGTCCGCATCTGTGATGATACTAATTCGATCATAATGAAGTTCATCAATGGACTTTACTTTTTGGTCGAGAGGAAGGCCCACAATGGCGACGATGTTTTTCATCTCTTCGTTTTGCATTGCCTTAGCGAGAGACATCCCTTTGCAGTTGAGTGGTTTTCCCCGAAGAGGGAAAAGTCCATGTAACTTAGGATTTCTTGCAGGACGTAAACCCGCAATCGCTGAGTCCCCTTCCGCCACAAATAAAATTCGGCCTGGATCGCTTGGTTTGCCCGTTGGCGGCATCAGCTTAGGAATATTGTTCCGAGACGCCTTACGGAGGCCTTTCTGCGCGTCCTCGAGCTGTTTTAACTGGGTTCTACGTTCCATCACCATTTTGATTTCTTCGATAAGGCCCGTTTTCTTCAAAAGTTTATCCAAATGTTTATCGAGAGACTTTCGGATGTCCTCATTCAAATCATTGATGAGATAAGACTTATCTTGGGATTTAAAACGTGGATTGAGGATACGAAGGTTCACATACATATGGAAACAACTTCTCACATCGTTACGTGTACATTGTGTGTTGAGTTTTTTTTCTAAACTGACAATCTGAGATTTTTTACGAACCTCATCACAAAGTCTATTTTCCAAATACTCAATGGCCGATCCACCTTGCGGGCAAAAAATTGAGTTTACCCAAGTTAGGTTTTTGTTTTGGCCCAAAACCACATAAGTTTCCATATGGATTTGAGAAGCCGAGGTTTTATCGGCATAATCTAATTTATAGTAAACCATCTCGGAGTTACTAAAGATTTCATCAAAACCCTTTTTGAATTTATACTTCTCTTTTCCCGTTTTGTGAATGAATACAACTTCGAGTCCTGGATTCGACATAGCAATGTCTTGCAGGTATTGTTTCACCAAATTGATGTTAAAAGTAGTATCCAGGTTATTAAAATAAGCAGGGTTTAGTTCGAACTCAACAGTGGTTCCGTGGTCTTCTTTTTTAGCAGTTTCTACAACAGCGGTCATTCCTGTTTTATCACAAGGAGCTTTTAGTTGTTTGATTTGATCCGCGGAAAGAAGAGGACAGTCAGCAAAAGTTCCGTGTTCATCGAAATATAAAAATACTTTTTCCATATCTTCTTTAGGAAGTTTGAAACTACGAATGACTTTTTTAGCATCATCATGAATGCTAAACATCTTCTTGTAAGCTTTTCCACCATTGATGGTTTTCACTCTAAAAAAAGAAGAAACCATTCTCACAAGAGAGATCCCCACACCGTTTTGTCCGGCAACATGATCTTCTTTTGCAATATCATCAAAGTTTTCTCCATACATCAAATGGAGGTAAACACCTTCCGCATTGTCAGCGGGAATTCCACGGCCATTGTCTTGGATGGTCACTCGTTTGCGATCAGTAGACAATTGGATGATGAGCTTGTTCATCTTGTCTTTTTCTGGAATGGATTTGTCGTTTAAGTTTTTACGATACTCATCCACACAGTTCATACAGGCTTCATCTAAACATTTGATCTTAGCAGGAATGTCTGAAAGTTCTTCGTGGGACACTTCGTACGTTCCCGCGTTGTTTTTTGTGAAAAAATGTTGTTCAAAAGTGGAAAGGGAGTTTTGGCCAAGCCACATCCCTGTCCGCATCCGCACGTGTTCTACGTGAGATAATTTCTTAAAATTTCGCGAATTTCCTGAGGTTTTTTCAGTTTTTTGAGCCATAATGATTTATTTCGGATCCCATTTTTTCTTCAGTTCATCAAGTTCATCGGTCATAAAACCGGTGAGTTTTTTATCGTCTTTTTGTAATGTAGTGTACTCAGTGTATTTTGTTTTTGCTTCTACAATGGCATCTTCACATTTACGAACTTCTTCCAAAGTCATTCGATACACAGGAATGGAACTCAACCATTCGAAGTAAACGAACTTGGCTGCTTTCAATTTGTCTTCAAATTCTTTTTTAGATTTAATCCCTGTTACTTTCTCGTTCCATTTTTCTTTGATGAATCGAATGAGTTCTGAATTACGATCGATCTTTTCTTTTTCGAGTCCCGCCAAACGTTTGAAACGACGAATGAGATGTGTTTTTCTAAAATCACAGAATCGTTTGATGATTTCTTCAGGACTGAAGTTACGAAGTTTTCCTTCGTGAGTGATTACGTTGATAGTAAGCACTTCATTGTTTTCTTTGGAAAACAGTTCTTTGATTTCTTTCTCAGAAGGTTCTTCGCCCTTTTTGGCAATGAGTTCAATTTTAAACGTTTGGCTAGAATGATCTACATAGTCCTTTAACCAATTGTCTTTTTTCTCAATCAAATCATCTAGATAGTTTACAACCTTTTCCCGATTCCAGTTCATTGGAGAATCAACGAGAAACAATTTCCCATCTTCTTTTTTGAAAGCGAAGGTCGTGGACATCACAGTGCTACCATTGTCATTTTTGGACAACTTCACTTCCCCACCGTACCCTTTGTACCATGGTGTGACTTTTTTGGGTTTCCCTGTTTTTAAATAAGTCACTTGGGAATCAATAATATCGCTGAGCTTATGAGCGGGGATGAAACAACGGAAACCAGTTGCAATCCCTTGAATGTTATTTAAGAGTACAACTGGAACTTTTCCTACGAAATGGATGGGTTCATCTTCGGTTTCATCATAGTTTTTAACATAATCAATGTCGGGTAAACTTTCAAAGAATCCTAAATCCTTGGCAAAGTCGGAGAGTTTGACTTCCGTATAACGAGGAGAAGCAATTGCATTGGGGTCTAGAACATCCCCAAAGGTTCCTTCCCCATGCACTAAAGGATAATTATTAGCAAAAGCAAAGTCTTGCGCCATTTGCGAAAGGGCATCTTGGATGGAACGATCCCCGTGCGGATGGTACCCCATCGCAAGACCGGCAACTTTTACAGTTTTTGTGTGGCGGTTACGGGCATCAGAGTTCCACATCGCCCATAAAATCCTTCGTTGAACAGGCTTTAGACCATCAATTTCTTGCGGAATGGCTCTCGAATCGCATACGTAGCGAGAGTATTTCCTTTGGTCATCATTCACTTGGTCTTCAAAGGGGCGTTTTGGATACTGTTCTTCGTTCTTCATGGGTTCCAATGACACAGGGATGGGGTGAATTGACTTGTCAAGCGGTTTTCCCTTTTTAGACTGGCGATACGCACCGATCTATGTCCCCCGAAACTCAAGAATACTCCCGATTCTATTGGCTTTTTTGTATCTTGATTTTTTTTTCTGGATCCAACTGCCAGAACCTGAAATCACTCATCATTAGAGAGCCAATTTCAGAAATTCCCGCATCTGTCCTTTACCTAAAATCTCCGAGAAAAATGAGCCAATTATTTTTCAAAGAAGGGTCTTCTCACTTCCGATTCATCGAATGGGAACCGGGAAAATCCACCGGATATGCAGAGAAAATTGAACTCAGTTTTCTTGCTTACGAAGGTAATTTTTTATCAAAAGTTAAAGCAGAATTTGGAAACGAACCATTTGAATCCTATAAAATCATTTGGAACAAAAAAATAGGAAAATTTAAAAAAGAAGAATCAGAAAAACGAATTTTCTTTGTTTATACCGAATCATTTTTTTCAGAATCAAAAGGTTCTACACTCTCTACACTACTCGAAAACAAATTGAGTGCAGAAGAAATCAAAACAGAAATCGAAGAATTCGACACATTCGAATTAGGTGGTGACACAGGGACACTCATCGAGGAAGGAACTCGTTCCAAACTTGGTGGGGATAGTCGTTGGTCACATAGTTTAGGAAGTATCGAATTTTTTCCAAATTCAACTGTATTTATCAAACAAGAAAATAATACAATCAAATCGGAACATGTATCTAATTTTTACGATTACTTACAACTTCGTTATGAATTCAGTGAAACAGAAACCGACAAACTATTCTTCAAACTTATCTATAAAGAAAATAATACACAAATTTTCTTTGTTCCGCCGTATACCAATGGACTGACTACCAAAACTAAAGAACCATTTGGTTACAAGCGGATCGGAGACTTTTTACTCAAAGAGGAAATCAAATGACAGAAGTTCGCACTCGTTTTGCCCCGTCCCCCTCCGGATTTCTCCATGTGGGAGGAGCAAGAACGGCTCTATTTAATTATTTATACGCGAAAGCAAAAAAAGGAAAGTTTTTACTTCGGATCGAAGACACAGACCAAGACCGTTCCACAGAAGCATCTTTCAAAATCATTTTAGAGTCTTTGAAGTGGCTCGGAATGGAATGGGATGAGGGCCCTGGTGTGGGTGGTCCAAACGGCCCGTACACTCAGTCCGAAAGAATTCATATTTATAAAGAATACACAGACAAACTGATTTCGGAAAAAAAAGCTTATCGTTGTTTTTGTTCCGCAGAAGAACTCGACGGCAAAAAAAAACAAGCCGATGCCATGGGAATTCCATACATCTATGATGGAAAATGTTCGGATCTTACTGATGCAGAAATCAATTCCCAAATTGAGAAAAAAATTCCCTTTACTGTAAGATTCAAAACTCCGCATAAAATAGTCATCGTAGATGATATGATCCAGGGAAAGGTAAAGTTCGAATCCAAACTCATTGGTGACTTTATCATTGTGAAGTCTGATGGATTCCCTTCGTATAACTATGCAGTGGTGATCGATGATGCGCTAATGAAAATCACACATGTGATTCGCGGAGTGGGACATCTTTCCAATACTCCTCGCCAAATTTTAATTTTTGAAGCCTTTGGATTTCCACTCCCAAGGTTTGCTCATGCCAGTGAAATTGTAGGAACCGATGGGAAAAAACTTTCCAAACGTGCTGGTGCTACATCGGTTCTTGCATTCCGTGATTTAGGTTACTCCAGTGATACTATGCGTAACTACATGGCTTTACTTGGATGGACTTCTCCCGATGGTAAAGAATATATGAGTGATGCCGAACTTTGTTCCGTCTTTGATGTGGAACGCTGCTCAAAATCTCCAGCTACCTTTGATGTATTTAAAAAACTCAAAGAAGAAGAAAAGGAAACGGTTGATTTTAATAAGTTATCACTTCTCGGACTTGCAGAATATTTAAATCCAAAATCAAAACTCAATTGGATGTCGAACAAATACATTCGCGATGTAAAGATTGAAACTTTGGGAAAGGAACTCGAACCATTCTTAAAAGACTGCCAAATCCCAGAAACTTATAAGTCGGGAACAAACCCACAACTCCTCTCCATTTTAGATTCAGTGCGTGTGTATTTGGACAGACTCATCCAAGCTCCCCCCTACATTGAAGAATTCTTTTTAGAAAATCTACAATTTGAAAATGAAGAAGCCAAACAATTGGTTTTGGATGGGAACGGCAAAGCGGTAGTCTCTGCTTTTTACCAAGCGGTCAAAGCAAAACCGTTATCAAACCCGGATGAATACAAAGAAGCCATGACCAAGGCAGGAGAAACTACGGGTGAAAAAGGAAGGACACTCTTTATGCCGATCCGAGCCATCACTACGGGGAAATCCCATGGGCTCGAACTTCCCATTCTCTTTAGCCTTCTTGGCCAAGAAAAGCTCATCCACAGGATGGAACAGCTGGCGAAGGCACTCGGCATCGCGATTTAGGAAATTTTTTCTGACATGACGTCCCCAATCTAGGATTTTTGACTTTTTTTCTCCCTCTCTATCGTGTAATATGATTGGGAGAGGGGGAGATAGCGGCAGTTGACAGCACCATCTGAAGTTTTACCGTATTTATTATGTCCCTCACCTGGGTCGTATGCAATGTTCCTTCCTCCTGATATGTCCTCTGTCAAACATTTCAGAAAAGAGCTCAAAGGCACTTTGGAAGGAAATGGGTTTAGTGCAGACAATATCATGCACATTGAACTGGCCGCCGATGAAGCACTGACCAATGCAGTCGCAGCAAATGTCTCCTGTCATTGTGACGAAACCATCATCTGTCGTTGGAGGATCGATTCCTCAAAATTCACATTGTATATTTTGGATTATGGATCGGGTCTTTCAGAAGCAGGTTCCCTCCCCGACACTGACAAAGAACTCCTCCGTTCCAACCAATCACAATGTTTTAGTAACTTCCTTGACCATATCAAAAACCACCAAAGCAAAAAACCAGAAACCCTTCCTTACAATGGATCTGGCCAAAAACATAAGAACATGGGAAAAGGATTGAAAATTATCAATGCCATGATGGACTCCGTTAAAGTAATGTTTCACGGAGAAGGAATGGTAGACGAAGCTCCGGCGGGGTTCAAAGTTATGGGCTCCATCATCGCTCTCGAATACGACCGTTCCAAACACTTATAATTTGATCCTACATATCAACACTTCCCGCGAATGGCGTGGTGGAGAACAACAGCTTTATTATTTAGTCCAAGGACTGGCCAATTTCAAAATTCCACAAATGGTTGTCGGCCAACCAAATTCCCCTTTAGAAACCAAATGTAAAGAGAATGGTTATGATTTTTTTCCTATTGAAATGCGTGGCGAGTGGGATAGAAAAGCATATAAGAATATTCGATCTCTCTGTATTTCCAAAAACATAAAACTAATTCATACACATACAGCTCACGCACATACACTTGCCTTACTCGCCAAACGAAGCCACTTAAGCATTCCATTAATTGTTTCCAGGAGAGTGGACTTTAAACCCAAGTCTAGTTTTTTTTCCAGATGGAAATACCAACATCCGGCTAACGATTATTATTTGCCAGTTTCGCAAAAAATAAAAGAAATTATGATTGGTAGCAAAATTGCACCAGAAAGAATCATCACAGTTTATTCAGGAATTGATTTAAAACGTTTTTCAAAATCGGCTCCTCACGAATACTTAAGAGAAGAATTTCATATTCCCAAAAAATGTATTGTGATTGGAAATGTGGCAGCCCTTGTCGATCACAAAGACCAAGAAACTTTACTTAGCGCCATAGCAAAGATGAGAACAAACGTTGACTTTCGCCTGATGATTGTTGGTGATGGGAAGTTAGAGAACAAACTCAAAAACCAAGCAAATCAATTAGGAATCAAAGATAAAGTCATTTTCACTGGTTATCGTAAGGACATCCCTGCTTTGTTATCCTTATTCAATATCTTTACACTCACATCCAAAGAAGAAGGCCTCGGAACATCTGTTTTGGATGCTATGGCATCAGGTCTTCCTATCGTTGCCACAAATGGAGGTGGAATTGGTGAGATGTTGGATCATAATGAAGGAGCTTACGTTTGTTCGGTGGGAGATTCAGAAAGTATCGCCCAAGGTTTGGATAAACTAGTGGGATCGGAAGAATTAAGAACCAAGTTCGGAACCTTTAACAAAACTTCGGTAAAACGATTTTCTGTCACCAAAACGGTTGAAAAAACAAAACTAATCTATTATTCCTTTTTAGGAGATTCTTTGTACGGAGAAGGAACATGAGCGGAAGATTACTCATCATTGACGGCCATGCTTTGGCCTTCCGGGCATATTTTGCATTTGCAGCATCCAACCTTACCAACTCTAAAACGGGACTTCCTAGTGGCGCCATCTTTGGGTTTTGGAGGATGTTATTCAAACTCCTACAAGATGAAAAAGTATCTCATATTGCTTTTACTTTTGATCCCGGTACAAGACTCGAAAGAAACGATTTGTATGAGGATTATAAAGCTCACAGAAAACCGATGCCAGAGGATTTAAAACCTCAGATTCATAAAATTTATGAAATGTTAAAGGCATTAGAATTCCCTATGTACAAAATAGATGGAATTGAAGCTGATGATATCATTGGATCCTTATGTAAAAAGTTTGGAAAAGATTTTGAAGAAATCGTCATCCTTTCCAGTGATAAAGATTTATACCAAGTTCTAGACAAAAACATACATATGTTACGTGGGAAACGAGGAGTTTCCGAATTTGAAAAAATTGATCCTAAATGGGTTAAAGCAAATATAGGAATCACCAAAGAACAAGTCACTGATTATATGGGACTGTTAGGTGATGCCTCAGATAACATTCCCGGAGTCAAAGGGATTGGAGAAAAAGGTGCAGCCAAACTCATCCAAGAGTTTGGTGATTTAGAAACTATTTATAAAAAACTAGATAAGATAAAAAACAAATCACTCATCGATAAGTTGGCAGCTGAAAAAGAAAATGCTTTTTTATCACGGAAACTAGCGACCATTGTCACCAACCTCAAACTCGATATTAAAAAGAGCGACTTAAAACTTCCCAATTATTATGATCCGGCCAAAGTACAATACTTCAAAGACGAAGGATACAATGTCCTCCACCGTGACCTTGCCAAACAAGCTGGAATTCCCATTACTAGTGATGGAGATTCCAAAGATAAAAGTTCCGATTCGGAACCTGCTAAAAAAGGCAAAAAATCATCAAAAGATGCTTTAGATTCCGGAACAGAACCAAAACCAAACAAAGGCTCTGCGGTTTCTAAAAAAACTTATAAACGTATCCAAACCTTAGATGACTTAAAAAAAATTGTAGCCAAACTAGATTCCAAAAAACCAATCTCTGTCGATACAGAAACAACTTCACAAGATCCAATGCTCGCTGAGTTACTTGGAGTTTCCTTTTCTCAGGAACCAGGGGTTGCATACTACATTGCTTTCTCTCACCCGGAGTCCATCTATAGCCATTTACTCCCTTCTCCCGAAGAAGGACTTGCTGTTTTAAAACCAATGCTAACAGATCCCAAATGGAAAAAAGTGGGACAAAACATCAAATACGATCTTTTAGTGCTTCGGAATTATGGTGTTGAGTTAGCGGGAATTCATTTTGATACGATGTTAGCTTCTTACCTTTTGAATCCAGGGGAACGCCGCCACAATATGGATGACATGGCCGTTGACTATTTGGATTACAAAACCATCACTTACGATGAGTTAGTTGGAACAGGAAAGAAAAAACAAAACTTATACGATATTGATCCCGAAAAAGTTTCCGAATATGCTTGCGAAGATGCAGACATTACCCTACAACTTCATAATATTCTTTCACCAAAAATGGAAGAAGGAATTCACAAAAAACTTTTTTATGAAATTGAAATGCCAGTGTTACATACTTTGGCAGATATGGAATTTGAAGGGATTGCTGTAGAAAAAGGATATTTTGAATCTCTTTCCAAAATCTTTGAAACAAAAATCAAAGAACATGAAAAAAACATTCACTTCTATGCAGGAAAAACCTTTAATGTAAATTCAACAAAAGAACTACAAACGGTTTTATTCGAAGACTTAAGATTACCAGCTGAGAAAAAAACACAAACAGGATATTCCACCGATCATTCTGTTTTGGAATCTTTACAAGGGACTCATCCCATCATCGATGATTTACTCGGACTTCGTAAATTCTCAAAACTAAAATCCACTTATACAGACACTCTTCCCACACTCATCAATCCGAAAACAGGTCGTATCCATACCAGTTACAACCAAACCATTGCGGCGACGGGTAGATTATCTTCCACCAATCCAAACTTACAAAACATTCCGATCAAAGATGAGGAAGGAAGATTACTCAGAAAAGGTTTTATAGCCAAAAAAGGTTATGAGATTCTTTCTCTCGACTATAGCCAAATCGAACTTAGAATTATGGCCCACTATGCCAATGACCCTCAAATGATGGATGCTTATAAATCGGGAGCGGATATTCACAAACGAACGGCAGCCGGAATTTTCGGTATCCCAGAAGACAAGGTAACGCCCGATATGCGAAATAAAGCAAAGGTTGTTAACTTTTCTGTCATTTATGGAGTCACTTCTTTTGGTCTTTCGAATAATTTAAGGATCAGCCGCAAAGAGGCAAAAGAATTTATCGAAAAGTATTTTGCCACCTACACAGGCGTTCAAACTTATATGGAAGAAATTGTGGAGTTCTGCAAGGAACATGGATATGTGGAAACACTTCTTGGTCGCAGACGTTACCTACCCGATATCCATTCCAAACATAAAATGGCAAGTGAAGCGGCCAAACGTGTTGCGATTAACTCACCCATCCAAGGAACATCAGCAGATATGATCAAACTGGCGATGATCCAAATCCATAACAAAATCAAAAAGAACGGTTTTGATTCTAAACTCCTTCTCCAAGTCCATGATGAACTTGTTTTCGAAGTGAACCCGAAGGAAAAAAAGGAATTCTACCAAATGGCAAAAGAAGAAATGGAATCTGCGATGAAACTAAAAGTTCCGATTATCGCCCAAGGTAAGTTTGGCGGTGATTGGGATGAAGCACATTAGGCCATTCGCCTTAGTTCTCCTTTTTTTTACATTCTATCTTTGGAATACAAAAGTCCTATTCGAATCGGATAACCTCTATGGTCGTTTCGATTGGGACATGTATAGTTTCCATGCCCAATTTTTAAGAAAATCTTTTTTAGAATTTGGAAGTTTCCCATTATGGAATCCTTATTACGGTGCAGGGTTTCCAGTTTGGGAAAATCCAACGAGCAAAGTAGGAAGTATCACTCACTTACTCGCGATTCTTTTTACCACACTCACAGCATTAAAAATTAGTTTTCTCTTTTACTTTATCCTTTCAGGATTATTCAACTTTCACTCCTTCCGGCTTTATACAAAGTCCACCAACTTATCTTCATTACTCTTTGTACTTCTATTCCAATTTTCGGGATTTGTATTTCAAAAGTTTTATGCGGGTCATTTAAACCAAATTCCTGGATTATTTTTACCTTCCCTCGTGTTTTATATTTTATATTTTGTTCAAAATAAAAATTGGGAGATCGGAATCTTAATTGCCATTATCACCTACATTTTGTTATCTGAAGGAAGCATCTACCCACTCACACAAGGTATATTTCTTCTTTTCTTTTTGGTTCCCCGCGAAATTTATATCTCAAAATCCCCAAAACAAAGTTTCCTTCGTTCCATCAAACTTTCAGTTTTTGTTTTGGTTATTCTCGCCTTCAAATGGTTTCCCATGTACCAATTCATTCATTCAGTGGGAAGGCATTTCGTGGCTGACAAGTATCCTTTGGATTGGAAGGATTTATATCTTATTTTTTTTGGATCTTCCCAACACCCACTGCTTGCAAACACACTTTCCCAAATGCAATACAGACATTGGGAGTATGGAAACTATCTAGGTCAATTCCCACGCTATTTTTTCCCTCTTCTTTTTTTCATAAAAAAAAGAATGGTACCGGTTTTATTTTTACTAGGACTTGTTTTGTGGGTGATGATGGGAAATTTTTCTCCCTATTCACCTGCAGCAATCCTCGAACAGTTGCCCATTTATTCCTGGGAACGAGTATACCCGCGTTGGAGTCTCAGTGTTGTTTTTTTATATGTTTGGTGTTTGGCGGCTGGATTTCAAAATATTTGGAACTTAGTGCCGATTAGATTTCACCGCGTATTTAGTATTTTTGTCATTTTTTGTTTTCTCCTTCATACCCAAGACACAAAACGAATGAATACAAAATACTTATCTGAGATTTTTATTCTACCTTTACCAAAGCTAGAGATCAAAAATCCAAATACCTATCCAATCACTGTATCCACAGGCCCCGATTATGGTTCTGATTCGAGGATGTTGCCTACCATCCAAGCCAACCTATCAACCAATGATATCTATGAAAACTTAACCTTCTATTTCACAAATCAAACCATTACTGACAAGGATTACAAAGGAGAATTTTATCTTCTCTCTACAAAAAAAGATTTCAAACCTAAATCATGGAAACCGGATCGATATGAGTTTGATACCTTACCAAAAGGAGAAACTTTGATTTTCAATCAGAAGTATCATCCAGGATTTGTTACCTCCATACCAGGTTTAGAGCCATGTTCGTATGATGGATACCTTGCGATACAACCAACAAAGGAGATTCCAAATGTTACGATCTTTTATTCTTTTATTCAGAGTGTTTGGTATTTCCGAAAACCTTGGACAAACTGTAAAATATTCTGAAATAAAAAAAGTTTTCAAAAACCAACCAACCACCGATACATTTTAACTGTCACCAATTTGTAACAAACGAACAAACCATTCTATCAACTGATTTTCACCTTATTGTCACATTGTCGTAACGGATCCATTCTACTTTAATCAGTAGATAAACAAAAGGATACTATCCGATGAAACCAAATACAATTAACAAAACAGAACGAATCCTAGAAGTTCGTTTGGCTGAAAACCAACTAGAAATTGAAAGAGCACTTGCACTACGTTATGAAGTGTTCAACTTAGAAATGGGAGAAGGTCTGCCACAATCTTCTGCAACAAGAAAAGACCGTGATGAGTACGATTTGTACTGCCACCACCTAATTGTTATCGATAAATCCACTGATGACAAAAAAATTGTAGGAACCTACCGCATTTTAACACGCCAAAACGCAAAAAACGGAATTGGTTTTTACAGTGAAAACGAATTTGATATCACATCAATTTATAACCTACCTGACGAAATTGCAGAAGTAGGACGTTCTTGTGTTCACCCAGACTACCGTGATGGATCTGTGATCTCTTTACTCTGGCAAGGTCTTGCTGAATTCATGAACAAACATAATGTTCGTTATCTCATGGGTTGTGGATCCATCCATTCCACTGACGCGGGAGTTGCTTCACAATCTTACGGATTTTTAAAAGCAAAAGAAGCAATTGCTCCAGAAGAATTTCGTGTGTATCCAAACCCTGACTTTGTCATCCCTGGGTTTGACACTAATTTTCATGTAGAAGATCCGAAAGCGATCTCCAAAAATATCCCTCCACTTTTGAAAGGATACCTCCGAGTGGGTGCTAAAATCTGTGGAATTCCTGCACTGGATTCTGTTTTTGGTACTACAGATGTGTTTATTCTTTTCGACCGCAAGGAAATTACGGAGAGATATGCGAAACACTATATGAATGCATGAGCCTTAACCAGGAAATAGATTACCAGCACCCCACTAAAAAAGATCAAATTCGATTTTTCGGTTTTACCCTTTTTTTGGTTCTTACGATTTGTGCAGGTTATTTCCTGGGGTTTCCTCGGTATTATCTCGGATGGTTTTCTTTTGCGATTGCGTCGTTTTCTGTGGCCGGAAACGATGCAGTCCAAACCATCGGAACCTTTATCGAGAGTAAAAAATCGGTTCACTGGCTACAGAAGATTCTCGTTTTTGGCGGACTCTTATTTTTCGTTCATTTGATCGCTTGGTTTTTACACGGTGGCGAAATCCATTTCCATAGATTGGATTCAATCCCCGAAACCAAAGACTTCAACCTCCTCCAACTTTTAGCACCTGTTTTACTTGTTGTCATCACGAGACTCAGGGCACCCGTTTCTACAACATTTCTCGTATTAGGTTTGTTTGGTGGCAAAAGTATAGACCAAATGTTAACCAAATCGTTTTTCGGTTATGGCCTCGCATTCCTTGCAGCGATTGTGGTTTGGGCCATCCTTGTCAAAGTTGACCCACACGAATACCATGATGTCCACACCCCCGATCCCGTTTCCGAACGCCGGTGGTCTAGATTACAATGGCTTTCGACCATGTATCTTTGGGTGGCTTGGTTATTACAAGACACAGCAAACATTGCCGTATTTTTACCTCGTCAGTTGGGGATCATCGAATTCCTAACAGCAGTTTTGATTCTCATTGTCGCTTTACTCATCATCATTCGTACCAATGGTGGAACCATCCAACGAGTGGTTTCAGAAAAATCTGACATCCAATGGGCCAAAGCCGCAACGATTGTCGATTTGGTGTATGGAAGTTTGTTATTCTTTTTCCAATACGTAAGCAATGTCCCCATGTCCACCACCTGGGCCTTTCTCGGTCTCCTTGCCGGTCGTGAAATCATTCTAAATGTCATCACTTACAAGGATCTTCCCTATCTCGACACCTTCCGCAAAGTCGGAAAGGACGTGGTTCTTGCAACGATAGGGATTCTTGTTTCCATTTTGGTCTTCTTTCTCTCTTACTTCCTATACCCAGAACAAAGGGCCGAAATCCCGCTTGAATTTTGGAAAACGCCAGTCCAAGAAGATTCTCTATAATTTTCTTTGACAGTCCGAGCAATTGTCAGGGTAGTGTCATATATGAGATTCATTCTCACATAGACAACAGGAGCCATTATGTCCATAGCAATGATGTTAAGAGAAGGTACTGCCGATAAACACCAGGAAACTGAAAAGGTTCCTTACATTCGGGCCATTTTTAGAGGCGGACTCGACGCCCAAACTTATACCTACCAATTAGAAAGCCTACAAGCAGTTTATGCTGTGATGGAAGAACTCTACCGTCAAAACAAAGATAACCCTATCCTTGCTAAACTATATTTCCCAGCTCTCTTTCGTGAGAAATCTTTGGGAGAAGATATCGCGAGTTTCCAAAAGAAATTTGGAACCAAACTTCGTGGTTCTATTTCCAAAGCGACACAGAACTACATTGACCATATCAAAAATACTGCAAAAACAAAACCAGAACTACTTGTAGCGCAGGCTTACGTCCGTTACTTGGGAGATCTTTCTGGTGGCCAATCCATTAAAAAAGTAGTAGCAAAAACTTTTGAATTGGAAGGAAATGAAGGAACTGCATTTTATGAATTTCCTGAAATTGAAGACCTTATGGCCTTCAAAGGAATCTATCGCCAAAACTTGGACACTCTCCCTTTAAACGATACACAAAAAGCAGAACTATTGGCAGAAGCAAATGCCACTTTTGATTTGAATAAGTTTTTGTTTATTGAGCTCGATTCCGACCTAAAAGAAAATATAGGAATGGATCGTTACCAAACTCTTTTACCTGCAGGTTAATTTTTTGGGATTCCCGTACACCTTAGTCACTTTAGTTTTTTTATCTATGTTGCCGGTTACAATGATTGTACCGGTAGTCAAGGATGTTGTAAAGGACCGATTGCTTGGATCGAATTGGGAAGTTGCCTACTTCACAAGTATTCCCATGCTCGGTTCCTTTCTTTTTGCACCGGTTGCGGGAATCATTTCAGATCGTTTTAAAAACAGAAAGTACTTCATTAGTTTTTTCTGTTTTGTAGACGCAGGACTTTTTTATTCACTCACAGTTGTCACCGATATGGGACTCTTTCTTTTTTTAAGATTCTTGGAAGGTGCGGCTCATATCTTTATCATTGGACTCCTCTTAAGTTCTGCTGCCGACAGGGAAAATGATCCGGAGAACAAACGTTACTATGGCAAAGGAATCCTTATGGGGATCACAGGGATGTTTTTATCCCTTGGTGGTGCTTTCGGAATGCCACTTGGAATTCTCGGAAGGAAAAATCCCCTTTTGCCATTTTATGTAGGTTCTGGGATTTTAATCTTTGTTGGGTTAATGAGTTTACTCATGTTAAAAGACAAAGGAATCCATAAAGCAAAAGATTTCAAACTGAGTGATCTGAAAGTTGCCATTTTTGAAAATCCATTTTTGTTTGTTCCGTTTTTATTCAACTTCATTGACCGTTTTACAGTTGGTTTTATCATCTCTTCTTTTAATATCCACCTAAGAGAAACTCTCGCCTTCCATCCAGGAATGCTCGGTGTATTTTTGGGACTGGTTCTTTTCCCTATGAGTTTACTCTCTTATCCGTCGGCCCTCCTCTCTCGCAAAACGGGTGTTTTGCCCCTTGTGCTGATTGGTTCGACCATTTATGGAGTATTTCTCGGTCTTTCCGGAACCACCAATGAATATTGGTATCTCTTTACCTTTTTACTCATCTGTGGGATTGGAGCCGGAGTGATGTTTGTCCCTTCCATGATGCTTGCGAGTAAAATGTCAAAACCGGGTCTGACTGCGACCACAATGACTGCATTTACCGGTGTGGGTTCTCTTGGATTTATGTTAGGACCCGTAGTATCAGTCCAAATGCAATTGGTATTTGAATCGGTTTTACCACCAGCTTATAGTTTTTCTGCACTTTCCTTCTTTTTTGGATTTTTGGAGATTGGTCTTGTGTTTTTAACCATTCCTTTTTTCAAAAAGATTTTGGGAAAAATGAACCGAATCGATGAAGAAAGAGAAAAGATATCACTTGCCAACCCAGATCCAATCATGTAGAATCTTACCTTAGTCCATCTAAGGTAAGGGTATATGATCAAAAAACTTTTGATACTCAGCACGCTCGCTTCGGTTTTGTTTTTAGTTTCTTGTACGTCAGGAAATAAAGTCCAAGCAGGAAGCACTAAAGTTCATCCACACACAGCACTTCGTAAATTAGAAATCGATATGATTAAAGTGGGGGATGGTCTCGTAAAAACAGAAGCTGTTCTAGGCAAATCGACTGAAAAATCAATCGATCCAAGTGGAACCGTGATGGTATGGTATTTTGCAGAAGACCGTGATGTTCCAGAACAGTATTACACTTTGAAAGAAAAACCAGATACAGTAGAAAAATTTTTGAAACTCACATTTGATCCCAAAAACAAAATCACTGCTAAAGATTTTAAATTATAAAATCATTCCTCTGTTGTAGAATCAGTTTCCGCTTCAGTGGGAGCGGGGAAAGGAAAACCTGGGAAACTGGGTTTGACTTTTCCTTCTACATCATCATCTAACACGTCTATCGTGGTAAATCCGACTAAAAAATCAAAAGCCTCGGCAACGTTAAATCCAAGTCTCGCACCTCCGTAAATCCCTGCTGTGAATTCAAGATTCCAGGAATATCCAGGTGGGTAACCAAATGGTTTTTGGTCTTCAGGAGGAAGATACGCTAAAAACTCTTTATTCCCGGTGGAGTCCACTAAATCCTTGGTGAGTTCACGGCGGAAATGTTCCTTCTTCCTGGCTTTACGTTCCTTTACCGGATCATACCAATATGAATAATAACGCATTTTATAACTTTTGATATTGGCCCTTTCATCGTTTGTGAGAGGGATTCCTTTTTTATCCACAAGCCAATTGTCTTTGGCATCCAATGTAGGAAGGCCGGAATGAAAACTCTCACCACCTAATATCCCAAATACGAGCTGTTGCGAATGGTAAGTTCCCAATTGACCACCACGAAGCCCGGCTCCGCGACCCAGATCCTTTTTTCCCATTTCTGACTCCCCACCTTGGAAAAGAACTCCAATGGGTAAGGGCCCTACTTTAACAGCTGCTCCATACATTGGTGTTTCAACACCAACGGTCACAATGTCTTGGAAATCATTTTTACGATTTTTCCAATACGTTGCACATTGTAGAAAAAAAGAGAGGCTAAGGAGGAGACCTGTGATTCGCATTCTTTTCCAGTTTTTTTCATTTTCTACTTTTCGGAATCAAAAAAACAGACAATTTGGAGAGATATGGGTTCTTTTGAAGACTTTCCAATGATTGAAGTGAAAAAAATGAATGAGACGGAGGTTCGTCTCTTTGTTTTACTCTTTAATTTACTCCGTGAACCCAAAGGAATCAGTTTCCAAAAATTTCGGAATATCATGCCTCGGTTTTATAAAAATGAGGACATGGAATCCGATCGTAAAAAACTCTATCGTGACCTAGGCCAACTCAAAAGCCTTGGATTCAATATCAAGGTAGCCCAATTCGGTTACCAGTCCGAAGATCATTTCCCTTATTATTTAGAAAAAGAATCCATTGATCGCAGTTTAAAGTTCACCAAAGAAGAGTTAGAATGTCTTTCTAGGGTTTTGTTTGCCGCAGAAACAAGTTTGGAAGGAATTAGCCTTTCGCAAAAACTATTCTCACGTAATTTAGATCTCATTCCTAAATTTGCCAAACAACCCAAAGAAATTGAAAGTTTGGAAGAAACACAAGACTCATCTCATACAGAAAAAATCCTGCAAGCCATCAAAGACAAACGTGCACTCACCATTCAATATGGATATGATTTGGGCGAAAGGATCATAGAACCATACCGACTCGTGAGAAAAAATACAACGGACTTCTATTTACTCGCTTTTGACCGTGCGAAAAAATCCTTACGTAGATTTATTTTGCCAAAAATCACCGTGAAAAAAGAATCCAAGGAAGAATTTCAATCCAATCTCAAAATCACAAAAGAGGATTTGAACTTTCATCCTTTGTTACTAAAAAACCATGCCGAATTAGAATTTTCCTTTCAAATCCATCCTGATTATGAAGACCGTTGGAAGTTTTTTTTAGAAGGTGTTCCGTTTCAAAAAATAGAAAATGAATACAAAGTTTCTACCACAAACCAAAATGCTCTTTTCCAATTTTTTATCCTATCACCCGAGGCTTTGGTAAAAAGTTCCGAAGTTTGGAAGGAATCTTTTTTATCTTATACAAAACAATGGGAAAACTTGTATCAAGTTGTTTGATCCTACACTAACACCAGTTACCAAGTCGCAATTTTTACAATTTTTACGTTGTACGAATGCCTTTCATTTGGTAAGAGAAGGACTGGTACCAAAACCACCTTCCGCTTCTTTCGGTGGTCATCTGGAATGGGGCGATTTTTTACAAATTTGCAGAAGCCAATTTTCTAATTCAAATACCATCGAAAGAACTATGGAGAAAGAAGAGAGTTTTCATAAAACTTTAGAATGGATTTCGGAAAACAAATCCATCTTTCACGCCCACTTGCGATTCCAGAACTTTGTATCGACTGTTGAATATTTGGAATATGATATTGAACGTGAGGGTTGGATCCTTTGGGACTTCCGACCCATTGGTTCTGTGAAACAAGACATCTTACGTTCCTTTTACTTTCACAAAAAAATCGCGGAAGGGATGTCTTTAAATATCATTGGTTTCAAACTGATCCGTATCCAAACCAAATACATTTATCCGGGTGGGGAGATCCAACCAGAAGATTATTTACTGATAGAAGACATAACTTCTCGAATGGAAGCGGAGGCGGGAACTCGAGAATCAGAATGGGAACAGTTCCAAAAAGAAATTAGTAGAACAAACGAACAACCTGTACAGTTATCATTTTTAGATTCCAAACCCAGTTGCCGATCACTCAAAACTTGTTTGTCTCCAACTCATTGTGCAAAAGGAAAAGAAAATGCAAAAGTGATCTTTGATTTTCGAGACAGCTCTGAATTAGCAAAAGGCTGGTTTGCCCTTGGGTACAATTCGTACGAATCGGCTCCTAATTCTGAATTAAGTCCCATCCAAAGAATTCAAAAAGAAGCGCATATATCTGGAAATACCTATTTTGATAGGGTTTCCTTTGAAAATTACCTAACAAATGTTACAAAAACAGTAGCTTTTTTAGATTTTGAATCCATCAATCCTTACATTCCACTGTATCCACAAACAAGACCATTCCAACATGTTCCTTACTTGTATTCTTTACACATTTGGGATAGCGAAAAGGACATTCTGACTCATAAAACCTACTTACACGAAGATTTGGGAACTGACCCACGTGTTCCCGTTTTGGCCCAATTACAAAAAGACCTACCCTCTGGGATTACTATCTTCTCTTTTAATGATTTTTTTGAAAAACTCATCATCCAAGAGTCAGCAGAAGCCTTCCCTGAGTTTTTAGAATTCTGGGAGAGAGTCAAATCGATGTTTATCGACCTTGCGATGCCTTTTAAAAAACTTTGGATCTACCATCCCGGCCAAAATGGGAAAGCATCGTTAAAAGAAATTTTACCATGTTTTAGTTCGGAAAGTCACCTTGGCCTTTCCATCCGCGAAGGACAAGATGCAAATTACCAATATTTAAGATTAATAAAAAAGCAGGTGACAGCCGAAGAAAAAAAACGTGTTCTGGAGGATTTGATAGCTTATTGCAAACTGGATAGTTATGGTTTGTTTATAATCTATAGAATGTTACAAGAAAGATTATCGGTTATTTAATGTTAGGTATCAAAAAATCAGTCGCAAAACTTGTCTTTTCGTTACCGGAACATTGGATTTCCACTTTGGTTCGTAAGTCAAACCAACCAGAGACAAACCAATTGGATCCACACTGCGCTTTAGCATGTAACATTGCCAAGTTCCTTCCTAAAATGGAACAAATGAGTCCAGAAAAAGCACGTCGGCATTACCGCGATCAAATGCGGATCTTCGATGAACCGGAATTTCCGATCCCTCATATCGAAGACAAACTCATTCCTACTCCCAGTGCATCATTCATTCCTATTCGAGTCTACAACGCAAACCCACAAAAAAGAAATCTCCCCACCATACTCTTCTTTCACGGTGGCGGACTCACCATCGGCAATTTAGAAACACATGATAATTTTTGCCGTAAAATGTCTCATTACACAAAAAGCATTGTGATTGCCGTAGACTATCGTTTGGCACCAGAACATCCTTATCCAGCTGCTCACGATGATGTTTGGCTCGCATACCAATATGTTCGTAATTCTGCCTATCTTTTTGGCGGATCACCAAATGCCATTGCCGTTTGTGGCGATAGTGCCGGGGCCTTACTTGCCACTTCGCTTTGCCTTAGGGCCAAAAAAGACAAGGTTCCTGTTCCCATCTATCAAGCCTTACTCTACCCCATGCTCGACACTTCAAAAGAATCAGAGACTTATGAACTTTTTGGGGAGAAATATGTTCTCACTCGTTCTATCATGCGTTGGTTCATCCAAAACTATTTGCCCAACCAAAAAGATAGACTCATCCATACAAATTCACCCGTTCTCGCCGACCCCAAAGAATTAAAAGGCCTACCTCCTACCTATCTCGGGATTGCGGGTTACGACCCACTCCGGGAAGAAGGCGAAACTTATGCCAAACACCTCCAATCGGCAGGTGTGAAGGTGGAAGAACGCCATTTTCCGTCCCTAATCCACGGATACATCCAACTCACTGGCCTCATCCCCAAGGCCAAAGAAGCGGAACAAGACCTCTTCCAAGCCCTAAACCGTTTTTTTTCAACAAGAAAAATCTGATCCGTTCCATTCAAGAATCGACAAGGAAGGATTCGATACTATAAAAGACAGAATTCCTGAGGTACGTCATGATTTTACGATTCTCCATCGCTCTCTATTTCCTATTTGCGATTTCAAGCCTATACGCTGAAAAACCGGCATCTGCTACCTTAAAAGAACGTGAGACCCAAAAACAAATTGATCTTCAAAGAAAAAATGGATTTGGTGATAACGAAATTGATACTCTACACGCAAGTATTATCGGGAACCTTAAAAAAATCAAAAAACTCCAAGAGTTAGGTGTGGATAAAACTGCTGCGCAGTATTTAGCACATACTCCAGAAGAACACAAAGAACTGTATAAAAAAGATAAAGATGGAAAACCTTATATGGAAATCAAACTTCCGCAAGGGCAGTCTTACATTGATTTTCCGACAGTATTTTTGTATGATGGAGTTGCTTATATTTATCCAAAAGAAGACTTTAGCGACTTAGATAAAATCATTTTGGCATTTCGTCGAGTGAATGCAGATGGAACCATCCATGTAAAAGAAATGAGAAGACTTGTAAACCCATCTCCTAAATCAGAAGGCACAGAAAAAGATGAAAAAGGGGAAGCGAAGTTAGATACAAACTCGGATATCCGTTTGGAGTATTACAGGTCTCTTACTTCTGATACAATTTGGCCGAATGAACCTGTGCAACCTGCTGAACCGGACATTGCAATGGTTCTAAATGATGAAAAAGATCCTTTGCCTTATGACAAACAAAAGCACATTATGATGTCTTACAAAAAGATGTTGAGAAAGATTTCTAAACAAACTGCGTTTAAACTCAGAAACATTGAGTTAGACCAAAAACAAATGATTACCAAAATTTTGGATTACAATACGAATTAGTTTTGTTGTTTTTCCCTCCGACTGATGAGGAGCTGCGAAATCGTTTGCTCCTCGGTCACATACTTCCTCTTTAAATACGAAAGGGCATTGTTAATAAAACGAGGCACTTTTTTTTCAGCATCCAATAGATCCATCTTCGTCATCATCAGTTCATCTATGGTCGCGAGAGCCAAATTTCTTTGGCTCTGGTGCAATTCGAAATCGTCCTCGTCTTCTATGATCATGGTTTTTCTTGGAAAGCTTGGGCAGCTCCGACTCCCCTTTCCTCATTTACGAATAAATTAATGAGTAGTGATAGAAAATAAAAGAAAGCAACTACAAGGAAAGCATTTCTAAGAGTTACCAGTGTTTGGATGTATCCAAACAGAAATAATCCCGCTGCACCTGCAATTTTTCCAGAAAGTCCCCACATCCCAAAAAATTCTCCCGATTTGGACTCAGGACTAAAAATACCAACAAGGGCTCTGGAAGCAGATTGTGTGGAACCAAGTCCCATTCCTGCTAGTGAAGAAATAAAAACAAAAACCCACTGAACAGTCCAATTTTTACCAAGAACCATATTGATCAGGTTTGTCACATCATGTACATAATATATCAATCCACAGGTGACGAGCCAGAGAACAAGCGTAAGGTTAAATGTTTTTTTTGCTCCAATACTATCTTGGATCACACCAAAAGCAAGAGCTCCCACGGCAGCAAAAATTTGGATGAAGATAAACATGATCCGTTTGTGTTCTGCTTCAATATGAATCTCTTGAGAACCATAAATAAAAGCAAAAGAGATGACAATGGCAAGAGCCGCCATAGTGAAAAACAAAGAGACCAAATAGATCATTAAATCTTTGAAGTTTCGAGCATCCTTTAAGGTTTGCACCACTCGGTCTTTTCCAATTTTGAAATAATTGACACTATGAGAAACACCTAACGGTAAATGAGGTTCCTTTAGGAAAAGAAAAGTAGGAATGGCTGCGACAAGGAAGAAAATTGCAGTGTAAGGTCCAACTAACTTTAAATTTTGGAAGTTGTCTAAGGTGTAATCATCACCAAGAGTTGTCGCAAGGGCTACAGACCCAATCCCACCGAAGTAACCGATCCCCCAAGCATAACCTGAAATTTTACCTAAGTCTTCTTTGGATCCAAGAGAGGGCAAAAAACTGGAGGCAAAGTTTTCGCCCGAAGCAAAGAAAAAGTTCGAAAGGGCAACGAGAACCATCCCCAGCAAAACCATTCCTGGTTCCACAAAGTAGAGTGCAAATGTCGCGACTACGCAGCCAATATAACTGAGAAAAAGGAAGAGTTTTTTCTTGGAACTATAGTCAGTAATGGCTCCAAAAATGGGACCTGTCGCTACGACAAATAAATAGGAAGCGGCAAGCGCCCAAGCCCAAAGGGAATTTCCCATTCGGTACGGATTGTCCGATCCGATATCGGCAGGAACCACAAGTCTTGTAAAAATTTCACAATAAACGACACTGATGATGACTGTGGTATACGAAGAATTCGCAAAATCGAACATACACCATCCGAATATTTCACGGTTTTTTTTCTTTTTGGCTTCCGGGTTTTTGTCTTGGGACATAGAGGGTGATTGAATTTTCCTTGGTTGAAAGTAATTAAAGAGTTTCCCTCCCTTTCGTAAATCTGTCAAATGAATAGTTCAGGTATGGATCCTTTCGATTTAAATTCCCTTATGAGACCCAAACGGGTCTGTTTATGTCGAATGGTGACGGAAGATGAATTAGTTCGGGCCATCCATGCTGGCGCCGTGACCATGGAACAAATCAGAGAAACCACAAGGGCCTCTACCGGCTGCGGCACCTGCTCCATGCAGGTGTACCACATCCTCCAGCGCGAATTGCAGAATCTCTCACGGAGGAAAATTTCATGAAATTATCGATCAATATGGCCATGACCTTGGACGGAAAGGTCGTTCGACCAGATGGCCGTTGGTATGGACTCACGTCCAGTGAGGATAAAACACAAATGGATGTCTATCGTTCCCAATCCGATGCAGTCCTTGTAGGGAAAAACTCTATCATCAACGACAATCCCATTGTGAAAATCAGAGCGGTACCCAATGCCTTAAACCCAAGGCCTGTCATTTTGGTTCGCAAAGGAACTTTGCCCCCAGACAAACATGTTTTTGAAGAATCTGACCATATCCCTCTCATTATCTGCACAAAGACCAATTTGAAAGAAATCAAAACGAGCCTGGAAAACAAAGCCGAGATCTTTGCTTTGGATTCCGATGACATTGATCCTAAGAAAGTCACAGGAATTCTGAAACGAAAAGGTTATAAAAATGTCCTCCTCGAAGGTGGGCCCAAACTTAACTTTTCCTTTTTGGAAGCAGACCTGGTAGATCGAATTTATTTAACCATTGTGCCCTATATCATCGGTAAAACGGGACTTGCCGGGATTGCTGACCGAAATACGGAACTTCCAGGATTCGATAAGAATGGTTGGACCCTAAAAGACAATTTTACCAAAGGAAACGAAATCTTTCTAGTTTACGAAAAAGGCTAAAATTTTAGAAAAATTAGGATTGACGGATTTCGCCAGTATTAAGTAGTTTGATATTAAACTATTTAGCAATAAGAGGTTCTATGTTTTACAAATTACTCGCAACAAACAAAGACATTACACTTACCATCCTACGTGTAACACTAGGTCTCGTCATTTTCCCACACGGAGCACAAAAAGTTCTAGGTGCCTTTGGTGGATACGGATTCGAAGGAACAATGGGATTTTTCGGAAGTTTAGGAATCCCTTACATTTTTGGCGTTCTTGCTATCGTTGCAGAATTTTTTGGTGCGATTGGTCTCATACTTGGACTCTTCACTCGCCTTGCAGCGTTTGGAATTGCAGCTACTATGGTTGTTGCAGCAGTGCTTGTACACTTACCAAACGGTTTCTTTGTAAACAATAATGGTTACGGATATGAATACCACATCCTAGCAGTGGGCCTTGCGATTCCATTAATCATCAAAGGGGCAGGATCGTTCTCTTTAGATGATATCATTGCACATAAAATCGAAGGTTAATTAGAAAAATCAGGACTAAGACTAGCTAATAGTGTTAGCCAAACTTTGACCTCTCTGATTCCTTGTCTTAAATCATTGATAAGGAATCGGAGATGAACCAACTCAATCTATCTACTCTCCAGTCATTACTCCCAGAAGCAAAGTTTCACAATATAGAAAGCATCAGTTCTGTTTCTTTTACAGGACTCACTTCTCTTAATTTGGCAAATACAAATGAAATTTCTTTCGTTGCCGCTAAAACCTTTGTGAATGAAGCCAAAACATGCAATGCACGTTTACTCATTGTATCTCCTGATATAGTGGATTCCTTAACAGAAAAAGCCTTAATCATCGTCCCAAAAGTAGAACTTGCTACAGCAAAAATCATCCGCCAATTTTTTCCAGAAAAACAACCATCAGGCAAACATAGTTCACATATTGTTGTTGATCCATCAGCTAAGATCGGATCCAACACAGACATCGGACACTTTGTAACCATTGGAAAAGATTCTGTCATCGGAAATGATTGTATCATTGAAGATGGAGTCAAAATTGGAGATCGTGTTCATATCGGTGATGGTGCAAGGATTGGAAAAAACTGCGTTTTCTTCGATGATACAATTGTTGGGAAACGTTTTATCGTATTTGGAAACTCCAGTTTCGGTGGTGATGGGTTCGGATTTGTTTACGCAGAAGGCAAACATAATAAAGTCCCACAAGTAGGTCGTGTTGTGATTGGAGATGATGTGGAAGTAGGAAGTAACTGCACGATCGACCGCGGTGCCCTTACAGATACAACCATAGGTAATGGATGTAAATTTGACAATATGGTTCACATTGCTCACAACTGTAAGGTGGGAGACCATGTGATCATTGCTGGCCAATCTGGTCTTGCAGGAAGTGTTACACTTGGAAACAATGTCATCATTGGTGGTGCTTGTGCGATTAGTGACCACTTAACACTATTGGAAGGAACCATCATTGCCGGTGGGTCAAGCCTAAGAACTTCTCCAAAAACAAAAGATGTGTATATTGGTTGGGATTTAGGACTCACTTTCCCAGAGTTTCAAAAGTATCGTGTGAATATCAAAAACATCGTGAACCTTAACAAATGGCTCAAACGAATTGAAAATGTAGAAAAGAAAGTAGGAATCGAACCAAAAGAATCCTAACACTTCTAATTTTCAGGCACAACCGCCAAAATAGGTTGTGTCTGAATGAAAGAAAACGCCGCCAATTGCTATACCAACACAGCAAATAAAACCACTTCATTTAAATTCAATTTAGTCAATACCGTCATTTGATTGGCAGTGTTCCCTTATAAAATTTAACTTTATCGTAAATTATTTTAGACCCAGTCTCTTCTATTAGTTTGTATGAATAACCATCAGAAAAAGTTTCGGTGATATACAATTTACTCCGTTTATTTATAAGTTTTTTTTTGTAATCATCCGGGAATATTTCATCATTAATTTCGAGTGCGATTCCTTCGGCGACACAAGGAGAAATCCATTTAATAGATGATCTTATATATGAATTAGGATACACTCTGTAATTAATTTCATATGATTTATTTCTTACAATGATCACTTCCCCAAAGCTACTAGTATATACAAAAGTACCTAAATGAAATTTTTCACAATCGCTTTTAGCATTTAACGAATACGTAGACTTAGGATTTAAGAAAACTATGATTGTGATAAACAAGATTACTTTATTCAAAGTTAACCTGATGAAACGATTTATTTTTTGATACATATTTACTTTCTCATTTAAGAAATAGAATCCATATACAATTGGATTCGGTTTTGGATATCGATCAAAATGGATGGATCAGGAAAAGGAACTGGATTTCCTTCTGGATCTGTCCAATGGAACACATCCCCCTCCAGCTTTCGTAAACTCAAATAAAAAATAGGTGCGGGATTTCTTCGTTTTCCTTCCATATCACCTAATCTAAGTGTTACGGAACCCATGTCCGATACTACCCATTCGAACCTCTGACCTTTTTGTTCCATCATCCAACGAATGGGGAATTCGCTGGTCTCATTACCTTCCAATTGGTTCATAGAAAAAGAATTTTTCTTTTCTTCAGATTGATTGTCTTTCTTTCCTTGAATTAGATTCTTCTCGTTTTCGATCTCTGGATATTCGATAACCAACCAACGATACACACGAAGGGACTCTTCTTTTAAAAATGGTAAATCGTTTAAATTCAGAGAGCTCATATTTCTTTATTTACCGATCCAAGTTTTTGTCAGATTGATCTTTAACATTGCCATCAGGATTCTTATGGTTTGAGACTTTATTTTTTAGTTGCAACTTCGCTTGGTCCCAAAACAAATCAAGTTCCTCGAGGGAATGATCCTTTAAAGTTTTTCCCGTTTCTGAAACCAAATCTTCTACAATACGAAACCTAGTTTCAAATTTTTCATTGGCACGGCGAAGGCAGGTTTCTGGATCAATCGAAAGTTTCCTGGATAAATTCACTAACAAAAAGAAAAGATCACCTAACTCGTCTTCGACACGTTCATCATAAGGTAATTTTTTAGAACTAAGGGATCCTTTCGTTTGGAGTTCTGTATCTAGTTCTTTGATTTCTTCTTGGAATTTTTCAAACACACCAGAAACCGTTGGCCAATCAAACCCTTGTTTGGTTACCTTACTTTGGATTTTCTCTGAACGTTGGATGGCAGGGAGTGCCTTTGGAATTCCCGCAAGAATACTTCTGTCAGAATCTGTTTTTCCCTTTTTCTCTTTTTCTTTTTGTTTTAGCTGGTCCCACTGAGTCAGCACCTGTTCCCCAGAATCAATTCCATCTTTGTTTCCATAAACATGCGGGTGACGATAAACCAATTTTTGGAATACATCATTGGCTACATCCTGAAAACTAAAAGCCCCACGTTCCTTTGCCAGTTGGCTATGAAAAGTGATCTGAAAAAGTAAGTCTCCCAATTCTTCTTTTAAATGGTTGTCATCGCCCTGTTCAATGGTATCCACAACCTCGTAGGTTTCTTCGAGTAGATGGGGGATGACGGAAAGATGGGTTTGTTCTTTGTCCCAGGGACAACCTTCGGGACTACGCAAATCAGCCGTAAGAGCCAGGAGATTTTCCAAGGGTGAATCGAAATTAGGAGGGTTCACTGATTGTATTTTTCCCGAACCTTGCTGGAAGCAAACGGAAATTTTATCTTGCGAAAGGCCCCCCCCTTTACGAGTCTATCCCTATGTTCCAATCTCGTGTCTCCGTTGCCATCCTAATGGTGATCGCTACTGTCATCAGCCGTATTCTACCACACCCACCGAATTTTACGCCTATTTTGGCAGTTTCTTTGTTTGCGGGTGCTTATTTGACAGACAGACGACTTGCTCTTTTTGTTCCTATCTTAGCGATGTTTGTTTCCGATTACTTCATTGGGTTTCATGACCTTATGCCAGTGGTTTACGGATTTATGATTTTAGCAGTCCTCTTTGGAAAACAAATTGGAACTTCACTCACTAAGTCTTTTGGATTTACCGTGGTTGGATCGGTTGTCTTCTTTGGCCTCACAAACCTAGCGGTTTGGGCAACCAGCGGAATGTATACTTTGGATGTTTCGGGCCTCGTGACTTGTTTCACACTCGCCATTCCTTTTTTCCAAAACTCCATTGCTGGCGACTTAGTTTATTCAGGAATCCTTTTTGGATCTATGGCTTTCCTCAATCGCACTGTTTTTGTTACAGCAAAACAAAACGCTTAAAAACAGATTTCTTTTTACAACTCTTGAAACATTCGGTGGATCCTGTCTTTGGGGCCATCCGCCGAATTCTGAATCCTCTCCACTAACTGCAAACGATCTCGTAACCCCATCCGATTCGCAATTTGAATTCCAAGCCCTGGTCTTGCATTCATTTCCAGTAACAACGGCCCTCGCGTTTCATCGAGTACGATATCTACTCCCAAATACCCGAGACCAGACATATCATAACAACGAGATGCCATCTCCAAAATAGTTTCCCAATGAGGAATCACTCTTCCGCTTAATGTTTGTTTGGTGTCCGGATGTAGATGGATGATTTTGTCATTACATACTGAGTGAGTCAGAGTTCCTGTGCGAAGTTCTACACCCACACCAAGTGCCCCTTGGTGAAGGTTGGCCCTTCCCCCTGATTCCATTGTAGGCAAACGCAACATAGCCATCACAGGATAACCTAAAAACACAATGACCCGAATGTCAGGAATCCCCCGAAAAGAAATTTCCCGAAAGAAGGAATGGCATTCCAATCGTTCTTGTAATACACAAGAATCAGAATTACCATCCAAGGAATAAAGTCCCGATAAAATACCCGATATATGATGTTGGAGTTCTTTTTCAGAAAGAGTTTTGTCATCTACTTTGTGATAACGAACCAAACCATTAGATCCTTCTGACTCACGAGCTATAACCAGGATCCCATTTCCCATACCACCGTTAGCTGGTTTCACAACAAAACCGGGCTTGTTTTGGACGAGTTCTCGAACATTCCGTATCCCACCGAAGGCGTCTACAATTCCATAATGATGGGGCATGGGAACATGAAACTGTCTGGCTAGTTCAGCCGTTTTCCATTTATCATCCACTAATGGATAATACTCTCTTGGATTATAAGGTAAAATGTATTCACCCACCCTACGATTAATTCCGAGAATTCCTTCTTCCTCAAATTTTTTGAAAAGAGAAATCACGATTTAAAAATTTCCTTAAAACGGAAAAGTTCTGAAACTCGATAACCTTTGTATTGCCCAAGAAGGATTTGAACGGCAATGACAACTAACAATAATTCTGGATGAGTAAAAAAGAGAATTTGTAAAGAACCAAAAAAGAAAATCATATAACTGATGAGTGCAATCAGTAAAGTTCCAGCAAGAGTGACAAAGGTATTCAATACACCTTCCTCAATGATCATAATTGAAAAACGTTCCACAAAAATAGTGGTGATCACAATAGGAAACAAAGTAACGCTCATTTGATTGAAAAACGAAATTTCTTCATTCAAAACAGAAAATAAAATTAAGGTAATGACGGTAATGGTGAGTAGGATGGAAAGTCTGGGCACTGCGAGTAGATAGTATTTATCCAAAGCGTACCTTTCGAAAAATCCAAGTCCAATCATCAAAAGAAAAAAACAAATTCCAAATAAGAGATTTGTTTCATAAAAAAACATAGCAAGTAAAATCGGTGTAAAAATTCCAAAGGTGGGAATCCCAATCATATTCCTAGCCACAGACAAAACCAAAGCTCCAATAGGAATCAAAATCACCAACCGAAACAAATTCTGTAACGGTGTCGGTAAACTATACAAGGAATAATATCTGAGGAAACTATTACTCGATGCCACTTCCTCACTATATTCTTTAAAATTATAACGATTTACATTCGATTTGGTAATGTAGGAAGTATAACGAAAAGTAGCCGGATCTTCACCGAGAGATCTTCTTTCTTCTACGGATTTCCAGAGTGGCAAATAACCATTTACATGCCCGGCAAATATATTTTTGTAAGTTGAAACAAAATACCATTTCCCATGAATTCGGATTTCATTCCAAAAAGTAAGTTTTGTTTTATTGTCCTTTCCGTTTTGTTTTGATAAATCAAAACCAGCAACTGTCCTCGCTTGGATTCCTTTCATTCGACAAAGTAACGAAAACAAAATGGCCTGCGTATACGCATTTCCATTATTCAGACGAATCGTATCAGCAAGTGTGATCTCTTTTGTGGTATTGATAACTTCTTCTGAAATAAAATAATAAATTTGTTTTGCAGCGGCTACATTGTCTTTGTCATAAGGATGAATTTGCTCAAAGAGTTTTTTTGCTAAACGAATTTCTTCTGGAGAGAAGTTTTTTAGAGATAGGTAATACGGTTCTTTGGCTGGTAGTTTTTTATTTTCGGTAACAATTTCTGGTTCTGGATGAGAATGTGTGTATGGTAAAATTTTTATCTTTGCGTAATAACCAATAGATGAATTCCAATCTTCTCCTTCCCAAATTCCCAAATGCCCAAATTGTCTTTTTTGCATTCTAAAATCCAAATCTTCTATTTTCGTATTGGATTTTAAAACTTTGGCTTGGATGAATTGTTTGGGAACAGGAAATGTTACTTCTGAAACGGCCACATTTTCTTTAGGAAGAATCACCACTTGTAAATTGACTGTGTCATCAACTTCTACAGGTAAAAGTGAAAGATCGGCAACATTTAACTTATAAAGAATCGAAATTATAGGCAAAATAAACAAGATCGAAACAGTAATAAAAGTTTTACGATCCAAACTAATCCCCTAATGCGTGTGATAAGGACACATCTACTAAAAATTTTCCCATAAGAAAATTTCGACCAATCAGTATTGGATAATTCAAATTGGTTCTATCATTCAAATTAATGATGACATCTTCTTTGATTTTACCCATCTTCATAACTTCTCGAATCATAATTCGTTTTTCAGAAATTCCAGAAGTGCTAGAAACTTTTGCTTCTTTCACAAATCGACTTTTTAGTTTTACTGGTTTTTCATCCACAAAGGTTTCAAAAACTACAAACTCTTCCCCATTTTCAGTGATCTTTTCAATATTGACCGCATGGATGGAACAAGATTTGGCCCCAGTATCGACCCTGGCTCGAAGTTTGAGTTTCCAATTGGGGAATTCAACCCATTCCACTCTACCCACAATGGGTTTTAAATATTGTGGCGGAATGACAATGGGTTTGATATGAGAATCAGGTTTTTTCTCCACTACTTGTCTTGATCCAAAACAATTAATCACCAGAGCCGTAATCCCAAGGAATACAAAAAATGATAAACGTGGAATCAATTGGTAAATTAGAATATATAAAAATTTCATAAAATGATTAGAGTATCTCATACTGACTTACGTTGTTTATTTTTCACTTCATTTTGGTAGGCATTGAACAAATCAATATACCTCAAATAACCCAGACATTTACCATCTTCAACAATCGCAAGTTTGTCGACATCATATTCTAAAAGAATTTGTAGAGCTTTGCCCAATGTGTCATTTCTGTTAACAGAAGGAACATCTTGCACAATTTCTCCGCAGGTAATGAGATTTTTTAAATCTTCTTCAAATTCTGGAAGGATTCTATTTTTTCGAAGAGATACAATTCCCTTATATTCTTCTCCTGATCCAATGAGAATGAAATCGCTGGCCTGGATCCCTGGTGCATTGGATTGTAATTCAGTCAAAGAAACATGTTCTGAAACCATTGCATATTTTCTAAATTCCGAAAAATGATCGGTGATACGAATCCGATCCATAATGTCTTGGTTCATATCCCAATGGTGAGAAGGTGACAAAAATCTGTTTTTAATTTGGTTTCTGTAAATAGAAAACTTATGAGATAAAACGACAGCAATCACAGAAACAATCATGAGTGGAGGTAAAAGTTCATAACTTCCAATCATATCACATACCATAACCATTCCAGCAATGGGAGCCCTCGCGACACCGGCAAAAAAAGAACCCATCCCCACCAGAAGAAATGGAAAAATAATGATACCTAGTTCTGGAAATAAAGTTTGTGCCATCGCACCAACAAAGGCACCTAACATACCACCAATGGCAAAAGAAGGACCGAGTAATCCACCCGAACTCCCCGAACCCACAGTCACGGATGTAGAAAAAATTTTAAACAAGGCGACCGCCAATAAAAAAAATGGTCCAGAAAAACTAAAACTAGTAGATTCTAAAACTTCACCGTTGATCATTCTTTGGATGAGTCCAAATCCTGAACCCAAAACTTCAGGAAATAATAAGGCAATACAACCAACAATTAGTCCACCAAACGCTGGTTTTAAGAAATTTGGTAAGGGAAGTTTAGAAAAAATATCTTGTACTAAATGATAGACCTTCACAAAGAAAAAACCCACCACATAACAAAGTAGTCCAAGAACAATGTACAAAGGAATATGCCTGTAATCATTAAGGCTATATTCCTGAACGGAAAATATAGACCCACTTCCTGCAATGCTTGTATAAGTTAGATAAGCAGTAACAGAAGATAAAATACAAGGAACCAGAGAGTCACTTTCGATGTCTTCTTGGTAGACCATTTCAACGGCAGTGATCGCACCACCGAGAGGAGCGCGAAAGATCGCACCAAGTCCACCCGCTGTTCCCGCTAACATCAATGTCCTACGAGCCCGAGCACCTGCGCCTAAAAATCCGGCCAAACTAGAACCAACCCCTGCCCCAATTTGTGCCGTTGGTCCTTCCTTCCCTCCTGATCCACCGGAACCTAACGTAAGTATGGTGGCGAGAGCTTTATAAAACGGAACTTTGGCCTGGATTTTTCCTTCTTTGAAATGAAAGGAATAAATGAGTGAATCGGTTCCACCACCTTGGGCTTCCGCACAAAAGAAACTTGTGATGATGCCAACAAAAAGTCCACCAATGGCCGGTAAAAAAAGGATCCAGAAAGGGGAAATCGATACGACATTTCCGATGGAGTGGAAATGCATATCACCGGAAGGAATACCGGGATTGTAACCCATAAGGCTACCGAAAGTAAATGATTCCGTCCAAGTTAAGACCCAATTGAACCCATAGGCGCCAAAACCAGAGAGAAGACCGATAAATAGAGAATAGACATAAATCGACCTCGGTCCCTGGATAGAAAACACTCCTCTTAGACCGAAAATTGAACCCATTCGTCAAGTTTCTGATTTTGTCTAAATTTCCCAAGGAAATTCTGAATCCTCTTGACCAAAGAATGAATTCCTATGACGATTGGATGGTATGTTCCGATTGATTGTTATCCTTTTGGTATTTTCTTCCGTTTTTGCTGCTTGTGGACTTAAAAACGAAAACAAAGCAGAAATATCGCTCCTTGCCGATGGAGAACCTGCTCTCTACTTTTTAGGGGATGTGGATAGCGATATCACTACGAGTTGTGGACAAGCCACTCCAGCAACCACTACGACCACCGGAACTGGCACAACAGGAACCACAGGGACTACATCAACCACAACTAACACACGTTTCACTGTCATTTCGCAGCTTATTTTTAAAACCAAGGAAACTTTAAACCTTCGTTTTACCTACGATAGCACACAGATCCAAGGTAAAATTGATCCCCAACAAGGGTTTGTTCTAGCTGGTGGAGCGTTTGGAAAAACAGTGCAAGGAACACAAGGGACAGTGGAATGGTTCAACCAAGGAATCAACATTGACACTGCTCTCCAAAGTGCCCAACAGATTTCCTTCTTTAATTTAGAAATTACTTTGAATGGAACTTATAGTAACATTGCATCATCTGCTACAACCATTCTCAACTCATGTAATACCTTAGATAGTGTAAACTGTACGTCAGGAACTTCTACAACTCAGTGTTTCACTTCCGACAACAAAACTTGTTTGGTTCAGAACACAACCACTGATGCTAAGTCTGTGATCATTAAAGGAACACTCAAGTGTAACGCACCAAATATCGTTCCACAGTAATACCAAACCAACATAAGTTAAAGTTTGTATCGAATTCTTTTTTTCCTCTTTTTCCTTCCTCTTTCACTTTGGGCGGAAGGAAATTTAGGACTTTGGCATTTAGGAACAAAACCTGATTCAAAACTTTCTGAATTATCTCCCAAAGACTACAACAACCACTTTTACTTCGGCTTCACAGAAAACTATCATTACTACCAAATCCAATTAGAAGAAAATGCATCTAGATATTTCCATTTCGAAAACGGAATGATATCAGAATTAGATCTGACCCTTTTTCAAAATGGTAAACCAGTCTCTAGTATCCAAACAGGACTATTAAGAAAAAAACATCCAGATGTTTTATTTACAGGAGGATTTGTTTTACCTGCAAAAGAAAAAGGAACTTACCTCTTTAAAATTCATTCTGATGATGCACATAGAATCAATTTTACAATTCGAGACGAATTTAGTTTATTTAAGTATACTAACTCTTTATCTCTTTGGCAGGGATTTCATTTAGGACTTTGTATCTTAGTCTGTTTACTTTCCGCAACCCAGTTTGTATTACTTAGGGAAAGAATTTATCTATTACTTACCTTTGCAACTTTATCCATTTTATTCACAAACACCTTACGATCTGGTCTTTTGTATGAGTATGGTGCCAGTAATTATGAATGGTTTTATCGGTATGTACCGGGACTCATTTCTTTAACACCATTTGGTCTTGTGATTTTTTTACGTGAGTTTTTACATACCAAAGAAAAATATCCAAACGCTGATAAATATTTTATCGTTTATGCAACATTTTTGTTGGTTTCCATTCTGATTGTGTTCATAGATTTACAAATCTACTTTCGATTTATTTATTCCAATAGTTTGATTTTGACTACTGTTACTTTTGGATATGCAGTTTATAGTTTGGTGAAAAAGAAAGAAAATGCTAACGTTTTATTTTACGCTTTTTTTGTAAGGCAAGTTAGTACGGGCCTGCTGATTCTAACTAATTTAGGTTTATTACCATCTTACCCTTTCTTAAGTTCAGCCAATGAAATTGGCGCAGCTCTACAAATGACAATTTTTACAATTGCCATTTCAAAATTTCAAATCCAAACAAGAATCAAAAAAGAAGAATCGGTCACCAAAGAAAATGCAGAATTAGAAACGATGGTGTTGGAACGTACAAAGGAAATCCAAACCCAAAAAGAAGAACTGGAAAAGGCTCTATTACAGATTCGTCATACGGAAAGTAAACTTGTGTTTTCAGAAAAAATGTCGGAGTTAGGGAAACTCATTGCTGGTGTGGCTCACGAAATCAACAACCCCTTAAGTGCGATCAAAGCATCCATAGAAACACTCATTGAATCAAAAGAAAATGAAATTAAGAATTTAGGTTCCAAAGAAAATATTTATTCTTCGCTCACAACGTCAGAAATCAAAACCATGAAACAAATATTAAGTTTCCAATCGGACTTTGGACTTGTTGCCAGTTATACAGAGCGGAAAGACAAAAAATCCAGTCTTAAAAAAATCTTCAAAGACAATGATTTAGAATATGAAGAAGCCATAATAGAAAGATTTTTAGATGTAGGGATTACAAACTTATACGAAGAAGAAATCAAATTACTAAAACGGGGACAAGAAAAACTTTCGAATCTAATTTTAGAAGAAAAAAACTTTAGACTTCATTTATCCATCATACAAATCGCAGTAGATCGTTCTTCCAAAACTATTTTGGCTCTTAAAAATTTTTCCCGAGTCACAAAGGCAGAAGAAAGACGAATTTTTACCTTACTTGATAATATTGAAACGGTTCTTACGATTTACCAATATAGAATGCGCGGAAAAGTTTCTCTGAAAAAAACTTTTATCACCGATGCGACCATCCTTGGCTGGCCAGAAGATTTGATCCGAGTCTGGACCAATTTGATTTTAAATGGATTAGAAGCCATGAACCAAAAAGGAAACCTGATGATCACTACGGAACAAAAGGGAAACCGAGTCGAAGTCAAGGTGATTGACAATGGACCTGGAATTCCATTAGAGATTCAGAACAAAATTTTTGACCCCTTCTTCACAACAAAAAACCATGGAGAAGGAACTGGGATGGGACTTGGAATTACAAAATCAATTATTGAAAAACACAATGGGAATATCTACATTGAATCCGAACCAGGTAGAACTTGTTTTTCGGTTTTGTTACCGGTCATTGAATTTATAGATCCGGACGAACCTTTTGTGGAAGAAACTTAAGTCAAACGTTCCAATTGCTCCACAAATAACTGACGTTCTGCGCTTCCTGGAAACTGGTTTAGAAAACCAAGTAGATAGTTTTTTTCAGCACTTAACTCTTTATGAAGTTTTTCAGAAATCTTTTTCGATTCCATGAGGCCAAGAATGTAAGTTTCATCAGCTGCAGTTCTTTCTTCTTTTTTAAAAACAGATTCTAATTTTCTTTTTTCTAGTAGATTTAAGTTTTCTCTCAGAACAAGAACTGGATAAGTATAGAGTCCATTTTTAAAATCTTTTAAAAATTCCTTACCGCTCACACTAGAATCTACAAAATAATCCAAACAATCATCTTTCTTTTGGAATAGTTTTCCAAGCCTAACACCAAAATCTCGGATGAGTGCCTTGTCCTTTTTGGGTTTGCCAGCAAGGATGGCCGCAGACTCAGTACATACTCCAAATAAGGAAGCAGTTTTTCCGTAAATAATGGAATCGTATACTTTCAAAGAAATTTTAGGATTTTTTTCCCATTCCATTTGCAAAAGTTCACTCACAGAAAGATCCTTTAAAACTTGGGAAAAAATTTCCATAAGTTCTGGATTTCCAAGGGAGTTGAGTCGACTGATTCCACAAGCTAACAAGTAATCGCCGGCAAGGATGGCGGTTTTGTTTCCAAACAATGACCCAATGGTTGGTTTCCCGCGCCGAATAGGTGCGTTGTCTACTACATCATCGTGAAGTAAACTGGCGGCATGAATGAGTTCGGCAACACTTCCTACATCAAGCCAACTAACATCTTTTATATTTAAAAATTGGCAAAAAAGATAATGAGAAAAGGGGCGAATTCGTTTTCCACCAGAACTGATGACATGTTTTTTGATTTTTTTGAGAATAGGAATGTCTTCTTTGATGATTCCATCTAAATTTTTATCAAACTTTGCTAATATGGATTGGATACGAAGGTTTGGTTTCATTCGTTATTCCACGTGAGTGGATCGGCTTTCTAGAATCTGCAGGTGATCCTTAATGGTATTTTCCATTTCTTTGGTTTGGTTGTCTCTGTAGATATGGATTAGATTTCTGCACATCCGTTTGATCATGGAAAGAGTAGATGCTTTTGTGAAATACTTAGGTGAATTGGTATATCCATTTGCTTCTAAAAACTTTTCACAGGTAAATTTATCCAACAAAACACCACCATGAAATGGATCGATGTAAGTAAAATATCCTTCTGATTCATATTGCAAAAGAAAATGAAGTGGTAAATTGGTTCCATAAAGTGGAAGCCCCAACCTTTGACCAACTAACAAATACACTACGGAAAGTGAAATAGGAATTCCTAACCTACTTTTGATTACCTGAAATAAATAAGAATTACCGGGATCATTGTAGTTTTGGATATTTCCAACAAACCCTTCTTCTTGGAATAAAACTTGGCAAAGGATTTGCACTTTTAACTCATCTGTCAAATATCCCGAATGATCATCATATAACTCAGACACACGAAGTGCGATACGATCCAATTCTTGTTTGATTTCCGCATAGTTTTGGTCAGGAAAACCAATACTAGAAAGTTGGACACACATCTCTTCTAAATCTTTATAATGATTTGTATTCCCACGTAACGTGAGTTTGAAGAAAGAATGACGAAGTCTATGCCGTGTGATTTCTGATTTTAAACTACGAGCTTGCACTCGAAGGTAAGGATCTTTTACTTCTTCCAATGCAGATTCTAATTGAATCTGCCAAGGAACCCTGGATGCGATGAGTTTTAATAAAAAACGTTTTTTCTCAGGTGGAGCAATTTCCCAATCATACAATAAACGAGTGATATCGTCTGGATAAAAATCAGGAAAAGAAGTTTGTCCCATTAGAAAAACTATCTATATAAAAACAAAATTGTCAATCGAATCTGAAAGATTAAACTAATTCTGCAAGTGCTTGTGCTTCTTGTTCTTTGTTCGGAGGAGTTCCATGCCATTTAGGATTGTTTTCCATATAAGAAACACCTTTACCTAAAATAGTTCTAAACACGATGAGTGTTGGTCCACCGGTATGTTGTTTTGCTTTTGCAAATGCAGCAAAGATTTCTTCCATATTATGTCCGTCTGCATTGATTACGTTCCAACCAAACATCTCAAACTTCTTATCCAATGGTTCTAACTTCATTACTTCTTCAGTATTACCATCAATTTGAATGTAGTTACGATCCATAAAAGCAATGAGGTTATCTGTTTTGAAGTGAACAGCCGATTGTGCTGCTTCCCAAGTCATTCCTTCACCACATTCACCATCAGAGATGCATGTATAAATTTTATATGTCTCTTTTTTTAGTTTCGCACCAAGAGCCAAACCTACAGAAACAGAAAGACCTTGTCCAAGAGAACCCGAACTAGATTCGATTCCCTTCATATAACGAGTGGATGGATGTCCTTGGAGATAAGAATTGATATTACGAAATGTAAGCAAATCTTCTACGGGGAAATAACCGGAAAGTCCCATGGATGCATAACGAACGGCACAAACGTGGCCATTCGAAAGAATGAGGCGATCTCTTTCTGGCCATTCAGGATTTTTTGGATCGTGATTTAATATGGAAGTATAAAGAGCCGCATAGATATCAGCTAAACCAAGCGGACCACCTGGATGACCAGAATTAGCAGCAGTCACCATTTTAATGACTTGGATTCGGATATCTTTTGCAAATTTTTTAGCGACTTCAATTTTTTCCATGAACATTCCTTAAAGCGGTTTTGATTGAAATAAAAACAGACCGGAGATATAAACAATCGTGTACAATGGCAAAAAGATGTAATGCAATTTTACATGTAAGTTCCGTTTTCTTTGCCATCCTAAATATCCCATATACAACATAAGAACAAGCGCTATCGCGGCAAAAAAACGATGGATATGAATCACGATTTCCGGGGCCGTTGGATAAATTTGGTGGATGGTTATACCACCTAACAGATACTTCATGCTCAGAAGATAAACAGCAGCAGAGAGATTTGCCAAAATCCCAAGTGAATTGAAGAACCTATGCCTTTTTTGGTCTCTCTTTCGAAAAAAATACCCCAAATAAAATCCAATTATGGAGATCGTCATTAGAGAATTGACCCAAAACAGTGCCATCTCCTGTCATTCTGAAAGAAACCTTCTCCACTCAAAGAATTTTTATTTGACCTTAACCGCTTTTCACAAAAATTGGATATGCATGCCGCCTTAGCTCAGTGGTAGAGCAGCTGTTTTGTAAACAGCCGGTCGGAGGTTCAAATCCCTCAGGCGGCTCCATGCAACTTCTTCGGGTAGGTACTCAAGTGGCCAACGAGGGCAGACTGTAAATCTGCTGGTTTTACCTTCGAAGGTTCGAATCCTTCCCTGCCCAAATAAAGAAGTCTTAACCACAAACAATTCCCCAACTAACAACAAACCGAAGGATTCGAATAGAACCCGAACGACTGCGACCCCGCGAAGCTTTTATAGAAAGCGTAGGCGAGGTTGGGTGTCGAAGACAACCAAGGGTGGAAGGAGAAGTTTCCGCATGGATGCGGAAAAGATCGACGACGGGCCCGCGCGAACGTAGCCAGGATGGCGAAGCGAAGGGTGGGCGAATGCCTTCCCAGCCCAAACTAAGTACCTGTTATGCGTGGTCGCCCATTTATAAAAATCAATTTTTAATTAAATGATTAGCCCATTTAAAAACAAGTTCAGCTAATTCAATTGCCTTTGCATATTCAGCTTCAAAAATTTCTTTATAATCACCTGGATACTGAGTAGAGAAAGCTAAGTCTGTAAAAATTGCAAGCTAATCGAAGAAACTAGGTTTTTCAATTCGATCAGGTAAAGAAAGTATTAGAGTTTTAATATTGTGAGTAAACAGAAATTCGACATTCTCTTTAATCAAGACAGCTTTTAAAGATTTTTCAGCAGTTTGTTGAGCATGAAAGCAAAGTTGGTTCAGTAAAATATCATTTCTATCACCAAGTTTTGCAAGAAGTAAGTCGCTTTTTGCATGAACTAACCAAGCCTCTGGAGAACCTGGGTCATCATGCTGCATAAAGTTCTAAACCATCTTGAAGAGCATGAAAATAAATTAAATAACGGTTATTTGAATATTTTTTGAGAGTTTCCGGAGTTGCCACTACAATATCAAATGAGATTTTGATATGATCTACCTTCTTATAAAGATATTGTGCGATTTCTCTTTTATTTGTACCATCAGGCATAATAATTAAAAGATCGTAATCACTATTCTTTCCGGCAGTGCTAGTGGCTCTTGATCCAAAAAGGATAATCTTTAATGGATTTACGAGTGAAATAATTTGGCTTTTTAGAATTTCCAACTCATCTTCCATAGCCAAAGAATACAACGATTTAATAAAAAATCAAGTAGGAATCCGTGATTCTTTTCATCTTAATTGATTCAGTATGATCAAACAGTTTGCCATATCAATTGACATAGATTATGTCAATTTCAGATATTTCAAAAAACAAATTCATTCATAAAAACCTGGGAGGTATTGATTTTCTTCGCGTTCACCAACGGAACAGTCTGTTAGAATCACAATGATCACCAGACAAAATTCCTTTCGAATCTGCTTCATATCTATTCACCTAATACCCAAAATGCGAGATGTATTCAGACTTTTGATCCGTGCAATTGACGATGGAGAACAAGATCCATAAAACAACGCCAAGGTACTTTGGTAGCACCGCACACACGAATATTCTCTTTTGATTATGACCAATTTTCGACTCAATCTTTCGCACTTTCATACTTCCGAAAAAATATTCGTAAATTAGAATATGAATCAACTCTATTATCCATACAAACTTTCCTTCAAAACGTTTTGGACGGAATTCGAACGTTTTTCAAACAGAAAGAACGGTTTTTGGAAACTTTTTTATCTGATCATTTGTTTGAATGAATTGAAGGATTATAAATAACAGAAAATCTAAATCATCCAGTTCTGAATCTTCGTGCGATAGAAAAAATAAGCTCCATCTTTTTTTCTCTGCAACTGCACCCCGAACTGACCGCGTTTGGAACGAACAATGGAAACCAAATACAAAGGCTCTTGTCCTTCCCAGGATACAGTAGGAAACAATTGTTTGCCCGAGGAATCATAGAAAGCCCACTGCGTTTCTTCTGTGTCTGTTAATTCTTCCGTAAAGAACTGGTCTAAATTCTGTTCCGCTTCTGGTAAAAATTGACAGGTCACCGACGGAGCGATTTGATTGCGTCCAAATACATGCAATGGTTTCTGTTTGCAAAAACGAATTTGATCCCTGGAAGATCCCACAAGTTCTAATCGTAGATTCTGTTCCGGTGTGACTAAAAAATTAGAGAACACGGGATAGATGGAAAATAGAATCAAACAAACTACAAAAATAAAGGAAAGGGAGAATGACTTCATTAATTAGTCCCCGGAAAGAGTAATGTTAAAAATTCATTTCCTTCTCTTTCGGCTAAAATACGAATGCTTGGTTCAAACGGTTTCCATGAATTGTTGGCATTTGGAGAACAATAAAAATGCAAAAGAGTTTCGATTTCATCTGTGGAAGATGGTGAAAATTTAAATGTAGAGCACATTTCTTTGGCATTACCTTTTAAAACAAGGGATTTCGTTGTTTCTAAATCGGCTCTCGGTTTGGAACCAAAACTTCCACTCATTCGAAAGTAACGCGCCGATAAATCGTATTCTGATGTTTGGCGGTAATAAACACCCATCAAATATAAAACATCCGATTTTTCCTGGTCAGATCTTTCTGCTGCAGATTCACCCAAAATGGTTTTTAAAAATTCCTTACCGGAATCGGCTCCTATTTTAAACTCAGAAATCCCTGTAAACAAAGGAGTTTTTGCCATTGCCGGGTTTTCTGCATAAATCGATAAAATCACTTTGTATTGTTTTCGTTTCAAAAGAATGATCGAGGCAAATTCATATAACTTTTGTGAGTTGGTAATTTTCAGATGTTCTGATAGTTCCGTAAATTTATCAGGAGCGGCCTTGGCTGCGAGCACATAAGTTGCAGAAAGTTCAGAAACGGTGATTGGTTTATAAATTTCGCTTAAATGAGTCCAAATCCAACCTCTTTCTTTCGAAGGGATGAGTGAAGGGAACTTACTACCTAAAAACAATGCATCTAATAACTTTCCGTGTTTTTTATACAAAAAGAAAAGCCTGGATACTACTGCCTTTTGTAATTTTCCGGATGGTTTTTGTGTTAATGCTTTTTCATACAAAGGGATAGCGAAAAGAGTATTCAACTGTTCCATCTCATACCCTTCTTCGTAAAAGGAATTAGCAAACAAAGATGAAGAGAACCCAAACAAAAAGGATATTAGAATGGAACAAATGAATGTTTGGTTTATCAATTTCATTTAATACAATCCTTTCATCAAATCTTTGTTCTCTGAATGTGTTGCCTTATGGTCTTCCGTACAAATTCCTTCAGGAGGATAATCAGAAAGATAGAGTTCAGTTGCCACTGGACAATTGGTTCCCGCTTGTTTTCCAGTCAGCGAACAGATTTTATATGGTTTTGCATACACAGGTTGGCTGAATTGGATTTTAGGAATGATGTTTTTTTTATCAATGGAAGATACAATTTCTCCCCAAAGTGGGGCTGCCACTGCCCCACCTAGTCCACTGGGGCCCATTCCAAATTTTGGATTGTCATAACCAATCCAAACAGCCAAAGCCAAATCAGGTCTTGCACCCACAAACCATGCATCTTTGTAATCATTTGTGGTTCCTGTTTTACCAATAAGATCACCCGCATAACCACCGCTACGTACCCCACTGGCACGACCACTGTCCCTAAGTAAAGAGACCATCACTTCAGCAGTGTCAGGACGAATCACTTGTCGTTCCGGTGGAAGTTTTAATTTAAACTCATCGGTGCCACCCACTTCATACAGAACCACACCTTTTGCGTTTTTAATCCTTTGGATGAGGTAAGGCCTTTTGACTGTGCCTTGGTTGACAAATCCTGTAAATGCGGAAGCCATTTCCAAAGGCGAAATTTCTAAGGTTCCAAGTGCCAAAGACAAATCTCCACGATAACGTGCTTTTTTCTCTACATCGTTCGGGAAAAAATATTTTGTAAAGTAACGTTCAATGCCTGCACTACCCAATCGTTCTGCCACTTGGACGGCTGCTGTGTTTTTTGATTTTACAAGGGCCGTGCGTAGAGAAATTTCTCCATCAAAACTTCCTCCTAAATTTTCAGGCGCCCATTCTTTTCCACCACCACCTCTGTAATACAAAGGAGCATCCAAAATTCTTGTACCTGATTGAATGACACCAGCATCAATGGCTGATGCATATAACACTGCCTTGATGGAACTTCCCGTTTGTCTACGCATTTGAGTGGCACGGTTGAATTGGTTTTGTGAATTAAACTCTTCCCCACCATGCAGAAATAACACCTGACCCGTGTTTGGCTGAATTCCTACAATCGCGGCTTGGACAGAACTCGTGTCTTTTTCGGACTCTAAACTATCAGGATTCCAAACCATTTCATTTAAGATGGATACTTCTTCCATTTTTTGTCGGAATGCTAAATCCATAGGAGATTCCGGTTTTAGTCGGACTCGTTTTTTTTGGATTTTTCCAGATTTACGATTACGATTCAAGTATTCACGAACCATTGGACCAATGAGTTCTTGCGCCCCACGATCCAATGTAGTTTCCACAGTGTAACCACCACTTTCATAAATATTTTTATCTCCTTCCAAGGAAGAAAGAATTCCACGAACATGTTCTGTTACATAAGGAGCAATGTCTTGTCTGGATCCAAAAACAGTTTCATTCGGGGAACGAGTGGATAGGTTATGATAAAAACTAACAAACTTATCACGGTCTAAATTGGGATAAATGCCACGATTGCGAAACATCTGTAAAATGGCGCGAACACGAGTGTAGGAATCTTCCGGATTTTTTAAAGGAGAATATTTATTTGGTGCAGAAGGAAGGGATGCAAGAAGCACCATTTCTTCTTTGCTTAATTCCATAGGATTTTTTTGAAAATAAAACTTCACCCCTTCTCCAAATCCAAAAGCACCATGTCCCAAATAAACATGGTTCATGTAGGTTTCTAAAATTTGTTCTTTGGTGAGAACAGACTCCAATGCAAAAGCCAATTGTGCTTCTCGCCATTTACGATTTAAACTTTTACGACGATCATCCAAGATAATTCTTGCTAACTGTTGCGTGATGGTAGAGGCACCTTGTTTATAACTTAAATTGACAACATTTTTAAAAAAGGCTCTAAGGATGGCCGAATAATCAATCCCACCATGGAAAAAAAACTTTTGATCTTCAATATTCAAAAGAATAGAGATCATATCTTCTGGATAATCTTGCAAACGTAAGGTGGAAGTTCTCTTCTGAAAAATTTCGCTCACCATCTGCCCATTCCGATCCAAAATTTTTGTAGGAATGTTTTTTGATAGAGATTCTAAATACAGAGGCACTTCTTTTTTAGTAGCCAGCACTCCAGCGACAAAGTAAGAGAACCCAAGTATAAACAAAAATAAACAAATGGAAGTGACGGTAAACGTAAGTTTCAGATAAGAAAATCTTTGTGACTTACCCCGTCCACTGTTAACACCGCTAAGTCGTTGTTTGAGTGGTTTTGGTTTGTAGGTCCTAACTTCCGGTTCTCTTTCAAAGACTACCTTTCTCTCCCAAAAAGGTTTGGACTTAGATTCCAAGTTTTCTTTACTAAAATTTGGTTTTTCAATGGATTCCGTTGGGATTTTAAAAGACTGAAACGATTGGGCTGAGTTAGAAACTACAGGTTCTTTAGGAACTACCTGCAGAATTTCAAATCGATAATCGGAAAAATTAAGGATTACCTTCTCTTTGCAATGAGCGCACGTTAGCTGAAATTTACCTTCCTTCGGAACTGGCTCCGGTAAACGTGATGCTTTTTGGCAATGAGGACAGAGATATTTGGGAGAAGGTGCCGACATAGGTTCTCCCTATTCTTATCGGTCGTTTGTTAAAATTACAAAATCAGCGATTTTCACAAAATCCCGGCTTTCTTCCCGATCTTTGACAAACCCGGAGATGACTAACACAGAAAGCCCCATTTCCCGTAGTCTATGCACGACACCACCGTTCCGATCGGAATGAAATCTACCATTCAGATGGACTATTTTTTTTCCCGTTTTATAAAATTCGCGCGAAACTGATTCCGCCATCCCTTGGTCCCAGGTGGCTTGGCCGAGAACCAAATGGGGATTTCCAGAACCGTGGCCTGCGCTGTGCCCTCCGGCAAACAATTCATTTAACCTCTGTTTGTAATCCTCGGTTAAATATTTTTCTAAACTATAAGCAGGGGGAAGGAAAGTAAATGCCGAATCAGAAAATTCACGGTAAGCGGCCAAACCCTTTCTAGAAATTAAATTGACATACCGTCTTGGCGGATTGGCGGCAACCACATTCAATTTTTTATCTTTCGCAAGTAAAACTAACGGCAAATAATCGGTTTTGAAGGATTTCCAATGAGATGTAGAAGTAAGGAAATGTGATTCGGTGATGGTTCCTTTTAGAAATTCGTTGGTTATATTTTGTCCATCTTGTTCCAACATCTCCAGTGACAAGGAAGTTGGTTCTAAATCAGAAATTTCTTTAAATAAAGTTTCGTAAAAACGATGGAGATTCTGGTTGTCATGTTCTTCCCCAAAAACAATGACATTGTATTTGGAAGATTCTTTTACAATATCAGAAATGGAAACGGTTTCCGCCGTGGCAGTCCGAACAATTTGTACGGTTGCTGAACCACTCTCGGCAGAAATTCCAAAACTAAAAAATAAAAAAAGAAATGCTAAAACAAAACGATTAAAGAAGATTCTCAATGGCTTGTTTTAACTCCGCAGATTCCGGTTTGGTTCCCGAAGGGAATCTTCCTACAACGTTTCCATTTTTATCAATTAGGAATTTTTCGAAGTTCCACTTCACATCCCCTTTTTCTTTTGCATTTTCAGTTAAAAACTGATAGATGGGATCTTTATCGTTTCCAAGAACTTTGGTTTTTTTCATCAGATCGAAAGTGACACCAAAATTTAACTTACAAAACTCAGCTATTTGAGTTTCGGTTCCTGGTTCCTGGCCACCAAAATCATTGGAAGGAAATCCAACCACTTTCAAACCTTTATCCTTATATGTTTGATGGACTTTTTCCAGACCATCGTATTGCGGCGTATAACCGCACTTAGATGCAACGTTCACAACTAGGACGGGATGTCCTTTGTATTCGGAAAGAGAAACCTCTTTTCCTTGGATGGATACAGATTTAAGATCATGGAATGACATTTTTTTTCCTCCTGCGTAGATATGGAAACCGGTAAAGAGAAAAATAGCAAACAAAACTTTTCTTTGCATGGAACCCCCCTGTTTCATGTTTAGACTATGCCTGCATTGTTTTTCGCCATACTTTCTGAGGCCAAACCCTGGCTCACAAAATTGGACGCAAAACCCATTTCCCATTCTGGAAAATTTAGGATCTTCCAAAAAGAAAATCATTATATCGTTATCTCTGGAACAGGCAAACTTTCTATAGCTTTGGCAGTTTCCGAATTTGCCCATATCTTCACGAAAACAGAAAGAAACCAGATGAAGGTTTGGAATTTAGGAATTGCAGGTTCAACAAACTCCGAACATACATTAGGTGATTTTTTCTGGGCCAACAAAATCACGGATGTAAGTTCACAGAGGGATTTTTATCCAGATCGTATTTTAAATTCAAAATTCCAAAAAGAAACAAATCTCAAAACTTTTGATAGACCAGTCACCAAAGACCATACAAAAGATCGTTTTCTATCGTTAAACGAAAACGAATTACAGAATATAAGTCTTGTGGATATGGAAGGCTCTGGATTTTTTGAAGCGGCTTCTCTTTATTTTCCTTTAGAAAACATTGCTGTGGGAAAAGTGGTTTCCGATCACTTAGAAGGAAATTTTTGCAAAGCAGAAGATGTGGAAACCATGATGGCAAAAACAATGGAAGGACTATTCGATGAATGGAAAACACCTCTTCCTTGGGTGAGTGCAGATCCCATCGAATCAATTGATTGGCCTATAGTAGAATCGTTCATTCAAAACTTACGCCTAACAGAGACCATGAAACATGACCTAAAAAAATCAGTTCGTTTCTACAGATTGCGCCATCCCCATTCGCAACTTCCTTTTCCTGAGGAACCTGACAAATCCAATTTAAAATCCAAAACCGATCTCAAAAACTACTTCGACAAGTGGAGGCATTCCCTTCATGTTTAAGTCGTTTTCTCATATCTACATTGAAGATAATATCAAAGATCATTTTCGTACCAAGGAAATTCTAAATCGATTTCCCAATGCCATTCCTATCCCAATTCGACATTACAAAGATAGTTTCAATCGGAATTCCCAAAACTTTAGAATCCAAAAAGAATCTCCCAAGTTGATTTTGGCCGAAAAAAAAGACCAATTTTTATACAAAGGAAGTGATTTTTCACCTAACTTCTCTCATCCGCATTTTTATTACAACACGTTGGCCCTCAACTGCATTTACGATTGCGAATATTGTTATTTACAAGGGATGTTTCCTTCCGCCAATCTCGTGTTATTTGTCAATTGGGAAGATTTTTTTTTCGCTACCAAAGAGTTTTTGGACAAAAATAAATCCTTATACCTCGCTTTATCTTATGACACCGACCTTTTGGCATTAGAATCCTTTTTTCCAGCCACCAAGGCATGGTTGGAATTTGCGGCTAACGAACTAAATTTGAGTTTAGAAATCAGAACCAAGTCAACTAACTACGGTCAAATTTCCAAATACAGTCCGAATCCCAATGTCATCCTCGCTTGGACGATCAGCCCGCAGTCCATCATCGAATCGATTGAACACGGAACTCCATCTTTGCAAGCAAGGCTAAAGGCGATAACTCAAGCCATAAAAGATGGTTGGAAGGTAAGAATTTGTATTGATCCCATTCTCAGAGTGCCCGAATGGCAAACCCATTACCAATCGTTAGCCGACGAATTAGGGAAAGAACTAAACATGGAAGGCATTCTTGACATTAGTATTGGTGGATTTCGGATGAATGTTGATTTTTTGAAGAGGATGACTGATCTCAGAAAGGACTCTTCCATTTTATTTCATGATTTTGAAAAAAAAGATAAAATCGTTTCTTATTCGAAATTAGAAACGGAAGAAATTATCAATCTTATGTCAGGAGCATTGGAAAAACATTTTTCTCCTTCTCAAATAAAAGTCAGTTATTCTTGAATTTTCCTTTTCTTTTCCATCGCTAGTTCTTAACCTTAGTAGCCTACCTATGAAGAAAAGAGTCTTTTTGTTATTCCTATTCGGCCTGTTCTTTGGATTGTCTCATTGTAAGGAAGTCAATCGCAACAAACCAATCGCAAAAGAAGGAAAGATGGACTTGTCTTCATGGGACTTCAATAAAGATGGAAACATCACCCTAGATGGAGAATGGGAATTTTATTGGAAACAAACAAACACTAGCATACAAATTGATTCCGAATTTGGCAAAGAACCAAAATACATCTACCAAACTGTTCCTTCCAATTGGAAAGGAGTCGATTGGTTTGGTGAAACCCTAGATGGATTTGGTTATGCGACATATAAGTTAAAAGTTTTTTTCCCACCAAACACACCAGCTCTGGCCTTTCATAACCTCGACTTGTCTTCAGCATACAGGTTGTACATCAATGGCAAACTAATCGTGGAACAAGGTAGTTTCGGAATCAATCCAAACTATTTTGAACCATCGTATAAATCAGTGTTAATGGATTTAGAACCAATCTCTGGTGAAACCGAAATTGTTTACGAAATATCCAACTTCCATTATTCCAAGGGTGGATTTTGGGAAAGTATGGAAATTGGCGAAAGACGAATGTTATACGACAAGGTCAATCGCAGTTACCAAACAACTTCCTTTCTAGCAGGAAGTATTTTCCTTTGGGCATTGTATCACTTGGGACTATTTGTGATGCGAAGGCAGGACAAAGCCAGTCTTTTTATCTCATTATTTAGTTTACTCATCGTTATGCGGCTTCTTACAATCGGCGAAAGGAATATTCTTAGCATATTTCCCGATATGCCGATGGACTTTCTCATTCGTTTAGAATTTGCAACCATCTATATTGCAACAATTGTTTTTGCTTACTTTTACCGGTTGGTTTTTCCAAACACAGTGGGCCAAAGGACTATGTGGGTGTTATACATCCTCATCACACCGTTTCTAATATCGTTATTTTTACCGGTTGCCGTTTTCAGTGCCAAAATTCACTTTTTCCAACTATTTCTCATCTCTGTCTGTGTTCGAATCACAATCGCCATCATCATGGCGTATCGTTCTGATACGGTTGGGGCTGGTTTATCCCTCATTGGATTTAGTTTTGTATTTGGAACTGTGGTTCATGACATCCTTTACCAAAATAATGTCATCAATACAATGAACTTAACCCCATTTGGGTTTTTAGGTTTTATTTTGTTCCAAGGTTATATCCTTTCCTATGGATTCACAAGGGCCTACCTTTCCATTGAAAAACTAAAAGAACGATTAGAAGTTTCCAACAAAGAACTAAATATCCTCAAAGAAGGATTAGAAGACATTGTTGTAGAAAGAACTCAAGAATTAGAAAGTTCAAAAGCAAATATTGAACGTCTGAACGAATTTGCTAAAACACTCAACACTTCCCTCGAACTAGATAGTATTCTCAAAAAAGCTTTTGATTATTTGAATGATGAAGTTTTTTGCGACTCGATGATTTTGTTACTCGTTGATTCCGAAAATTCCAAACTCATATATCACAAATCCGTTGTATCACCTAACTCTGGTATGACATTAGAATCTAAATTACAAGGGATGAGTTTCCCACTCGATCCTACTGCGGGTTTATTTTATCATGTTTATAAAAGGAACAGACCTTTCCGTTTTGCAAAAGTTTGGGAATCGCGGCTCAACGAATCCAACCAAAAGTTTGTTCAGTTGATTGGAAAACATCCTGGTATGATCATCCCTCTCAGTTCCCAAGGGAAAGTCATTGCCATGTTAGCCATTTTTAGCGCACAAAAAGGTACAAGTTTTTCCAGATCCCAACTCCAGTTAGTGGAAAATACAGCTGAAAACATCGCAACTGCAGTCACAAACTCCATCCTTGTGGAAGAAATGAACCGAGAAAAGTTCATAGCAGAAAATGCAAGGATGCAAATGGAGAATGCAAAAAACGAAGTAGTCAAACTCAACGAATTTACCAAAAAAATCAATTCAGAGTCAAGCCTCTCACAAATCATCGAAGAGATGTTTAACTATATTTTAAAAACTTTTGAAATTGAAGCCACTCTCCTGCAACTCATAGATCCAAAGAAAAAAGAACTTTACACTTACAATACAACCATTCCTCCTTATGCAACCGAAGAACAACTGCTATATGCAAAATCTTTCAGAGTTCCCCTAAACGAAAAAGGTGGAATCATTTACAAAACGTATGCACGAAAAAGAGCATTGTTTGTTCCCAAACCACCTAAAAAATACGAATCCGAGTTAGACGAACAAATTTTCACAAAACTCAGCCTTACTTCCTTTGTGGCGGTTCCTCTTGTGGTTCAAAACGAAGTGATTGGTATGGCGTATTTCACTTCCTATCAAAAACCAATGGAAGTCACACGCGAAGTTTTAAGAAGGATTGCCGGTTTTTGTGACCAAATTGCGGGAGCCATCCAAAACTCTTTATTATTACAAATTACAGAAGCCGAACGCAAAAAATCAGAACAAGCAAAAGCAGAAATTCAAAAAATGAATGAGTTTGCAAAAACTGTAAACTCGCAAAACAACTTAGAAAACATTCTCGCAGAAATATTTGGATTTATCCGCAAAAACTATAAAATCGAACATTGTGTTCTCTATTTTCTAGATAAAGAATACAATGAATTCAGATATTTAAACCATTCTGGATTTGATCTGTTAATTGATGATAATATAAACTATTTCAAATCACTTCGTTTTCCTCTTAGAGAAGAAAGTGGATTTGTATACAAATGTTACCAAAGAAAACGTCATTTTTATATGAAACATGTTCCGAAGTCCATGCCATTTGCAATCGACAAACAAATCACAGAAAAATCAGGTATGAAAGGATTTCTGATTTCACCACTTGTGAATAATGACGAAGTTGTGGCCATGGCAGTTTATGGAATTAGTGATGAAAACATCCAATTGAGTACCGACGAAGTGGATTCCATTGTCGGTGTTTCAGAACATATTGCCAGTGCGATCAACAACCACTTTTTACTTAAAAAAATCGAAGAGGAAAAACTAAGATCGGATTCTCTTTTACTCAACATCCTTCCTAAAAACGTAGCCGAAGAATTACAAAAAAAAGGCCGAGTGAATCCGGTTGAATTTGAAAACGTTACCTTACTAATGACTAGTTTTCCAGGGTTTTCACAAATTACGGGCCAACTCACACCAGAAGAACTCATCGAAGGCTTGGATTTATATTTCTCTCGTTTTGACGAAATCATCAAAGCACAAGGAATGGAAAAACTTCGTATGACAGGAGATATGTATCTTGCAGCCGGTGGACTTCCTGTAGGAAACTTTACTCACGCAGTAGATGCTTGCCTTGCCGCCTTACAGATCAAAGACGAAGTCAATCGAATGATAGAAGACTTTAAAGACATTCCCTTCCGACCGAATGGGATCACAATTGCCATCCACTCAGGTCCAGTGGTTGCTGGTGTGATCGGAAAATCTAAGTTTAATTATGATGTATGGGGAAAAACAGTCACACAAACGCAAGCCATTCGACGTGGTGGTGTGGGTGTTCCTATCAATATCTCACAAGAAACAATGGAAAAGGTAAAACGACTGTTCCATATCGACAACCAACGCCAAATCAATACCTATGAAGGAGATCAGTTCCCTATTTATGAATTGTTGTCCTTAAAACCGGATTTGTCGGATGATACAGGATCGACGCCGAATGAAAAATTTGGAAGGTTATACACCCAACAAAAACGGGGAGCAAAAATTCTAATCAAATGATTTACGGACTTTTTGCCATCGCGATTCTTTTTGTAGGAATTCTTTACGGAATGTTTTCTTTATACAAACAAAAAGAAGATAAGGAAAAAATTATCTCTAACTTGTTAGATGAAGTTGGTGTATTAAAGGAAGAAATCATCCAAAAAGAAAAGGAACTAGTCAGCACAAAATCCATCTCTGAAGATTTTTCTGACAAACTAGTCGATTCCTATAGCCAACTTTCTGATTTGGATGGACTGCTTCGAGAAATCAATTCTGCTTCCGACTTAAAAGAAATCTTGAAAATTTTAGGTCGATACATTCGGGAAAAATTCAAAGTCCCTCATTATCTTTTGTATGTTTATAAACAAGATCTAGAAACCTTAGAATTTTTTCACAGTAATTTCCCTGAAGAACTCACTGCCAAAGCAAAAGAAGAAATTATGGGGAGGCAAATTCCCGTTTCAGATTCTTACGTTACCATGTATGCACATGCTTATGTGAGAAAAAGAAAAAGAAGTTTTTACATCCAAGATTTTGAATCTTACAAAACAGAAGGTGTGGAACTTGCCAACAAACAATCAGCCAATTTAAAATCCCTTTTGATTGTACCTCTTTATTTACGTAACAAATTTATTGGCACCTTGGATTTGTTAGATTATTCTGGAATTTTTGAACTCACGGAACAACAACTCAATCAAATCAAAATCATTGCTGATTATATTGCAGGAACCATCGAAACCGGATACCTTTTGGATGAACTCAAACAAGGAAATATCACCATCCAAAAAGAAAAAGAAAACATAGAAACAAACAGGTTAAAATTAGAAAACCTACACCGTTTCAATAGAAAAATTAACTCTTTTTCCCAAATCGAAGATATTACAAGAGAAGTATTTACTTATCTCAAAATCAATCACCGAGTGGAATTAGGGTTTATCCTTCTCGTAGATCCCAAAACCAATACTTTGGTACCACTCATGGAAGGTGCAGAAGTTTTCAACAAAGGACTGCTGGTAAGTAATTTCCTTCGAACCTTTCGGCCAGTCCTTTCACCAAACATTGGTTCACTCTACAGAACGTATGAAAAACAAAAGCCAGTTTATTTAAAAAAATCAATTAGATGGAAACAACTCTCAACGATTGATACTTCGATTGTAGAAAGTTTTAAATTAGAACTTTTTGGACAAATCCCACTGGTAGTGCAAGGGCAAACCATCGGAATCATTTGTGTCACAAGGCTCACAAGAGAACAGGACTGGACAAAGGATGAATTTTCAGAAATCACATCTTTTTGTGAACAGGTAGCGGGTGCAATTCACAACGCAAACCTTAGGCGAGACTTAGAAAAGGAGCGAGAAAAAACCCTCCATTTCATTCGGAACATCCTTCCTGGTGATTTAGCAGATGAACTCATTGAACGTGGAGAAGTGGTTCCCATGGAATATGAGTCCGTCAGCATTCTATTTACTGATTTTAAAAATTTTACAAAAGCTGCAGAGTCTCTTTCTCCAGAAGATCTTATCGAACAATTGGATGGATGTTTTTCTCAGTTTGATGATATCTCGATTCGTCACAATTTCGAAAAATTAAAAACCATTGGTGATTCCTATATGGCAGCGGGAGGCATCCCTCAGGGGAATTTCACACATCCCGTAGACGCCTGTCTTTTTGCTATGGAAATCAAAGCCTTTATGACACAAATCCGCTCCTTCAAACAAATGTTAGGTCAGGAATTTTGGGAGATTCGAATTGGGATTCATACAGGTCCAGTTGTTGCGGGAGTTGTCGGAAAAACAAAATTTGCATATGATGTTTGGGGAGATACTGTGAACACCGCCAGTCGTATGGAAAGTTCGGGAGATGCTGGTGAAATCAATCTTTCAGAAACTACATATGATAAGGTAAAACGATTTTTTGAATGCGAGTATAGGGGAAAAGTAAAAGCTAAAAACAAAGGTGAACTGGGGATGTATTTTTTAAAACGATTGCGTCCTGAATTTTCAAGAGATGCCGAAGGAATGGTTCCCAACCAGATTTTTCTCGACTTATATAAAAATTTGCAGATTGGTGCAAAGATCATCTACAGACAAACGGGATCTTAATTTAATTTCCTCCGCCAGAAGAAGAGCTTGAACCACTCCCTGAACCTGAACTAGAGTTTCCTCCTCCACTATTTCCTCCGCCAGAGGAAGAACTACTGGAACGAGAGTAAGAGCCACTTCTTGAGGAAGTCACTGGGCATTTTTCATAACAAATCATGTACAAACTCACACATGTCACTGTGGTGGCTGCAGCATTGTCCAATTGTGGTGCCAAAGCAAGGGCACAAACATACTGTTCGCGGACACAACGATCCATACACTGAGTCCTTGTTTCATAGTTTTTGGAAGAAGAACATCCCTCAAAGAGCAGAACAAATCCAAAATAAAGAAACCAAATTTTCAATTCCCATCGATCCATGTAAGTAGGATCTCATGGATTCTAGAATCCTTCCATGGAGGAAAACCGCAAATGTGGGTACTACCTAAGAAACTGACTTGCGTATCCAAGGACTAGTCACAAAGTTTAGATAGAAACATGGAGACTCGCCAAGTTAGAATTCTTTTTTTAGCATTTTATGTTTTATCTCTGATTGTTTGGATTGCTGAAGAGGTTTTCACCTTAACCAACCCAGCATACTTTGATCGGTTTCGAATTATCATTGCCACGGTAGAATCCTTTATCGCCATCTCTTCCTTTCTTGTAGTTTTCATTCTCTACAAAGAACTGAAGGCTGAGGCTGTGGAAAATGTTCATGCCAAATCTCAGATCCATGACTTAAAACGAACCAACAGGATCTTAAAAAATCCTGAACTAGGATTCTGGGCAGAGGCAAAAGCCCAAATGGAAGAATGGAAATTGTCCGAGGCAGAAACAGAAATTGCCATCCTACTACTTCGCGGGTTCTCTCAAAAACAAATTGCCGCCGTCCGAAAAAAAAGCCTCCGCACCATAGAAAACCAAACAGCGTCTATCTATGAAAAATCTTCCATGAGGGGAAAATTGGAATTTATTTCGTACTTTTTAACTCCCCTTCTGCCCGAGGAAGACTAAACAAAAAACCTTGACCATTCCCGTTTTCTTTGTTTTTTTTTAGATTGTTTTATGAAAAATCAGAGAATCCTCATCACGTCTATTTTTCTATTGTTTGGTTCCTTACCCGTTTTTTCTCAAAACAATCTGGAAGAAAAAGACAAACAAAGGCAATCCGGCCTTGTCACAACAAACCAAAAGAAACAAGAAGAAATTTTACAAAAATACAATGACTTTGTGGGTCGTATCCAAAACCGATTTCCTGGTCTCAAAATCACATCTTCCCCTATCGACTTAAAATCTGCAGAAGGAATTTCCGACCATAACGCAAACCCCGGCGCCAAAGATAAAAAATCTAAATCCTTATCTGCCATCGCTTCCGAAAGTTTTTATCTACAACTAGAACCTACTGATAGCCTTTCTTCTCGTTCGAAAGTAAAAGTCAAAAAAGGAGAATCTGTAGAAGTGGTGATGGTTCTCAAACAAGATGTAACCTCAAAAACAGAAAAACCCCATTGGGTGCTTTTACGAACCAAGTCCAAACAAGAAGGATACATTACCCAAGATCTACTTTCTTCCAACAAACCAGCAGTTAAGTCAAGAAACACAGATGGATTGTCCTTAGATTTATCAACTCTCACGGGAAGAATTTCCGAAACACCTAACAATCAATATTCGGATTCAAAAAAAGGAAAAACTATGTGGGTGGAGGCAAGTTCACTCAATATGAGGGGAGAACCCGATGTCAATGCCTATGTTGTTGCAAGATTACCCAAAGGCCTCAAAGTTAAAATTGAATCATCTAGTTCCAATGAAGAAACCATTGATGGAATTACATCGCAGTGGCATCAAATTTCTTCTGCTTATGGAAATGGCTGGGTGTTTGGTGGTTATCTAAGTGCATCGGAAGTTGTATCTTACGAAGTCCAACCAGGAGAAATTTCCTATCCACAAGAAAATCCCGATGAATTGAAAACGGGAGAAAAAAGATATGTTCGTTCCACAAGTCTCAGAATGCGAGACGAACCTAATGATTATGGTTCGGTTGTAACCACAATTCCGGGAGATGAAAAAATCAAAATCATTGATACAAAAAAAGAAATAGAAACCATCGGTGGTGTTAGATCTAAATGGTTGTATGTTTCTTGGAATGATGAATGGGAAGGTTGGGTGTTTGGTGGATTTGTTTCCAAAGAACGCGGCCCACTTGTAGATAACGATGACATTTCCAAATACTTTCAAATTCCAGTCGATAACGACCGTTATGTATCTTCCAACTTTGGAACTAGAGTAGATCCTGTTACTGGTAAAGTTGGTGCTTTTCATTCAGGGATCGATTTACCAGCCTCCATCGGTACTCCCATCAAAGCAGTGAGTGATGGAAAAGTTTGGAGAACCATAACAACTAGCGGTGGTTATGGGATGCTCACAATCCTAAGCCATAAAAACAATATATTCACCTATTACGCTCACCAAAATGAACGCCAAGTAAAAGAAGGTGACAGTGTCCGATCTGGCGATATCATTGGTCAGGTAGGAAATACCGGAAAATCCACCGGTCCACATTTACATTTTGAAGTTAGGAAAGGCCCCGACCAACAAGCTTTGGATCCAGATGCCTATTTACCCAAATGAAACATAAACTTTTTACTTTTAGTTTTCTCCTTTTATTCATTTCTGCTAACAGCGTTTTTTCACAAAATAACCCTGCGGAAACTATCGAAACGGCTCCTCCCGATATGGTACAAATTTTAACCAAAGGGAATTTAAAGGAGTTTGAAACAGCCATCAAAAATGGTGGTGACATCAATGCCAGTGATGAATCAGGAAAAACTCTCTTAGTCCTTGCAGTAGAAAAAAACAAACCAAAACATTTTGAGATTTTATTAAACAATGGTGCAGATCTCAACAAAAGAGATTTATCCGGCAAAACATTGTTACATTATGTAGTCACTTCTCGATTCACAAACCAAATCAAAACCATTGTGGAAAAAGGAGCCGATCTGAATGCTTATGATGCGGACGGAAATACAGCTCTCCATGTTGCCGTTTTAAAAGCCAATCTCGCCGTACAAAAGTTACTCGTGGAAAGCAAAGCAGATGTGAACCTCAGAAACAATCCAAGGAAATCACCACTGTATTTGGCCTTTGAAAAATCAAAAACTGACTCCATCACTTACCTCTTACAGAATGGCGCCGACATCAATCTCCCCGACCTTACAGGAAGGACTGCTGTTTTTGTATCGATCGATCAAAAAAACTTAAAACTTTTAAACTTAAGTTTGGATTCGAATGCAAATCCAAACACAGAAGACACAAAGTCCATTCGCCCAATTGTGTTTGCGATTGAAAAAGGTTTCACACAAGGATTAGAAGTTTTACTGAACCGTGGCGCCGATGTGAATTCTAAAACTCCAGAAGGAGAATCTTTACTTTTTTATGCAGCCGAAAAAAAGAACCTAACCGCCATCAGCTTATTATTAAAAAAAGGTCTGGGTGTTGATACCAAAAGTTTAAGTGGAAAAACGTTATTTGAGCTCGCGTTACAAAAAAATGATTCCAATCTATTAAAATTAGTTTTGGATTCAGGTGCTAATCCCAACCAAATCCTTTCCACAAACAAAATCCCCTTAGAAGAATCTATTGAATCTGCGAAATGGCCTGTTGCGGAAATTCTAATTCAAAAAAATGCAGATGTATTAACACCTAACTTAAGCGGATACCTTCCCATTCATTTAGCATCTAGGAAATCTGGATTAAAGATTGTAGAAGAGTTACTGAAAAAAAATGTCCCAGTCGATGTACTAAATGAAAAAACTGGGGAAACAGCACTCAGTTTAGCCTTAGAAAACAAAAATTTGAATGTTACAAAATTTCTTTTGTCTAAAAAAGCCAATCCGAATCACAAACAAAAAGATGGTTCCAGTTTGGTTTTTGCTACAATTGAAAGAAAGGATGCTGATGGATTTAAACTTCTAGTTAGTGCTGGCGCAGACCTCCAATCTTTAAACGAAGAAGGTGAAAACTTAATTATAACGGTTTGTAAATTGGATATTGATAAAAAGGAACAAAAGTTTGCTGATGAAACGATCAAACTACTTGTCACAAAATCAGTAAATCCCAATACAAAAAACAAACGTGGGTTAAGTGCACTTCACATTGCTTTAAATCGAAATCGAATCGAAACCATGTCACAACTAATTACCTTAGGTGCCGATCCTAACCTAACAGACAATAACGGGATGACGGTTTTACACAAAGCCATCCAAAAGTTTTTATCATCCAGAGAAAATACACAAACGGAATCGTATAAGAAACTAGTACTATTCCTAGTGGAAAGACGAGCGAATCTAAACCAACAAGACAAACTAGGGAAAACTATACTTTCCGAACTAGCAATCCAGTTTGATCCTGGTAAAAGTGATTCCATTTTGGAATTGGCGAGAGTCTTCGTTTTAAACGGCGGAGATCCTAAGTTAGAAGATAAAACAGGAAAATCACCTCTGGAATATGCAGAGGAAAAAAGATTACCGGAACTGATTGAGATTTACCGCGGCCTTTAATGTCCATTCCTAAAAAAGACAATAAAATCAACATCTTTGACTTCGTGAATACTGTCCCTACAAAGACATTCAAACGAGGAGAAATTATAGTTAGAGAAGGTGAACCGTCTAACGAGAAGATGTATTTCATCTTAAGTGGTTCTCTTTCTGTAGGTATGGGAGCACCTGACCAAGGAAATTTCCATGAAGTGAGAAAACTCGCTACTGGAGAATTTTTTGGAGAGATTGCCCTGATCTCAAGCCATCCAAGAGCCATGACTGTTTTTATTGAATCAGACCGTGCGCAACTTGGAATTTTAGACAAACAGAATTTAACTCGAATTGCAAATTCGAACCCTATGTTTGTTTATGCTCTATTACAAACTTACGTAGAACGTTTGATTGAAGCAGAACAAAGATTAAAAGATCTTACGGAGTCAAGTGATGGGACTTAAAGAATCTCTCGCAAAACTAAGTATGATCAATATCAAACGTGGAGAAGTTCTCTTTAAAGAGGGAGTTCCATCCAACGGCGCAATGTTCTTTTTATTTGAAGGACAGTTAGATATTTACAAACAAATCGAAGGGAAACATATCAAACTTAGAAGTATCTTACCAGGTGAATTTTTTGGTGAGATGGCAATTATCAATAACAGTCCAAGAGCCGCATCCATCGTAGTGGTTTCGGAAACCGCAAAACTTGGAATCATCAACCGAACCACTTTTGTTCAAATGAGTCAGGAAAGTCCGGAATTTTTATTTTTACTTCTTAAAAAAGTAATCGAAAGACTTTATGAAACAGATGGAAAAATCAGAGCCATCAAACGCCAGCAAGACGAAGACTCGATAGTTGCAAAAGTCACCTCAACATCGAATGATTCTTCGGCTGAAAATGCAGAAGGTGATGGATCAGAAACCCCTATGGATCCATTTGTCGAAAATGAAACTCCTGTCGGAGAATGATCTTTCAGTTAATTCTGTTTTTTTCTTTTTAACTTAAAAAGTTCGGGAGAAATTTGAATTTCTGGAACCACCCAACCGTTATCATTTACAATCAAATTTTCAATCACTTCCGCGATTTGATTGGGCAGTAAATATGAATTTGGATCTTCATCCGGTTCAAAATTCAAATTTTTATAAAAATCTGTTTTTGTTATATCAGGGATGATCAAGTGAACTTTTACTCCAAACTTTCTTAACTCAGCAAACAATTCTCTAGCAAAGTGATGAATTCCTGCTTTGAGAGAAGCATATACATTCCCCCAAGGTGAAATTTCTTTTCCTGCCACTGATCCTATGAATAGAATACGACCACGGTTTTGTTTTAATGATCTTGTGAATGCACTGGTAAGTAACATTGGTGCGGTGAGATGAAGACTGACCATCTCTCGGATTTTTTCAGAAGAAAGTTCTTCCACCGGTGCAAAATAAGCTAATCCCGCATTATGAATCAGTAAACTAATGTCTTTTATTTCTGGAAAATTAACGATAAAATGATCTATCTCCTTAGAATTTGAAAGGTCACAAGCCATTAAATGAAACAATTCATGAGTAAATTTACAAGTTCCTGGATTTCTAGATATTCCATAAACTTTATATCCATGGCAAACTAACATTTGCGAGATGGAAAGTCCAATCCCACGAGAAGCCCCGGTTACTAGAGCAATTTTTGGTTTTGTCACAGGTTTTCCATAAAATCCCAAACAAGTTTGGATCCATCGATTACTTTTGTTGTTTTTCCTTGGTCGATAAAGGGAATCATGGGTTTTTCTCCAGGCCAACTATGACCTAGTCCATTTAATTGAATTAAACCAACTTTAGTATTATCAACGCAGGATTCATATCGAAGAAAATCTATCTTTAAATCGACAAAGTCTTCTCTATAACTTTCTGTTTTTTTAGTTACGGTTTCCGTACAAGAGTTCCATTCTTTCCATCTTAGTATAGAGTCATCTACGGAAAGAATCTCACCACCATCTCTCACATAACCTCCACTAAATGGAACAAGTGGATCTTCAGTGCCTGCCATAATTCCAACGGAAACTGTCTTTGTTTTTAAGATTTGTTTTCTTTTAAGAGTAAATACAGAAATTTGTGCTGCCACACTCAAAACCCCTTTCCATAATTCAGGTTTTTCTACTGCCAATCTTTGTGCCATAAAACCGCCATTAGAATGACCCACAAGAAAAACTTTCTTAGCATTCACGGAACCTTCCGCAATCAATCGTTTCACCAAAAGTTCGATGAAAGTTACATCATTGATTTGATTTTCATCTGCAGGAGTATTTCCTCTTCCATCGGCCCAACTTCTTTTGTAACCATCGGGAAAAACGACAATAAAACCTTTTGAATCAGATAATAAATCTAACTTTGTTTGTAAAATCATCGAAGAGCCAGATCCAAACCGTCCATGAAGAGCGACTAACATTGGTATTTGTGATCCATCCCAGTTTTTCGGATAATGGACAATATAAGTTCTTTTATGGCCTTGAATTTCGATAAAATCCGATTTTTCATTAGAAGTTAGTTTTCGATTCAATCCCATACAAGATAAAACAAAACTAGAGAATAACAATAAAGAAAGGATTCTCATATTTCTTTTATCTCCAATTCTGTAGCCTCAATTAATTGTTCTTTATAAACTTGATTAGGCCATTGTAAAACCATTATGATGATAACAGGAATCCCCCGCCACTGATCCATTCCGATTTCATAAATTGATTCTCTTTCAATATCACCGAGTTTGGAATAACGAAATGTAATGGTTTGTTCTGTTCGAATATGAGAAGGGATCAATCCTCCCGACAAAAAAGTTGCAAGTAAATTCAAACGGTGGATCCATATATATTTATATGTTGGTTCTTTTTTTTGAAGGATTAATTCCAACTCTGAATCAGAATTGGGATCTATAGTGAGACCTCTTTTCAACAAGGTCTCCAAAATCGCTTTTTTTTCCTGCTCATAACGATAAAACCCAGTAAATACAACCCTCACTTTTTCCTTTCCAATTGATGACAATTTACGTTCTTTTGATGTGACCTGATCAGGAAAAGCTGCACAACTAAAATAAAATATAATGATCACTAGATGCAATAAAGTATAAACTTTAGAATCATTATTCACCATAAGAGTCCCCTAAAAATTTAGAAACTTTTTCCGTGAGTATCGGTTTCCATTCTTTTCGATCGTCACCCCACATCAAAAGTAAAGATACCCAACCAAACAAGCGATAGGACTCCATTGGATACCGATATTCTTTTTCCAGTTTTCCTTTTTTACTCAATCGAAAGACCAAATAATCATCATCCCGATCGATATCTGGAATCACAAAAAAAGTACTAAATGCTAAAAAACGGTTCAATAAATAAAGTGCCAATCTTTCAGGATTTCTCTCCGGTAAATAAGAAACAGGTTCTATTGATTCACCCAAAAAAAGGACGAATCTCGGACTTGATTCTAATATAATTTGAACATGAAGATCCGTATTTGTTTGATTTTGGTATCTCAGTGATGTGAACTTTCCAGAATTTTGTAAAGCAGCCAAAATGTAAGAAACTCTCCGACGATCCGCTTCACTATCCCAACCAATCAACTCATAACTAAGAGACTGATCCTTAACATACTTTGAAAAATCAACCTTAGGCCTTTCCGTTGAATAAAAAACTGCGCAAGAAGAAAGAGTCAAAAAAAAACTAAAAATCCCGATGTAATGCAGAATGATTTTATACATTTTTACTTTGTTTCTCTTTTTAATTCAAATTTTTGTAATTTATATTCATTACCATTTAATAATATAGAAATCGTATGTTTTCCTGGATAATATACTCGCGTGGTGATCGGAGCAAAAGAATGTCGTTTTGTGATTTTAACTTTCTCTTTAGGTAACAAACTTTTTTCACCTAACTGAAACACCTTATACCCATGTTTACCATTTGCTAGCAAAAAACCAATTTTATATTCAATTCTTATTTTGGTTGTATCTTTTGGAGTTTGATTGATTGAAACTTCAAATTCAAGTGAATCCCCAATATTGATTTCTTTCTTACGTAAAGTTAAATTGATTTTTGTCGGTTTCCATTTTGTGTTATACGAAAAGAAACTTAAAGATTTTTTGTTTCCTTTTTTCAGAAGGGTTCGTAAAGCATGTTTTAAATTTTTATCTAATTCTTTTGACTTTCCAAATCTACTTTCGCAAAATTCTAATACCAAATCTGGATTTAATTTAGAAATATCATTCAAATGATTTGCAACACTTCTGCGAACAATTTCATTTTCATCATCCCAGAGTGTTTTTAATATAGATAAATGAATTTCTGGGTTTTGTTTGATCTCAGGGATCCCAATCCCCCAAGGCAACATTGGCCGACTGCCTTCACTTGCCAACCTTCGCACAAATGGTTCCTTATGTTTTGACCAGGTTTGCATTTGTTTTACAGTTTTTTGAAAATGGTGTTTGTAAAAAAATCGAATCGCAAACTCAGCACTTGAGAATACCGTTATTTTCTCCAATGCTTTCATAGATGTATCAAAGTCATCTAACCCTGTTTTGGTGACAATATCGTTCAAAAAAATATAAGGAAAATTAAAATCAGAAACCCCTTCTTCGCGCAGTGAGTGAATGAGAGAGATGATATTCGGATAGATATCGGCTATTGATCCTTGCCAATTCTCAATCAGTACATCAGAGAGGCGATCGATCCTTTGTTTTAATTCCATCTCTTTCCAAGGTGCAGAAAACACTTGTTTTTGAAATTCCAAAGGTTTGATTTTGGAATCCACCCGATTTAAGTGATTTCCGAGTCCGAGAACCCAATCCCGGGAATACATTTCTTTCAAAGGTTCCATACAAACTTAGAACGAAATTACATTTACCTACTCTCAATGGAATCGAAAAACCAAGTTGAATGAATTTACGCAACACGATTAATCGCCTAATTTAAGCAGGTTTTTTGGGGGAAACCATGATAATTTGTCTCAGAATGACCGCTATATGAGATACGTATATTTTTTCAAAGATAGTTTGGATCAGGTTTCGGCAACCGGCAACCAAACCGAAAAACATGCCCCCAGGGGGACTTCTTCTAACTCAATTTTTCCATCCATTTGAGTAATGATCTTTTTACAGATATCAAGACCCAAACCCATACCTTCCCCATCAGGTTTGGTGGTAAAAAATGGGTCAAAAATTTTTCTTTTGATGGACTCAGAAATCCCAGTGCCAGAATCAATGATCGACACTTTAATAAAATTTTCTACTAATTGGATTTTGATTTCTATTGTACCATTGTACGACATAGCCTGAAGAGCATTGTTTAGCAAATTAATCCAAACTTGATTTAATTTATCACGGTTCCCTTTACACTTTTTATCCGTTAAGTATGATTTAACAATAGTTACTTTCGTTAAATTATAATGATAAAGTGAAAGTATAGTTTCTATTTCAAATACTAGATCAACAACTGAATTTCCGTTCAAAATGTCTTTATCCGAAACCAGATAACTTTTTAAGGCCCTAATCACATGGGTTGCTTTTTCTGATGCAACAGAAATAATTTGATTTGAACGGTAAGCAGAAGTAATACTTGAGACCGCCTCTAGAATTTGTAAGGAATTTTCACTTTCTAATATTTGTATCAGTCTATCACCCAAACGAAAAGCACCCGTCCCAACAACAAGTTGTATATGTTCTCCATACAAATCCATTTTTTTTATCGATGAATACTTTAAAGCCAATTCTTTTTTGATCAACCTTTCTGCTTTTCCTTCCATAAAGGTTTGGTTCTTTAAACTTTCTTCTAATACCAAATAAAATCGAATTGAATCTTCTTTATTAAATCCAACAATGATATCGATTACATGAATTAATTTCTGTTTCAAAAAATCAGATAACAAAAAGTTTGATGAAACAATGGCACCTAAAGGAGTGTTTAATTCATGCGCCATTCCAGCTGCTAGTTGACCGAGTACCGCTAGTTTTTCTGAAGCAAGAAGCTTATCTTGAGCTTCTGTTAATTCCTTTAAGGTATTTAACAAACTCTGGTTTAAAACCTGCAAATATTCATTGGATTGTTTTAATTCTTCTGTTCTAACCTCAACTTGTTTCTTTAAATTTTCAGAATATTGTTTATTAAGTCTTCTCCACTGTACAAAACCTAAAACAATCAAAGAAAAAATCACAACACCAAACGTATAATAAACCCAATCATAGTTTGTTTGAGGATTGGGATCGTAAATAAATCCTTTTAGATTAATGTTCTTCGGAAGCATTCCAAGCTCAGAATAAACTTCATTGATATGTCTCCACCTTCCCGGATTCATATAACCCATTTCCACAAGGACTGGTTGGATGAGCGGAGTCATTTGTTTTGCTTCAAAAAGTAATCTTTCTTTCGAATTTTTTTGTGAGTATTGATTATAAATTAAATCAACAATTTCTTCTTGATGATTCATTGCGTATATCCAACCACGAAGCGTTGCTTCTCGAAAGGCTTTTACTCTTTCGGGATGTTCCCGAACTTCGGCTTCACTTGTAAAAAAGTTATCTCCATAAAAATCAATTCCTGCTACTCTAGGGGAGTATTCTACAAAAGGAAATCCGGCTTTTTGGAAATCGTAGGCTTGAGTGGTTGCATACCCAGAAAATGCATCTACCTTTCCAGAAATTAAATCATCGGGATTAAACCTATGTTCTAGCAATTGTAAGTCTTTTAATTCAATACCTTCTTTCTTTAGATAAGCAACAATTTCATCCATCCTTGGCGTTAACATCACCCGTTTCCCGGCAAGGTCATGAATGCTCTGAATATTGGATGTTTTTTTGAAATATAGAACCGATGGAGAATGTTGAAAAATTACAGCCAATACAACCACAGGTTTTCCTTTGTATCGTTCTTGAATCAGTTCATTACTACCAACCCCATATTGGCCAGTAGAACGAATTACTTTTTCGTGAATCCCTTTAATACCAACTGTACTTTCCAAAAGTTCTACATTAAGACCGACGTCTTGATAATAACCTTTTTCGAGGGCTGCATAATATCCTGCGAATTGGAATTGATGAAACCATTTAAGGTGCAGGGTTACTTTTTCCATCCCCAAAATTGCGGTATGGTATGGAAGTACAAAACAAACTAAGAAGACATAGTAAAATCTTTTAGTGCCAGAACGCCTACCCATAGATGGATTTTTATATAGATTCTCTATTTCAAATCAATGAATTTAATCTTTAGATTGTTATTTTATTTCTAACGATTGAACAGATTGTGTTGGAATGAAAGGGGCCTTTTTAAAAAATTGAAATAAAACTCAGGCTTTGATTTGATTCTTAACTTTGTCAATCCAATCCAAATTTAGTTTGGTTTGTTTTTCTGCATATTCGAGAGTCAAAGACCAATACTCCAAATCAGGATGTTTTTTCCAATCTGCATCCAATTCTTTATGAAAGTTTTTAAGAAGTTTTAAATCTTCTTTTTGTTTTCGAATTTCATCTTCCAAATGTTGTTTGATTAACTTCGGATTCATATTCCTTCCAAAAAAAACTAATCGTAGACACAATGTACTTCCGAATTTCATATCCATTCATTTCACACTGAGAAAGAATTCCTAATAAAACGTATTGTGTTTTACTTTCTCGTTTCATCTGAACAATATCATTCCCCGTGAATTGCTAATGATTCCACAATGTTTGTCCACTTGAGAAAGTGTTTTGGTTTACGAGTTCTTACTTCACCAAAAATTGTAACTTTTACAGGCGTCACTCCACAAAATTCTAAAGTTCCAAATTTTAATAACTGGATACCGGGAGATTTATTGAACCATTTATAATACCAACTGGGAGCATCCATTGTTACGATGATACGAGCTGTTTTACCTACCAAAAGTTTTTCGGGCAATGGTGAGTTTTTTCTATACTTAAAAGAAAATCCCGGTAAAAAAACACGATCAATCCAGGCCTTTAAAACTGCAGGCATACTCGCCCACCAACTAGGAAAAACAAAAACTAGATGGTCTGCTTCTGAAATTAATTTTTGGCTTTGTATCAAATCTGGTTCGAGAGTCGGTGTAGAATCTTTTTTATGACCCATATATAAATTATAATCGAATTTCAGATCAGCTAATTTCAAAAAACCCACAGTATGACCTGCATTTTTTGCAGAATTAACATAAGTCTCTGCCAAATGGCCACAAAGTGAATTGGGATTAGGATGACCAAGGACAACGAGGATATTCCTTTGTTTGGTTTTCATAAATTTGCCATATCTAATAGATATATTTAGTCAAGTGAAAAACTATTAATTTTAATTGTTCAACACAATAAAATGGTAAATTACTGATACAAGTAAACGAATTCATTCCAATCGCATTGGATGACGTTGCAGATGTATTGTCAACTAACATTGCTTTACATCCTTTATCAACCGGGCAAAGGTTGTTTTTTTTCACCTATCATACCTAATAAAACTGATGTTTCAGCATAAGATTTTGATTCAGAATCACAAACATTATTTGCAGAATTTCCACTACAGGAAAAGAGAAAGATATAAACCAAACTTTTGTATCAATTGAATTATAAAAATAGGCCAAGTTTCCCATCTGCCTTCAATACTCAACACATAACAATTTTAGTTGATTGCCACATCCATAGGTTGCTCCAAAAAACAAATTATTTACTTGCTGAGTCCTTAATATAAATCCTGATTCTGTATTTACGATTGCCGACCACGTAAAACAGCTAGTGCTGGTAACAAAAACCCAATCAGCATTACCGCCAAACCAGGTTCCATAGTTAACCGAATCAATGGGATTGGAAAATGGAATTTGGAATAAAGAGGTATTGTTGGTATAGGAAATCAGAGTCGTTCCATCCGTTAGGTAATAATGTGCGTTAGGTTTCAAAACCCAATCCACTTGCCCATCACCCACATTCGCAGTTAAGGAAGCAATCCGAGTGTTTCCATTTAAAATCATTGCCTTACAAGAAGAACCGGGTGGGCACAAGCTATCAGTAGAACAAATGGCATCTGCACCTGAAACTCCCCCAAATTCACCGCCTCGATAGGAACCAGCAGATAAAAACATTCTTTTTTCGTTGTCCAAAATTTGCATTTGTATTTCCGCAGGATTCAAATCCAACTTTGAATCTTCTGATTTTGGAGTTAAAATCACACGAAAATCTCGAATGCCATTGAGCAAAGAATCATTAATATCTGTTACCTGGATATTTTGAGGAGTAGACCAATTGGTTGAATCAAAACTGAGCGCTGTAGGACTGACGATAGCATAAGAAGGATTTGAAACTATTAGTTCAATCTCAACTTTTGCCTCAGGTTTCTCCTTAAGAGTTACTGAAAATCGAAGGGGACTTCCACTACCCTCGTTAATCACTCCTTTTTTAGAACTGAGTGCAATGACAGTGGGGAAAAACTCAATGGTTCCTGTGGAACAATTATTCCTACCTTCACCTAACAAATTAAAAAGGATTGTTGATTCGAGATAAGAATCGGAATTAATATCGCATGTATTGTTTAGTGTTTGTTCATTACAATAAAAAACGAAAAGTAATAATGGAACGAATAAATAACGAAACATAAAAGAAAGAATCTAATTACCTATGCCAAGTTGGTTGCAAGCAACTTACTCGCAAACCATTAATAAAAAATTTATAATTTATTAACTACGTTAGCGTATTCCCTTAAACTAACAGAAATAAGCCTATATGCAGATAGAAAAATTCATTACATTTAATTTTGTTCTTAGAGAAAAACTCTATTTTAGTTTTAGTGAATCCAAAAACACATCCATCAGATTTTGGATGGATTGTTTTGTTGATAAGTCGCTGATTTGTCCATCTAAAGTTATCTTCGCTTTGACACCAGAAATGAGTAAGTTAGTTTCTTCTGATAATTTAGCGCCAATTGTTTTTAATACTAAAAGTAAAGATTCATGAGCTTTTTCGCCAACAGATGCAGCTGTGATTAAAGCTACCGGTTTATCAGTAAACACTACGGAAGAGACAGCCCATTCCAATGCATTTTTTAAGACTCCAGGAATACTAAACACATATTCGGGTGAACAGATAAGGATTCCATCTGCGTTTTGAATTTTTTTCAAAAATTCTTTTATAATTACAGGAGTTTCTTCCTCTGAAATTCCAGAAAGAAAAAATGGAAAATTTATTATTTCATCATATACCTCCATCTCAAATGCATTTGAAAAATCTTGTTTTAATGTATTTAAAATTTTTCTATTATATGAAGTCGGACTAATTCCACCTGAAATTGCAAGTATTTTCGGTTTTGTTTTAATCATTGTTTATATTGTGATTCCTAGAATTTTTTTGGTCCCATCTGTTTCTTTTGTATAAGAAAACAATTTTAAGATGGAAAATTTTTCATATCCATTGTCTTCTGTTTGATACTCCCAAAGCCAACCCCAAAGGCTTCCTCTTTTAACATATCCTCTTTCTATCTCCGTTTTTTCTTGGTATAAAGCGCCTAATAACAAATATGTTGAGTATTGATTATCGGATTTTGTTTGATTATGATAATAACCAAGACCGGCCAAAACCAACTCAGTTTTTTCTTCTTCTGAATCGAAAAGATAATAAAGGAAAGGTCCATAAAGTCTCGATTTTTCTCCCGCGGCATCGGCAGTCCTGACAATCGGGAAAAAATTATAAATCTTACGATAGGATTTATCATCGTAACCGAGCCACATAAATGTAAGTCGATTTATGTTATTTTGGCTTTTATCAAAATTCCAGAACAAACCACCCAGACTTTTAAACTGATACTTCGATTCAGTATTTTCTGATTCGATCAAATAAAGAAAGTTGTAATAATGTCCTGTTCGATTCCATTCGAGATAATTCAAAAAACTAAAAGTTGTAAAACTATCAGAATTCCAGGAATTAAAAGATAATGGAATCACAGAAAAACTAGAATTTGTTTTATAAAAAGGAAAAATCAAAATATGAGATAGTGTTTCTTTTGATTCATATTTATTGATGGATTTTGAATTATCGTTTTTAGATAGGTTCTTCTCCTGATACCATTCCCAATCTACAAACCAAAATAAATTTGTCCTAGTCGAAGTTTCGCTTGAGTGTCTATAAAAGAATGGTGTGATCCAAATCGTAATTTCTTTTTGGATTTCTGAATAACTTCTATTTTCATAAACAATCCATAGTGGCCAAAATAAAAACTCATTATACAATGAATTAGAACGTTTTGTTTGATTGTATATTGAAAACAATGTATAGGTTTTACTGGTAGTAACTTCTTGTTTGAATTCATTACGATGGATGTAAAATGGAAGAACCCTATGACCGGAATTGGAATCTGATTCATAAACATTTACAAGAGGCCAAAAATAAGATTTCTCCTTCCGATTGTTTTCTTTTACATCTTCAGTTAAGTATAAATTGAGTAAATAATCGCGAAATTCAGAATCTTTGTCTTTTTGTTTTCCATACAAAGGAAATAGAACTTTATATTCCAAATCATCCGATTGGTAACTAAACCAAATAGGGAAAAATGGTGGCAAAAGAACAACATTATCATCTGAACTCTCATCCCATGTAAACCATGCAAGCGGTAACAAGCGAATATGTTTTTTAGAGTCAGCTCTTTCATAAGAAAAAACGCCAAATAACAAATTATAACCAATAAAACTATCGCTACTCTCTCGTTTGAATTCCCTTTTTTTAATTACTTTAGGGTCTTTTATTTCTGGAGGTTTTATTTTTTCCGTAACTAACTTCGAATCCAAAACTTTAGTTCTTTGTGAGTAACCAACTAAATTATAAAAAACTCCGAAATCAAAATCTATATAAACATTTCCATCGTTAGTCGCCAAATCAACATTTGCGGAATTTGTCTTTGTATACCATAACAAATTAATATGATAGTCTTCTTCTGAATCAGAATAATTGATATATAATGGAAAAATTAAATCAAATTCTTTTCCTGGTGCGCGGTAGTGCCCAATAAACGGAAAACCAACAATCAACCGTTCATCCTTTGCCTTATCCTCAGAATAATAAATTGGCCCAAACCAATATTCATTAAAGTTAGATCTATTATTTTGATAAAACAATACCAAAGGAAGGAACAAATAGTTTTCTTTGGAATAATAAACTAAAGGAAAAATTGAAAATTCATGAAGTCCTTTTCTATCATTTACTTCAAGATGTAATAAAGTAAGTAGTCTAGTATAATGGTTTTTATTTTCTCCGGCAGTTTCTCGGTTATGATAGTATAACAATGGCAAAATGGGAAATCCAAAACGACTTCGTACATCATTTTTATTAGAAAAGAAAAAAGGAACTGTGGTTAAGTAAGAACTATTTGTGTCTTTTCCCCAAAAAACAAATGGATAAAAGGATTGATCCACCGCTTCCTTTTCTACCGTTTTATTGAGATTGAGTATTCGTTTGTATTCACGATTGTCGGACTTACTTTGAATATGGTAATAAAATGGAAAAATGGATTTTGTTTTTGCTTTTGGATAATCGTAATACCGATAGAATCCTAATGCACGAACCGAATGATGATTTGTCCAGTTTTCTACGTCGTAGAAAATATTACTGGCAGTAAACTTAGCACTCCTTTCACTTCCATAAATTTTTGTTTCCTTCTCCGATTCTAAATCATACCAAGTTTTAGCATACAATCCATGGGGAAGTGTAAAAATAATGAAAACAAAAATGGATTCATAGAGAGTGCTCAGAGTTCGTCTAAAAATGTCCATAGCTTTAGAAGTGTGTTATGGACTCTTGTTTTTATGCAAGAAATTACTTGGTGTTTTTAGATCCTTCTTTCATTGGTAAATGGATTAACTTTTTGTTTTTTTTGGGGATATGTTCAATGATCTCTGCTGATTTTGGAGTTATTGAATCAGATTTATTATTAACATATTGATAATTTATTTCAGACAATAGAATCGGTTTAGTTGAAGGATACATTTGACCAATTTGTTTTTTTCCTTCCCGATCATAAAAAGGAATGACTGATTTGGAAATTGAACGATAAGGAAGGTAAGTAGATACCTTGATCAACCTACCTTCTTTATCATATTGATAATCATTAAAACCTAATACAATTTCTTCATTGGAAACAATGATTCCTTCCAATACATCTTCAGTAAATTCATAAGTTCCTTTTCCCATCCCCAAGATAATAGCGGTTCCCGTGGAAGCAATATATACAATTCCTAAAGCAGCAAAACTTACAACGGCTGAAGTTGCATAAACGGGCATATAAACTGGCGAATTATCGTTTGCCCTTCGAATATCATATTCTGTTCTAAGAGTTTGTCTAATCGAAAGATAGTTGGTGACATTGATAGCGTAATAAACTGGATAATATAAATATTCTGTCGGATGTAAGTTCAAATCTTTGGAATCCACAAGGATAGCAATACTTCTTACAATTCGGTTAGTTTCTTTATCACGAAGAATTCCGTAATAAATTTCACCTTGCGAACTAGGCCTTTTTATTGGTTCAGAGACAATTGGCAAAAGGGATTCAGAAAATTCTAGTTTTTTGACAAACTGAGCGGGCAACAAAGAGTTGTTTAGATTTTCTTTTGGGATATAAACTTTCTGTGTCGAACAGGAAAAAAACGAAAGAAGCAAAACAAAAGTAAGGTGGTTTGACAATAGAGATTTCATTTTGATGATTCAATGAATACAAAAAGGAATGTTAGGAGAGCAAACAATCAACTTTTTGTTTTATCATTCAAAAAGAAAGTAAATAGATCAAAAAAAAGAATTTACTGATAAGAAAATGTGTTAAAACCGTCGAATAGTTACTCCTGACTCAAGAAAGTTGGAAATTCCTTTTTTGATGACCTAGAAAAAAAGGAATTTTTCCTTACGACTTAACTCTGAGTAACAAGTGTTTATGCTTCTTTTTATTGGATTTTTATCTGAATTTTTATCCAAAAATGCCATAATCTAAACCCGGCAGATATCATTTTCTTACCAACTATCAGAAATTTATTCTTTCTACCATTGATCGGAAAATTTTCGCTAAGTAAACCAATTCCCAAAGAGAAGAATCTGAAAGCGTATCATGAATTCAATTAACAATGATTAGTAAAATTTTCTTAGTTTTAAAAAATTCCCACAAACGAAACACACCATAATACAAAAAAATTTAATTAATGTTAAATTAAAAACAAATACAATAAAAATCTGGAACTATTCTTATAATAATTACAAATTTATATAAACAATGTTAGTTGTTATATTGATTCTAATATTTGAATTCTCTCAATTTTAAAAAATTTGATTCGCATTTGTTTATTTTAAAATAATACCATGTACTTTGTGTTATCAATGTGTCACTGAGTTCTTTAAATTTTAGATTCATTCAATAAACACGAACAATCATTTTTAAAATGATTCAAAACAAGGAGAAGGAGGATCTGTAGTGGTCGTAAAAAGAAACGATGTCATTATAATCGGTGCAGGAATCGCAGGTTTGGTAGCAGCATATGAATGTCTTAACCAAGGGAAATCTGTTTTAATTTTAGAAAGAGATACCGAAGAACATTTAGGGGGACTCGCTAAACTATCATTTGGTGGGATGGCCCTGGTTGGCACCCCGATACAAAAACGTTTGGGAATCAAAGATACTCCCACAATTGCATTGGATGATTGGTTTTCTTTTGCAAACTTTGGTTCGGAGGATGTTTTTCCAAAACAATGGGCGGAACAATATGTCCATGAAAGTCTTGGACAAGTGTACCATTGGCTAGGAAACCTTGATTTACATTTTTTTCCAGTGGTCAATTGGGTAGAAAGAGGGGAATACAAAAGAGGCAACTCAGTTCCTCGTTATCATGTTCTCTGGGGAACTGGTCACCGTTTGGTGGAACGTTTTGAAGAATTATTAAAAAAACATCGCCACATTGCAAAACTAAGTTATTTATTTGAACACAAAGTAACAGATTTAATCAAAGAAAACGGTAGGATTGTAGGTTGTATCGCTGAACAAGAGAAAACGGGAGAGAAAGATCTAACGTTTTATGCAGATCATGTGATGGTAGCAACAGGTGGCATTACAGGTTGTCTTAATAAGGTGCGTGAACATTGGCACAAACCCTGGGGTGAAGCACCAAAAGAAATGTTGAATGGATCTCATCCTTTTGCCGATGGTCTAGTCCATGATGCCGTAAAGAAACATGGCGGAAACCTCACTCATTTGGATAAAATGTGGAATTACGCTGCGGGCATTCCCAATCCTAAACCACAATTTGATGCTCACGGACTCAGCCTAATTCCTTGTAAGTCGGCCTTATGGCTCGACCATTCGGGTCGTCGGATTGGACCCGAGCCAATGATGACCGGTTTTGATACCAACGAACTCTGCCGTAGGATTTCTAGATTAGAAAAACCTTATACTTGGCAACTTCTGAATTGGAGAATTGCGGCCAGAGAACTCGCCGTTTCTGGTTCAGAACACAATCCGATGATCCGTGATCGCAAACTATTTATGTTTCTAAAAGAAATATTGTTTGGTAACCACCGCCTCGTGCGACAGTTACAAAAAGAAAGCGATCATTTTCTAGTTGCAAACAACTTGCGAGAGTTAGCTGACAAAATGAATCATTTGAATGGCGATCATTCGATTGATTACGAAGTATTAAAACAAGAAGTCACTCAGTATGATGATGTGATTAAACGCGGCAAAGGACTTTGGAACGACGACCAATTAAGAAGAATCCAACATGCAAGGTCATGGCGTTCCGATCGTGTTCGGACTTGTGCCCCCAAACCCATTCTGGATCCAAGTGCAGGTCCCCTCATTGCGATCAAACTAAGACTGATCACACGAAAAAGTCTCGGAGGAATCCAAACAGACTTAGAAAGCAGAGTATTAGACAAGTTAGGTGTTCCGATAGAAGGATTGTATGCCATAGGTGAGGCGGCCGGATTTGGCGGAGGCGGTGCTAGTGGATTTAAGTCTCTAGAAGGAACTTTTTTATCTGGTTGTATACTGACAGCAAGAGCAGCGGCAAAGTCGGTCAACAACGGTGTTTCATTTAAAGGATAATCAAACAAAGGAGAATGATCGTATGAAAAAAACAGGTGCTTGGTTAGTAAGATATGCTTTGGAACAAATTGGAGTTCGATATACCTTTGGAATTCCTGGCGTCCACAATACAGAAATTTATGATGAATTAAACAATTCCGATTTGATACATCCAATGCTCGTAACCCATGAAGGTTGTGGTGCGTTTATGGCAGATGCCATTAGTCGCACAAGTGATTCCATTGGAACAGTGGTGATTGTACCTGCGGCAGGAGTGACTCATGCTGCTAGTGGAATTGGGGAAGCTTTTTTGGATGGGATTCCAATGTTAGTGATTGCCGGTGGAGTACGAAGTGATTCACAATTCAAATACCAATTACATGATATGGATCAACATACATTAGTAAAACCCATTACTAAAAAAACATTCAAAGTAAACTCGCAAGAGGAAGTAGTGGAAACTCTTTACGAAGCGTACCAAACAGCTGTGAGTGGAGAACCTGGGCCAGTATTTATAGAAATTCCAGTGAACATCCAACTTTATACGGGAACAGTTGAAAACCTTCCCAGTTATCTTGATTATTGTAAAAAACAAACAACCAAAAATACAACTTTACCATTCTCTGATGATAGTCTTGATGAAGCTGTCGAGTTATTATCGAAAGCAAAGTCACCAGGTTTGTTTTTAGGATGGGGAGCCGTTGATGCGGCGGATTCAAGCGTGGCCATTGCGGAATTACTTGGTGCACCAGTGGCCACAACTTTACAAGGACTCAGTTCATTTCCAGGCAACCATCCTTTGCATTGCGGAATGAGTTTTGGGCCGGCAGCAGTTCCCGCAGCAACCAAAGCATTTTCTGGATGTGATTGTTTACTCGCAGTAGGAACTCGTTTTGCAGAAATTGCTACTGGTAGTTTTGGAGTGACTGTTCCCAAAAATCTAATTCATATCGATATCAATCCGAATGTCTTTCACACAAATTACCCGGCAAAAGTAAACATTCAAGGCGACGCCAAAATCATTTTGCCTGAACTGGTAAAAAGACTACAAAATAAGTTACAACTAACGAAAGAAAGTCGGGAAAATCGAATCCAGGTGCTCACAGCAGAAATTCAGAAAAACAAACAAAACTATATGGAGGAATGGTTCCAACATAATAGTAACGATAGAGTGAATCCCGCAAAATTCTTTAGTGTTTTACGTTCCTCTTTACCAGATGATGGTTTTGTTGTGGTAGATGATGGAAATCACACATTTCTCACTGCGGAACTGATGCCAATTCACAAACCAAGACATATGATCTCCCCCACTGATTTTAATTGTATGGGTTATGCAGTTCCTGCAACCATTGCTACTAAACTTGCAAATCCCGATAAAGCCGTTGTTGGGATCATTGGCGACGGGGCGTTTCTAATGACTTGTATGGAATTGGTCACTGCTAGTAGAAACAAAATTGGGGCCATGTTTGCAGTTTTTAATGATGGTGAATTATCTCAAATTTCACAGGCCCAACAAGTTCCCTACAATCGTAAAACTTGCACCGTCCTCGGAACCACAAGGTTTGAAGGAATTGCTCTGGCTACCGGAGCAGAATATCTTAAAATTCAAACCAACGATGATATCAAACAAAAGTTAGATGAAGCCTGGAGCCGAACAAAAGAAGGCCGTCCTGTTATTTTGGATGTCCATATCGACTACAGTAAAAAAACTCGTTTCACACAAGGGATCGTTGGCACCAATTTGAAACGTTTACCATTTGCAGCCAAGGTCAGAATGATTGGTCGTGCTTTAGCACGAAGAGTCACTGGATAGAATCGAGGTTATTTTCTTTTGCGTATCTTACTTGCTCCCATGGAAGGACTTCTTGACTACCGACTGCGTGACACTCTCACACAAGTTGGTGGTTTTGATGAATGTGTTAGTGAATTCATTCGAGTGAATGACACTCTCCTTCCATCACATAGGTTCTATCGTTATGTTCCAGAACTATATGAAAATTCTAGGACTAAATCGGGAGTTCCTGTCAAAGTACAATTGTTAGGTTCTGATATCAATTGTATGGCAGAGAATGCAAGTAAGGTAGCTTCTCTTGGGGCTTATGGAATTGATATTAATTTTGGATGCCCTGCTCCCACTGTGAATCGAAACCGAGGTGGGGCCGCACTCCTCAAAGAACCGGATCAGATGTTTGCCATTGTAAAGGCCATCAGAAAAGCAGTTCCTTTGGAGATTCCAGTGACAGCAAAAATGAGGTTAGGTTACGATTCCACCGAACAGGCGCTTGTTTGTGCCAAAGCCTTAGAAGAAGGTGGGGCCGAAGAAATTGTTGTCCATGCTCGAACAAAAACCGACGGATACAAACCTCCTGCCTATTGGGACTGGATCCATAAAATTGGATCTACGGTAAAGGTGCCCCTAGTCGCCAATGGGGAAATTTGGACTGAAGAAGATGCAATCCGATGTAAAGAAATCTCTGGCTGCAAAGACATTATGATTGGCCGGGGAGCAGTAGCCAATCCAGCCCTCGCTTTGATGATCCGAGGCGAAAGAAAAGAAAATCTTTCTTGGGATGAAATCAAAAGAATTTTACATCGGTATTGGCAAAGTTTAGAATCAGACATGGAAGTAAAAAGCCGTGCAGGAAGGATCAAACAATGGTTACACTACCTTTCTCGCCAGTATCCCGAAGCCGAAAACGACTTTGAGATGGTAAAACGATTCACAAACAGAATGGACTTCGAAAAGTATTGGGAATCGCCTGTAAAATCTACGTAAAGTTTCCTATTAACGCAAAAAACCGAACAGACATAAAGATTAATTCCAAATATTCCAATTTATTGGATGATCACCTTGGGATTGATACTTTGCCCAAAGACATAAAAAAAATAATTTCCTGGAGTTATAATGGTATAAGTAGAACCAGATTGGGTAATATCGGTTATTGTATTTGCCAAATTTTGTCCTCCAGAAATCGGACATTCGTTTTGTTTGTATATGGCAATTCCATCATCCCCATAATCACTGAAGACAATTTTGTCATTGGCAACTAACTGACTTCCCTTTACGATTCCACCTCCATAACCATTATCATTCATTTTTTTACTAATGACTGTCAAAACTCTGCTAGCAGTAGTTAAAGGCAAGGTAAGAGCATCTATACCAGGAGAAGATTGATAATTACAAGTGAGACCACCTTGACTTCCGGCAAGCAACAAAACAAGACCTGCACTATTATCGTTTTTTTCTTTTTGACAATTGAGGAAAAACACACTTAAAAGGAAGCTGACAATAATACTAATTTTTAACATATCTTTATATTCTAAAACAATACTTTACTACTTTTATTTTTCTGTAAACCGCAAAAATAAAAACTAGCCAACACCTAACAAAAAAGTAAATAGATCATTTTTCGCGTTTTTTCATATATAATTTAAAACTTCTGAATAGTTCGTTAATTTAATCGTGAAGGAAAATAACAACGAATCTACCGAGAGTATTATTCATGGTAATGCCTCAAAGGTGATTGTAGAACATTTAGTAAGATTTGGTTGGCTGTTTAAATAGGATTGAAGATTTACAATGACAACCTTGTTTCCAAAAGAAGGAATGATACAAGTCTGAGTTCCGCCAGGAAAGAAATCTTTAAATGTCCCAGAATCACATTGAGTCGTTGTGTTTGTAGCAAAAACATTCGGACGATTACAGTCGCTCACAAACAACATAACACCACAACCAGGATAATCGGAAGAAAGCGTAAACGAATATCTAAAACCATTTGGGCCAGAATCCAAACGAAACTTTTTACTTTCATTACTTACTGCAAGAGAGATAGGAGAATTAAAAGTTATTGGAGAAGCTCTATTTGGATCATCACAAGCAGGGTCATAATACCCTGAACTCCTAAACAGTGTCTCAAACCAAATCACAAAAAAACCTTGAGCATTACTCCGGCTTTTTTTCTCAGGGTCTACGCATGATACAAAACTTAAAACAAATAGAAGTATGATGATAACTAGTTTCACGAAATTTCTACCACAGCATTCAACGCGATTGTATAACAAATCAGAACTAGATATTTTTTCAAGGAATCACCTCAAATTGCACCGTTGTACACGGAGTCGTTGGATAAGATGAAGTTGCAGAAACCAAATACACTAAAACAACTTGGTTTGAAAAACTAGGGATTTGGCATGTTTGTGTTCCGCCAGATACGTAATTTCGATATGTCCCCGAATTACAAGATACTTCAATACCAGTATCACTAGCAAATGAGTAAGGGGGACGACAACTTCTGATATTGATTAGCACTCCGCAGGCAGGATAATCGGAAGATACAGAAAAATTATACTTCAATCCTGAAGAACCTGTAGTAAATCGATAAGTCTTTCTTACGGAACTGGAAAGTATGGGAGAACTCAGAGCCAATGGAGTTGACAGACTTTCGTCATCACAAGCTGGATCATATTTCCCCGATTGACTCAGCAAGTTGAGAAACCCGATGAGTAACCATCCCTCTTTATTGACTCCTCCGACCTCTTCCTTTGGAATAAAGCACGATACAAAACTTAAAACAAACAGCAGTAATATCATCCATTGTTTCATATTACTTACCCCTTCTGATTGCTTCATCAATGGCCGCTTTCCGAAGGGAAACCAACCATTGCAAATTTGTCTCGGTGATTTGTTTTTCCGATTCTGGTAAACTCACAAAATAGTCCTTCAAATACGAATAAGCAAAAACCCCAAGGAAAGAATTCCCTCGCAAATGAGACAATTGCAAGGCAGATAGTTTGGGAACTTCTTCAAGTGCTTTTGCATAAAAGTCATTCATACCAGAGTCTGACGCCAGTTATTTTATGAATCCAAAAAAAGAAAGTCAATGAGATTTTTCGCATATCATGAATTATACGTCATTGCCGAAAAATGTTCGCAAAAGAATAATGAAAAAAGATGGCATTAGTTTTAATGCCCTTTAAAACTATTTCTAACAGCGGTATATGAAGTTCAAGACCATGAAAAATAAAACCAAAAACATTCTTAAAATATTTCTTATCCTTTCACTAACGAGTAACTGCGCAGTTGATATCAGACAAGTTCCTGAGCCAAGAGCTCTTATCTATTCCCCAGTTTTTTTGACACAAAGCAACTTATACATCGGTAAATTGGAAGTATATACTTCTGACTCAATCGAATATACAACTGCATGGAGGCATATCTTCAAATCTTTTCTATTAAATAATCGAATCAGCAAAAATGTTAAAGATTTAAATGGAGAAAAACAAATTAATAAAGACGACTATATTCTAGACATTGAAATCTATCCAAAACTGAATGATGAATTTAACTATTGGTGGACTTGGCCTGCTATTTATCCAATGTCAGGTTACTGGCCTGTTCAAATGAGAACCTACAATTATGAAACCATCATTAAATACAAAATTATTAAAAATCAATCCATTATACATGAAAGCGAAATAAAAGAAACGGAAGAGAAAACTATCACTATGTATGGTTTCTACAGGACTTCCGAGATCGAAAAAATGATCGAAATTGTAAATCTAAAGGCATTAGATAAATGTTCAAAAGAAATTTCATTAAAAGTTCAATAACTTTAGCATTATTAATATTTCCTTCAAATTATTCAATTAGAGAAAGAAATCACAGTATCAGAAGATTTTTTAAATTCATTATAGATAAAAGAAAAAATTCGCATAACATCGAGAAAACGATTCGCTTCGGCACTTACGACCTCGCTTGTCCTGCGACACATAGGCTTTCTGCCACTCATTTGCATACGCAAGCGTCGTTCCAATCCCTGTCCCATTGGGATTTAGCTTGCGCCCTTACCCGACCGCTCCCTTTTTTTCCTTTCAAAAAGGATCCCCCTCCACTAACTTATTCTTATGTTCGAATCATTTTCCAACTCTGAGATTCTTTCTGGTATGATCACTCCAGCCGTCCTTGTTTCCGCCTGTGCCAGTTTGATTTTTTCCACAGCCAACAGGCTTGGGCGAATTTTTGACCGAGTGAATCTTTTAAAATCGGAAGTGGAATTACTACTCGAAGGCAAACGAGGTTTTCAAAAGGAACGAATGGTTTACATGCGCCAACAATTATCGGTTCAAAAAAAACGTGCCGTCCTCATCCAACGTTCCATGGCTTTTTTATATTTGGCCACTTCTCTATTTGTGATTTCAAGTCTGACACTTGCCATCACCCTTGCTTTTGCCAAGGACTATGCCTGGATCCCCACAGTTGTGGCAATCACCGGTGGAGTTTGTTTGTTTTTAGCAAGTGCCCTTTTATTTTACGAAAGCAGATACAACCTAACGTTCATTAATCGACAAATTGAGTTCACAGAGTTTTTAGAAAAGGAAGTGCGAGAGAAATAGGAACTAAAAATTCCTAGTCCGCAAACAATGCCCAAACGGAATTTTTGATTTTCTTTTTTTAGCGCCTCGAATCCGTTAGTTGACAAACAGTGATTCTAAAAACGACCGCGTCATCCGCTCCAATCTTTCGTTTCACGAAAGGATTTCCGCTACTACCGCTGGCGCAGGAATTTTTTGTGAACTCTTGTAGTCCCTTGCGCCAGGGACCAGAAGGGCTTGGTCTGAAGAGGCGATCGCCTCGGAAGACGGGAGCGAACGCGCACCCCGAAAGGGCCCGCCCGGGCGCCCAAATTACCAACTATGAACTTTTTAAAAAGAAAAACGGGGTTTTTGGGAAGTGGCGTGCGAAATGCGGCGGGTTGTGATAGAAGGAAACCATTGGGTGGCGGGTCTAGTTCCCCACCCTCAGATCAGGGCGGGGAGATTGTACCGTTGCCCCCCACCCCAACGCCCCCATTTTGTAACAAATCTGACAAAAAAAAACGATTTTCCTGTCACCTTGGCTTTCTAGAACGGTAAGTAAAAATTAGATTCGGAAATTCCTTCATGAGAGAAATCAAAACTGTCACGATTTTAGGTGCCAACGGAGCCATGGGTTCTGGAAGTGCGGGCGTCATTGCTGCCTTCGGTGGTGCTAAAGTCCATATGCTCGCTAGAGATGTTGAAAAAGCAAAACAGGGTATCGAAGCCGCTGTCGCATCCGTAAAAACGGATACAATTCGCGCAAGAATGATCCCTGGTTCCTACGATGCGGATCTGGAAAAAGCTGTCGCAGAGTCAGATTGGGTTTTTGAACTCGTGGCGGAAAGTTACGAAGTCAAAGAACCGATCAATACTCGTATTGCAAAGGCTCGTCGTCCTGGAACCATCGTTTCCACTGTGTCTTCTGGACTTTCCATCGGTCGTTTGGCAAAAGCTTACGATGAAGATGGTCAAAAACACTACTACGGAACGCATTTTTTTAACCCTCCTTATAAAATGATCCTTTGTGAACTCGTCACTCACTCAGGAAATGATAAAAAAGTCACACAAGCGTTAGGTGAATACCTAGACAAAGTTTTAGGCCGTGCCGTTGTTTATACAAATGACACTCCTGCTTTCGCTGGAAACCGCATTGGATTTCAGTTGATGAACGAAGTGGCACACTTTGCAGAAAAGTATGCTGACAAAGGTGGAATTGCTCTTCTTGACGAAATCATGTCTGGATACACTGGACGTGCGATGGGCCCACTGGCTACTGCTGACTTCGTAGGACTTGATGTTCACAAAGCCATCGTAGACAATATCTACGACAATACAAAAGACGAAGCTCACGAAACATTCAAACTTCCTGGTTACTTCCAAAAGTTAATCGATGCTGGTAAACTTGGTATGAAGTCTGGTGGTGGTCTCACAAAAGTTGTGAAACACGCTGACGGAAAACGTGAGAAGTTTGTTTACAATATCAAAACTGGTGAGTACGATCCGTACCCAAAATTTGATATTCCTTTTATCAAAGAAGCACGCCAAAAAATCAAAGACTCTGATTACAAAGGTGCGATGGATGTAGTAAAAAAAGCAAGTGGCTTCGAAGCAGACATTGCTCGTTACTTCATTTCACGTTACATCAGTTATTCGCTCTCTCTCGTGGGAGAAGTGGTTGATACAAAAGAAAACACTGACGGCGCTATGGGTTTCGGTTTTAACTGGGTTCCTGCTTCTGCTTTTGTTGATTTCCTTGGTGGACCAAAAGAAACAATCAAACTAATGGAAGCGTCTAAAATACCAGTTCCAAAACTTTTAAAAGATGCAAAAGAAGGCAAAAAGTTCTACGAACTTGGCGACAAACTGGATGCAAGGTCTCTCTTCAAAGGTTAATTAGGAGTATCATATGAGTGAAAAAGTATTCGTATTAGGCGGAGAACAAACCGACTTCCAAAGAAACTGGACAAAAGAAGGAAAAACCTTCATGTCCATGATGCGTGAAGTATTAGATGATGCTCTTGAAAAAGTGGGCATCAGTTATGATGAAATCAAACGATTGAACAAAGAAAACCGTGTGGCTGTGTTTGTTGGTAACTTCGATGCAGAACAGTATGCCAACCAAGGTCACTTGGGTGCTTTTCTTACAGAAGTAAACCCAGCTCTTTACGGCGTTCCTGGTGCTCGTTACGAAGCAGCTTGTGCTTCTGGTTCTGTTGCCCTTGATGCTGCCATCACACATATCCGTGCTGAAGATTACGATCTAGCGATTGTTCTTGGTGTGGAAGTAATGAAAACAGTTTCTTCTTCTGTGGGTGGTGACTTTCTTGGAACTGCTGCATACTACGATAAAGAAGCGAAGGGAGTTCAATTTCCTTTCCCTAAACTTTTCGGAAAACTAGCAGATGTGATCCTCGAACGTTATGAACTGAAAGAAGAACGTTTTATGGATGCTCTTGCAGAAATTTCACGTATCAACTACGCAAACGCAAAACGTAATCCAAAAGCGCAAACTCGCACATGGTTCATGAACAAAGAACATGCGATGGCTCGCGGTGGTGATAACAATATGGCTGTGGGTGGTAGACTTTGTATCACTGACTGTTCCCAAGTAACAGACGGTGCTGCTGTCACAATCCTTGCATCCAAAGATTACACAAAAGAATACGCTAAAAAAACTGGTCGCAAAGTTGATGACATCCCTCGTGTTAAAGGATGGGGTCACCGTGTAGCACCAATTACTTTTGAAGCAAAAAAACAAGAATCCGTTGGAGACAAATACATCCTTCCATGGACTCGCCAAACAGTAAAAGACGCATACAAACGTGCTGACCTTGATGTAAAAAACATTGATGTGTTTGAAACACATGACTGTTTTACTTCTTCTGAATACGCTGCGATTTCCGCTTTTGGAATCTCAGAACCAGGAAAAGAACACATCGCAATCGAAGAAGGAACCATTGACTTTGGTGGTAAAAAACCAATCAATCCATCTGGTGGACTCATTGGTGTGGGTCACCCGGTTGGTGCTTCTGGGGTTCGTATGATGCTCGACCTCTACAAACAAGTCACAAACACTGCTGGTGATTACCAAGTAAAAGGTGCTAAAAATGGCCTTATGCTCAACATCGGTGGATCTGCGACTACGAACTTCGTGTTCATCTTAGGTAAGTAGATTTTGAGTTCGCTGAATACAGAAAAATGGAATCGGATACTCGTCCGGTTCCTCCTAGCCTTTTCGTTTTGGGAAGCGGTTTCCATTCCACTGAGAATGTTGTTTTTTTCAAAGTTCTACTTTGATCCAACATTGAAATCGATGTTTGTTCCCATAACCGATGTTTTTTGGTTAGGCCCTGTGTTCAGCGATTTATCCTTTACCTTAGCATTTGGATTTTTATATGCACTGATGAAAGAATCTTTACCGCAAGGTCTTGTGGGTGGGTTTCTCGTGGGAATTTTAGTTTCCATCATTGGATTTGTATCACCCATGTTATGGACTGTATCACTCACAAACGTTGCTCCCATAGCACTTGTTTGGGTATGGGTCGCTTATTATTCCTTATTCACAATTTCTACTGCTGTCATCTATTCGGTAGGTTGGAACGCCGAAGATTAAAACTGAAATCGAAATGCTACCGAATCCAATCGATCTGCCACTTGGGCCAGATTGGCAATGGATCCTTCTATGGCAGCAATGGTGTGTTTTTGTTCACTCGCAGCAGCTGACAGCTCTTCTACGATAGAAGAACTATTCACAAGTTGGGTTTGGATTTTTTCAATATTCCCCAAAACACTTCCCGACATCACCTCTGTTCCTTCTGTGGAACCATGAATTTTTTCGGCGCTGATTTTAGTTTCTTCTGCGTTTTTTAAAATTCGATCCATTTCTACTTGGACTGTTTCAAATTCTAAAGATCCTAATTCTACTTCACTGAGTCCGTCTTGGATATCGGTAACTGTTTGTAAAATTTTGGATGTCAACTCGTTGATAAATGCTGAAATTTCTTTTACGGATTTATTGGACTGGTCAGCAAGTTTTCCCACTTCTCCTGCCACTACAGCAAATCCTTTTCCAGCATCTCCAGCCCTAGCTGATTCAATCGATGCGTTTAACGATAGTAAGTTTGTTTTTTCGGAAATGGCCGCGATGGTTTCTGTAATTTTTCGAATGACCTTTGTTTTTTCACCCAAATCTTTGATGGTTTCTGAGGTTTTGATGATTTGTTTTTTGGCTTTATTGAACTGAGCGATGGCTTTGTCAGAACGTTCTTTTCCGGAAATAGAAAACTCATAGGCTTCCGTTGATTCAACTTGTACCGTATTTGATTCTGTTCGTATGCTACTAATTAGGTGGTTCAAAGAATCCATTTGATGAAAGATACTTTCCGAACTTTCACGAGTCACATTACTAGAATCAGCAAGAGAAAACATAGCATTTGAAAGTTCTTTAAAGGCTACGTGAATATGTTCCACAGCAACGGTTAAGCCGGCAATTTGTGATTTTACAATTTCTGCATTCCCAATGAGTTGGGAGATCATCCCACGAAATTCCACTTGCGTTTTTCGAATCAAATTCAGTAGATCCAAATGTTCGCCTGAATTTTTGACTTCCACATCAAACTTAAGTTTTCCCCGGTTTAAATTCTCTAAATAAACCTTTGCCCTTCCATATGATTTAGAATTTAATTTTACTTGCGTATATCCAAAGATTGTAACTATCAAAAAGAATCCAAAGCCAATTCCGAAATACATAGGATCTGGCAAAAAAACAAATTTGGAATTTGATTTTAAAGAAAACAAAACAAGCAATATTCCACTAATAAGAGTTTGTATAAAAAACAAAGAACTATCAGATAAACTTTCTAAAAATCCGATCTTTTTAGGTTTCCATTTCCCCGAATTTATTTTGGCATAAAGTTCCTCGGCTTCCCGAATTTGGTCTTTTGTGGCTTTCGTTCGCACCGACATATAACCCACATGTTTCCCATCTTCGTAAATGGGAGATACATTGGCATCTACCCAATAGTAATCGCCATTTTTGCATCGGTTTTTGACAATTCCCACCCAAGAGTTTTCTGCCTTAACGGTCTCCCATAAATCTTGGAAGGCCAGTTTTGGCATATCGGGATGGCGGATGAGATTGTGCGGTTGCCCAATCAATTCCTCTTCTAAGAATCCACTAATACGCAAAAAATCGGCATTCACATACGTGATGATTCCTTTCAAATCTGTTTTGGAGGTGATCTTTGTCCCTTCAGGGAACTCGATTTCTTTGTCAGTAATTGGCAGATTCTTGCGCATTATTTCGTTATAACAAAGGATCTAGAATCATCCAAGAACAAATTAGAATATTTACAAACCTAACTAAAGTAAGAAACCAACGAATTCGAGGTTCCTACCGGACTTAGCTTGACATTTTGATTTGATTGTCATATCTTCTCACGGGACGAAGATCCATACAAAGGAAAATCCTAAATTGGATGGATCAGGTGAAAACGTGAAACGAGAAACTCTCTTCTGGGACCTAACCCTAAAACTCGAAGCGTTTACCCATACCGTTCCTGTTCCTTTTGCTGTGTATTATGCCATCATCACCCAAAAAATGGAACCGGCCCACTGGCGGATCTTCATCGCACTCTGTGTGGTTTTTGCTACAGGGATTGGACTCCTAGGAACCTTTGTCCGCCACCTCCTTCTCAAGTATGTTTACGCCAGAATAGAAAGGATCCCCATTCCAAAGGTCGGAGTTTCCTCTTTATCGAAAGAAGAAATTAATTATGCAAAGTCGGTTAAAATTCTATTATTTCGATATCCCTTATTAGAAGCCATCATCATCGTTATCCGTTGGTTATCCGGTGTGATTCCCATAAGCCTTTTGTTTTTTCATTTGGTAACTTATATGCCTTCGGTAGCTCGATCGGCATTTTTTACCTTTGTGATGATTGCACCCATATCCTTTGTAACTTATTATTTTATTTCTGAAAGTTGTATTCGTAGATTATTTGACTTACCTCAAATCCAAAACATTGAACTCCAAGAAAAGGACATTCCAAAGTTTAATTATTTCTCTCGGATACTTGTCGCCTTTTTTAGTTTGGCGGCGCTTCCCTTTGTTATTTTTTCCTATATCCTTTATTCACTAGCAATGGGTGAAATTGCGGTAGAAGATCCCATGATCCCTATTGTTACTGTATCTTTTATTTTTATTGTCCCTTTAGTTGTTTGTTCTTATGTCGTTGCGAAATCTGTAAACGAAGGCCTGAACGAAACAAGTAGATCTCTAGGAGAACTGGCAAAAGGAAACTTCGATGTAATGGTAACAGCAAAATCAAGTGACGATTTTGCAAAACAAGCACTCTATCTAAATTCCGTAATTACTACACTCAAAGGAATGTATGAGGAAATCAAAAACCTAAACGAAGGGCTAGAAGAAAAAGTAACCTTGAGAACCAACGAACTCAATCAGTCCTTACAAGATATCAGTAAATTAAAAATACAACAAGATGGAGACTATTATCTCACCTATCAACTGCTAAGCCCTCTTGCAATCAAAGATGTGGTTTCCAAATATTTGGAAGTGGATCATTTGGTAAGACAAAAAAAAGTTTTCGAATACAAAGATAGAAGGTATGACATAGGCGGTGATATCAATATTTCCCATTCGATAGTTTTACAAAAAAGAAAGTTTTTACTTTTTGTAAATGCAGATGCTATGGGTAAGTCAATGCAAGGTGCAGGCGGCGCCTTAGTTTTTGGTGCGGTATTTCAATCCATTGTCCAAAGGACAAAATCAGACCCCGGATACGAACAGATAGGACCTGAAGAGTGGTTAAAATCAAACCTGCAAGAAATGCATATGATCTTTGAAGCCTTTGATGGAACGATGCTTGTTTCACTCACTATGGGATTATTAGAAGAAGAAACAGGAAAGTTATACTTCTTAAATGCAGAACACCCACCCATAGTATTGTATAGACAAAAAAAAGCAGAATACCTACCCGCAGGTGTTTCCTACAGAAAATTAGGAACCTTGGGAGCTACCCCCATCCAAAACATAAAAGAATTCCAACTAACACCGGGCGATGTGTTAATCATAGGTTCCGATGGAAAGGACGACTTACTTCATTTAGACGAAACGGGGAAATGGGAGATCAACTCAGATGAACAAATGTTCCTAAAACTTGTTGAATCCACCCATGGGAACCTACTTGCCATCTCAAAACAAATCGAATCTTTAGGGCAAGTCATCGACGATATTTCTTTGATACGAATCTGTTATTTACCGGAAACTTAGTCCTAAACAAAATTTGAATTCCCAAAAGATCTGAAATTTCTAACCCCAGAACCATGTTACAAACAGTCCAATTTTTACACCCAAAATGAACCAAACAAAATTAAAACTCCCCATAAAAATGGGATATGGATTGGCTGAAACTGGTATAACAGCCGTTCAACTTTTTACTCAAATTTATTTACTAAAATATTATACGGAAATTGTAGGACTCAACTCTAGTCTTGCAGGGATTGCTCTTTCCATTTCTGTCATTTGGGATGCTGTAAGTGACCCATTAATGGGACGTATCTCCGACCATACCCATACAAAATGGGGACGAAGAAGACCCTATATTTTACTTGGTGGGATTTTACTTTCTCTAGCTGTATTACTTTTATTTTCCCCTCCACAACTTAGTTCCCAAATGGGAAAATTTTCTTATCTATTATCTGTTTACCTTTTAGTAAACACAGCCATGACCATCATTTCGGTTCCTCATATCGCACTCGGAGGGGAACTTAGTTTTGAACGAAACGAAAGGACGTCCATTTTTGGATGGAGATTGTTTTTTAGTAATATTGGTATGCTTGTGGGAATGATCGTACCTGCGGCCATCTTACAATCTCTAGGTGACGAATCTTCAAAAAACAATATCATCACTTCCCGCACCGTGGCAGGTGAAATTGTTTCTTTGGTCATTTTAGGTTCTTCCATCATCACCTTTTTAGTTACCAAAGGAAAAGACATTTCTATCCCACAACCAGAACGGAAAATCCCGTTTGTAACTTCATTTACATCTGTATTAAAAAACAAAATGTTTCTCATCTTATTATTTGCTTTTGTCATAGCAACCATTGGAAGGACATTCAATTCAAGCATTGCTCTTTATTACTACGAACATAGGTTAGGTCTCAAAGAATCACTTGTTGTCATCAACATCCTCTTACCATTTTTTTTGGTTCTCCTGCTTTCGATTGGATTTTGGGTTTGGATCGCTAAAAGAATTGGTAAAAAAATACCGGCCTTTCTCGGTGTTTTTGGCCTTGGATTATTAACTGTGGTTGTTTATCCACTTTTCCCTTACGGAGAATTACGTCCTCCCCTCATTGCTGCTTTTATTGGTGGGATTTGTGCCGGTTCCATCCTCATTATGGACTCCATACTAACAGATGTAGTAGACTACGATGAATTCAAAACTGGTGAAAAACGAGAAGGATTGTATTTTGGAATTTGGAAGATGGGTGTAAAGTTTTCGCAGGCCTTTGGAATTGCCATCACCGGTTTTTTACTGGATTTCATTGGATTCCAAAATGGAGAGACCACACAATCGCAAGAAGTAGGATTTCGACTTGCAATGATCTTTGGACCAGGTGTTGGATTCTTTTTTATTTTAGGTTCTCTCCTCTTTTTATTTTTTCCCCTCACAGACAAAAAACACATCCAAGTCCAAAGAATCCTATTAAAACGAAAAGAAAGAGATACATTCTCTAAGGAAAAATAATTTTTATGAAACCAGGTCGCGGAGTTCAGTTCATTGCTTTTTTATTAATTTACTTCATAGTTCCCTTCTGTGCTTGTTTATTCACGCTGATTTTTGCAAATTATACAGCCTCCGAATTTTTGCCTGATAAGTTTTTAGCGTTATTCGAAGCCACTCATATCAAAAATGACCATACTCTAGCCATTTTCACTTGGGCTCCCTTTCCTATCATCACCTTCATTCTGTTTGTTTACAGCCTTCCCATTGCAAAATTTCTTTTTTCTTCCAAAGGTTGTAATTTTATCTCTGAAGAAAAGGCAAGGCACAGGATTGTCCATTCCCCACTCATCATTAGTTTGTTAGGATTTGTTGGTTGGGAACTTTCTAATTTATTAAGTATTTGTCGAATTGATATATTATTCCCAACGGCACCTCACCAAAGCATTGTTACTGTTTCTATTTTATTTGGGTTTTGGGGTTTATTCGCTTTTGCATTTTCTTACGCAACAACCAGTTATTTAAATAAACTCCTAATCATCCCTTGCGTATTTCCGGAAGGAGGCCTTGGAAAATACGCTCATGGAAAACAATTTTCCATTGTCACAAAACAATTTATTTTTTGGGCTGCATCCACCCTTTTCCCAATCGTACTTCTTATTTTTGGTTTATTACTCCGAACCAATCAAAATATTTTAAACCTTCATTACCTCGTTCATAACGATGTACTTTTTGAAGTCATTGCGATCATGCTTGTTTTTTCTTTTGCCTTTGCCATGTCCTTTGCCTCCAGTTTACAACACCCACTCAATCAAATTGAGAGAGCCACACAACTCATCAAAGAACAAAAATTTGATACTCGGGTTAAGATATTTAGTTCAGATGAATTAGGTTTACTTGGTGATGCTGTAAATGAAATGGCAGAAGGACTTGCAGAAAGAGAAAGGATCAAAGATACATTTGGACGAATTGTGGATCCAAGAGTTCGCGATTATCTTTTATCCAACGAACATAGTCTAGGTGGAAAAGTGGTAGATGCTTCTATTTTATTTTCTGACCTACGCGACTTCACTAAACTTTCGGAAAAACGTAAACCAGAAGAAGTATTGTACATCCTCAATCGTTATTTCCAAGAAATGAGTAATGCCATTGAAATGCATGGTGGGTTTATTAATAAATTCATTGGTGATGCCATTTTAGCTGTTTTTGGAACTCCTATGCCTATGGCAGACCACGCAGAACGTGCCTTGGCCACTGCCCTCCAAATGCAAAAAAACTTGGATTCGTTAAATGCACAGTTTTTAAGCGAAGGACTCACGGAACTTAAAATGGGAATTGGAATCCATACAGGAAGCCTCCTTGTGGGAAACATTGGCTCAGCCAATCGAATGGAATTTACAGTGATTGGAGATACTGTCAATACTGCTTCACGAGTGGAAGGGTTATGCAAAGGTTTGAAAAAAAATCTCCTCCTGACAGAAAACACTTCGGTTCTTTTGCCAGAAAACATTCGTTCCAAACTTAAGTCCGAAGGGGAATATGAATTGAAAGGAAGAGAAACCAAAGAACGAATTTATTCCTATTCTCCCGGCGAATAAAATGGTTGAACCGAATTCCAAAATAGTTCAGAATGGAAACGAAATGAAGTTTTCCCTTGGAATCATTTTGTTTGGTCTTTTTTTGGTTTCGTGTAACGAAGTCAAGTTGGTAAGTCCCCAAGACATCTTAGATCTTTTAGAAGGGGATGGAACACAAGGTGGATATTCCTCTGCGGATTCAAATGATTCTTCTTCCAGGTCATCCACTAACAACGGCAACTCGAACAATTTAAACCACTATGGCCTTACTGACAGAGCCACAGGAACCAACACTTATGGTTCCACGGGTTCCACAGTCGGTAACCCGCTCGGTTATTAATTGTTCCTCTTAATTTTTCTTATTTGATAAATTCAAAAAAATCATCCATCAGTGGCCGGAAACAAGAGCGAATGGTGATTTTTGCAACTTTCTCATTTTTGGGCCCATAATTCAAAATGATATCATTCGGATCTCGGATGAAGGAAAAGATTTTATTCACCTGGAAGTCTGCATGGCCATCTCGAATTTTAATTACATATTCAAATTCGTGTTCATTGGCATCCACTTCCCCAATCCCATAGGGAACGTAACATTTAATGAGTCCAATGCCTCGAAACTCTCCCGTTTCTTGGTTTTCCATTTCAATTTTGGAAAGTTCCGGATCCAATTTGTATTCCAACCATTGTTTTGCTTTTAGAAAACTTCGAGTTTTTTGGTAGGTTTTATGGTCTCTCGAGTCTTCTGTGGTTCGAAATTTGGAAGAAACGGTCCAAAGTTTCAAACACATAGAGTTTTGAAAGAATAGGAAAAATACAGATAAAAGGATAATTCGTTTTGCCATCATTTCTATGCTTCCCTCTCGTCGCCGGACTCGCAAAACAAATCTTCACAAAGATGGAAAATTTTCTCTTTATTGGGGAGCACGGGAAAGGGTACGACATTCGGCGGCAACAAGGATGTGTTCTGGTTTGTTTTTTTGATCTTATGTCTCTTGGACTCGATTCTATCTCTCACCTTATTATTTTCGGAACTGCCCTCCCCCATTCTAGAGTGCCCAAATAAAAATTGGATTGAATTTGTCGGGGCATCACTTTCAATCTTGATCATGCCCGATTTTGATCGTATTGATCTTATGAATTATGCCATGTACGGAAACGATTTTGATCCCCAATGGGATGAGATCCGTGCATTTTTAAAAACGAATGTACCTGCTCAAAAAGAGTTAGAAGAGATAAAAAGAACCGTGCCAAGCCCGCATTTAGGAAAAAAGCGCAGAGAAAACGTGAATCTAAATGATCCGAGAGAGTCCAATGGAGGCAGCGGAATGGAAAATGAACAACGCATTCAGACTTCAGACTCGTCTGCTAAGTCTTGGTGGCAAAAGATCTTAGGAGAATGAAATGGAAAACACCGTAGACCAAATCAAGAAGAATGTAGAGAACATCAAAAAGTTTGTCACTCCGTTCTTTAATTTGGCAGTAAGTACAACTGTCTACGGTTACCATAACATTGTACCCAATGGCAAACTCATCCTCACCTGTAACCATAGAAGTGATATGGATCCCTTTGTCATTGGTTCTGTGTTTCCTCGGTTTATTTCTTGGATTGCTGCCGAGTACACGACACGGATTCCTCTCTTTAAAGATTTAGTGGAAAAAACGGGAACCATTCCTATGGCCATCGACGGAAATATCTCCATGGCCAGTATCAAAAAAGTACAACAAGTTTTTAAAAACGGCGATGTCCTTGGAATTTTTCCAGAAGGCCATGACTATATGGTGCAAAACGATTTTTCTGCTCCACTTGCCAATTTCCATTCTGGATTTGCTGCCTTTAGTCTTCGAAACAAAGTGGATATCTTACCCTCTGTCATCATTCCCGATGAAGAAACTGTTACTGATTATCCCATCCCACCATTGGTGCGTGCCTTTATGGGTATGCCCAAAGAAGTCTGCGATATCAAACGCCGAGTGGTTTATAAAAAAATCAATGTGGTTTTTGGGGAAGTAATCAAATACGAAAACTATGCCCACCTACCGCTTGACAAAGGTATGGTGGAAGTTTCGAACGAAACCAAACGTAGAATGGGTGAATTACAAAAAGTAGATTATTTAAAAAAGTAATCTACTACCGATCTAAACTTCTACTTCGCCAGAAAATACTTCCTTCGCAGGCCCTGTCATCATCACAGATCCATTTTCTTTCCATTCGATGTTGAGAGTTCCACCTCGTAAGTCAATTTGCACAGATCGACCTGTTTTTCCATTTAAGATGGAAGCCACAGCCACAGCACAAGCCCCTGTCCCGCAAGCCAAGGTTTCTCCCGCTCCCCGTTCCCAAGTCCTTTGGTAAAGATGGTCTTTGCCCCGAACGGATACAAATTCCACATTCACCCTTCTTGGAAACAAAGGATGGTTTTCAATGAGAGGACCAATCTCCCGAACCGGGAAGGCATCGGCATCATCCACATAAATCACACAATGAGGATTTCCCATACTAACAGCCGTAAAATGATATTGTTTCCCTTGGACTTCAATCACTTGGTTGATGACAGGTTCGTCACCTTTCCAAACCAAAGGAACAAGTGATGGTTTTAAGATGGGTTCCCCCATATCCACGGTGACCATTTCAACTTTGCCCGTGTTTCCGGTTTTTAGGTCGAGAGTGAGAACTCCCTTTCCTGTTTCAATGGTTGGTTTTTGGTTTTTCGTAAGGCCGTGGTCAAAAACAAATTTTCCCACACAACGAACTCCATTCCCACACATCTCAGAGGAACTTCCATCTGAGTTGTACATGTCCATTTGGAATTCACCAGTGTTTGAGTTACGAATAAAAATCACCCCATCACTACCTATCCCAAAATTGCGGTCGGATAGTTTTTGGATTTGTTCAGGACTCAGGCGAATATCGTTTTTTGTAGCGTCGATATAAACATAGTCATTTCCAATTCCTTCCATTTTGGTGAAGTTGATTTTCATTTGTCCCTCTCTTATCTCACCCCATGTTTTTTTTGCCATGGATGTTGGCAAGCCAGATCAAGGTTTTTTAGTTTGACCCTTGTTCTAGATAGTTAGACTGACCTATAGACCATGAAATCTTGTATCCTTTGCCAATCTTCCGAGTCCAAAACCGTATTCAATGAAAATGGAACCCCTATTTTAGAATGTAAAAAATGTGGACATGTGTATTCTTCTTACGAGCAAGAAGAACATTACGAAGGTTATTGGGACGGAGCAGAACAAACCTATGATTTAAAATGGTGGGACGAAGCACACAGAGCCGTGTATTCTGATTTTATTTCCACATACTTAAAACAGGAGAAAGGAAACCTTCTCGATGTGGGTTGTGGACTTGGATTTTTTGTAAAAGCTGTGCTCACTAAAAAACCAGGTTGGTCTGCCGTTGGGTATGAGATTTCCAAACAAGCCGTCAAATTTGCAAACGAACAAAATGGAATGAAAACTGTGTATGCAGGTCTAGTCCAAGATTCCAAACTTCCCAACGAAAGTTTTGATATCATCACTTTGTGGGATGTGATCGAACACATTCCCAAACCGCATTCCCTACTCAATTATTTATATGGACTACTGAAACCCGGCGGGATTCTTTTTTTACAAACTCCTAACTTCCCTATCCAACTAACCAAAGCCAATTTAAAGGTAAAACTCAAAGGGATGAAGGAAGGTGTTCATTACTTAGAAGCCAAAGACCATGTAAACAATTACAAAATGCACACTTTGGCAGAACTAGGAAAACAATGTGGATTTATGGAACCTAAATACAAAGTTCTTATGCCAATTCTTTCTGTATCTGGCAGCAAAAGTAAAATTGCCGTCTATTTAAAGTTAGCTTATTATTATTTTACAAAACTTGTATTTACTTTGAGTTTTGGATCTATCAATTGGAATAACACTTTATTTTTGACGCTGAAAAAGCCATAATTCAGCGAACTTTAGCGCAGTGACCGTACTTGGCGCCGTCCAAATCGGTGCCGGAGTATCCGAAGGACATGTTTTTACATCTCCACCTTCTCCCCACATATTCGGAATATGGATACTCGCAATCCCGTGACGGTTTGCCCCCAATACATCATCTTCCCAGTTATCTCCGAGTAATATACAATCTTCAGGATTTTGATTGGCCTCACCTAACACATAAGAAAAAAATTCTGTGGAAGGTTTTTCAAATCCTACTTCTTCTGAAGTGATGAGTGTAAACTGAAATTGATCCGGCAAAAAAGAAGAAACTTTTAATAACTGGGTTCTTAAAGTTTCATTTGTTGTCAAAAATACGGGAAGTTTTTTGGACAAGTCAATTAGTCTTGGAAATAAATTGGTTTGGTAGATATCTTTTTTGGATTCTGTTTTTAAATAAGACAAAAAATGAAAATGATATCTCTCCTCCATCCACAAAACATCGGCAATATCTTTTGTTTGGAATCCTCTGGTTGCCAATGATCCGACTTCATGTGAATCAATTTTTCCAGTTTTAGAATTTTTGACAACATCCATCATCAATTTAAAACATAATAGGCGGAGACGATTCGAACTATGACCTTTTAGTTGGTTTTTTACTTTTTTCCGTGCGGATTCATACAAAGAAAAAAAATCTCCACCTAACTTTCGCTCTTCCCAATCCTTTGCACATTCTTCAATGGCAAAATCGTATGCAGGTTTCGAAGGTAAAAGAGTATTGTCCAGATCAAGAAACAAAGCCATATCCGAAAAGAAAACTACGGACAAACATTCTGTCAACGGTTTGGTTTTAATATTTACTTGTATATCACCCAAACTTCCGGTAGAATTTCGCCATGATTTCTTTATCATCCATTCTGGCGGTTTTATTTCTGATGCTCGGACTCATCCTTTCTCTCTATGGTCTTTGGACATGGTCAGATCCCATGTATGAAAAATCCCTAGGTTGGAATCTCAATTTGGTTTGGGGAGGGGTTGTGTTTTTTGTAGGAGTTTTGTTTGGATTGGGGAACCGGATTTCTGCCCGTTCCCCCCAAGAACCAAATTCTTAAACAGCGACTCTTTCTAATACTAGAGAGAGAAAAGGAATGAAAGCATCCAATAACTCAGGAAGTTCGTATTCCAATATATCGCCTGCATAAACGATATCATTTTTTTCCATGGCAGATGCAATGTTGGAAAGTGTTTCGTTTAAACTTGTGATCACATCCGATAATTTTTTATCTTCAATCGCAAGGGATTGCCAATCCAGTTCCGCATGACGAGTTTGCACCGAAACCAGTGCCGACATAAGACCCGTTAAACGACCAACAGCATCATTTAAAATCTCAGATGCCAAATGATCTTTTCCGGATTGGAAATTTTCATTTACCAACATAAAATCTTTGATGACTTTTTCTTTATCGTCAACAAACCGAGAAATGATTTCAATCAGTTCACTTTCGTCCATTCGCATCACCGCAAGGCGAGTGCTTAAATCCATTAGGAAAAGTTTTACATCACGAAGGTCTTCTAAAAAAGTTTCAATGGCTTTGGTAGAATCTAAAACTTCTGATCCGTTTTGTAAGGACTCTAAAATTTCTTCTACGTTTTTGCCTTTTCCCATAGGTTGGATCAAGTTTAAGTTTAAATTCAAAATTTTAGTGGTAGTGCGAATCATAGAGATGATCCAAGGAATTCCTTCCTTTAAATCCTCTGTTTCTTTTTCCGTCAGAGAATCACGACCAACAAGGGTACTACCGACTTTGTCTACGTAGTTATCTACTTCCCAAAGGCTATCTTCGATGACATCCAGTTCTTCACCAACAAACAAATCAAGGCGTTCTGTTTCATCCACACCAACAGCATTTAGATCGGAACGATTGAGTTCTTTCCCATTCACAGTGAAATGGCGTAGATACTTACCATTGGATTCAATCCATTTTTGGATTTCATCCAACACTTGACCGAGGTTTGTTTCACCATCAAGTTTAGTATCTAATTGTTGTTCGTTGATATAAATATTCATCATTCCCCACCGTTCCCTCTAAACATATTATTCTGTAAATAGTTACCAACTGATTTGTTTTTCCCCACACCTTGTTCCATGTAGAGGAATCGTTGTTTTAGTTTGGCTTCAAAACTTATGAGATGAGACTCATGTTCTTTGATTTTTTTATTATTTCCTGCGACACTTTCTTCCAGAAGTTTCACTTTACTTGTGACAATTCCAGAAGCATATTGGTTATACGGTTTTAGAATTTCGAGTAAACGAATCCCAACACCTTCTTCCATCTTTGCATCGTTATTTGGATCAGAGGCAAATAAATCACGAACTCCATCAGGATTTTCAGAAAGCACGGAAATCAATTTTTCCTGGTCAATTTGCAAAAGTCCGTCTTGGATTTTTTCCCAGTTAGAACCAACTGCACCTGTGGAAATTCCAATGTCTGTTAACACTCGAAATCCATTGTCTTTTGTGGCCGGATAATACGAGTTTGCTGTTGTTTTTAAGGAAGCAATCAGTCTTAGGATTGCGTTTTCACCGGCAAGGATTCCCGATTTGGATTTGTTATCCCAAAAATCACGAGAAATATCCGCCGATTTAGAATCATCACTTTCTTTTTTATCAGAAATTTTTCCATTCTTTTCAACAGAAGTCACTTCTTTGGAAAACTTCATGAGTTCATTATAAGCATCCACCCATTCTTTGATGAGAGCGGAACCCTTTGCATGATCCACATGGATTTTTAAAGTGACTGGTTTTTCTGTGACTTTGTGAACATTAAAAGAGATCCCTTCCAAAACATCGGCAATGGAATCATTTGTCTCACGTGTGATCTCCACTCCATCAATTTTGATTTTAAGATCTTTCCCTTCTTGTAAAACTTTCAGTGGTTCCGCAGTTCCTGGAGCTTGCGGAGTGACTAGAGTTACAGACTTGATAAGAACAGGCGTGGTCGCCTCATTGGAAAGAATGATAGCTGTTAGGTTTTTATCACTAGCATAATCACCAGCTTGGAAAATATATTTAGATTCTGTTTTGGTAATGGGTAAGAATTTATTGCGAACACTTCCTTCCTTTTCAAAACCAATTCCCATCTCCATAACGGCAGGAGCTTCTCCCACGATTTCTACTTCCAGAAAAGCTCTTTCTTTGATTTCAGTTACGGCTACAGGAATGGAAAAGGCAGTATCTGGTTTGATACTGATTCCTTCTTCGGATTGGACAAGTTTCTCTGTTTCTGTTTCCGACTTTTTAAACTTGGTTTGATCCCAAACTTTCGATTTGAGTACATCAAGTGATAATAATTGTTTCGTGTCTTCAACACTGGCTTTGTTTTCGCCAACAAGACCTGCGAGTTTTAAAATTCCATTAGGATCGGCAAACTGGAGTTCATTTTTTTTACCAGTTTTTACAGAAGTCACCGTGAGAATGGATGAGTCTTTATCAATTTTAATGATGGAAGTGTCAGCTAGGCCACCCGCCATATTTTTGATGGAATTTGTGAGTTCACTCAGTCCCCCACCAGGAAAGGTAACAGTTTCTTTTGATTTCCCTGAATAAATTGTAAAACTACCTTCAGGTAGACGAATGTCTGTATCAACTGCCACACCAGATAACTGGTGTTTGCTTGCCATTTCCGTGATTTCTAATGCCCGGTTTCCGGACTTGGCAGCCCGAGAGGCCTCACCAGTGATCACCCCTTCTTCCGAAGATGAGACCGATTTTGTCGCAAAAGGTGCAGTAAAGGAAACAAGGGCGCGTGTTTTGGTTTGCAGGTTGGTAGAAAGATTTTTCACTTCCCCCCAAATTTGCACCTGAGCTTTGGAATATTCGTTTTCGGTTTCCCACCGTTTGATGGGTCGACGTTCGAGTTCGACCAGTTTTTTAACGATATCGTTTGTATTTTGCCCAGTCATCAGACCCGGCATAGTGTATGCTGGCATATCGTCCTAAATCCCTCTGAATCTAATGTCGTCGATTTCTACAAAAGGATTAGGAATTTACAGAATTTTTTCCTTCCCAAATCCTAGAATTATGACTGCTAGCCCTACAGAAAAAATAGAACTGGGGAACCAAAATATCTTCTTCGACCGCGAACTTTCCTGGGTCGACTTCAACCACCGAGTCCTAGAAGAATCCTTTGATCAGGAGAACCCCCTTCTCGAACGCCTTAAATTTCTTTGTATCACAGAATCCAATTTGGATGAGTTTTTTATGGTTCGCGTCGCGGGCCTACTCAATTTAAAATCTGCCGGTATCGAGGAACGTAGCCTCAATGGTAGACGCACTTCAGAAACTTTGGCCGAACTTTATTCCAAAGTAGGACAATTTGTCAAAAGACAATACGAGTCCTTAAGCGAGATCCTAGTTGAGCTAAAAACAAACAAAATTGTTGTGGTGCAAGATCCCAGTGAACTTGCCGGTGATGACATTCAATTTGTAAAAAATTATTACAAAAGAGAAGTGTCTTCCATCCTCACACCACTTGCGATTGATCCATCCCATCCTTTTCCTCACATTCTCAATAGGACATTGAATTTAGGGATCACTCTGTATTCGGATGATGACAAAAACAAAGCAAAAGAATTATTTGCGATTGTTCAAGTACCAAGTGTACTCCCTCGATTTTTACAACTACCTCCAAACAAAGAATCCGATGTAAGAAGATATTTTCCGTTAGAAGAAATCATCAAACTCCATTTAGGTGACCTTTTTTACGGAATGCATGTAAAACAAATCCATACATTCAAAATTGTTCGTGATGCTGACATATCCATCAACGAAGAACAAAACATTGGTGATTTACTCGCCACAATGAAAAACGAACTAAAAAACCGGATGTGGGGTGATGCGGTTCGTTTGGATGTTCATTCTGGTGCGGGACATATCAAAGAACTATTACAAGGGCTTTTGGAACTAGAAGAATACCAAGTGATGGAGATCCCCACCTTACTCAGTTTAAACGATTTAATGTTTTTTCAAGGTTTGGAAAAAACAAGCCACTTAAAATATTCTTATCCCGTACCAAAATCTGGATTTGCTGCCAAAAAAAGTGAATCTATTTTTTCTGAGATTCGTAAAAACGACCACCTCCTCCATCACCCTTACGAAAGTTTTAAATCCATCGAAGATATGTTAAAGATCGCAAGCCAAGATCCTAAGGTGCTTGCAATCAAAATGACTTTGTACAGAACTTCTGGAGATTCACCCATCATTCAATTTTTAGGTGAAGCGGCAGAAAACGGGAAACAGGTTACGGTTCTTGTAGAACTCAAAGCTCGCTTTGATGAAGAGAGAAACATTCGTTGGGCAAAAAAATTAGAAGATAGTGGTGTGCATGTTGTCTACGGTGTCGTAGGACTTAAAATCCATTGCAAGATGTTACTGATTGTACGCAGAGAAGACGATAAACTCAATCGTTATGTCCACTTAGGAACAGGAAACTATAACTCGACCACTGCAAGATTTTATACAGACCTAAGTTTGTTCACAGCAAATCCGGAAATCACTGAAGATGTGGCGATTCTTTTTAATACCATCACAAGTTCTGGAAAGATGCCAAGGCTTTCTAAAATTTATGCGGCTCCTACTTTTTTAAAAGAAGAGTTTTTGCATCTCATCCAAAGGGAAACAGACAATGCAAAAAATGGAAAACAGGCTCGTGTTATTTTTAAAATGAACTCTCTGGTTGATCCAGATATCATTTTAAAACTGTATGAGGCTTCACAAGCTGGGGTTAAAATCGACTTAATCATTCGTGGGATTTGTTGTCTCCGGCCTGGAATTCCGGGGGTTTCTGATCGAATTAATGTTCGTTCTATCGTGGGAAGGTATTTAGAACATTCCAGGATCTATAGTTTTGAAAACGGCGGTAAACCAGAAGTGTATTTGGCTTCTGCGGATTGTATGCCGAGAAACTTTCTTCGCCGAATCGAAGTTATGTTTCCGATCCTACAAGACAAACATAAAAAAAGAATCGGAAAAATTCTAGAACTTTTGCTTCGAGACAACACACAAGCTCGTGTTTTAGAATCAGACGGATCTTACACACGTTTAACACCGGGAGATGATGATCCGGCGGTAAACTCTCAAATTGATATGGTTGATATTTAAAGGACAATAATGGATTTTACAAAAACAAAAACTGATTTAAGCCAACTCATTGGTGATAAAAAAGTCATTTTAAAAAATGACGGAACTATGGACGAAGCCTTATTCAATTCTTATGGAACAGATAGAACCAAGGTGTATCCACCAAATTACCAAGTTTTAGTTTTTCCTGAAAACACAGAAGATGTTGCAAACATTGTTACTTATGCTTATAAAAATGAAATTGCCATAGTTCCTTCTGGGGGACGAACCGGTTATGCTGGTGGAGCCGTTGCTAAAAATGGGGAAATTGTTGTTTCCCTCTCTAAAATGAACCAGGTAGTTGACTTTGATCCTTTTCTTGGCACCTTACACGTACAAGCCGGGATGATCACCAAAAACCTACACAAAGAAGCTGAAGAACGTGGATTTTATTTCCCAGTCGATTTTGCTGCCACTGGATCTAGTCATATTGGTGGAAACATTGCTACCAATGCCGGTGGTGTGCGGGTTGTCCATTATGGACTCATTCGTGATTGGGTTCTTGGTCTCACCGTTGTGAACGGAAAGGGAGAAGTTTACCGATTTAACGGAGAAATTTTAAAAAACAATACTGGTTATGATCTCAAACACCTGTTTATCGGTTCAGAAGGAACCCTCGGTATCATTACAGAGGCGGTGGTCAAACTCACAAAACCACCCAAAGACATCCGTGTCATTTTCCTTGCTGTACCTGAATACAAAAACATTTTAGATATCTTTCGTGAAACACATAACTTTGATTTACCTCTACTTGCTTTCGAGTTTTTAACCGATTATTGTTTGGACAAAGTCAAAGAACATTTAGGAGTTCCAGACCCTTTCCAAGAACCTAGCAAATATTATGTGCTAATGGAATTTGAAGTAAATGGTGAAACAGACGAAGAAAAACTTTATTCCATTTTAGAATCCATTACCGAAAAAGAACTCATCACTGATGGTTCCATTGCTCAGAACTCACGCCAAAACGAAACCTTTTGGAAGTATAGAGAAGGGATTTCGGAATCACTCTCTCTTGCCTATACGGTTCATAAAAATGATATCTCTCTTCCGCTTCGTAATATGGAAGCATTCCTAGATGAGATGACGGCCCTACTCACAAACAAATACCAAGGTTTTCATATTGCCCTTTTTGGACATATAGGGGATGGAAATCTCCACCTAAATATTGTTAAGCCAAAAGAACTTACGGATGCAGAGTTTTTTACAAGATGCAAACAAGTAGATCCAGAAATGTTCACCCTCATCCAAAAGTTCAAAGGATCCATTTCCGCAGAACACGGGATTGGGCTTTTGAAAAAGGATTACTTGAGTTTTTCCAGGTCTGAGTCAGAAATCAACACAATGCGGGCCATCAAATTGGCATTTGACCCCAAAGGGATTCTCAACCCTGGCAAAGTGCTCTAATTCCGGGCAAAGGCAGATCTTCCAGAACCATCTGGTCGATTTGCCTATTTTCTAAGCACACGCTGAAAAAAAATGCTAGATTTTAATCAGAGTCCGTCTATACTGTAACTATGTTCAGGAAAGTGATCAAAATATTTGGGATATCTCTTCTCACACTCTCCTTGGGCAGTGCCTTTCTTTCAGAAGAAAATGTACTCATTCGCACTCGTGGGGCAAAATCCACCCGAGTCGGAGGGAAGAGCCAACTCACTGGTTCCCTTTCCGTTGCGATTACTAAATCTTCCTCTGAAGAATCCTCCGGTACAAAAGATTTAGAAGATGTACTTACATGGAGTGGAAAAGGTCAGGCATCATTACTGACTTCTCCCCTAACACATAACAAAAACCTCCATACTTCTTTTATTTCTGGGCTTCTTGCCTCTCGTTACCTGAGTTTACCTCCACCCGTTTAACTCCTCTCTATCTCTTAAACCTGTGTCCCGTGAGGGACACAGGATGTTTTTATATTCATAACATTTCGTACAATTTGTTTCTCATTTGCCAAAGACTAATTAGCGACTGCTCCAGGGAATTCCTGACTCTGGGCAGTCTTTTTTTTGAGAAAACTTCCGTCCAATATATTCATTCTAAACCCTAGTAGTGTTGACAGTACTTGATTTTTAGAATTGATAGGAGAGCGAATTACAATTTGCTGGTAAATAAATGAATTGGTTGAACGGTAAAAGGCTACTCGCTTTCCTATTGGCAAGTATGATCCTTCTCCCTACACAGGAGGACGGGTCTCTAGACTCCGTTGCGTTCGAACTATTTGCAAATAACGATGATTCTGCACTTTCTATAAACAATCACTCAAATCTAAGTGAACCAGAGATTCATTCTATTGATGATTCTGCTATTTTACTTCGTAGCCGATGTGATTTTCTCGACTTGATTGTTGAGCTAAATTTAGGAACTGCTATCGAAAATTCCTTCATTGGACTTTTCTATCATTTCAAAGATGATGACGATAATCGTTTTTTACTTTCTGATCTCCTTCTCAATCTTCCTCCCCCTACAGCTTAAATTTTAGTCAGAGCATAACTGACATAACGACGGATCAATCGCCGTTCAAGTTATGCCCATATATTGATTTAGCGCCTAGAAAACTGGAGGATTTCGCTTATGCAAATATACTTTCAAGCTAATACTATACACAAGGACGACCTATGAACTATCGATTGGTCCTGATTCCGATGATCGCAATTGTTTGTATCACTCATAACGTACAATCAGAAGAGATCAACGGAATCGATAATGAATCCCTAAGTAGACAACTTTCTGATGAAAATCCTGGTACCTCACTTGGTTCTAGTCTTTATCCAAAAGATGTTCGCTATGAAAAAAATCTCACGTTATTACAAGCAGAATCCTTACTATGGACAAACAACCTGCTACTAATTGCAGGAAAGTTTCAAGTGGATGCAAAAAAAGCCGGAATTTTACAAGCCGGTCTCTACGCAAATCCGAACGTTTTTATTGACCAAAGTATCTATGCGGAACCGACACAAAGATACTTTGATACAACAAGATCTGGACAATCAGTATTCCAAATCCAACAAGTGTTTTTACTTGGCGGAAAAATTGACAAACGAGTTAAAGTTGCAGAACTCAATGCAAAAATCTCCGAACAAGAGTTTTATGATTTAGCAAGAGCATTACTAACCAAGTTACGAAGAACCTACTACTCTATTTATTATTATAAAAAAGCTGTAACATTCTACGATCAAAGTATTTTCTCTATTGAAAAAACAGTGAAGTCTTCGGAGTTAGCTTATAAAAGACGAGCACTCCTCCAAGCCGAACATTTAAGACTAAAAGCCCTTTTGTTCTTTCTAAAAAAAGAAAGAGAAGATCTTGCGATGAAAGTTTATGAAAAAGAAGCAGATCTAAAAGTTCTCCTGAACGATGACAACTACCGTGATGCACGTGTTACTTTTTTACCAACAGTGGATGAAAAGGATCTAGATACTATCACTCCAAACCAATCGAAACTCGAAGATTTGGTCGAGCTAGCACGCGAAAATCGACCTGATTTAAAAGTAGCCCTTCAAAATTTAAGATACGAAGAAGCCAATTTAGACTTACAACATGCAAATGCCATTCCCGATTTAGCATTCGGCCCAACTTATAACAGGGGTGGAACCGCCTTCCAAAACTATTGGGGGATCACTGCACAATTAAACGTTCCTATCTTTGATAGGAACCAAGGAAATATTCAAGCTGCAGAAAAAGCAATCCTTGTCCGCAAACAAGAGTTAAAGAATCGAATCCTCGAAGTTGAGAACGAAGTTGCGATCTCTTTCCAATCTGCACGAATCAAAGATGCTCTTTATAAACGATTCATTGATACATACATTAAAGACTACGGAAATTTATCTGTAGATATGATCATGAGCTACGAGAAGAAGTACATCACGATCTTAGAATTTGCCGACTTTTTTGAAACCTATCGTTCGAGTGTTGTGGAGATGTTAAAACTCCAAACAGACCGAATGGAAGCAATTGAAAGTGTAAACTATTCCGTGGGTAAAGGAATTTTTATCCCAAAATCTATAAACCAAACCAATCCTAAAACTGAGGAATAAAATGTTAATTACCTTAAAATCTCTAAACCAAAAGGCAAAAATCCTCCTAATTTCAGGAGTGGCTCTTGTAGTCATCGCTGTCCTATTTTTGATTTTTTCTAAACCAGCAAAGCAAGTTCACAAACATCCAGAAAAAGCAGAAGTTTTTGATAATGGCCTTCGTATCGAATTCAAACCGAATAGCCCAGGTCTAGAAATTGTAAAATCAACTGCCATTGGCGGTGGGGGAGAATTTGTAAGTTTAGAAGCACCAGCAAGACTCATTGCATCCACTTCTCCTTCGGTAAGTAATGGGGCTCGCATCATTCTTTTTGAATCAGCCGAGTTAAACGATCTTTATGTTGGATATGTTCATGCAAAAAACAAACTTCATAGATCCAATAAGAACTTAAGCCGGATCAAAGATATGTTTGTCCACCGAGTAGCAACAGAAAAGGATTTAGTCGAATCAGAAACAGATTCCGGAAACGATGCAGCAGAACTTGCAGAATTTGAAGGAAAACTGAGAGCGCAAGGCTTAAACCCGAGTGAACTCAGTACAGCTGGTAGTTTAAAAGCATGGATCATCACAGATGTTCCCGAATCACAAATCTCCACCTTACGCAAAGGTAAAAAAGTAAAAGTTGTTTTTGCATCCTTTCCTGATGAAGAGTTTATAGGAACTGCCGAAGCAATCGGTGATAACGTCGACCCTCTGACAAGGACAGCAAAGATGAGAATCATTGTTGTAAACGAAAAGTACAGATTGAAACCAGGTATGTTTGGAGTTGTGAAATTCCCAGAACAAACTGGCGGAGATAGTGTAGTTCTACCTTACACTGCCATTGTCACTGTAGAAGGAAAAAATTATGTATTTGTTGAAGAGAAACCTTTAACTTTCAAAAGGCGTGAAGTTGTATTAGGTATCTCAACAAAAGAGAGAGTCAATATCATTCAAGGATTGGAATCAGGCGAAAAAGTAGCCGTCCAAGGTTCCATTCTTTTGAAAGGACTAAGTTTTGGTTTTTAATATGAAAAAACTTATCCTATTTTTTATTACAGTATCTATACTAGGATCTGGACTATATGCAGAACCTTCTTCTCCCTATCCAAAAGATAAAGAAGGGAATGAAATCAAACCAGAATGGACACCAACTAAATCCGATCAGTCGGCGTTTGGTGAAGATGAAAAATTAAAATCAGACAGTTTGGATGCAAAAAGACTTCCGAAATCGACCAATTTCTGGGTTTATGGCGCTTCCATTGGATCTCCGGCTAGTATCAACTTCAACTTAGGCTATTACTTTAAAGATGTCGTTGTACGAGGATCAGGTGGTGCTTGGGGCCCTCATTGGTATGGCGGACAAGTGGATTTGGGATATACTTTTTGGAAAACTCCAGTCATCGCTCACAGCATTTCCGTTGTTGGTGGTTATTTTGAAGTAAATCCCTTTGCTCCAGAAGTGGGTCGTGGCGGACAATCTTCTTACCCTACTGGCCTCAATATCCCTGGTTACAACAGAAGGGATCCTTCACAAGAAGACCTTCTCATCAGATCTTATGTAAACTCTATTGATAGCAATGTGGGTACGTACTTAGAATATGAAAGCAGAGAAAGACAAAGAGTCCATCTTTCACAACGTTACATCGGTTTAACATACGACATCTTACTTGGAAATTTCTTTTTCCAATTAGGCGGAGGAGTTGGACAAGGCGACTATAGAAACCCACAATTATTACTTCAGATGGGTTACCTCTTCAATACGAGGGAATATCATGATTAAAGATTTCATTGAACAAGCACTTAAAAACCGAATTACAACACTAATCGCTGCGGCTGTTGCCATACTTTTTGGACTTTGGGCATGGATCGATATACGAAAAGAAGCTTATTCTGACATTGCAGACACACAAGTTCGTCTCATCGCAAAATTTCCAGGAAAAGCTGCGGTTGAGGTAGAAGAACGTGTTACCCTTCCCATCGAACGGGTATTAAATGCAATTCCGAAAGTGGCTGTTAGACGATCCAGAACCATTAACGGGTTAGTGGTATTTCAGTTTGTATTCGAAGATGGCACTGATGATTATTTTGCTAGGATGCGACTTATGGAACGAGTTGCTGATGCAGACATTCCAGAAGATGTCCATCCAGCACTTGGACCAATGAGTTCACCCGTTGGAGAAATTTATCGTTATGTTGTGGAATCAACGGAGAACCACACGCCGATGGAGCTTCGAACCATTCAAGACTGGATTGTGATGCCAAAGATGTTACAGATTCCTGGTATTGCTGACGTTGTCACTTTTGGTGGACTACCAAAACAATACCATGTGGTCACCTCGCCCGATAAGTTAATTCGTTATAAATTGACGATCGGTGATGTCATCAGGGCCATCCAAGAAAACAACCTAAACACCGGTGGAAATTTACTCTTACAAGGTGAACAAGGTTTTCCTATCCGTTCCCTTGGTGCCATCAGAGATCCCAAACATATTGAGAATATCGTAGTTAAAACAGTTAACGGGGTTCCCGTTTTTATTCGTGACTTAGGTTCCGTAGAAATTTCTCATCCAATTCCCAGTGGTGTTCTTGGTTATACCATTCAGAACGAAGATGAAGGTCTCATCGATGTAGATTCGTCTGTCCAAGGTTTGGTGGCGATGCGTCGATGGGGTGATCCCAATGAAATGGGTGAACGGATTCGTGAGAAAGTAAAAGAGATAAACGAAAACTATCTACCTGACGGAGTCCAACTCCGAAATACTTACGATAGAACAGACTTAGTAAACTACACGCTCCGAACCATTGGTAAAACACTAGTTGAAGGGGTTGTTGTAGTCAGTTTAGTTTTGATATTTTTTATCGGTAGTGTTAGAGCTTCACTCGTAGTGGTCGCAACCATTCCATTTGCAATGTTGTTTGCATTTCTATTAATGAACATGACAGGAATTCCTGCCAGTTTACTTTCGTTAGGTGCCATCGACTTTGGGATCATTGTGGATGGTGCGGTCATCATGGTCGAAAACATCATGAGACGTTATAGAGATGCAAGCCCGGAAGAAAAAGCACATGGAATCCTAGCTTTTACTAGAGATGCAGCCTCCGAAGTAGGAACGGAAATTCTATTTTCGATTTTAATCATTATCTTAGCTTATCTCCCAATTTTCTCTTTTGAAAGGATTGAAGGTCGCTTGTTTAAACCAATGGCTTTTACAATCTCCTTTGCAATCCTTGGAGCTTTAATTTTTGCGATGGCCGTGATTCCTGTACTCATGTCCATTATTTACAAAACTTATTTTGAATCAAAAAATCCAGGTCCAATCGAATGGCATAACCCCTTTTATGATTGGATAGAAGTTCGTTACACACGAATCATTGAGTTCATTGTAAATAGATCTAAAAAGGCCGTTAAATATACATTCAGTGTTGTAACAGTTTTTCTTGCTATAGGTATGTTTTCACTGGGAACCGAATTTCTTCCAGAAATGGACGAAGGTGGATTTAACATTCGTATCTTTTTTCCAGTAGGTATTTCCCTACCAGAAGCTAGAAAGTTTATGCCTAAGATAAGGCAAACCATTTATAAGAACGAACAAGTGAGTGTAGTTCTATCTCAATTAGGTAGAAATGATGATGGAACAGATCCGCTTCCACCGAACAGACTAGAGGTTCTAATTAGTTTAAAAGATTATAACCAATGGAAAGAAAAAATCACCAAACAAGAATTACTCTTCCGAATGAGAAACGATTTAGAGGCCACACTTCCTGGCGCAAGGGTCAGTTTTTCTCAGCCAATTATGGACAACTTATCAGAAGCCATTATGGGTACAATTGCTGACTTAGCAGTATTTGTTTCTGGTAACGATTTAAAAATCATGCGTGGAATTGGTAACGAAGTCCTAGAAGAAATTAAGGAAATGAAAGGTGCCAGTGAATTTGGGATTGAACAGGAAGCAGAAAGTCCACAGCTCACGATTAATATTAATAGGGAAGCCGCGGCACGATTTGGAATCAATGTCATTGACATCCAACAGATGATTGAAGCAGCCATTGGAATGCAAAGAGTGAGTACTTTGTATGAAGGACCATCTGACATTCCACCAAAAACACCAGCAAGGTTTGGAATTGTAGTAAGATTTTCAAAAGACTACCGAGCATCCAAACAAGCGATTGAAAATATGCCGATCATTTCACCAAAAGGGGAAAGAATTCCATTATCACAATTAGCTGATATTGAAGTGGTTGATGGTCCGACGATGATTTTCAGACAAGAAGGTCGTCGTGTGGTAACAGTGAGAACCAACATCCGTGGCCGTGACCAAGGTGGGTTTGTATCGGAACTTCAAAAACGTGTAAAGAAAAAAATCAAACTTCCAGATGGTTATGAAATCCGATTTGGAGGACAATACGAAAACTTAGCCCGCGTAGGTAAAAAGTTATCCATTGTTATCCCAATCACGATTCTCATTATCTTTGGCGTTCTCTATATGTTGTATAGAAACCTCAAGTATGTATACGTAGCATTGGCTTGTATTCCTCTTTCATTACTCGGAGGAATTTATGCACTTCTATTCAGAGGTTACTACTTCAATGTTTCTGGCGGTGTAGGATTTATCTCATTATTTGGAATTGCAACAATGGCCGGAGTGTTATTTGTTTCGAGAACAAACCATTTGTTAATTGAAGAACCAGATATCACAACAAAAGCCGCAGTAAAAAAAGCTGCTGTGATTCAGTTGCGACCAATGTTAATGACCATGTTACTTGCGTTACTTGGCCTTATCCCAGCAACTTTAGGAACAGGAGTTGGATCCGACGTTCAAAGACCACTGGCAACGGTGATTGTAGGTGGACTTTTCTCAGCCATGTGTCTTGTATTAACCATCCTTCCTTCACTTTACTTAGTAGTTGTTGGGGAAAGAAAACCAAATGCAGCTGAACGCGAAGAGATGAGCCATAAAAAACACCTCCCTTTCCTAGACTTCGTTAGCGAACTCAGTGAAGAACCTCTGGAAGAAAATGATGATGAGGAAGGGAAATCACCGAAGAATAAAAAGAAACCGGTTAAGAAAAAAAGGAAAACCTAAAGTCTTCAAAAAAGAAAAAATAAACTCATCCGAGTTTTTATTTTAAATATCTCCTATTTTAAACTCCAAACCAAATAAGGTTTGGAGTTTTTTTTAATATCTTACTGATGCGGCTGCGATAAACAATCGTTCTACACGAGTTTGTTTATTATTGTCTGTGGCAAATACCGGATCCATCGATTCTCTTTGCACCACCTCAAAACGAACAAGGCCAGGATTCCATTCTAAAAAATCAAATGTCATTGTATAACCGTTCGTCATAAATCCATTTCGTGTGTAAGTTGTTGCCATCACTTGTTTTGGATCATAAAATCGTTCTACACGAAAACTAAGACGATATAAATCCTCATAGCGAAAACTAGTCCAAAAAGTTCCATGATACCATTGGTTGTAAACATTCGATTCTCTATTTGTATAAATTCCTAAAACCGGGTTTATTTCTTTCCACCAAGGTTCATATTGAAATGATTCTTTTGCTTTTTGTGCTCCCACATCGCCAGAGACAGCAAAGGACAACCAGTCCAATGCTTTCCATTCTAAAATCGTATTGTTATAAAACCTTGTTTGTTTACGTTCAAAATCGGGAGCTTCATTTCCAGCAAATTGATTTGCGATTAAGGTAAAATTTTGAGTGAATGAATATTTGAACTGAGTTCCCAGTGATTTATCTTTGTTTTGATCCGTGATATTTTGCCATCCATTCATCACATGAAATTGAAATTGGAACTTATCAGTGATTTTTGTAGTAAGCCTGACTCCAGAAGAATAATAAGGCACGTAATCGAGTGCGAGTGCTCTCGTATAATTCCAATTGTCTGAGGATATCCAAGATTCATGCCCAATATGACCAAAATAAATTCCAGCGTCGATCCAGGTATCTTTTGCGATTTTTATGCCAACATAGGCTTCTTGGATATGTTTCACAGAGTTTTGATTGGAACTAACATCTTTATTAGCTTCTGGAGCATAATTCGTGTTTACCGACGTTCCAAACTGTAAAGCGATCCGTCCTCTCACCTTCTCTTCTTGCCATTTAGCATCCACAAATCCCATGTTGATGTTAAACTCATCGTTACGAACTGCTTGTGTGGCATATTGACGTTCTTTTGTGATTGGATGGTTGTTATTGTGCGAGTAGTAAGTATCAACAAAAGCACCAAACTTCAAACTGGCGGGAAGTGGATTTAGTTGTTGTGGTTGTGCTGTTGGCGCTGGAGTTTCTGTGGTTATAGGTTTTGTATCCTCAGCATGTAATACCGAAAAACAAATAGCGAAAGAATAGATAAGCGCGGGGAATCTTAAATTAAAGTATTTTTTCATGGAGTTCCGCTCTCTAAAGAGCGGAAGTAATCGTTTATTTTTTTAGCAATTCTTTGATTTCTTTTGGAAAATTAACAAGTTCTTCTGGAACCACAATTAGCTTTTTTCTATATTTAGCTTTGTATTCTTTTTTAAATTTTGTATGGCATGACTTACAAGTTTCATCTGGTTTTCCCACTGCAAGTTTCGCATCGACAATCTCTTTCCATTCAGCCTTTTGATCGTCAGGTGCCATGTCCGGTACTTTTTCTAAGATTTTATTGAGATAGTCAGCATTGTCTTTTTTATCGTACAACTTAGTTGCTGGTTTGGTAAAATCCTCCATAAAATCATGAAGATTCATTTCCTTATTTGACTTGGCTTTTTTTTCCGCAGTCAGTACAACTCCGAACGCAGAAAAAAACAGAAATAAACTCAGTGCCGTTCTCAATTTCATAATCACCTACCGCTAGAAACATTAAAGATTAGGCAAATGAGAATCAAGTCTGTTTTTACGAAGGATGGTCTCTCCCAGTCCGAATTTTTTCACGGATTCTAGGTTGACTCTACCCGTATACTCATCTTCATAACTTCCAAGAGAACGAATGAACTCAGGATCCATCCCCGCAAGTGCCCTTGTTTCTGGTAAATATAAATATCCCTTTGCCCTTCTTGGGGTAAAGGGAAATTGAATCAGAGAAAGATAATGTTCCCAATGATTTTTATTTTCGGGGACAGAATGTTCGAAAGCACGAAGACCTCTTTTCACATGTTTAATTTCATCTTCAAAAACTGTGAGCATGATTTCTGATGTTACATTGTCGCCGAAGTAAGTAAACACTTGTGCATAGGTTTGTGCATAATCTAAATTGGCACCTTCAAAAGAAACGGACATCACGGCTGCAAAAGATTCCAAAGTACCAAATTGTCGGAGTTGTTTCCAAAAAATATAATTTACGGGAAGGTCACCAAAATTGACTCCGAAGTCTCTCATTCGATTTAAATAAAGTTTTAAATGGGTTTGTTCTTCTTCGATGGTTTTTAAAAAACCATTCCGAACCGATTTGGGTGCAGAAGGAAAAGCGAGTAATGCCCAAGCAAACAATTCAATCGCCATAAGCTCATGATTTGCAAAATGATGAAGACTGAGTCCACGATTGGATATTAAATTTAGGTGTTCCAAACGAGGGATTTTTACCTTTTTGTCAGAAAACTGAAGATTGGAAGAACGACCAGGGGTTTCGATTCTTATCGGTATAAAATCTGTTTCCTCATCCCAGCGCCTACTGGGAGGTAATAGTTTATCTTCCAGATTAGGAGCAAGTAACAAATGTTTTGCGTATTCAGAAACTTTCATTTTGGTGTGATATTGAAAAGGGATTTACAAAAAAAAATAATATTTAGAATATAAAGCCAAATTCAATGAAGACTCCTAAAACTAAAAGTAAGAATTTTTATGATTCTGTTTATACAGTCGTAAAAAAAATTCCCAAAGGGAAAGTCACTACTTATGGACATATCGCTTTACTTCTAGGAAATCCAAGAGCCGCTAGAGCCGTCGGTTATGCACTGAACGCACTCAAAAAAGAAATGGAACAAAAAATCCCTTGGCAAAGAGTCATTAACGCCCAAGGAAAAATTTCCTTCCGAGGTGATGTTTTACGGGCCGACCTTCAAAAAAAAATCTTACAATCCGAAGGTGTTTCCTTTGATCTAAACGATGATACATTGAATTTTGACAAGTACGGATGGTTCCCATAGTATGAACAAAATTTTTCCCATTACCTTAACTGTTGCTGGATCCGATTCCGGAGGTGGTGCCGGGGTGCAAGCAGATCTCAAAACATTCTCCTCACTCGCAACTTTTGGAACCACAACCTTCACTTGTTTAACAGCCCAAAATCCTGATGGGGTCACAGGGATCGCAGAAATTTCGCCAGACTTTGTATCTGCACAACTAAAAGCAGTTTCAGGATACTTTTCCGTCAAAGCAGCAAAAACGGGAATGTTGTACTCTGCTAAAATCATCGAAGTGGTAGCTGAATTTTTTTATGAAAACCCAGACATCCAACTGGTAGTAGATCCAGTGATGGTGGCAACCAGTGGCGCTAAATTACTCAAAGACGATGCAATCGATTCTCTAATCAAAGATCTGTTGCCACTTGCTAAACTAATCACACCTAACCTAGATGAGGCGTCACTGCTTCTAGGAGAAAAAATCCATCAATATGACCAACTGGTTCCTATGGCGGAGAAATTATTTCAAAAGTATAAAGTTCCGGTACTTTTAAAAGGGGGACACCTTCCTAATGCAACAGAAGCAACAGATATTTTGTTTGACGGAAAATCTTCTTATTTATACTCAAAACCGTTTTTGAAAGGCAAAAACACACATGGTACAGGTTGTACGTATTCGGCTGCCATCACATCTTTTTTAGCTCACGGAAAAAATCTTCCTGAAGCAGTTGGTTCCGCTAAAGAATACTTACACTTAACCTTAGAAGATGAAATCCAAACGGGACCAATTTCCCATTTGAATCACTTTCCAGAACCAACCAATTAAGAATAAATTAAAACCTAATATTCTATATTGAGTTCTTTGATTTTTTTATCCAATGTGTTTCGATTGATTCCCAAAAATTTTGCCACACGAGTTTTGGTATAACGAAACTTTTTCATAGCATATTGGATGAGTCTTGATTCTACTTCGCTCACAACAATTTCCATCGCACGACCATCGAGGCCATCGAGTTGGCCCGGTGTCAAACGCCCTGAACCTAAATCCAAAGGTTCCGCTCCAGAAACAGATTCTACATGATTCAATTGAGCCACTTCGGTTGTATGTTCAGGTAAATCTTCTAAACTGGAAAGAATATCTGAAAAATCTTCCTCACTCAACACTTCATCTTGTGCAAGGACAACAGCTCTTTCGATCACATTTTCCAACTCACGAACGTTTCCTGGCCAACGATATTTCAATAGTAATTTGGAAGCTTCTCTGGAAATTCCTTTCACCACTTTGTTATTATCTTTTGTATATTTTTCTAAAAAGTGATTCATAAGGAGTGGAATGTCTTCGACGCGATCACGTAACGGAGGTGTGTTGATCTTTACTACATTCAACCTGTAAAAAAGATCTGCTCTAAACTTTTTTTCAGAAACTAATTGTTCCAATTCTGCATTCGTTGCTGCAATGATCCTTACATCTACTTTTTTTGCCTTAGTAGATCCAATGGCTTCAATTTCACGTTCTTGTAACACACGTAATAGTTTCGATTGTAAGTTTAAATCCATTTCACCGATTTCATCTAGAAAAATGGTTCCGGTATCTGCTAATTCAAACTTTCCTTTTTTATCAGTAACGGCACCGGTAAAAGATCCTTTTTTATGACCGAATAGTTCACTTTCGAGTAAGTTTTCAGGAATGGCAGCACAATTGATTTTGATGAATGGATTTTCCGAACGAGAACTGTTATAATGGATTGCATTGGCAATCATCTCTTTTCCAGTTCCTGATTCACCCGTAATCAAAACAGAGGCCCTGGAATCGGCTACCAGTTGGATTTTTTCAAACATCTTCTCCATACTGGCTGCTTTCCCAATGAGAGAACCAAACTTATATTTATTCTTTAGTTCTCGTTTGAGTTGGATATTTTCACGAGAGATTTCTTTTTTAGCCTCTTCTACCAAGTTTTGAATTTTAATCGATTGAGAAATAATCGAAGCAACTACTTGTAAAAAATCCAAAAAAGATTTGAGATCCGTATGTTTGTTTTGAACAATAAACGCATTCACAACACCGAGCATCGTTTGTTCGCTTAAGATAGGAGCACACAATAAACTCACGTTATGTGGATCATGTTTAAAATGAGACAAATATCCTACACGATTTAAAAAGTCAGGGTGACTCGCCACCGATTCAATGATAATCGGTTCTCCTGATTCAAATACTTTTCCTGTGATCCCTTCCCCAGGTTGGTATGTACCTTTATCAATTTCTTCTGGTGACAAACCAGAAGCCGCAACAATTCGGAGTAATCCTTCATCCTTCTTAAATAAAACAATACTACCCTTCTCCAACCTGAGTGATTTTTCCATAGTGACCATAATGGAATCAAAAACTTCATTTTGATCGAGTGTAGAACTTACCACTTTGGAAATTTCAATGAGTGTTGCTTGGATTTTGGTTCTTTGTTCCAAACTACGAATGGTTTGTAGGTTTTTAAAAATTTGCCCCGCTTGGTGAGCTAGGACACTCACAATTTCCAACATCTCTGCTGTAAATGCATTCAATCTGTTGGAGTCGAGTGAGATGACACCAATGATATCATCTTCCACAATCATCGGTGCAACTAACTCTGATTTAATTTCTTCCTTAACCTGGATGTAGTCCGGATCTTTGGAAACATCGTTGACGAGTTTCGCTTTCCCTGTGGAAGCCGCGACACCAGTAATCCCCTGCCCAATTTTTAATTTGGTTTCGCGAAGGATTTGTTGGTTCATCCCCCGTGAGGTGACAGCATCCAAAAACCCGTTTTTTTCATCGATGAGCATCAAGGAGCCGGATTCAACTCCGCAAATTTGGATGCATCGATCCAAAATGAGTTCCAAGAGTCCGTCGGGGTCTTGGGTGGAGTTCATGGCAGTTGCAACTTCGTGGATGGATTGGATCGGATTGAATTTTTTCACGCTCATATTTCTTGCTCTTTAGTATTACGCTCTGCCTCGAAAGAATACAGAAAGACGTTGCTGGTGACCAAAACACTATGCTTATTTATTAAACAAATAAACCATTTTTTAATCATATTTACCGACATCCTTTCGATTTCTGCAGAAAAAACAACTTTTGCTTATAGATTAAGCATGAATCGTACCAGGTTTCTGAGATCTGAAGGAAATTCTTGTAGCTTATGAAAAAAGAAATCGAATCATCTGGTCTAGGATGAACAGAGAAACCATGGAAGACCGAATTTGTTTGCTCTGTGCTGAGCCCCAACTTCCCAATGGGATCACAAAGAAGGGTCGGTTTTTCTGCCAAACCTGCAACCGCGAATGGATTCTCGAAAAACGTAAAATCCCTCGGATCGGGAAAAACATTCTCTCCTCTGAGGAAAAAACGGAATTCCTCCTAGACAATCTTTCTCTATTTAACTCGGCCATTGGTTTGGAAGATTTAATGCAGAGATTTACCGAACTCATTTCTGTTCGATTGAAACGAGATAAAATTGCAGTATTCATCACTAATTTAGAGTTAGGTGAAATTAAATTAGCATATTATTCCACAAAACAAAAAAATTTACAACGTGCTATCAAAAGAATTACTTTAGATTATGATTTAAGTTATGGAATTTTGATTGAATCCTTGGCTAAAGGAGAACCCTGTTTTTATAAATTTTCCGAACAAACACATCCTTTTTACGAATTTTATTCTAAACTCACAGGAACCAAATCTCAACTTGTAATTCCGATTCTTTATGCAGGGACTGCTGTCGGACTTGTTACAATTGATTATGATGAAGAAGATGATTCTTACTTTTTAGAAGATCAGGAAATTTTACAAATTGTAGTGGGTCAACTTGCTGTATCACTTCGGAATTCTCTGTTATTTTCTAAATCGGAAAACCAATCTAAAAATTTTCAAAGTTTACATACTGCGGCTCTCACTTTAAGCCAATTGTATTTAAATAACCATGATGAAATGGTTCGTATGATTCTTTTGACTTTATCTGGAATTGTAGAATCATCGTTAACCTGTTTGGTGGAAAACCAAACGGGTTCCTCTAAGGCAAAAATATTCAAACTCTATCGTGATTTAGAAAACCACCAAATCCAAACCAATACAGAATCCATAGATATAGAAAAGATTCATTCTTTATTACAAACCAAAGAAACCATAACTATTGATCCCATCACTAACAATGACTTTGAAACAATGGGTATCGAAGGTAAGGAATCCATGGTATTTCCTTTGACCTTGGAAAATGGGACTCGTTGTGTTTTCATTTTAACCAAACAGAATAGTAGGTTCCCTCATGATGAAATTGAAGCACTCAATGCTTTTGTTTCCTTGGCGAGAATCACTATGGAAAATTCCAACTTATACCAAAACCTTTCCAATAAAGAAAGGTTGGAAAAAGAAATTGAAATTGCAAAAGAAATTCAGAGTACTCTATTACCCAGAAAGGCTCCTGAAGCAGAAGGTTTTTCCTTTGGTGGTTTTATGGTGCCTGCGAGGGGAATTGGAGGAGATTATTATGACTTTATTTTATCACCTAACAGAAATGAACTTTTTATTTGTATAGGAGATGTCAGTGGGAAGGGAGTTGCCGCTGGACTTGTGATGGCAACCGTTAGAACCATCTTACATTCTCTTGTCCGAGTCAAAGATTCTCCTTGGGAAATTTTAAATGACATCAATAATTATCTCTATTCCAGTTATAAAGAAGCCATCACTCCCAGATTTATGAGTATGATTTTACTCCGGTGGAACCTAATTACTGGAGAGGTCCAATACTCTGGTGCGGGGCATGGAAATTTTTACCATTACCATGCCAATTCCCAATCTCTCTCTGTGATTGAAACAGAAGGTGTCATTTTAGGAATCCAATCCGATATTTCCAGATTTCGGAATGAGTCCAAGTTGCGATTTGATTCCGGTGACACAATATTACTCTATACTGATGGAGTTACCGAGGCACGAAACTCGGAAGGGACGGAGTTTAGCGAACCAAAACTAAAATCCAGTTTTCTTTCTTGGATTCGTCTCGAGCCAAAAAACATCCTTGAGAGGATCTATTCAGAACTAAAAGAATTTGTCAAAGAACAGGAACAACACGATGATATCACTATGGTGGCTGTAAGGAAGATATGATTTCGGAAATTCCCGCTCCAATTACAAAACTATTTGATTTGGCACTCACCCGAATGGGGAACAAAGTCCCTGAACTTTGGGCAGAAAACAAAACTCAATTTCTCATCTCCTATTCCGGAGGAAAGGACTCCTCTATTTTAATTTTGTTTTGGAAATATCTTGTAGAAAAATACAAAATCCAGGTTCCAACTTTGTTTTATTTATCTCATGGCATTCGCTCCATTGAGACGGAAGAAAAAGAATTATTCCAATTTTTAGATTCAACCAACTTCCCATTCCATTTTGTAAAAAAAAAATCCCAAATCTTTCTCTGAAACTAAAAAAGGGATTAGAAGAAACGGGAAGACTCGTTCGTTACCACGAATTAAAAAAAATAACCGATAAAAATCCATCCATCATCCTTACTGGCCATCACTGTAAAGATTATACAGAATCTATTTTTTTACACCTAACAAGAGGTGGCGGAAAAAAAGCATTTTATACTCTTCCTCCCTTTGACGGGGAACGTTTTTTACCTTTAGTTTTTTTTGAAGATAAAGAATTAGAACAACTTTACCAATTTGTTTCTCAAACCATGCGGATCTTTGAAGATGAATCCAACAAAGATCCCGTTTATAAACGTAACCGGCTCCGAATGGACTTACTTCCCATCTTAGAAAAAGAAAGTTGGAACTTTCACAAAACCTATTGGAATTTTCACGATAGATCCCAACTTAATTTACAGTTTGATTTAAAAAGAGAAAACATACAAAAACCAACTCCACATTTATTTCGAATCCCTCATGAAACTTGGACAAGCCTCAATTTATCATCAAAAAAAGAACTCATCGATTTTCATTTAAAACTTTTGGGGCATTACCCTCTATACAAATCAGGGTTTGATAATTTCCATCTACAATCAGAAGGAGAAAGGGCTTTTTTAGAAAACAAAAACTGTTTCTTATACAAATCAAAGTTTGGTGACCTTTTCATTATTGATAAAAAATCTCCAGCCTTTAAAAAGGCAGTCTCACACCGGGAAGGAAATTTTCTTTATATTGAATGGAATCAAAACAAATTCAAACTCTCAGATCCAGAGGAAAAATACAACCTAGGATCTTGGCACCATGGTCAAAAAATTCAAATTCGCTCAGGAAATAAGGAAATTTCGGAATGTATGAGAGAAAACGGAATTCCTTTTTTCCTAAGAACTTTCATTCCTATCCTTTATTTTGAAGGGGAACCCATCCAAATTTTGTTTTCTCTGTTTTCAAAAAGCGAAAAGAATTATCCGAAACGAATCTATTTGGAAAGGTGAACTAGATGCATAAGTATTCCAAAGAAATCCCCTTTCCCGAAACTAAATTTTTCACATCTATCGCAAATTTAAGTGAAAAGGAAGATTTGGATTCAGTTCCTTCCATTACATTTATGGGAAGATCCAATTCTGGAAAGTCAAGTTTACTCAATGCACTTTCCAACCACAGAGGCCTTGCCAAAGTTTCGAAAACCCCTGGGAAAACAAAACTCATCAATATCTTTAGAACCAAAGAAGGATTTAATCTCATCGACTTACCAGGGTTTGGTTACTCAAAAGCCTCTCACAAAGAACACAAAGATATGATGAAACTTTTAGAAGGATTTCTTAATAGTTGGCAAAATTTAAAAATTCTATTCATTCTTTGTGATTCACAAAGAGAATTTCCCGAAGAGGAACTTTCCACCATTGAAGTGGCTATGGAAAAAAAAATCAAACCCGTAGTGATTCGTACAAAAATCGACAAACTCAACCAAAGCGAACAACACCGTGTACGTACGGATATGGAAGCTGCAATGAATGAAATTGGTGTTCCCTTTCGAGTATTTTATCTTTCGGCGACAACGGGAAGAGGTGTGGGAGAGTTACGTGAGTTTATCGTAGAAAATATGATCGATCAAACAAAGGTGTCTAAATAATTACCTGAATTTGATCCAGTTTGAAGACTCATCATCCCAAACAAATTGGAAGTCATCATTTTACGGAAGTCTGTGAGGAGGGCAAAAGTTTCTTTCAGTTGTTCTTTCACACGAAGGAGTCTTACTTCTTCTTCCAACCGTTTTTTTTCAGATTCAATTTCTTTCAAACGTTCCGCAGAATGAACATCCGTAGAAGATTTTTTAGTTTTCTCTGACTCTAACCTTGTTTCTAATTCTTTGATTTTTGATTCCAAATCTTTTTCATGAGATTTCTGCATGATCTCTTTTGGATTTAATTTGGTTTTCTCTTTCGAATTTGGTTTTTTGTCTTCTTCCTCTTTTAATTGAAAAAGGTCTTTGATTGACTTTCCGTCAGAGTAAGGAGTAAGAGCAGGATCCTCTTCCGAATTTGATTTTGCACGAGTGACTGCATGGGTCTCGCCACTCACCGCCACCATACGACCATCTCTTAGTTCATAATTGATTTTGACTTGAACTTCTTGGACATCTCGTCCTTCTCGGAAGGCTTGGTTTTTGAATTCGGCGGCATGGCCTAGTTCATGAGAAATGACATGAAGCGCGGATAAAGATTCGGGGGCCGATTCTAATTGTCCATGACCAACATAACTCACCCGGCGATCTTTCAAAAGATCTACATTCATACGATTGAATGAGGAATCGTCTATTCTCATGAAAACCTAACCACCTAATGGGTACTTCGGTTGATTCTTAGAAAATATTAGTAGGAAATTGGATTTTTGGAAAGCGAAAACTCTCCTGAAAAGGTCAGGAGAGTGGTGAAATTGATGCGAATTTTCGGAGTTTACGGGCCGGTGCGAACACAACGGACAAAATTCCTTTGTGTTTTTACAATCGCCTTCTCTACCCCATAAGACTGTCTGTCGAAAGAAATGGCGTGGGCCGTTTCTCCAGGGATATCTTCGCTGTTTGACCAAGCTGTCCAATAATCATCTTCTTGGGTGGAAGGAAAAAATTGGAGGGTGGCGGCACGGCCAGGAACCACTAATCTTTGGTATTCAACAACCGTAGGAACTCGCCAAGTTGCCCCTAAGTAGTTGCTGTTTTGGCAGGCTCCATAAAGTTCACTGGCTCCCGCAATGGCAATGGACGAAGTCCCTTGTACCACCTGTGGGAAAGCAATGGAATTACAAGCATGTGTTTTGGAATCACAATAGGCAACTTGCACTGCCCCTGCACGAGCTACGTCATTAGGATTGAAAATAGAACCTTGTGGGGATCCCAAACAATCATTAAAACCGGCGCGGTAAACTTGACCATGCGTACATTTTTGCCATACTAAGTTGGCAACAGGGTCTGAAATGGTTCCATTCCCATTGTCTCTGAGACTTTGGTTTGCCAGGATTCCAGCAAGGAGTTGGTTGGTTTCTTCAGGGCTTAAACCGTAGATATCCTCTACTGGTTTCATTTCACAATTCATGAAAAAGGATAAGACCAAAAGAGCGAAACAATATTGAATTTTTTTCATAATCTCTGCTCTCCTAAAAAATATGATTAAAGTTAATGAATGTTTGTCTATCTTCATTTGAAATCGCATGATCAAAATAGATAACAGTTGCTTGGTTCCACGGGATACGAAGTCCAATCCCTCTTGAATGTTTGTAGTTTTTAAGATTAGCATCTTCTGTACGATCCCAAACTCGTCCTACATCATAAAACGGAACCAATTGGAAGTCAAAGTGTTGTCCCCAAAACTCAGTCTCTGCAAACTTCCAACGAATTTCGAAGTTAGCAAAAGCCATGGTTTGTCCCACAAAACGATCCTGTTTATAACCACGAATGGTAGTTCGTCCACCTAAACCTGATTGGTTGGTTTCCGTTCCCCACATGTTGCGGTATTCATAAAAAGGTGCATCTCCATTGGTTTGGATCATCGTTCCGCGAGCCGCAAGAACAAACTTTTCTAAAATTTCAGGAGGTTTGCTAGTAAACCACTGCACAGGACTCAAAAAAATACGACCCGATACTAAGTTTTTGTTAAAATCGTAGGTAGATCCAATCGCCTTAGCCGAACGTTCGTGTGTGTATTCTAGGAATACTCCACGATTAGGGTCTGGTTCAAAGTCACGAGTATCGAATACAATCCCGGCGCGGACAGTGTTCGTATAACCACCGTTAAGGCCCTTAATCTTTCCATCTTTATCGTCACGAGTTAATTTTGTTTCTCCTTGAGGAGTACCGAAAGTACGATCAACCCCGAGAAGGCCCAAAACCCCGTCTGCTGGACCTAATTGTGCGTCGTTATACTTTCCATCGTATGTACGAATGATTTGTTTGGAGAGACGAACCCCAGTCACCGTACGAAGTGTTCCTCCAAAAAAGGAATACTCACCAGATGCACTAAAGTTAGGATTTTCAATATCGTAACGATTGTACCTGTGATCACTGACGATTGGTGCTTCCCCTTGGCCTGCATCCCCAGGGCGACGATAGTTCAAATTGTCCTCATAATCGGAAAAAGGAGCATTTCGTCGGATTTGACCATTGGGGTTGTTTCTTTCTAAATAAGAAAGTGGTTGAAGGGTGTCCGATCCAATTCCGAAAAATAGGGAGTTGGGATTTCGTTCATAAACTAAATCCCCACGAAGTCTCCATTTTGTATCAAAAATATAAGGAGCATCGATACTCAATTGGTGGTAAGGTGCGTTTTTTGTCGTATTAAAGTACTGAGCAAAGACCCGAACACGATACGGAGTGTATTCAAACATGGGAGATTTCTTTTCCCCATTGTAAAAATAAATCACACGTGCCCCATACCCTACTCCCACATTGGGGTCGGAGTTGATGAGAGGAAGACCTGTGAAGTAGCCTCCCTCTTTTTTATTCTTAAAATCCCGCTCGCTCAGCCTCTTTTTTTCAGAGATCTCGAACGGAAGGTCGGTACGGGGTTGACGTTCCTGACCGAGAACCCCGTGGAAAAACGAAAAAAACAACAGAAGTATGAAACTTCTTAAAATATGATTGTACATTCTCTACCTATCAGCCAAAGAAACTGCCTTATGCTGGGAAGTTTGAAAAATATGTCAAATAGATTCGAAAATTTATGTTTTTTCCGGTTCGATTCTGTGTAAAATGATCAGCACTTCGTCCTGTTGGACCAGATCCCCTTGTGATTTTCGAATTTCTTCCACTCGGCATGGATAAGGGGCCTTAACAGCGTTCTCCATTTTCATGGCTTCCAAAATGAGTAAAGTCTCTCCCCCTTTGTGTTCCCTTCCCACCTCAGTAGAGATTTGCACTACTTTTCCGGGCATCGGGCTTTTGATTTCGGGAGAGGTCTGGCCACCAGCTTCGTACTGACGTTCGGTAAGTTTCCCACTCCAAATTTCACCTTTCCAATGGAGGAAAATTTCATTCCTTACTTTCAAATATTGTAATACAGATCCATCTTTCATTGTAACAGATCGAAGAGGATTTGTTTCGTTGGGATGAGTTTCTTCTTTGATCCAATCTTCTAAATGAAATGAAAAAGAATCTTTGCCCAAACGAACCCGTGTTTGGGATCCACTCACATAAACGGAAGCAGAGCCGGATTTTGTTTCAAAAAGATAATCCATGTTATGTGGTCTCACTCAACCAAGGGTTACTTGATTCCTTCGAAGTAAAAAATGCACCGGCGAAAGCGAGTTTAAGCTCTTCCTTTGTATTGTTTGCCAAAAGTGCAGGTTCATGATCTGCAATGTAATGAGTAGAAACTTTTCCTTCTGCAAATTCTTTTGCCGAAACAAGTTTTTGTAAAAATTGTAAATTGGTTTTTGGACCAAATACAATAGTTTCAGACAAACATTCAATGAGGCGGTGTATGGCAGTGATTCTGTCTTCCCCCCATACAATCATTTTGGCAATCATGGGATCGTAAAACATAGTGATTTCAGATCCTGAAACAACACCAGAATCAATTCGTAAATAATCTCGTTTGGGAAAAGATAGATGATGGATTTTTCCTGTAGAAGGAAGGAATCCTTCTTTTGGATCTTCTGCATAAATTCGCACTTCTAAAGCATGTCCTTTTTGTGGTGGGGTTTGTAACTGAGGTAATGGTTCTCCCTGACAGACGCGAATTTGCCATTCCACTAAATCAAGGCCGGTGGTCATTTCCGTGACAGGATGTTCCACTTGCAAACGTGTGTTCATTTCTAAAAAATAAAACTCACCACTTTCACCTAAGATGAATTCAACGGTGCCTGCACCTTCATATTGAACAGCTTTGGCCGCCATTACTGCAGCTTGAGACATCTTTGTTTTTAAATCAGAATTATAACTGGGAGCCGGAGTTTCTTCGACTACCTTTTGGTGACGTCTCTGTAAGGAACAATCCCTTTCATGTAAGTGGATGATGTTGCCTTGTGAATCTCCAAAAATTTGAAACTCAACGTGGCGCGGATTGGTAATGTATTTTTCTAAAAGGATACGATCATCACCAAAGGCAGAAAGTGATTCCCGTTTTGCCGAAAGAATTCCTGGTTCTAATTCTTCAGGGGTATTGATTCTACGCATTCCTTTTCCACCGCCGCCGGCACTAGCCTTTGCCATGATTGGGTATCCAATTTTTTCCGCTTCTTTTTTGAATACCGACATTTCTTGTGAGGCACCTTCGTAACCAGGAACCACTGGCACTCCATTTTTTGCAACTAACAGGCGTGATCCGATTTTATCACCCATTGCTTCAATGGAATGAGGTTTCGGTCCAATGAATCGAATCCCTTGTTTTTCCAATTTTTTTGCAAAGTCAGTATTTTCCGATAAAAATCCATAACCTGGGTGAACGGCATCTGCTCCCGTTTCCATACATGCCTGGATGACCTTTTCTACATTCAAATAGGAAGAACGGGCATCCGTTCCGCCTAAAGAGAACGCTTCGTCTGCTGACCTGACAAATAAACTTTGGGCATCAGGATCGGAATAAACTGCTACCGTTTTGATTCCCATTTTTTTTGCGGTGCGAATGACACGGACGGCAATTTCACCACGGTTGGCGATGAGTATTTTTTGGATCGGCTTCATGTGAGTAGGATCAAAACTAAAGGGGCTAGAAAATAAATCAACTGAAAGATCGGAAGTCGATTGACCACACTTATCATTCGCAAATTCTTTTTTTATGGCGAAGTTGTTTCCCAACCTTAAATTTTCAGATCGAATCTTTCTAACCTATATAACCTTTGGATTTTTAACCTTATTTTTAAGTCGAGTTTTGTTTCTTTTGGTTTATTCCTATCGTTTGGAAGAATTCCCCATTTTTATTTTACTCGGAACATTTTTTTTAGGCTTTCGATTTGATTGGGTTACCGTTTCTATTTTGTTAGTTGGTTTTTATCTTTTATCTATTTGGAAGACTGCCTCCAAACTTAGAACCTATCGTTATTTTTGGATAATCACTCCTCTTGTTCTTTATCCCTTTTGTTTGGTTCACCTTTTTGCGGATTTGTTATATTTCGAAAATGCAAACAAACACATTGGTTACGAAGCCATTGTTTTTTTAGGAGATTTGGATGTACTCGTTTCCTCTGCCTTCAAAGAAGCTCCGTTTAAAATTTTAAGTTTTATCCTGTTTATCGTTTTGTATATTTTAGGAATTCGGTATTGGATTCGCAAAAACAATATTACAAATCAAATTGACGAAGAAGAATCTTTTCCCAAAAAAATCATAAAAACATTGATTTGGATTCTTTTTTTCGCCATTGGATTTCGCGGTGGACCACAAGAGTCTCCGTTAAGAGCAAGCGAAGCAATCATTTCGGACGATGCTCTCATCAACCAACTTGCGTTAAACGGAATTTACACAACCATCAATGATTTTAAAAGCCAATCCATTCCCAAACATTTAAAAATGTCAGATACGGATATGTTGGCTGCCGTGAAAGAAGAGATTGGTTATGAAGGGGCCGAGTTTGTTAATGATCCTGAGTTTCCATTGGTACGTAAAATCGAAGGAATTCCAGGGAGAAAGTCCATCAATGTTGTTCTTGTCATCCAAGAATCTTGGACAGGAAAGTATGTTTGGCCGGTATCCAATGGAATTTGGTTGGATAAGGAAGTGACGCCGTATTACAACTCATTGGCGAAAAAAGGTCATAGTTTTAAAAAGTTTTATGCCAATGGAGGGAGGACAAGTAACGCACTCCTTTCTGTTCTGACGAGCATTCCCGACAGACCAGGCCTTACCGCCATTCGGACACCACAAATTTTAAGTAATTTTTCTGCGATTGGGAATCTATTTTCTGGATTTGGATACCAAACCAGTTTCATTACGGGAGATGATTTAAAATTTGATAGTTTGGCAACTATCCTTCCTCATTTTGGATTTCAAACTTTGATTGGAAAAGAAGACTTTCGTAAATCAGGAAAATACTCAATTGGTGCTTGGGGTTATGACGATGAACACTTGTATTCGAAAGCATTAGAAGAAATGGATTCTTACCAAAAAGAAAACAAACCATTTCTTATGACCATCCTCACCATGACGACACATTATCCTTATAAGGTGCCAAATTCTAAGTTTGAAATTTATGATCCTTCTGTAACAGATTTTGATTATCTCAATACCTATCATTATTCCGATTCAGCATTAGAAGTTTTTATGAAGGAAATACAAAAAAGAAAATACTTCGAAGATACTTTGTTTGTATTTGTAGGGGATCATACCCATCATAGATATCTTTCTTTTTATGAAGATCGAATGGTACCTTTTTTATTATATTCCCCAAAATACATTCAACCGAAGTTAGATGAAAAAATCGGATCTCAACTGGATGTTCTTCCAACGATTTTGGGAGTGGTAGGAAAAGAAACTTACTTTGCTGGATTTGGAAAAGACCTACGTCTCAAGTCTGTAAAATCAGGTAGCACTTATTTTGCTTATGGTAGCGCTTGTGGTTGGATTGATGACGAAAAAATTCTCTATCAAAGTGTAGATGGGGAGACTCAGTTTATTTTCCAAATGGTTCCCCCCTATGGCGAAGATCCGGTTTGTAAAGCAGACAAAAACCAATGTTCCAGACAAACTTTGAATGCGAGGGCATTCTTCAATTTGTCTTTAGAACTAATGAATCGTAATTCTGTTTACCCTCTTGAGGGTGCTTTACGGTACACCCGGAAATGAATCCACATACTTAACTTTGATGTCAGGAAAACTAGTAACAATCTGAACTTTAAAATCAGGAAAGGATGTGACCTCTTGCCACTTGCCGCAGTCAGAAGGAAAACTACTTACCTTTTGGACTTTTAAGTCGGGAAAACTATCTACAATTTGAACTTTGAAATCAGGGAAACTCGTAACAAACTGAACCTTTCCCGATAATTTTTTTCCTTTGAAAGTACAGTCGGATCCAACTTGTCCCGCAAATAGAGTGGATGTGAACAGAATTCCCAAACCAAAACTTAGTAACTTCTTCATACATTCTCCTATTTTTTAAGAAATAAATTCTAGATTTATTTTGGAAGCTGTCAATTCTTTTGTCCATGAATTCGGAATCAGCAATTCTCTTCACCCAATGCCTTCAAAATGACTTTGCTTCTTTATTGGATAAATATGATCCACTTCCCAATTACCTACACATTGGTTACCAAGAAGCAAGTCGGTTACTCGGTGAGATGATGGAAGAAGGGCCTGTATTTTCTTTACTTGACTGGGCTTATGAAACAGATCCAAATAAATTAAAACTGATTCATATCCGAGATTGGCACGATCCCAATGCAAAGACACAAGAAGACCACCTAACACAATTTGGGAATCATTGTTTAAAAGATACATCAGGCGCTGAATTTGTTTTTCAAAAATGGATTGAAGAAGAACCAGGGCGCGGGGTGATTGTGAACGCATCTGGACTCAATGACTTTGTAGATACAAATTTAGAGTCGATACTAACACCATACAAAGGTAAAAAATTAAAAGTAGGTATTACAGGAGTATGGACAGAAGCAAAAGTCACCTTCCTTGCTTATGATTTAAAAACAAGATATCCTGAATTTGAAATTGGTGTTTGTTCGGCACTTACGGCAAGTTCTTCTCTTTCTATGCATTTTATTGCCCTTGATCAATTGAAACAAATTTTAGGTGTAAGAGTTTTTTCATCCATTGGAGCTTTTACCGAATTTTTAACAGGAAGCCAACCCAATTTAGAAAAGAAGATCTCTACCAATTCACGAATTTCCACAGACAAACTCAAGTTAGATCCGAAATACCCAATCACCAAAACAGACAATCAGATTTTACTCTATTTATTTAGAGATTGCAAAGAAGTAGAGTTTAAAACCTTGGATGGTGGATTTTCTGGAAACGTAGTTTTAAAATCAAAATCCATTGATCATTTGGGTCATTTACAAGTGCCATGTGTTGTGAAAATTGGTGAACGTGATTTAATTGCCAAAGAAAGGACTGCTTTTGAAAGGATCCAAGAAGTTCTTGGAAACAATGCCCCTTCTATTGTAGATTTTTGTGAATTAGAAAACAGAGGTGCCATTAAATATCGTTATGCGGCAATGTTGGATGGAAATGTCAAAACCTTCCAAAAAATATACGGAACTATGTCTGATGGAGCGGGCCTTGATCGAATCATTGACACTGTCTTTGGAGAACAACTGGGCCGTTTGTTTGAAGCCGCATCCACGGAAAAACTGAACCTTTTAGAATACTACGACTTCCAACCCAAATATGCCAAATCAGTTCGCGCCAGAGTAGAATCGTTACTGGGAGGTCCACAAACTAAACCTGATATCGAAATTGTTCCTGGTGAATTGGTTCCAAACCCCTGTTTATTTTATGAAAAGGATTTGTTAGAACTAAAAGAATACAATGCCATCCCACACAACACTTCTTTTATTCATGGTGATTTGAATGGGGCCAATATCATCATCGATGGGCAAGAAAATGTATGGATTATCGATTTTTTTCACACCCATAGAGGCCATATCATTCGAGATTTATTAAAACTAGAAAATGATATTCTATTTATTTTTTGTAAAATTGAATCAGAAGAGGAATGGAAAGAAGCAGTAGAACTTACTGATTATTTGCATAACAAAGAAGATTTAGGAATTGAGCTGAGTTTAGAAACTCCCGATTTTTTAAAAAATGAAAAACTAAAAAAAGCTTACCGGGTGATTGCCAAACTTCGATCCTATTACCCACGTTTGGTGAAATTAGACAGAGATCCCTATCAAATGTATGTAGGTGCCTTACGTTACGCGATGCATACTTTATCTTTTGATGAAAGTAATGAATGGCAAAAGAAATGGGCTCTCTATGTTGGCTCCAAACTCATCATCAAAATTAAAGACTATATCAAACGTTCTAAAATATTAAGGATCGATTATTTACAACCTATCGCCAATGGAGGATCGGAAAACATTTCTAAAATTGGACTTACCATCCTTCCTGGTAGAAAAGATAGAGCTCGTGTGTTAGCCGATGATCTAAACACAATCAAAAAGGAAGGGATTTCTCATGTCCTTAGTCTCATCACAGAACAAGAATACTCTCAATATGGGGTATCAGATCTAAAATCCGAACTGAACCAAAATGGAATCGAACAAAAACAAGTCCCCATTTTAGACCAAAGAGTTCCGAGTCTAACGCAGATGAAAGAAATGGTAGAATGGATGGATCAGGCTTTAGTGAACCAACATCGGGTTCTGATTCATTGTGTAGGTGGACTCGGAAGATCCGGAACCGTTGCCGCAGCCTATTTGATTTGGAAACATGGATTGGATTCGGAGTCCGCCATCCAAAAAGTCAGAGAATCGAGAAGTGAACGAGCAGTAGAATCACTCGAACAAATTCGATTCTTAGAACTTTGGGAAAAAGAAATCAAACAGAAAATCTAAACAGTAGAAACCTTGGTTCTTTCAGCTTCTGTTAGTACATCTAACTCTTGTTTTTTGGATTGCATTAAGTTTTGAAGATATGTTTGAAATTCTTCCCAAGAAGAAAAATCATTAGGATCGTGAGAACCTAAACCCAAATAACCTACTACATTTCCTTTTTGGTATTCTTGATAGGTTGTAAGTCCCGATTTCAAAACCAAAAAAACAGGAATTTTTTGATCGAAAGCAATTTTCACCATACCTTTTTTGAGAGGAATGATTTCTTCTGAATAAGTATTTTTTCCTTCTGGATACACGATGTACGATGTGGTTTTCAAACCTTCGATTAGATTTTTTACAGAAACAGCAACAGACATGGCTTTCGAATTATCAAACACTTGAGAACCCATAGCCACCATCCACCAATAGGCAAACCACGCTTTTTTGATGACCTGATTTGCCAAAAACGGTTTTCGAATCACATAACAATCATAAGGAAAATCCATCTCGTTGACATGGTTTAAAAATATCATATGTCCTTTTGTAGGGACATTAATTTCATTGAATGTGATGAGTTTAGTTTTGGTAATTTTTAGGACATCTTCTGCCCAAATTTTGGTTCCTTCTAAGAACTCTTGAATCCGTGCTTCTTTGTTACCAGTAAGTGAACGATAAATTCCTCTGATCAGATAGGGGCTTGCTTTTCCAAAAACAAGAAGGGTGATTCTTAGGTAAACCTTCATCACCAAACGCCCGTAGTGGACACTGAGTCCGTGCAAATTTTTTTTTATGAGATCGTCAACGACCGGTATTTTCGCCATAGCAACAATTAGACAAAAGAGGTCATTCTGTGGAAATAAAAAAGCCCAAGAAAAATCTTGGGCTCTTCATTCGGAAACGGTGTTAACTAACGTTTCTTATTGTTGCGGAGTGGATGTGGATCCTGCGGCAGGTTTAGCCGGCACATTTAATGCTTTTTTACGTTCTTGGTCGTATTTCATGAACACCATATTGTTGGAATCCAAATCATACACTCGACCTCTTACGTCAGCATGATCCACACGATAATCTTCTGGAACACGAACATCAAACATCGCTTGGATGCGGTGATCATATTTTACATAAGGATTTTTTGAGAAGTCATAAGTGACTCCATCGACCTTCACTGGTTGGCCTTCCACAGGTGCACCATTTTCGTCTTTAAGCGTTTCTGATTTTGCTTGCGAATTGTTCAGGTAATAGTTGTCGTAAGGATATTTCAACTTATAGATGTTAATTGCATTGGCTTTAGAATCACGAGCCAAGTTGATGGCACCAAAGTATAAATCAATACGATACTTTCTGTGAGTTGGTTGGAGTTTTTGGTGTTTTTCCAAATTCTTTTCTACTTTTAAAGCAGTGGCTCTCGCTTCTTTCGCAAGACCTAAGTGTCTGTATCCCAACTCTAAGTTTTTCTCAATGTCATATTTATTATAACTGTAATGAGCTTCTTTCGGATCGTACATTCTTCGTGAGAATGGTGCTTCTCTTGGAATGTCCATTACATCCTGACGAAAATAAGAACCTTTGCCATACTCAATGGAGATATCAAGTAGGGCTTTATCCATATGATCGTTTGGATTTTTTCTTTCCATGGCAGTTTTCATCATTTCTTCTGCACGTAAAATGTAGAGTTGAGATAGTTCCTCTGTCATTTTTTCGATTCCCAATTGGCATTCGAGAAATCGTTGGTATGCAGAAGGAAAATTACCTTCGAAGTGGTACTGTAAACCTTCTTGGTAAATTCGTTTGGCTTCGTTGTATTTTTTCATACGAAAGCCTTCTTTCCCTTCCGGTGCATTGAGTTCCGTAGGTTTTCCTTCCGGATCTTCACCACGGAAATTTTTAACGATTGGTTCTAACTCACGTAAGTAAGTCAAAAGTTCAATTCGTTTGTGGTAGGATTTGCTAGAGACCGATTCTGCAAACATAGGTGCTTGCATCATGAGACTCATCATGAGAATAAGAAGGGATTGTTTCATTGCTCTGCCGTTCATTCCGTTTCCGTACTTTCCTTCCTTCGAAGAATCTTACAAGTAATTTCGGGGTGGCCCCTGTGAGTATTATCGGAGATTTCTGATATTGGATTGACAGATTGTATTTTAAAATTGAGCCTTTTCCTAGATTTTTCCTATGTCCCAAGCCGCTGCCCAGTCCAAAAAAGTATCTTTTCGAGCCAAAGAGTCCACAGCCTGCCCAATTTGTGATGAAAATCACCAAAAAGAACAAATGTTCCAAGGTGGTGGAAGGCTCATCGCTGGAAAGTTGGCTCAAGATTTACGTCGTTTATATGAAAAAAATAGAAAATTTGGCCGGGTTAGCCCACTTGATTATGTCATGTCAGTTTGCCCTAGGTGCCTATATTCCTCTTTTCCGAAAGATTGGAATTCACTGAATCCCGCTGACAACGAAGCCATTCGAATGGCGACAGATAACCGTAGAAGTTATATTGAAAAAATTCTTGGGCCACTTGATTTTACTGCAGACCGCCAAATTGCGTTAGGTGCTGCATCATATTTACTAGGAATGGATTGTTACCAACTCCGGGGTGCGAGTGTGGCTCCTACTCCGAAAAAAGCTGTTTGTGCGATTCGTGCTGCTTGGTATTTTTCTGACCTACATGATGAGTTCCCACATATTGGTTATGATAAAATTAGAGATTTACTCTACCAAAAAGCAGCAGTCATTTACGGTTATACATTAGAACTCATGCAGAATGGAAACGAACCTGTGGACCAAGCTGCAGGAATGCTCGGACCAGACACCGACAATAACTGGGGATTTGATGGTGTTATTTATTTAAACGCTTTTTTAACTAAAAAATTCAAGGACCAAATGGCTCCCAAACCTGAAGATCAAGTTTTACTTTTGTCTCGTGCCAAACGAACACTGGCTAGACTCTACGGTTCAGGAAAGGCATCCAAAGGAAAACCTGGACCAATTGTAGAAATGACACGCGAATTGTATGACGAATACAATGCCATTCTAGAAGCGATGGGAGGCGAGAAGTAAGGGTTTGCCCAATTACGCTCTTCTCGTCGAATACGACGGCACTCATTTTTACGGTTGGCAAAAACAAAAAAACTTACCTACGGTTCAGTCTGCGATTGAATCGGCTCTCACCATCATATTAAACAAAAACCCCGCATCACGTTTGTCAGTTGCTGGGAGGACAGATACGGGTGTCCATGGTTTGGGAATGGTTTGTAATTTTAAAACACTTTTGCCCATTCCCAATTTCCACAAACTTCTTGTTTCTATCAATGCACTCACACCCAAAGGTGTATCTGTCAAAAATGTTGTGGAAGTTCCTGCAGATTTCCATTCCAGGTTTAGTTGTACAGGTAGAGAGTATATCTACAAAATTTATTATAGCAAATACCAAAGTAGTTTTGTGGAAGGTAGAGCGTTCTGGGTCAAACACCGTGTTGATTGGGATTTTGTGGAAAACCAACTGAAAACCCTGGTGGGTGAAAAGGATTTTCGTTCCCTAACCAAAGCAAAATCAATGGCCGGCAAACGAGCAGTTCGCGAAATCTTTGACATGCGTTTGGAACGATTGACACCCGATTGGATCCAAATCCGAATCCGGGCCAATGGTTTTATGCACAATATGGTTCGTATTACTGTAGGAACTTTACTGGACATCGGGAAGGGACGTTGGAATTCTAGATCCATCGGCTCAATTTTGGAAGAGAAGAACCGTACGACTGCAGGAATCACCCTCCCGCCGGACGGACTCTATTTTGTCCGCGCATATTACGAAGATTATCCGGAAATTCATGAATTGTATAAAATCACTCTTCCTTAGCCTAATTCTCGCTCTCACTCTATTTTCCGGACTACTTTCCGCGCAAACCTTAGAAGAATACAACAAACGAAGGTATGAAATTGGGGGTTGGGTGGGAGCCGCAAACCCCATGCCAGGAACTCCTACGGTTCGTATTTTGGATACAACCCTTGGTGGGGGATTTTATGCCCGTATGCCATGGCCGTGGATATTTTACACCGAAGTCGGTGGTTCCTATGCCGTATTTTTATCCAGGTCAGAAAGAGCCCTCACAGCCATGCCTCTTTATGCTGCATTAGCTTACAAAATTCCAGTGGAACTTCCCATCCAATTCTTTCTCAAAGGGGGCGGAGGTTATTCTTATGTAGTCGCTCGTCCGGCAGATACGGCTCGGTGGAACCCGACCGCCTTTGGGGGGTTAGAAGCAAGTTTTATTGCTGGTCGCAGGATTCGAATTGGGGTACGATTGGATTATTATAAGATCTTTGAAACTCATATGGATGTTCCGGATCAATATAGATACCCGCTGGCTAGTCCTTATGATGATCCAAGGTTACAAAACCCAGCCAATTATACTTTGCAGAACGTAGATTTTTTCTATTTCGGTCTAACTGTTGGAGTGTTGTTTTGATATGAAGTCCTTCTTACTTTCTGTTATTATATTTCTAAATCTTGTCTTCGTCATTGATTGCAAAACCAAACTCGACCTAGGTGACGAATCCAAACTTCCCGTTATCTCCACTCTATTCAACAATCGTATGTTGTTACTTCTAAAGGGAACTTACGCCACTGACAATCCACTGGATTGGAGCGAACTCAACAATGGAACAGGGGATTTGTATGTAGATACACAAGGGGAAGGTCTTGATCCAACTATGACTTTGGTCAACCAACCCAAAGCGGGTAACATGCCTATCTTCTTAGATATTGGAGAAGTGAGAATCTCGAGTAAATTTGAAAAGGGTTATAATGAACTCACCCAAATTCGGGATACAGTGGATTCTAATAAGTTTTGGGATTACATTGCACCTAACAGGCAAGTATTTTGTACGGTAACTTATTCTTTTGATAACAACACTTGTACAGAAAGTAATGGAATTTTAAAGGCTTATGATTTTTTCAATGGAATCGGAGCCCAATTTCCATCGAATGACCCTTCCTCAGAAACAGTCAGTTGGACTTTTGCCACAGGACAACCTTGGATGGGCCGTGAGTATTATTATGCCGGAATTTACTTTCGATCCCTTGTCACAGGGTATGCATTAGACGCCGGAGTTCCTGTGTCTGGGCGATTTGACAATAGACCCATCATCAATGCTCTGAATATTGTTCCACGTAACAACTATGCTGCGGGTACAACTTCCTCGGAAAAAAATAATATTGTCCCAAAAATGTTTCCTGCATTGTATTCCCAACAACTCACCCAATCCATACAGTCAGATATGATGATTCGGGACGGATTTGATCCCTATATTTTAGAAGTACGGATCAATCTAAAAGAAAATCTAATGTTACATTCTTACCTAACAAGTAGAGGAACCACTGTTACTTATGTTGGGGTGAGCGATATCTTCTTTGACCACAAAGGGGAAGGTGATGCAGGCGGAAATATATTGACTAGAGCTCGTATCATCTATCCAGAAACGGCCTCAAGTCTCACAATCTCCGGTGGTGGGAATTCATTGTTACATTATTATGGCATTTTTCGGTATCACGAAAATGAATTTATCAACGTTTTGCCTCTTGCAGCGACACCCGCAAAACAAGGTGCCAAAATCAAATACCTGAATCCAGGTACATATAGGGCAGTTTGTTTGGGAGACCTAACAAAACAGGACGGTTATCCCGACACTGTAGTACGAGAGACTACATTTACGATCCCTGAATATCCTTTCCGTGAAACATATAACATTGATTTGACATGCCCTTAGTAAAAAAATAGTTTACGCTTTCAATTTTACTTTTTTTCTAGCGCCGTTTTTTGTGAACTTGGTAAAAGTACCAATCATATGAAAACGATCCTGCTAAAACTAAGCTCCCTATTCTCCAAAGATTCCCACTTACATGGCGAATTGCAGTTTCCAATTCGCTACAAACTCCTCCTCATCACCTCGATCGTTTTACTTGTTTCTATGTCGGGGATCATTTTTCTAGCTTCCTATTTTTTCAGAAAGGATAGTGAGGTTCGAGTTAAAGAAAACAATATTAAAATCAATGAGATCCTTTCTTTAAAAGTGAAATCGGATTTACATTCGATGAAACAAGATGTTCATATCACAGCATCTGCTATTTTAAGAAGTCCAGGTTCTGCCAATGCAATTGCAAAAGAGTTGTTCGAAGAAGATCAAAACTTTCTTTTGATTGGTGCCTATGATGTAAGTTTGAATCCGAAGTTCGAATCATTCAATGATGAATTTTTACAAAAATATGATTATCAAAAATCGGAAGTTAGAACATTAATTCGGAACATCCAACCCAAACTTAAAAAATCCTTTAGTGGTACGACTGTTATATGGAATGCTAGCCCACATTTCCGCCATCCCATCCTTTGCCTTAGTTTTCCTCTTTCGGAATCAAAAGACACTCATACAATTTTAGTCACACTGGTCAAACTGGATAGTTTGCTTGATGCCTTTCAAACCTCAGGACCAGTAGAAACTTTTTTAGTGAGTGATGATGGAAGTGTACTTGCCCATCCAGATGCAAAGGTAGTTCTATCAGGAATCAATCTTAACGATTTACCCATTGTGGAACGGATGAAAAAATCCACAGTTGACAATGGCCAATTTCGGTATGAAGCCAAAGACGGTGTATCCTACCTTGGATCCTTTAAAAAACTAGGCCTCGGTGGTGTGGGTGTGATTTCCCAAGTTAGGGAAGCAAAAATTTTCGAAGAAGTAAATAACATCCAAAAAAGAAATGTTTATATTCTCATCGTTTCTTTGGCACTTTCCTTTATCGTTGTTTATATTTTTGCAAAATCTCTATCCACACCCATTTTGAAGTTAGTGGATGCTTCTGAAGAAATCAGACGTGGGAATTACCATATCGAACTTCATGCTACAACACATGATGAAATTGGAACCTTAACCAAATCGTTCGTAAGTATGGGACGAGGTTTGGAAGAAAGGGAAAAATTAAAAGATTCCTTTGGAAGGTTTGTCAACCAAGACATTGCAGAACTTGCAGCCAAAGGAAAACTATCCATTGGTGGACAAAGAAAACACTGTTCCATCTTTTTCTCGGATATCAGAAGTTTTACGGCCATTTCAGAAAAACTGCAACCGGAAGAGGTTGTAGAATTTTTAAACCAATACATGACAGAGATGGTGAAATGTGTCCAAGACACCGGAGGAACCGTAGATAAGTTTATTGGTGATGCCATCATGGCAACTTGGGGAGCCCTACGTGATTCCAAACAACATGCAAAATCATCAGTAGAAGCTGCCCTTCGTATGCGGGAAGTACTTATCGAATTCAACAAAGGCAGAGGAACTGTCAAAAAACCAATCATCCAGATTGGATGTGGGATTAACACTGGCTATGTGATTGCAGGACAAATTGGAAGTTCCGATAAAATGGAATACACAGTGATTGGAGATTCTGTAAACCTCGCTTCCCGTGTGGAATCACTCAATAAAGAAACCAATACAGATATCCTCATCACAGAATCCACTTACCAAGAAATCAAATCCGATTACCACGTGATCAGTATGGGAGAAATTGAATTAAAAGGGAAATCCAAGGCTCAAAAAGTTTATGCAGTTCTTGGAAGAAAATCAGACCCAAATTATCCGAAAAATTTGACCGAACTACAAAAGTTAGTCGGAATCACTGTTACTAAAAAGGGGAAAAAATGAATTTAGACAAACGAGACCGCCTCGTCTTATTTACCCTACTCGGTGTTGCTGTTTTATTTTCGATTTTGTTTTATTTGGATTTGAATCGTAAAATTGGAATTGGAGACCGCGAAGTTGTTGGAACCATATTTTTTAAAAACAATATTGTCCAAAGAAAATTTGAAGATGAGGTGATTTGGGAAAAACTTGAAAACAATAGCCCACTCACTAACAAAGATACAATCCGTTCGGAAGCATTTTCCGATGCACTCATTCGCCTAAAAGACGGAACAGAAATTAATATTGATGAAAACTCAATGTTTAACTTAGATTTAACGGGAGAAGAACCAAATTTAGAATTTACCCAAGGTTCTTTGGAAGTTAAAAAAGACGATTCCAAACCCAACCAACTAAAAATCACAAGTTCCGGAAGTGAAATCAGCGTAGACTCTGGAAATGTTAAAATAGAAAAATCCAAAGAAAGAGACTTAAGTTTATTTGTAGAAAAGGGAAAAACTACGGTCAAACACCAAGATGGAAAGTCTGTGGCCGTGGAAGAAGGGAAAAAAGCAGAATTCAAAAAAACAGGAATTGAAATCAAAAAAATTCCCGTGGTTCTTTTGGCTCCTACTTCGCAAAAATTATTTTTTACAGATCCAGACGATGTATCTGTAAATTTCAAATGGAAACAAGAACCTGGATATGGAGATCCTAATATAGAAATCTCTAGATCACCTAACTTTCAGATGACGTTTATCAATGAAAAAGTGGACGGAACCGGAAGTTCTTTCCGATTGAAAGAAGGAACTTTTTATTGGAGAATCAGAGTTAAAAACAAACAAGGAACCGACTTTGAGTTTAGCGAAACAAATAAATTCTTTGTCACAAAACTAGAGTCATTTCAAGGAGAGTCACCTGAACAAGGAACTATTTTTCCCTTTGTCCAAACCTATCCACTGGTCACTCTCACTTGGACAAAACTAACAACCGCCAACTCCTATCAATTGGTTTTATCCAATTCACCTAAACTCACAAATCCGATCAAACAATTGGAAACAACTGCCAACCAAATTTCTTATGATGATTTAAAGGAAGGCACATATTACTGGAAGGTGGTTGCCAAATCTTCTTTTCCTGACACCAAAGACAGAGAAAGCGAAGTTTTATCTTTTATTATCAAAAAACAAAACACAATCCCTGCGCCTAAATGGTTACGGCCTGCCAATGGATCCGAGATTTCCAGTGACGAAATCAAACAGAACCAAGCCATTTTGATTTGGGATGGAAATGCAGAATTAAAATCCTACCAACTAAAAATAGCTACTGATTCCAAAATGAAAAATATTGTTTTCTCTGAAGAAACTGCTTCCAACTTTCTTGTACCTAACTGGAATCAAATGGGAAAAGGTAATTTTTATGTTAGTCTTGTTGGTAAATCAAAAGAAGGAAAGGAAACAGAAGTTTCTTCTACTTTAAGTTTTACAGTAGTGGATAAAAAGAAAAAACCAGAACCAGAAGAAGAAACAATCGAAAACAAACTAGAACCAAAACTGGAAATGATGTCTCCCAACGGAACCATTGTACAAATGAAAGGAAAATCAAGTTTGGACTTCCAATGGAAGGTGACTGGAGCCACACCAGACAAATACGATTTAGTTTTATACCAACATTCAGGTGATAAAAAAACTGCAATTTATAAAATCACCACAAAAGAATCCAAACATAACTTAAAAGATTTGGGAATTTTGGATGAGGGAGCTTTCTCTTGGGATCTCAGCGTATATAAAGATTCCAACTTACTATTATCTAGAAAGGGAAGTTTTATCTTGGCATTGGATCAGTTTAAATCATTAAGACCAACTGATATCGAATTCATTTCACCAAAACGGTTATACAAAGAAAAACGATGAAACTAAATACAAAAAGAATTATATTATTTTTATGTTTTGTCTCTTTCTCGATTGGGGCACAAGACGGAACCAAACTCATTGCTTGGAAACCAATTGACGATGCTAGTGGGTATCAAATTCAAGTGAAAGAAAAAACTGGGAAAATCGTTATTGATAAAAAGATTGATACACCTTACCATTCCATCGAAGATCTTCCTTCTGGAGTGTATTTAGTAAGGACAGCACCTTTAAACTTATTTAAAAAACCTGCGGTTTGGTCGGTTTGGAAAGATTTAGAAGTCATCATCTCCGAACCACCTCTAGTAGTGACCGAGGAAGAAAAACCCATCATTCTTCCTAAATCAGAAACTAAGTCAGAAAAAACAATTTCGAACTTAACCATTGAAGGGGAACATTTTTTAGATGCTACACAAGTAGATTTATCAAAAAAAAATGAATCACTTCCAATTTTGAGTAAAGAAGTAAAATCAGCAGAACGGATTGATATAAAAGTGGATACCACTGAAGCAAAATCTGGGCCTTATGATTTAACAGTCACCAATCCTTACCAAAAACCGAAAGTGGTTTCTAACTTCCTTCAGGTGGAAGAACCAAAACATACTACGCTTACAGATTCAAAACAAGAACCTTCTGTTTCACAAAAAATAATACCAAAAGAAAATCCAGAGACAAAAAAAACGAAAGTGGCCGTTCCCAAAGGCAAAGTTTTTCACGATTATACTTATGAAGAGATGTTAGCATTTTTAGAATCAGATGTAGCGGTAAATTGCAAACATACGAAAGTCCCAGCCTTAACTCTTAGCGAATGCCACAAAACATACGTTATTTTAAACTTTTCGAGTGAGGACAATCACTCTGTATTTGAGTTCTATAAATTGATCAGCGAGAATCAATCTAACAGAATCAGTGCCTACCAGTTTTTTAGTACCAACTGTTCTCCAAAATTTCGACCTGCCTTGGAAAGAATGGAGCTGCAATCGAAAAATCGAAGTAATCTAGACCCTGATGAACGGCAATCGTTACTCCAAGAATTGACTAAATTTCGAACTTGTTCGAGGTAATTTCTTTTTCTTTTGCTTGTAATGAATCCCTTTTTTTAGTCTTATTAAGGAAATGAGATATTCTTTGATAGCCTCGGTTGGAATTGTACTTGCGACCGTACATACCCTCCATTCCGAACCATCCGTTCTGAGCCAAAATGTGAAAGAAGTCACAACAAGAATCCAAGATTTGGCTCTATATCCTACTCTTTCTAAAAAAAGACTTTATGGAGCCGTTTCTAAAGGTGGCGCCATTCGATTTGATTTAAAAGCAGGAGAGGCTTCTCCTCAATCCATTGGTATTGGTGTCGCAACAGATGGAAAGTTAAAGGAATGGATTCTTACCGTGTATTCTGGCAACGGCCAAAACGAAAATCCAACCATCCTAAGAAAGGAAAAAATCGAAGGCGAAGTGCAATGGGTTTTTGAGTTGTTAGCTCCACCGGAAGAAATTACGGTCGAAATTCAAAACATACATTCTGACACACCCGTCTCTGTGGTAGAAATCATCCATGGATATTATTATGGATATTCAGTGGATAAAGAAAATAATAACAAACCCCAACCACAAAATCCTACCAAACCAAACCCAGCTGATCCAGAAAAACTTTCTCCGAATGATTTGCAAAATCGAACTGAGTTTTACCGAGCACCTTTTACAAAAGACTGAATTAAGTTTTTAAAGATAAAGTCAGTATACTCATCGTAACAAGTCGGAGACATATGACCTGCATCACTAAAGTTGTTGCAGGTGTAGTTCGGGTCATCGTTCATATTCCAAAACGGCACTCCATTTTTTTTATGGTATTCAATCATTCTTGGATACCAATCATGATACACCGTATCTTCTTTTCCGTTCCCTACTGAAACTTTTAAATTCCTGATATGATCCATGTATGGCAAAGAAAGCCTTACCCAAATCACAGCGGAAGGTACACCAAGATCCTTTGCTAAATCCAAAGATTGGTCTGTAAAACTAAGCACTTGGTCAGAAAAATGAAAGGGAACTAAATAAGAATGAAAGTCTCCAAAGGCAGATTTTTTTAACAACTCCTGTGGAAGGACTGACTTATGTGTGCCCGGTGTCATCGCAGAACCCTTCCCTCTATTTAAGTTTTCCATTAGATTATTACGAAGTTCTCTATATGGAATGAGAAAAGCTTCTTTGTTTTTGGCTCTAGTGAGAATGACTTCTAACTTTGGACGATATTGGTAAGCACGAAACATTCGTTTGGCGATTAGTGTAGAAATATCGTCAGTGGAAAATAAAGAAAAATGTTTTAATACAAAAGATACATTTAGGCCATTGGTAAGAGTTTCATCTACTTTTAAAGTGGCCGAAGAATTATACATTTCCACAGAATGATCGAACAAAAAGAAATCGGGTTTTACCTGGTCTTTATGAAACTTTTCCATCCATTGTAATACATAATCAGGTTTTCCTCCGGGAACGGAGAAATTAAACATCACCCATCCTGGATATTTTTTGTGAATGTATTCGTTATCAAATAAAAGAGCACGTGAATTTCCAAAATAAACCAAAACCTTATCGCGGTTTTTGTTTGATAAATAAACTTTTAAGTCTTCATACAATTGATCTTTTTGGATGTAATTAATATCGGAAAGTGATTTTGAAAAATAAGTATGTACGTTTTCAAGAAGTAACAATTTGTCGAGACAGAAGGTTAAAAATACAACAAAAAATGGGACAAGCAAATATCTGTTACGAATGAATTCCACAATGTCTCCTAAAACTTATAATAGATAAACTCTCCACCATCTTGCGAAAGTGTGGCGAGAAGGAAAATAGTAATCACACCAAGTATGGGGACTAACCATACATCATGTTTTCGGATACGTTCCCAAAACTCAGGAACATACTGGATATGATGAAAAAATAAAAGTGCAATCGAAGTATAAAAAATTCGTTCCAAGTTTTCGATGTGTTGGAATCGGAATGAAGAACCATTTCCAAATAAAGAAGTAGCTGAAACCAACCACTGATTGGAATCACCCAAAAACATAATCTCCAAACTGTTAGTAAAGTGAGTGAAAATTCCATGGAAATGGTCAATCATATTGGTTGCATTGTTTGAACGGAACATGAGTCCCGAAATAGAAAACAAAACGAATACAATGAGAGCCTTACATACAATTAAAAATTTATTTTTCTCTGGAGTTAACTTCCAACCTAGACTGTCTTCGAAATAACGTTCGGCAGCAAGCAACACACCCCAATAAAATCCCCAACAAATAAAAGTATAATCAGCACCGTGCCAAAATCCACCGAGTGTCATGATGATGATGAGGTTTAGGTAAGTACGAACTTCTCCTTTGCGAGACCCACCGAGTGGGAAATAAATATAATCCCTTAACCAAAAAGACAAAGTGATATGCCAACGTTTCCATAGTTCTCTTCCTGATGTAGAGAAAAAGGGAGCTTTGAAGTTTTCAGGTGTTTCAAATCCTAAAAACAATGCGATAGAACGTGCCATGTCGGTGAGGCCAGAAAAATCACTGTATACTTGGATTGAATAACATACCCCAGCGATAAATAATGAAAAGGAATCATACTCAGCAGGAGAACCAAACACCGGTGAGATGGTGAGTGACATTGGATCTGCCACTAGAACTTTTTTCACAAGTCCTGACATGAGTAAGTAGGAAGCCCGGTACATTTTTTCTTTGTTTGGAACAAGTTTGTCTAAATTAGGAAAAAAATCAGACATCCTCATGATGGGTCCGGCAATTAGTACAGGGAAAAATGCCACAAACAAAAAGTAATCTTCTACCTTAACCAAAGGTTTGGAAGAATCACGATAAGTATCTACAGCAGCGGCAATGACTTGGAAAGTATAAAAACTAATTGCAAGTGGTAAAGCAATGTGAATGAGATCGGGAACTTGTTTAAAGAACGGATAGTTCGTAAGATCAGCAAGAACCTTACTGAAAAAATATATATATTTAAAAAATCCTAAATTGATGAGGTTGAGTGATACAGTAAGTCCGATCCAAAACTTTGTGGGAGTGGATTTGATTTTGCGATACAATAGATAATTGATGCCAATGACGATAAGAAAATGAACAGTCAGTCCGAGTGAAAAGTAGGCGTAAAAACCAATCCCAGCGATAAGCAGGAAATACTTTCTTACCTCTTTGGGAATGGCCCAGTAGAGCAAATAAACAATGGAAAAAAAGATTAAAAATGGGATTGAGTTGAACAACATATCAAGGAAGGAATTGTCTCTCCCAGTAATCGGTTTCCGAACTTGGTGTCAATCCTTCTTTCAGGTGGTTAAATTCCGTTTCGTCCTCTTCTGTTTCCCGTTTGACCCATTCGGCATAAAACTCTTCCGAAGTCATTCGTTTGGCCCGAAGCCTTCTTGCAAAACTGATGATTTCTTTGTCCGTTGTGATCACCAAACACTGCGAAGGTACAGGACATAAATTGAGATAACCAATGATGAGTTCATCTGCTTTTTTTTCATGACTGTAGTGAACTGAAAATTTTCCTAAATCTTCCGAATAACAATCGGAGGTAAGATCCTTTTTTCCGTCAAAAAACACCAAAATTTTGGAATGTTTGTCCTCATTATAGAATCGATCTAGATGCACAAGTAAACCATCCCGGGCATCTTGTAGGCGGTATTCGCCCAAACAAAAAGCCAAATCGGGAAATTTATACATCAGATTCATCCCATCGATCAGGATTCTCTCAATTACGGGCACAACTCTATTGAAACCACTTGCCAGATTCGATTAAACCAAAAAAACGTAAACATGGGGAAAAAAATAATCATCGTCGGTGCCTCGAGCGGAATCGGAAAAGCCATAGCAGAAGCTGAATTGAAAGCAGGAAACTCTGTGGTTCTTTTGGCCAGAAGGGAAAAACCCTTAGAGTCCATATCTAAAAAATCAAATACAAACAAAGAAAAAAGAGCCTTCCCTTTGGTCTTTGATGTGACAAAATTTTCCACAGCGGAAAAAACTTTTGAAAAAGCAGTCTCCCTACTCGGCGGACTGGACGAAGTGTATTTTGCTTCCGGTGTGATGCCGCAAATTTCTCCTAATGAATACAATACGACAAAAGACTTGGAAATGTTAAATGTCAATCTTCTCGGAGCAGTTGCCTTTTTAAATCCGGTTGCTAATTATTTTACAAATCAAAAGTCAGGGAAAATCATTGGAATCTCTTCTATCGCCGGTGAACGCGGTCGCAAAGGGAATCCTGTTTACAATACCTCCAAAGCTGGTCTCAACACATATTTGGAAGCTCTCCGCAATCGCCTCTCTGAATCAAATGTCCAAGTAACAACGATTAAACCAGGATTTGTGATTACGGAAATGACCCAAGGTCTCAAACTTCCAGAAAAAGGACTTATGAAAGCAATCACTGCCGAAGAAGCCGCAGAAAAAATTCGCAAAATCGTTGCTAGTGGCAAAGACGAGGCATTTGTTCCAGGAATCTGGGCACTTGTTGGTCTTATCATTCGTAACATTCCCAATTTCATTTTTAAAAAACTGAGTATATAATATGGTCGCTAAAAAAACAAAATCCATTCCTGATTTAAAAGTTCCCAAAAAGGAAAAAGTCGAAGCATGGGGTATGAGTTCTTTTTCTCTATCTCCCATATTTCGTCCAGAATCAGAAGAAGAAATCAAAGAACTTTTTGTTTGGGCCAATCAAACTGGCACCAAAGTTGCGTTACGTGGTGGTGGATGTAGTTATGGTGATGCTTCTACGAACACAGATGGAGTTGTTTTAGATCTAACTCATTTTAATAAAGTTTTAGATTTTAATTTAAAAACTGGTGTGATGACGGTTCAGTCAGGTGCTCGTATCAAAGACCTTTGGGAAACAGGAATCGAAAATGGATTTTGGCCTCCTGTTGTTTCAGGAACCATGATGCCTACACTTGGTGGTGCTCTTTCTATGAACATTCATGGAAAAAACAACTTCAAAGTAGGAACCATTGGCGAACATATCAAAGAATTTACATTTCTCACTGCCAAAGGAGATATTTTAGTTTGCTCTCCTAAAAAAAATACAGATTTGTTTTACTCTGCTATTTCCGGCTTTGGAATGTTAGGTTGTTTTTTAACAGTCCAAATTAAAATGAAACCGATCTATGCTGGCAAAATGAAAATTGATCCGGTGTATGTCAGAAACTTCGATGAATTATTCGCTTATTTCGAAGAACATTACAAAACCTCTGATTATTTGGTGGGTTGGATTGATGCTTTTGCTTCGGGAAAATCAATGGGTAGAGGCCAAATTCACAAAGCCACAAATCTAAAAGAAGGCGAAGATCCTGACTTTCCTGGTAACTGTTTACTCGAAAGACAACACCTTCCCTCTCGCCTATTCTATGTGATTCCTAAAAAATGGATGTGGATCCTCATGCGTCCTTTTAGTTTTAATTTAGGGATGCGGCTCATCAATTTGGCAAAATGCATTGCGAGTATCCTTGTAAACAATAAAGCCTATTACCAAGGCCATGCGGAATATGCATTCCTTTTGGACTATGTTCCTAATTGGAAGTTTGTTTACAAACCAGGTGCAATGATTCAATACCAAGTGTTCATTCCCAAAGAAAACGCAAAACAAGCGTTCCGCGAAATATTTACTATATGCCAAGAACGTGGGATTGTAAACTACCTATCTGTTTTCAAAAAACATAAACCAGATCCATTTTTACTCACTCACGCTGTGGACGGATATTCTATGGCAATGGACTTTCCTGTAACTAAAGGTAATAAAGAAAAACTTTGGGCACTTTGTAAAGAAATGGATGAAATTGTTTTAAAACACAAAGGAAGATTTTATTTTGCAAAAGACTCCACCCTTCGCAAACGAGTGATGGAATCTTATTTTCCAAAAGACAATCTGAAAAGGTTTTATTCTTTGAAGAAAAAATATGATCCAAAGGGAATTTTACAAACCGATCTTTACAAAAGAGTTTTTTTAACAGAAAATTAGATATTCATACGCCTATATAAAAAATAAGCAGCGTAAGTAAAAATCACTGGTGTCATCCACATTCCAATCCAAATGGGAAGGGCACCATTTTCTGCCAAAGTTTTAGCAGTCGAATTCAAAATATAATACAACAATACAACTGCAATGGTAAGACCAAGACTGGCTACACCTGCTGAACGTTTGGTGATGGCTCCTGCGAGTGCACCCAGTGCCACAACTACGAATGACATCAGTGGCATTGCAAAAGCCATATGCTGTTGGATGATCACATTTCTAAACGGAATGCCTTTGGTAATCCTAGACTCAATTTCATCTGCCAATTCAAAAAAATTCATCTCTTCGGGATTACGAACCGGTTTGGAGAAATATGCTAAATCTTCGGGGAAGTCATATGTTTTTTCTGGATATTTGATCCGAGAAACTAACTCTAAGTTTTCATTGAATCGAACTTCTTCCGCATCGTATAAAACCCAACTATGTGGGGATGGTATGAACTTTGCTTTTTGTGAGGACACAGTGTACGTTGGATGACCATCAGGTGTGATTTCGATATAATTGAATCCACCTTTCACAGTATTTTCTTTTTCATCGATCCAATAAACGTAGTAGAATCCTTTTTTCCCTTTGATATGCAATTGATAAACAAAATCGATTAATCGATTGGAACCCTTTGCCATAATGCTATATTCGATTTGGGCTTTTTTGTTTGCCGGAATGACTACTGTTTGTCCAAACAAAGTCATAATAAGCCACATAGAAATTCCAAAAAACAAAATGGGTGTGATGATACGAATAAAAGATACTCCCGCCACCATCATCGCCACAAGTTCTTTGTTCACACTAAATTGGCCGATGACAAAACACACCGAGAACATTAGTGAGGGTGCAACAACTTGATCCACCATGGATGGTAAAGAATATAAAACATGTAGATACACATGCGACTGGTTTACTTTAGAAGAAACCAAATACTTCATCACATCTGTGAACTTATAAATCACAATCATGGAAGTTAACATGATGAGAGTACCAATAAAGGTTTTAAAAAAATCTAAAAATAAATAACGATCTAGGGTTCGAAAAGGAATGAACTCTCTTTTGAACCACAAAAATGGTGTTAACAACAAATTCATAAAATTTCCAAAAGTAACATACTCATATCGTCGGAAATTCGTTTTGCCGAAAATGACATGGAGTCCTCATATAGAGCATTCAAAAATTCTTCACCTTTTTTGTCAGAATGATTTTTTATGGATGTAAACAAATGTTCGTCTCCATACATCTCACCTGCCTCATCAAAAACTTCTAAAATTCCGTCCGAATAGAGTAAAATCCGATCTCCTGAGTTTGGAATGATCGTATAATCTTTTAAATTGGGTTTTAAATAGGAAACAATGAGAGTGCCCATTCCTTCCATAAACTTAGGGCCAGAATCCTTTTGAATTTGGATGAGAGGGGGATGACCCGCAACGGAATATTTAATTTCTTTTGTATTTGTGTCAACAAAGAGCACACAAGCGCTAATATGATTATTTGGAACTAACTCTTGTAAGTCCGCATGGATGGATTTTAAACAGTCGGAAGGTTCTGTTTGATTTCCATGAATTTTAAAAGCAAGGACTGCCATCGCAGATACCATAGCAGACGCAATTCCGTGCCCAGATACATCGGCAAAAAAAAGTGCTAACTTTCCATCTTCCCTTTCCAAATAACTAATGGCATCTCCACCTACTTGCCCAAAGGATCGAAAAAATGAATGGAGGCGAAATCCTTTTGTTTTTGGCCACTGTGTTGTTACTAAATTGGATTGGGTTTCATTGGCCATATCAAGTTCATTCAACATTCGATCTTGAAATCCTTTGAGTTGGGATTCTGAAATTCTTAATTTTTCAACTGAACTTAGTCGAATGTTGAGTGTGAGATAGGATACAAGTGCTGGTGTGATGATGGAAGAAAGGTAAAGTGGTAAATCTACTTGGGGTTCTTTCGTGTAAAGGCCAATCAAAATTCCTGCAGAGGTTACTGTTCCCAAATACGAAACAAGCGAACGACGATCGACAAAACTGACCCCAATACAAGACAAAACCAAAATCATTCCCACCAGATAACCAATGTAAAGCGAATTCCAATACAAAAGGATGAGGGAATGGGCACTCATCGTGTAAAAGAAAATAAGCATAATGGTTTGGATTTGTTTCCGAACCCAATCAGAAAAATAAGTTGCAATAAAAAAAACTAAAGTAATAGAAGCATGGAAAAGACGAATCCATTTCGGATCATACAATCCCAATTCATCGATAGGTGCAAAAACTCCGAAACCAATAAAACTAAAAAATACCATGAGGCAAATTCGTGAAATTTTCATCACCTCATCATCTAGTTTGAATCGTTCTTGGAAGGAAGTTTTCATCATACCAAATGGTTCGATCCAAATTTTATTTTAAAATGTTCGGGAAGTGCAGATGGTTTTTGTAATTCGAAATCAAACCAAACAAAAGCAGCATTTCCTGTTAATACACATTCTTCGTTTTCATTCCACATGGAACAAATCACAGTGAAGGCTCTTGAGGAAATGGAATCCACTTCTAAAGTAATTTCTAAAGTAGCAGGAAAAACAACTTGTTTGCGATAATCCATGTCAAGGTGAGTTAACACAGGCCCTGATTTTACTGGTTTGTGTGGAGAGTCCCACAAACCTTCTTTGGTAAAATAATCCGCTCTTGCAGACTCAAAGTATCTAACATAAGTTACGTTATTTACATGACCGAAGGCATCCATCTCACCCCATACAACTTGTTGGGTAAATTTATGTTTGTATTTGATTGGTTTTGGCATCTGTTGTTACCGAACTTCAAATAAAGAAAGAGATAAAACTTTACCATCTCTATCTTTTACTTGCAAACGATACTCTCCCTTCTTTGGTTCCCAGAGGTATGGCCCTCCTGCAGTCCCAATCTTTTCATCGTTTAAATAATAAGAATACGAAATATCGTAATAACCGAATGTAAAGAGGATTTTTTGGCGGCCCAAAGGAATATCCGGATCCAAAGCAAAGATACTTCCATTCACAGGAGTAAGAATCTTTGTTGACCTTGTTTTCTCAGTTCTACTTTCTTTAGACGAAATAGATTTGGAAATCGAATCTGACGAAATTTCCTCTTCTGGTTTTTTTAATTTGGAACCGAGGGACTCATGAAATAAATCCATTGTCTCGCGCCAAACAGGAGCAGCACCGGTGATCCCAGATACATCCAACATAGGTGCGCCTGTAGGATTTCCTACCCAAACCCCAACAGTAAAAATTTCCGAATAACCAATACACCAATTGTCTCTCATATCTTGGCTTGTGCCAGTTTTGACAGAAGTATAATAGGAAGTGGATAAAAAATTATCCCATCCAAACCCGAGGGATCTTGCTTCTCGATCGGCAAGAATTTCTGATACCAGATAACTTGATTTAGGTGAAAATACCCTTCTTAAATGAATTGGTTCTTCTGAACGGTTAAAAGTAATTTCAGAATACATTCCACCGTTGGCCAAAGTTCGGTAAGCATTGGTCAATTCTAAGAGGCTTATGTCTGCAGTTCCTAGAGCCAAAGAGGGACCATAAAACTCAGGATACCGGAGACCAGTGATTCCAAGTTTTTCTAAAACCAAAATGAATTCATTTATGTCCAGAAATGACAATGCCCGGATGGCAGGAATGTTTAACGAAGAACCAAGACTTTCACGAACCGTTACATTTCCCTTATAAGACTTATCATAGTTTAACGGCCGATAAATTCCTTGGTAAACAGGAATCCCCACAGGAGAATCGGAAAGGATGGAATCTGGAGTGAGCTTATTTTCTTCGAAGTTCTCTGCATACACAAATGGTTTTAAGGTAGATCCCACTTGCCTTTTGCTTCGAATGAGATCCAGTTTGGATACGGAACTTTCATTCCCAATATTGGGAACATAAACCAATACTTGACCTGTTCGATTGTCGATGACAATGACTGCTCCATCTTTTACATTTTTATCCGCGAGAGTTTTTACATTTCGTTTTAGAATTTCTTCTACTTTTCTTTGGAAATTGATAGATAAGGATGAATTCCATTGCGAATTGTATTCGTTCTCTTTTAGATTCATTTTTTCATTTGAAAAATCCAAAATTGTTTTTGTAAAAAGAGGAACAAAGGATGGGTATTGGGGATAATCTAAATTTCGAAACAAACTTTCCCGCACAAGCCCCGAAATGGAATCACAATCACTTGTTCCATCTCTTTCTTTTTTGAGCAAACAAACTCGTTTGATTACTTTTTCAATCGAACTTTGAGGGGAACGAATTAGGGCCGCGAGTAAATAAGTTTCGTTAGGTGTGAGTGATTCAGGAGATTTTCGAAAGAGCCCTTTACTTGCCGATGTGATTCCTTTTAATTCACCTCGAAAATAAATCAAGTTGATATAAGCAGTAAAAATTTCTTCTTTTGTCCAAGTTTCTTCTAACTCCACAGCTCTTTGAATTTGTTTGAGTTTTTGAAAAAAAGTTTTTCGTTTGGATGCAGTTGATTTTAGTTCAGGATCTAAAAGAGAAACAAGTTGCATGGTGATTGTGGAACCACCACGTAATGCAGATCCTGTTAAATTACCAAAGAAGGAAGAAACCAGTGCATTTGAATCAACCCCCTTATGTTCAAAGAATCTTTTGTCTTCTGCATGAACGACCGAATCGATTAAAAACTTTGGGAGCCTTTCGTATTCCGTCCATTCTTCTGACCTGTAATCATTGCGGATTCGGTATCTTTGGATGAGTTCTCCAGTTCGATCAAACACTTGTATGTCGGAGGGATGATATAAAGATTTGGTTTCTTTGTAAGTTGGCAAAGACCAAAGATTATTACTTAAAAAAAGAAATCCAAAAATCAAAAAAAAATGAACGAGTTTATTTCGAGTGAATTCGAAAAAAATAGATTTTCTTTTACCGAAGAGAAGTTTCGGCATTTTCATAACCTGTTTCAATGATCAAATGACTGCCATACTCTCTTACTTTATGAGGAACTTCTGCCCAAATTTTATCAATTGGTTGGTGCTCAGGGATTTGGCATAAAATAAGATATGGTTTTTGTAAAGATAAACAAAAAGCATTTAATCCTTCCAACATCTCTTTCATTCGAGTGGGTGTTTCCGACCAATACGTGTAAGGTGGATCTAAATAAAAGATATACGCTGACTCTTCTCCCAATTCCCATTTTAACGAATGTTTGGTTGCGTCTTTTCGAAACAATTGTACATTGTTTAGTCCACGAAATAGTGAATGGAGTTGCCTGAACCGAGTTTGGTCCAATTCATAAGTAAGTAGTCTATGAACAGAAAGACTATAGGCTTCGGCAGAAATTTGTCCACTACCAGCAAAGTAATCACAAAATAAAACAGAATCAAAACTAAGTCCCCAAGAAAGAAGGCGAGAATCCATAAGAGAAAAAATTGCTTTTTTAACGAGGCTATTGGTAAAATTTAAATGTCCAGAAACATCTGATGGGGAGGGAATTTCTTTACCTTTCCACTTTCCTTGTGAAACACGTAATCCTTTCATTCATTTACCCGAAGATTTAATCTCTTCTAATTGTGATAACACATGTTTGGAGGGAGAATTCGACTCAATTTCTGAAAAAATTTTTTTGGCTTCCGTTTCATTTTTTAAATCCATAAGACCAAGTCCGTATAAAAGAAGGGCATCATTGTATTTGGGACTTTGTTTTCCAAATTTTTGAAAGTTTTTACCCCATTCGATGAGTAAATCCGATTCACCGAAAACAAGAGCTCGTTCCATAAACAAATAAATTGCGTTCCAATAATGAACCGACGATTTAAAGTTAGGCGGAGCGTCTAAACTTACCTTTGTTTTGAGTTGGGCCCAGTTCTCTTCTGTAGACACATAGAGGAAAAAAATCCGAGGATCCTTCTCCGGATCCGATCCATTCAAATACTGGAGGGATCCTTTCGAGACTGTGGCATAATTTCCTTTTTTAAATTCTGTATAGAGGGTTGAAAAACCAGCGGCTTCGCCCCAGAGGAGCGAAGGTAGAATTAAAAAACCTATAATATACTGAAAATAAGACAAATTATAGTTCGGTGATATTCGAAGATCCGCACATAGGACAGATCAGTTCCCAAGAATCGAGGTATTCGTCCTCCCCTTCGGCTTCCCAACGGTGGTCACAATCCTCACAAGCATACGTTACGACGTCTTCGTTGAGGCTATCTGCATCGAATTCGTCATCATCTAAAAAGTCATCTTCCATACCCTTCTCACTAAATCACAAAGAAAAAGCCGTGTCAAGTGGGGAGGGCAAAAAAAAATGGGAACCAACGATGGCGATTTACTCCCGGTACGAACCACACAGAAAGAAGAAATCAAAGACACCGCTATTTCTATTGGTTTTAGCGCTTGGTCTGTCCGTGTTAGGGTTTACCTATAGAAAAGAAATTTATTTTCTTTTTGCAAAAGACCAAAGTGTCAGAGCGGAAAAAACCAAAGAAAAAACAATCGAACTCTGGAAATCCGGAAATCTGAAAGAAAAAGATATCGAAGATTTCCAATCGATTGCAACCACCTATTCTGAAAAAGATCCAACAGATCCTGTAGCATTTCATTTGGTTGCGCGGAGTTTGTTTTGGAATTTATTTCGAATCGGAATCAATTTTGATCATGATAGTTTGATTTTACACTTGGGTTCTGAATTCCAAGACTTCATTGGATCTTCTATTTTGGCAGATTCTACCTTGGATTCTATATTTTGGAATGCAAGAACCGCCGAATCTTTTTCTTCTTCGTCATTTTCTGATTGGGATAACAACAAGGTTCTATTGTTCCTCGGCGAAACACACCGCCATGTGAAACGACCACAAGTTCTGATCATGGAATATGGAAATTTGGATCGTTCTAAACTATCGCCAGAGTTCCAAACCGTTTATGTTTGGTTACTTACCTTCAATACAATGTTAGCTGGGGATGCAAGTGGCCTTGATAAACTCATCACTATTACAAAAGATCCAACCTACAAAGCCGGAATCCAATTCACACCAAGGGAAGAGAATTTTTTACGTGGTTTAGGTAAGTATTATAAAAAAGATTACGTAGGAGCATTGTCACTTTTAAGGCAAGCCAAATCAAATAATCCAGATCGGATTACTGAAACTTCTATCATTACAGAAGCTACCATCTTTCACTTGCAAAATCTTTCGCAAAAAGGAATTGATCTATTGGAAGAATTTTATCTTTCTTCGGGTAAAAAAAATCCAGAGATCCCACTTCTTGTGGCCAAAATGATTTCTGAAAAACCAGGAGTCAAAACTAAACTAGATCTAACACCGGAAAAAAAAGAATGATTGGATTTGTTTACATACTTTCCTCTCTTCGAGAAGTAAACTTACAAAGAAGTTTGGTTACAATGAGTAAGAGCATTCTTTTTGTTATATTCTTTTCTATTTCTTTTTTCGATTGCGGTTTGTTTTATAAGGGTGTTCCTAAGGCCGGTGAGTTTTGTTATGTACTTGCCAAACCTCCAGAATGTTTGTATGTAGATTTTGAATCCAAAAAACTTCTTTGGAATGGTGTGGAATATGTATTGGAAGAAAAACTCCGAATGGATTATTTTTTTAAGTCCAATGATGAGTTGTATGAACTCACTGTTTCCACAATCAATCGAGTGGAATTAAAAAATCTAACAACAGCAAACTTTAACAAATTTTATATGAGAAAAAAAGATAAGTTTGCAGAAATCCCAACTCCGGATGTCAAACATGAATAAGTCCATTGAGGAAATTCAAAAAGAAATCATAGCTGAGTTTGCTGATCTAACTGATTGGGAAGAAAAGTTTCAATACCTCATTGAGTTAGGTGAAGAACTCGCCCCCTATCCTGATGAAAAACGAACAGAAGAATATATAGTCCCTGGTTGCCAATCCCGAGTTTGGGTCGCACCAAAACTAGAAGCTGGAAAACTAGAGTTTGATGCCGATAGCGACACGGCTCTTACCAAAGGTCTCATTGCCATTTTAATACGCGTATTTTCAGGACAATCTCCGAAAGATATAGCGGATGCCTCACTCGGTTTTATCGAAGAAGTAGGACTTGCAAAGTTTCTTTCCATTTCAAGAAGAAACGGACTTTTCTCTATGGTACAAAAACTAAAGGGATACGCAGAAAAAGTTTAATCCCTTTCTTTTTTCCTTTGCAATCTAAAACAACCTCGCTTAGAATTTTGAATCGAATCTGATTAAGGAATTCTATGAAACGAAGTCTTATCTTTCTTCTTTTACTTACATTTTTACAATGTAGCAAAGACCTTTCCCCATTTGGTGGTGAACCTGAAGTCACAACCCTAACCCCTCGGTTAAAACCTGAATGGCCAAACCCCAACTGGAAAGTAGTTCCCCCTGAATCCGTGGGAGTTTCTACAAACAAACTAAAGTTAGCAGAAGAATACGCGTTCACAAGAACGGGGGATGAAACAGATAGAAAAGGAAGACGAACAGACGCCCTCGTGATTTTAAGAAACGGAAAACTCATTTATGAAAAATATGCGAGAAACTTTTCCGAAGAAAAAGTTCATTTAACATGGTCTGTTTCTAAAAGTATTTTACAAACTATGTATGGGATTGCTGTCAAAGCGGGTCTTGTGAAGTTAGACGATCCCGGTTATTATCATTATGAACCTTTAAGTCGTGATGAAGCTCATAAAAAAATTACCATCAGACACCTTCTCAATATGTCTTCAGGACTTGCCGCCGAAGAAGGATATGAAAGTGGTCCGTTAAAATCTTCTGTGATCGCAATGTTATATACAAGAGGACGAAAAGATATGGGAGCCTTTTGTGCAGGCCTTCCCCTCCGTGCAGAACCTGGAACCCAAGTTTATTATTCTAGTTGTGATACCAATATCCTTTCTGCCATTCTCAAAAAAGTATATGGAGTCGAAGAATACGACAAACTTCCCTTTGAAAAAATCTTCAAACCTCTTGGAATCACAAACGTAACTTTTGAAAGAGATGGTTCGGGAACTTATATTGGTTCTTCCTATCTTTATATGACAGCCAAAGACTTGGCAAAAATTGGGTATTTGTATTTAAACGATGGGATATGGAACGGCGAACGTTTGTTACCTGAAGGTTGGGTACAGTTTACCAGGACTCCAGCCCCTGGTTACATATCCACACCATACTCTGAAGATTTAGCAGAGGACAATTATACTGCCCACTGGTATGCCAACACAGGTGTTCCCGAAAGAGGAATCCACGAACCTTGGCCCGATGCCCCAAAAGATACCTTTGCTGGCCTTGGTCACTGGGGCCAGATGTTGTATGTAATCCCAAGTCTTGATTTAATCATTGTTCGGTTTGGGGATGACCGCGAAAAAGCGTTTATCAAAAATGATTTTTTAAAATTAGTGAAAGAGTCGGTAATTCGGTAATCATATGAAAAGAAAAATCTCTGTTCTCCTTTCTTTATTGTTTTTATTTATTTTGTTTTGGGCACAATGGAACTGGAAACACCTATCCAGTTTCCCATCCATCATCTCAAGTTTTTATTCAAAAGAATATTGTAGTTGTTACTTTGTGATGCAACTTTCCGAGGAACAATGCCATGACTTTGCTCGCCAGTGGGTTCCCATTAGCGAATTCAAGTTAGATAAAGAAAACACATCAGTGACTGTAAAAGGACTGGGACGAACCAATACGGCAAAATATCTTTCTAAAGAGTATGGTTGTACCCTTGTGACAGAATAAAAATACCCACTAACGATAATATCTGATTCCGGGAAAGATGAAGTTGATTCCAAAAATAAGACCTTTGGATTTCACTTCTTCTGGAACCGGGCCAAAGTTTTGGCCTCGGATAGAATCCAAACATGCTTGGTCTACCACCACTTGGCCTTGCGAAGAAACCAAACGTACATCAAGCACTTGGCCTTGTTCGCTTAACATAAATAAAACTTTTGTTTCCCCTTCTTTGATTCCTTCTCGTGCCACAATCCCTGCCACGTCTCGGTAAGCATAGTTTCCACCACCTGGCGGAGCAAAAGATTCTTCAATTCGTTTTAACATGTTTTTAAAGTAATAATAACCTGCTAATTGTTTGGTGGGAATTGTGAGGGCTTTGGCTCCGTCCCATCGAAACAAAAAGTCTTGTTGGAATCTATAATTAAACGGAATTTTTGTCATTTGTCCGGAACTTGCGGACTGGTTCGGACTTTCTTCAGCATTGGAATTGGTTTTAGGATCTGCCTTGAAAATTCCTACTTCAAATAGTTCTTCTTCTTTGGATTGTTCTGATTTGGGTTGGGCTTTGCTTGGAGTGGAAGCAGAACTTCCCATGATGAATTCACGAAATTGTGTGAGTGTATGAAATCCTTGTTTTTCGGTAAGACCGCCGCCGCCCGACGAATCTTTGTTAGAGAGTGCTTTGTATTCGTCTTTTTTGTCTGGGTTGATGAACTGTTGTTCTACAAGAACTTCGTAAATTTTTTCCTGTTCTTTCGGCCCTAACATTTCGGCGGCTTGTTCTTCTGCCAACATCTTCCAAAGCATATTCCTTGTGATGAGATGGGCGAGTACAAAGGAAGCGATGAGGATGACAAAGGTGAAAGCGAAGAAAAGTCTACGTTCCCCTTCTTCCTTTTCAGGTAACCGGAAATCAAAAGAGAGTTGGGCCATTTTCGCGATTTTCCCCGATATTTCCAGTATATACAATTCCCAAATGTTCGTAAGCCTTTTTCGTAGCCACTCGGCCTTGTGGTGTGCGGTCAATGAGGCCCACTCGGACAAGAAAAGGTTCGTACGTGTCTTCTAAGGTACGTTCCTCTTCCCCAAGAACCACAGCAATGGGTTTGATTCCCACAGGCCCACCACCATAACGATGGATGAGGATGTCCAAAATTTGGCGATCCACCGCATCGAGGCCCAAATGATCCACTCCCATCCTTTCAAACGCAAACCGACATGTCTCTAAACTAACAGAGGTTTCATTACGAACTTCGGCAAAGTCCCGAACTCGTTTTAAAAGATGGTTGGCAATCCTTGGGGTTTTTCGGCTTCGTTTTCCGATCTCCAAAGCCACTCCGTCCCCAAGAGACACACCTAGTAGTTTTGCGGAACGATCCACGATGATTTGCATTTCCCCATCGGTATAAAAATCCAGTTTGAGATGGATTCCAAACCTTGACTTTAAGGGTTCGCTCACAAGTCCAGAGCGAGTTGTGGCACCGACAAGGGTAAAGGGTTGGAGTTGGATCTGGAGGGCGTTGGCAGTGACACCTTCGCCAACCACAAGGTCTACAAAGAAGTTCTCCATCGCCGGATAGAGTAACTCTTCTTGTTTTTTGATAAAGCCGTGGATTTCGTCGATAAAGAGGACTTCGTTGGTTTTCAGTAAGGTTAAAAATCGAACAAGATCAGCTCCCTTGGAGATGGCAGGAGCGGATGTGGGAGTAAAGGCCACTGCCAGTTCATTGGCAATGATATTGGCTAGTGTGGTTTTGCCAAGGCCAGGAGGGCCGGAAATTAGAACATGGTCGAGGGGGCTCTTTCGTTTCCGAGCCGCCTCTATATAAACCGAAAGATTGGCCAGAACCTCTTTTTGCCCGATAAATTCGGATAATTTTGTGGGGCGAAGGCTCGGTTCATCTTCGCCCGGTTGGATCCAATCTTCTCTTAAACTCACCTCAATTTGGTTTCTGCTCTGGAGTGATGGAAGTCAAGATTTCATTTTTATTTCGAATGATTTTTATCTCAATTCGTTTTCCAATTTTGGAAGATCTCACAAAACCAATGAGTTCTTCGGGTGTTTGGATTTCTTTTCCACCCATTTCTACAATCACATCATAGAGTTTCAAACCAGCTTTATCGGCAGGAGATCCTTTTATGATTTGGCGGACAATGGCACCTTTTGTATCTTTGAGTTTGAGTTGTTCTACGTCTTCCTCATTGACAGCATCAAGACCCACACCAATCCAAGGACGAGTGACTTTCCCGTTGGTTTTGATTTCTTCAGCAACTCTCCGTGCTTCGTTGATAGGTATGGTAAATCCAATTCCCACAGAGCCACCCGATTGAGACGCAATCATACGATTGATCCCGATCACTTCCCCTCGAATATTGAGGAGTGGGCCTCCACTATTTCCTTGGTTGATGGCAGCGTCAGTTTGAATGTAGGATAAACCAGAGGAATCAATTCCGCCTCGTTGTACTGCAGACACAACACCTACAGTAAAGGAATGTTCAAAACCGAGCGGGGCGCCAATGGCAATGGCCCAGTTTCCTACTTTTACTTTATTGGAATCAGCAAGCACAATCGGACGAAGTGTTCCCTTAGGAGCATCTATCTTGAGTAAGGCGATGTCCATCGTTTCGTCAGAACCAATGAGTTTCGCATCAAAGGTTTTTTGATTTTTAAACTTCACTGTGAGTTTGTCCATGTCTTTGATCACATGGTGGTTCGTCATAATATAACCTTCTTCGTTAAGGACGATTCCAGAACCAAGACCAGATTGTTTTTGTTTCATCACACGACCTGACCCACCGGGACGTCCAAAAAAATGGTCAAAATATGGATCTCCTGAAAACGGGTGTTGTTGGACATTCACAGTCCTTTCTGTGGCAATCGATACCACACTTGGTGAAACTTTATCAAATACTTCTTGGAAGGCATCTTCTAAAGCCACAGCTTGAGTTTGGGCGGGAGACAATTTATCAGTCCCATCTGCTTTTAATTGCAGTGGGTTCTCGGAAGAATTTCCACAAGTGAGGATGGGTGACAAAAATGTTCCCAAAAGTAAAAAACTAAAAGCAATGGCAAGGTAACGTAATGGATTCGTTTTTTTAAAAGTCATAGACACTAAGCACTCTCTCCTACTTATATAAGACCCCCAGAGCTCCAGGAAAGTTCTCATTTCTTGGAATCGTTTTTTTACAAAAAAACTTGAACATTTTGTTCCAAACCAAACTAGTCTTAGTATGGCAAAACGAGTTTTGATTCCCCTCTGTCCTGGCTTTGAAGAAATGGAAGCCATCATCCTCATTGATGTTTTAAGAAGAGGAAATGTAGAAGTCACCTCAATAGGAAAATCAAAAGATCCCATCCTTGCTGCAAGAAAGACCCTCCACTTGGCAGACAAAATTTTTTCAGAAATCAATTCCAGTGAATTTGATGCCATCCTCCTTCCCGGTGGACTCGAAGGAACCAAACAACTCATGGCGGATCCAGAAATTAGTTCCATTCTAAAATCCTTCCAAAACCAATCAAAAATGATTGGTGCCATTTGTGCGGCTCCGAATGTACTTAGAAATTTAGATATCATTTCCGGTGATGATCCTTATACGGCTTTTCCTTACTCGAATGATTTAGCCAAAGGAAAAGGTGGAAAGTATACGGGAGATAGGATTGTTTCACATAACCATATCCATACGAGCATTGGCCCTGGTTCTGCTTTTGAATTTGCTTTGTATATTTTAGAAATATTGGAAGGTAAGGAAGTGATGGAAAAAGTGAAGGTTAGTTTACAACTTCCGTCATAACATTAACGAAAAGTTTTACAAAAAAAGCGCACAAAACTTTGATTATTCGGAAGATTCTCTTTCTTCCACGAGGGAAAGGACGGCATTTTCTTCAGTATCAAACACTTCCAAATGGCTTTCCATTCCTGTGAGTTTGAATACCTTAGCCACCGAACCATGAACACTACAGACTTTTAAGTTTCCATGATACTTTTTTAGTTTGTACATGGCTGTCACAAGTGTTCCAATTCCGGAACTGTCCATAAAGGGAACCTTTTCCAAGTTCACCACAATTTCGTATTGGTTTTTACGCATTTTATCATCGAGAATGTCTTTCAATTCTTTTGCATTGTACAAATCAACCTCACCCTCAATGGTGATGATGGCAACTTGATTGGATGACTTCTCGCGGATGATCATTTGTAATTAGTTTGCATTTCGAATGAGAATGAAAAGTCAAAAATTACATTCGAAAGACACCAAATGGTTTTCTTTCTTCTTTCCTTCGACTGAGGACAGACAAAGCTCTACCTAAAATTTTCCGAGTATCCGCAGGATCAATGATCCCATCATCCCAAAGGCGAGCAGAACTATACACAGCCGAAGACTTCTTTTCATAGTCTTCTAAAATTGGTTTTTTAAACGTCACTTCTTCGCCTGCCTGAATGGATTCTCCTGCTGCTTCCTTTTGGTCTTTTTTCACAGTCCAAAGTACGTTTGCCGCTTGTTCGCCTCCCATCACAGAAATCCGAGCATTGGGCCACATCCATAAAAATTCAGGTGCAAAAGCGCGACCACACATTCCATAATTTCCAGCACCGTAAGAACCACCAGTAACGATAGTTAGTTTGGGAACTGTTGTCGTAGAAACTGCGTTAACCATTTTGGCACCGTCGCGAGCAATTCCATTGTTTTCGTATTTTTTTCCCACCATAAACCCTGTGATGTTTTGTAGGAATAAAAGTGGAATTCGCCTTTGGTCACAAAGTTCTATAAAATGTGAAGCTTTAAGGGCAGACTCCGAAAACAAAACTCCATGGTTGGCAATGATCCCCACAGGATATCCATACACTTCGGCAAACCCAGTGACAATGGTTGTGGCATATAGTTTTTTAAATTCATGAAACCTGGAACCATCCACAATCCTTGCAATGATTTCTCTTGGATCGTATGATTTTTTAGAATCTCTTTCGATGATTCCATAAATCTCTTCTGTGGGATACAAAGGTTCTTCTGTTTCTTTAGGGGCTGTTTCTAACTTTATATTTAGATTTTTGACAATAGAACGAGTGATTTCCAATGCATGGAAATCATCTTCTGCATAATGGTCTGTCACCCCAGACACACGGCAATGAACATCCGCACCACCTAACTCTTCACCGGTGACAACTTCCCCTGTGGCTGCTTTGACAAGTGGTGGACCACCAAGGAAAATAGTTCCATTTCCTTTCACAATAACAGATTCATCAGACATAGCGGGAATGTAAGCACCACCTGCGGTACAAGACCCCATAACGACGGCTATCTGAGAAATTCCTTTGGCACTCATTCGTGCTTGATTGAAAAATATACGTCCGAAGTGGTCTTTGTCTGGAAATACTTCGTCCTGCATGGGTAAAAATGCCCCACCAGAATCTACTAAATAAATACAAGGAAGGGAATTATTTTCGGCAATCTCTTGGGCACGAACATGTTTTTTGACTGTGAGAGGATAATAGGTTCCTCCTTTGACTGTGGCGTCATTGGCAACAATCATACAGTCCACACCTTCCACCTTTCCAATTCCAGTGATGATTCCAGCCGAGGGAACGGGATCAGGATACACACCTTCTCCAGCTAATCCACAAATTTCCATAAACTCGGTGCCCGCATCGATGAGTTCGGCAATTCGTTCTCTTGCTGTCAGTTTTCCTCTTGATTTATGTTTTTCAAGGGCTTTCTTTCCACCACCTAACTTTACATTATCGATAACTTGGCGAATGGGCACTAAAGTTTCTAAATAAGCCGTACGATTGGCAACAAAATCGGAGGTATGCGGGTTCGTCTTAGAGATGATTCTTTCCATATTATTCCTTATTCTGTTTGTTAAAATGAAAGGTTTTCGTTTTTTTATGCGAAAAGGAATCTACAAAGTAGTGGAGTTTTTCAAAAACCACTTCTGGACATTCTTCCATGGGTAGATGTTTGGAAGGTAAAAAAACAAGGCTACTCGTCCGAAGTGTTTCTTTCATATACTCTGTTTGCGATGGAGAAATACGAAAATCTTCTTCACCAATATAAATTTGACGAAGACCCACAAAGTTTTTGGCACCTTCTTCAATTTCCCGAAGGGCATGAGTGGAACGATCCACATTCCGAACAAACTCTAATGTGTTTTTACGAGCCTTTCCTTCGAATAACAAATGGTACATGGTCTTTTCCCATTCATAAGTTAAATGGTGTGTTTTTTTCACAAGGAATAGTTTATAAAACATCCGAAGGAGTGGTGGACGAAATAAAAAGGAGAAAACTTCACCGATCAAAGGTAAACGAAGGAAATGTAAGGGAAAATAAAATCGAAATTTAGGTAACTTCATAAATCCACCAAGAATGGATAAGGATTTATATTGGTTTGCGTGTTCTTTAAAGGTGAAACAAAGGATAGGGAGAGCATAATCAAAGGCCACAACATGGACTTTTTTATCTCCAACAACTTTCTCTAAAAATGGAGCCAAATAATGGGCCTGGAGTCTATGAGAGAGGGGGCCATCCGGCCTTGTGCTAAATCCAGTTCCCAAAAAATCTAATGCAATCACTCGGTAATGAGTGGATAATAAATCTACCAACTTTCGATAGTTATATGATGTAGTCAAAAACCCAGGAAGTAGTAAAATAATTTCATCACCCTTCCCTTCATCCAAATAGAAAAAACGTAATTCATCAATTTCTATTGTTTTTCCAGAATTGATATGTTCTAACAAACTGGGTGTCATGTTCACTCCGCAAAACTTCCGTATAACTTTCTCAAATACTCTTCTTCAAATTCAAAAAGATTCATACCACGACGGGCCATGATTTTTTTGGTATCAAAAAGAAACTCTTCCAAACGGTAACGTCCACCCGGTTTGATCCAAGTGAATGCTGGCACATAACCTTGGATTCTGGATTCTACAATGTTACTTGCTATATCAAATACTGTACCTGTATTCGACATCACACCAATCGCTAGTTTTGTAAAAGGGCCAATGAGAGATCCAAACTTTATTGTTCCTGTATTCACAGTCGAATCACCGATCTTTAGTTTGATGATTCCATAATTATTTTTTAAATCACTCGTTGTGGACAAAGCACCTAAGTTTACCCAAGTAGAAACAAAACTATGACCAAGGAAACCTTCATGGTGTTTGTTGGTATAATCTAAGATGATAGAATTTTCGACTTCCCCACCAATCCGGCACTGGTTCCCAATGAGAGAACCCCCGGTGATCCGAGCATTGTCTATTTGAGTATTTTTTCCTACAAAAAGCGGGCCTTCTAAAAAACTAAAAGAAGAAATTTTGGCTCCATCTTCGATAAGGATTGGTCCATGGGTTGTATCAAAAACAACGCCGGGATACACAGTCGCTTGCGGGTGGATGTAGAGGTGTTTTTCTTTTCCAACAATATGAAACCCCGATTGTTTTGCTTTGTACTTTTGACGAAACCGTTTCCAATCTTTTTCTAAAGTCAGTGTGTCTTCAATGATAGAAGTAACGGTTCCAAGTAACTCCCATGGTAAATAAGAATCAGAACTATAAATCGAATCATAGGAATCCAAGTTAGCAGGCAAAACATGTGGATACCGATGAAAGATTAGTTTTTCAAATTCTAGATTTGGGCCTTTATAAAAAATTTTGGCCCCTGGATACTTACCTTCTAATTTTTCGAGTAAGGTGATCCCACCAAGATTCCATTCAAAAAAAGAATGAAACCTAGATAGTGGTTCAAGAGACGGATTTCTTTTGGAATCGTCAAGTAGAAGGTTCACTGTTTACTCCACAGTTACAGATTTCGCTAAGTTTCTCGGTTGGTCCACATTACATCCCCTAAGGATTGCTATGTGATAAGACAAAAGTTGCAAAGGAATGACAGCAAGTAACGGAACAAGAGCATCCGCAGTTTTTGGAATTTCAAACGTATAATCTGCCATAGATTTAATGTCTGTATCGCCTTCTGTGACAATGGCAATGACTTTTCCTTTTCTTGCTTTTACTTCTTGGATATTAGAAATTACTTTTTCATAGGAACCATCTTTTGTAGCGATGAACACAACAGGCATGTCTTCATCGATAAGGGCAATTGGTCCATGTTTCATTTCTGCTGCTGGATATCCTTCTGCATGAATATAAGAAATCTCTTTTAACTTCAATGCCCCTTCGAGTGCCACTGGGAAATTGAACCCACGCCCCAAATAAAGGAAGTTAGATGCACGGTAATAGTTCTCAGCAATTTTTAAGATTTCTTCATCTTTTGTTAGAATTTTTGCCACCTTATCAGGGATGGAATCCAACTCGAGAAGGAGAGTTTGGTAATCAGACAATGAGATAGAACCTTTTTTCAGTCCTAAATAGAGAGCCATCATTGTCAGAATGCTAACTTGGGAAGTGAAGGCTTTTGTGGAAGCCACACCAATTTCAGGGCCCGCATGAAGGTAAGCACCCGCATGAGAAGCACGTGCGATGGAAGAACCCACCACATTACAAACTCCAAAAATAAGAGCACCTTTCGACTTAGCAAGTTCAATGGCTGCCAGTGTGTCTGCTGTTTCACCAGATTGGGACACAGCAATGATCACATCTCTTTCTGTCACGATGGGATTACGATAACGGAACTCGGATGCATATTCTACTTCTGTAGGAATCCGAGCCAGGTCTTCAAATAAATACTCACCGATAAGCCCGGCATGCCAAGAAGTTCCACAACCCACAAGGATCAAACGATCCGCATTTAAAAAACGGTTTAAGTATTGGTCAATCCCACTTAAGAACAAATGGTGTTCTCTTGAGACAAGACGTCCACGCATGGCATCACGCACAGACTTAGGTTGTTCAAAAATTTCTTTCAACATAAAGTGAGGGTATCCACCCTTTTCTATGTCTTCCAAATCTAATTCTAATTTTTGAATGAATGGAGTTTTGGTTACGTTTTCTAAGTTTTTAACTACCAAATCTCCATCTTTGATGATGGCCATTTCTTGGTCGTTTAAATACGTTACATTGTTCGTATATTCAATGATAGGTGTTGCATCAGATGCTACAAAATATTCATCTTCCCCAATTCCAATCACAAGAGGAGAACCTTTTCTTGCGGCAATCATCATCCTTTCATTTTCTTTCGATAAGATGACGATGGCATAAGCACCCACCACTTCATTCAAAGCCAGACGAACGGCTTCTTCAATGGAACAATTGTTTTGTTTTTTAATTTCTTCAATTAAATGGATGAGAACTTCAGAATCAGTATCTGATTTAAATATATGTCCGTTCCCCTCTAATTCTTTTTTGATGGATGCATAGTTTTCAATGATCCCGTTATGGATGATTGCTAATTTTCCATCGGAACTTGTATGAGGGTGGGCGTTTCGATCATTAGGCTCTCCATGTGTGGCCCAACGAGTGTGACCGATTCCAAGCGTAGCCACTAGTTTTCGATTACCAATTTCATTTTCTAAATCGGCAACTTTCCCTTTCTTTTTAACGATATCAAGTCCACCGTTTAACAACGCAACACCAGCGCTATCGTAACCGCGGTATTCAAGACGTTTTAAACCTTTAATGATGAGAGGGAGTGCCTCTCTTTTACCTAAATAACCTACGATTCCACACATTGTTTTACCCTCTTTAAGGTAGTTTCCAAATCAGATTTGGATTTAGTTTCAGTAATGACACGAAAGATTGGCTCTGTATTGGAAGGACGAATGTGAATCCAAGAATCGGATACATACATCCAAAGTCCGTCTTTCTCTGAAATGACTTTCGGAGAAAACTCAGACTTAAATTTTTCATAAAGACTTTCTAAAGACATTCCCGTTGCCAAAGGAAAGGATTGTTTGTCCATGTATAAATTTGGGAGCTCATCTAAAAGAACATCGGCGGATTTACCAGTTTCAGCCATCAAATTTAAGATATGAGCAATTCCGGACAAAGTGTCCCGACCAAATGATGGGATGTTTGGATCAATCACTCCCCCATTCCCTTCTCCACCAAACACTGCTTTGGTCTTAATCATTTCTTCTACTACGTTTGCTTCACCCACTTTGCTACGAATGACTTCGGCTCCAAACCGAGATCCTACCTCTTCGTTTAAAAAAGAAGTAGATAAGTTCACAACAACTTTGGCTTTTTTCTTAGCCGTAGATAAAACATTCATGAGTGCCAATGGCAAAGTATATTCTTCTGATACAGCACCGCGTTTGGGTGAAAACAATACAAGTCTATCTGCATCAGGATCCAAAGCAAAACCAATGTCTGCTTTGGATTTTTTGAAATATGGTTCTACTGATTTTAAAGCAGCAGCCGTTGGTTCCGGAGGCCTTGGAAAAGTTCCATCGGGATTGCAGTTATGGGCCACAACCTTACAACCTAACATTTGTAAAAATCTAGGAACTACATAAGATCCGGCACCACCGACGGCATCCACAAATACTGTAAATTTTTTCTTTTTGATTTTAGCAACGTTTACACGTTTCAAAACAGAAGACAAATGGAGATCAATATAATCTTCACCAGAATCAATATAACCTTTGGGAGAAATTTGTTCTTTGGGATAAGATCCGTTTTGAATGATGGAAAGAAGTTTTTTATTTTCCTCTGCCGAAAAGAAAAAACCTTTTTTAGAAATGAATTTAAATGCGTTCCAATCCATAGGATTGTGTGAGGCGGAAATCATAATTCCACCATTGGCTTTGGAAAGATTCACAACCGCTTTGGTTGTTGGGGTAGGAACAAGTCCCAATGTTAAAACAGAATTTCCAGAAGCTAACAAAGCTGAGGTGAGAAGTGATTCCAAATAAGGGCCACTGGGTCTTGAGTCCCGCCCAATCACTGCCGTCCCACCATTCATCATAGAAGCAAAGGATTTTGAAAATGCCAATGCCTCTTCCAAGCCAAACCCCTGTCCTATTTTTCCCCGAACACCGGAGATAGAAATCATTAGGGAGGACAGATCATACTCTTTTGTAAATCGCATACAATACTATCAAAGCTGGTGGATTCACACTGCAAGTCTATCTTTTTGCTTTTTGGAATGTGTCAGAGGAGTGGAATAAACGTGAAGATTAAAAGAAAAACGGTTTGGGCGATGACAGGATTGAACTGCCGACCCGCTGCTTGTAAGGCAGCTGCTCTCCCAGCTGAGCTAATCGCCCGTTAATATGACCAGTGAACCTGAGTGAAGTTTTTTGTAAATCAGATTTAGAAATAAAAAAGGCCACCATTGGTGGCCTCATTCCTTCTAGCTAAAAGCAAATGTTAGGCGGCTTTTGTCTCGATGGAGTTGATACGAAGTGCCATACGAGATTTTTTACGATCCGCATTTTTCTTATGAATTAATTTCGTTTTTGCAGCTCTATCCAATTTGGATGCAAGTTTAGAGAATACAGTAAGAGCTTCTGTTTTGTCTCCAGCTTTGATTGCTTTGAGAAGGAGGCGAGCATAAGTTCGCAATTCAGTGCGATCCTCACCATTTCGCTCTTTTCTACGAGCGGTTCTGCGAATGTCTTTTTTAGATGATTTTAAATTAGCCAAGGAATGTCCCCTACGAGGAATTTTTACTTATCTTTTGAGTACCACCCTGACGGTCAAGGCGAAAGAGAAAAAAATGGGTACCAAAGAGGGCTTTCACAACCTCTTCCCATAGGAGAAAAACATGTTCCCCATTCTCATTTGGATCGATTCCGAACTCTTTGAGATCCTAAAACAAAAACACTTGGATCTGGCCCTTGTCGTAAAAATGGCTATTTTATCCCTGAAAATAGAGGGAATGGAGCCAGGAACCTTTGAGAAACGCGAATCAGGCCATTATGAACGTATGGAACTCAGTCGATACGATTTTTTTACCTTAACTTTGATTTCTCGGGAGAAGGAAGTTGACCCGAACGTATTACTCTCGTATGCTTTCACAGAAGCTTTGTTGGAAATTTTAAGACTGTGACACCTGAAAAATCAAAATTCCATTATATAAAAATTGATTCCATTTCAGAAATTGATCCTCTCAAATTGTCAATTTCTCAAATCCAACAAAGGTATATCGATAAAGATAACAACCGTTATGCGCTTCGTTTTAATAAAGACACCCGTAGAATTGAGATTTTAAAACTCATTGGCAATCATTTTGAAGTGGTTCCGCAGTCTCCCTCTTCAGCCTCCAGTGACACAGCTAAAACTGCAACAAATCCGACAACTCAAGTCACACCTCCACCCACTACACAAATCTCTGAGGGTTTAAAAGCAAATCCCATATTAGGGAAGTTAGTTGGATTACAATCCTCAACTCAGCCAAATCCAACGGACAAACCGCTTGAATCTCAAAAAGACAATCCCGATTCCGATCCAGAAGATAATCTGATGCAGGAAGATGTAGATTTGGATATTTTTGAAGGAGAAACACCACCTCCCCTTACGACCGAGGAACCACTTTCTCATGACGGTCTTCTCAACACACCGGATTTACCAAAAACGGAGGAACCGGAAGGAATCACAAATACAGAACCCAACTTACAAGTGGGAGAAGACGGCGACAAAACGGCCTTCCAAAGTATAGAAGACTTTATCAAATTATTATCCACTTATAGGGAACGTGTCACAGCCATCATTCGGAACTTACAATCTTCTCGGATCTTTGAACTCACCGGTGACCCATCCGAAAACAAAAATATTGTTGGGAACTTTGCTCGTGAAATGGAATCACAAGTATTTGAAGCCCTTGATAAAATGATCGATCTTCACAAGGAAATGACATCTTATCCTCGTCCTATTACGTATTATATCTCAAAAGCACCTGCAGAAAAAAGGGAAGAAATGAAATTTATTGAATCGGATAAAGAAAAATTAAACAGACTCCATCTGTTTGAAATGCAAAGACATTCCGATACTATAGTCAAAGATTTCAAAAAACTTAGTTTGCAATTGTTGAATATTTTAAACCTAAAGAATGAAATTCAGGTCAAACAATTACAATATGCAAATCAGTTGATGTATGTAGATGCAAAAAATGCATCCCTATATTTTGCACAAGATTTGGATAAAACCATACTTGATATTGAGAACTGGAAACAATCGAAATGAAAGAACTGTCGGAAGCAGAAACAAAAGCAATATTAGAAAAAATCAGATCAGAATACAAAGAACACGGAAAACTAAATCCTAAGGCATTTGACCAAACAGGATTCGAACAAAGATATTTACAAGTCCTGAAACTCCGTGGCAACATCACAAAGTTTCTCACAGAAGAAGTGACTTTCCTCGAACAATTAAAATCCAAATTCCAAGAACTTGCGGCCAAAAAAGAAGCAGCAAAAGCACAAACTCTAAATCGAATTATGGACGAGTCCATTGAGAAGTTAGCTAATTATAAAAAAGTAGATTTCCATCCACTCGCAAAAGTTGAAACAAGATACTTCTACGGTGCTATGTTGGATTTTACAGAAACAGAACTTCCGGTTCTTATTTATATCTTCAAAGGAACCCCAGAATATTCCTATTTACAAGATGCTGTTTTACAAGTCGAACGAATTGGAATGACAAGACGTGGCCTTCCTTCCATGAAAATGCAAGAGTTCATCAAAACCTTACTGGATGCGAATGGAAACAATATTGTGATTGAAAAGGCATCCCAAAATCTTTTAAAAGACGGATGTATTGCTCTAAAAAATATCACAGTTTCTGTGTTAGATTTAGTCGGCAAAAACAGGATCAATCCTGATATGATTGTCCAAGTCAACGATAAGGATTATCCTCATGCGTTTAATGCCTTTAACGGAAAAAAATTCGGCGAAAGCCTGACTTTGATTACTGAACGTTGCAAACAAATCATACAAGATTTTCGAATGAATGCGTTGATGAATATGGAAGGTTAATTCTAATGAGCCATCATGAACCCAATTCTACTCGGTGTCGCTGACACCATCGAATCTGAATTTGATTCGGAAGTTTATAAAAATCTTTCTCCTTTAGAAAAATACCATTCTATATTATTTCGTTCTGTAGATAAACTATTTGGTTTTCTCGGAACGGATCGTTCTAAAATTGCACCCTTTTTAACTGATTTTGTATCTATCGAAGCCCAGTCTCTTGGCCGAGAAGGGTATGGATTTACAGTCAAAGATTCCAATGATTTAGGTTTTGGAGGACTTGCTTGTCATACCGTGGATTTAGGTGGGGCCAGTGTAGGCGGTGCCATTGGCCAAGCACATACCATTGTCAAAGCCAATCCTTATGCTGTTGTTCTTGTGGCCGCTGCCGATGTTCCCAAATCAGTATTCAAACAAATATCTGATTTAAAAAGACTCACGGCCACTGTTTGCCACAAAGATTGGGAAATGCCTTATGGGGCGACCCTCATTGGTCTTTATTCTTTGTTATGTGAACGAATGATGTTTGATACTGGAGTGACCAGTGATGATTTAGAAGAAATCACAAAACACTTTCGGTCACTTGCCGAATCCAATCCCCGGGCTTTCCAATTCCAAAAACCACTCACGGAAAAACAGTTAAAAAAACCCCTTTCTGGAGTTTATAGTACACCGATGATTGCCATTGTCACCGATCATGGATTTGCCACTCTCATCACTTCTGAATTCATGAAACAGAAGTTAATTGAAAACAAAATCATCAAAAAAGATGCCGAACATATTTACTTAGCGGGTTCCGGACATAGTGCCCATGCGGAATACTTCATACAAAAAAAAGACTTAAAAAGTCCAGCCGCACTTGCTTGTGAAAGAGCCGTGGCCTCTTCTGGATTCAAACGTTCTGATATTGATTATGCTTGGATTTATGATTGTTTTACAGGAATGGTCATCCATGAAGCGGGTTTGTATTTTGGTGTACCACCGAAAGAAACTGCAACGGCACTTCGCAAAGGAAAAATTTCCAATGGAACAAAAGAAATTCCAATCAATTTGGGTGGAGGAATTTTAAACTACCAAGCTGCCATGGCACTTTCGGGAGCGACAGGTCTCATTGACATAGCGAGCCAATATGGCCTTGCCGTAGATCCCATTCCAAAAACACTGGAGACACCGCCTAGCGTCAGTTTGCTTGGAGGAAATGGAGGAATAGATAGCATCAATTCCGTAGTTTTATTTTCCAAAGAAAAACCTAAATCAGAAACAAGAGAACCTTTGGCTTTAAAACCATTGGAAGTCAATGTCCCAAATCCAAAAGTGGGAGAAAAAGCCACCATCCTTAGTGTAAGCACCATTTATTTCAATCCAGGTGGAGAAAAAAAACCACCTTACCTCATTGCCTGCTCGACAAAAGAAAATGGAGAGATGGTTCTAACGAACCTTTATGGAAAAGATGGAGTAGAAATTGTATCCAAAGAAGGACTCTCTCTTGGAAATTCAAAAGTGGAATTCCAAGAAATCGAAGGAAAAATCCAGGCGGTGCTTTTAGGTTAAAATGAAAAAGGCCAAGGACGGTAAGTCTTTGGCCTTTTGGTTCAACAACCACCTAACAAAACTAAAACTGTTTTAAGAACCTTAAATTTCCTGATTGGAAATACCGGATGTCATGGATTCCATAACGCATCATCACAAGACGGTCAAGGCCAAGACCAAAAGCAAACCCAGTCCATTTTTTAGAATCAAGTCCTGCTGATTCAAGGACATTTGGATGAACCAGTCCACAAGGGAGTAGTTCCAACCAACCAGAATGTTTACACACACTGCAACCATCTCCACTACAAACCAGACAGTTGATATCGAGTTCAAAACCTGGTTCCACAAATGGAAAGTATCCCGGTCTTAGTCTTGTTTTGATTTCTTTTCGAAACACACGAGAAAGAAGTGTTTCCATAGTATAAATCAAATGTGCGACTGAAATATTTTCACCCACAACCATCCCTTCTACTTGGTAAAACGTATTTTCGTGAGAGGCATCCACCTCTTCATATCGAAACACACGACCAGGAGCAATGATCCGAAAAGGAGGTTTTAGTTTGCGAAGGGCACGCACTTGGATGGCTGAAGTATGAGTTCTGAGTAAATTTCCATCTTCCGTATAAAACGTATCTTGCATATCACGAGCGGGATGGTCTTCCGTAAAATTGAGAGCACCGAAATTGTTTTCATCCGTTTCTACTTCCGGCCCATCCATCACAGAAAAACCCATAGAAGTAAAGATATCTTCAATTTCGTATTGGATTTGAGAAATGGGATGAAGGCTTCCTCTTTCTTTGGGCGCCAGTGGTCGCAAACTATCAAAAAATTCTTGGCCTAACTTGTTTTCATAAAAACTTTCTTTTAAAGAAGTTCTTTTGGTTTCAACAAAACTTTCGAGTCGGTTTTGTGCTTCGTTCGCTTGTTTCCCTACTGTTTTTTTCTCTTCCACGGATAAGGCGGCAAGACCTTTTAAAACAGAAGTGAGTTTTCCTTTTTTACCAATGAATTGGTTTTTTAAAGAATCCAAATCTTGTTCGGATGTGGCTGAAGATAAAACAGACTCTGCTTCTTTAACTAAAACTTCGATTTCTTGGGATAGGCTCATACAGATTCTCGTAATTCGATTAATGATTTTAATTCAGGATAAATTCCACCAAAGGCACCATTCGACATCGCAAGGATGATTACTTTTTCTTTTTGAAATTTTGGTAGAATCTTTTTTAGAAGGACTGGAATTTCTTTGGGATCTTTTGCATACAATGCGTCTTTCTTTGTATTCTTTGAGATGTCTTTTACTAGTTTTTTGACATTCAAACGTAAGGATTTATTTACCTTATCTACTTGATACACTTCGGTAACGATGCTGACATCACTTCCTTTAAAACATTTAGCAAAATCGTCTTGGAAAACATTTCTATGTGAGGTGGCACTTCTTGGTTCAAACAGTGAAATGATTTTATATCCAGGATAGGCTTCTTTGTGAGCTCGTATCGTTTCTTGGATGGCCACAGGATGATGAGCAAAATCTTCTACAAGTAAACTCTTATCGGAAACAAATAGATTTTCTTGTCTTCGTTTGACACCTGGGAAAGAAACCACAGCTTCTAAAATTTCTTTTCTTTTTTGAGGAGCAATTTCCAAACAAATACGAGTCGCCACTTCCACATTGCGGTAGTTATGTGATCCAATCAAAGATGGTTTTAATTTTGTTTTGGTTCGCATCTCAGATAAAATACCTTTTTCATATTTAAAAATGGAGTTTTTGTCTCCTAAATCAAAGGATTCCACGGGTGCATGTTTATAATCTTTTGTGATTTCCACGAGGTTCCGAGAACCTTTCCAATAAAAAACCTTACCACGACCAGGAACCAAATTTAACAGGCGTTTGAACATGGTTTTGATTGCATTGAGATCAGCAAAAATATCAGCATGATCAAAATCTAAAGCATTCATTGCTAAGTAGTATGGTCTATAATGTAAAAACTTAGAACTTTTATCAAAGAAAGCAGAATCGTATTCATCTCCTTCGATGACAAAATAATCTCCTTCCCCCAGAGCAAAACCAGGGAATCCGTCTTTGCGAATCCCACCCACAAAAAGACCGGGTTTTAATCCAATGGATTCTAAAATCCAATGAGTTAAAAACGTTGTTGTTGTTTTGCCGTGCGTTCCAGAAATCACGATGGGTTTTTTATTTTTCAGAAAAAATGTTCCGATGGCCTGGGCCATACTCATGTATTCCATTCCGGTATTTAGAACTTCTTCTACTTCTGGATTCCCACGTGAAATCGCATTTCCTATGATGACTAAATCCGCACCTTTAACATTTTCTTTACGATAACCAGATTTAGGTGATAATCCCCACTCTACCAATTTATCAGACATAGGTGGGTAAAGATTTTGATCAGAACCTGAAACGTCGTGACCTTGATTTTTTAGCATATAGGCCAAATTACCCATAGCAATCCCACCAATGCCTACCAAAAAGATTTTCAAAAGAGTACCGTCCTAACCAGGTTGTAAATAAATAGAGGAACCGAAAGAAGAACCAAAAAAAATAAAATCACTTTCATAAGGAAAAATAAAAAATCAAAGGATGTCCATTCTCTTCGGTGTGATAAATAATAATAAGCTAAATGTAAGGAATATAAAAAACCAACACCTAACGCAAACAAAGGTATTGGTGCAGGAAAAATCCAAAAGATCGTTGTGGCACTGAAAGGAAGATAGGAAATCATAAACACATGTGGCTCTGGTCCTTCCCAATCTTTGGTACGGTCACGCATCTGATGATACATCCGAAAACTATCAACCAACCGAATCAGAACATAGAATCCTAAATAAAAAAAGAATAAGGTCAACATCCCTTGTGTGTAAGTTAACTTTGTTTCTTCATCGACTGTAGATACTTTGAACAAAACAATTTGGATTAAATTACCGAGAAACTTGGCCGCTGGTGCGAGAAGGATGAGTTGGAGATGGGCCAACCACAAATCACGACCACCTAAATCCGTTTTATGATAATAGGATTCGAAGGCGGACATGGGAGAGTAGAATAAATCTCGGATCATTTCCATCCGAGATGCGACTGTAGAAACTTTTTGCACCTTATTGGATTTTCTGGTTGGGACGCTCGTACCGGGAAGCACTTTTCACTTTCATGACAGCATTCACCAGATTTTGGAAGGATTCTTCTTTCATCCAAGTGATGGATTCCGTAAAATAAGGAACCAGTTCCCTACGCACCGGCCTCCATTTTCCCGAATCGGATTCCCATAACGGATAAAAAGAAAGTCGAAACTTGATTCCTTCCGATTGGGTTACATCCAACACCGCTTCAGGAACTTGTGTCGAATTCAGTTCAGGAAAAGCCGGGGCACCCGTCTCGTCGATATAGAATTCTACTTTTAGTCCCTTCACCACAGATTCCCATTGGTTTCCCACATCCGGTGGTAAAACAATCCTTTCACCGGTAATACGGCTCCAATCATTTACATAAACATTGTATTGGTTTTTTTTGGCACGATTTTCGGCCTTTACATTCACAACCTGACCAGAAAAAGACAGTTCCTTCAAGTAACCATCATTAAACGTAACATACATTTTTTCACGAAAACTAGTAACTGGAGAACGGAACTTTTCTATCAGATAGTTATAAGGAGCTATAACCTCGTCTTTTACTAAAACAGATATGCGACCTTCATCCGATCCAATTTTTTTACCAAACAACAATTGTTTGTCTTTCGAAAATTCAATATCTGTTCCGTTTTCTTCTGATAAAGTCAAAGATGGTGAACTAATCCCCAAACAGTAAGTCTTTTGAATTTCAGGTGTAGATTTTTCAATCAACTTTGTTTTAAGAACACTGAGTTCGGAAAAACTATTTTTTACATTGTAATTGGCTTCATAAGAAGTTTGTTTTCCATTTTTTATGGATGATACTGTATAAACTGGAGTTAAGTTCCATCCACGAGGAATTTTACGAAACACCATAGTTTCATCAGCAAACTTTGGCTCCATAACACCACACCAATCTTCTTTCGGTGGAATGTATTGAATGGACTTCCAATCTTCTTTCCAAAAATTTGTCTCAGAAATGTTCTCTGGATGGTCTTCCATCCAGTAGAAAAGTAAAAACAACCCAACAAAGGCAAGGACTACTAAACTAATTTTCTGTTTCATACTTCAATCATAGAACTTTTTCGGCGAACATAGACAAAGTAGGATCCCGCTGCCAGAATGAATCCAGGGAACAAAAACACTCCAATCACCCATGCAACTAACTTTTGATTGTCGGAAAGGGAAATGGTATCAAGTTCTTCTTTTTTAAGTGGAATTTCTGCAACAGCAGTGTCTTGGAATAAACCTGTGATGGACACAGTGGAAAACTGAGAGTTCATCGCGTACGGAATGAACTGATCAGTAATCCAAGAAGTACCAGTATGTAAAATAATTTTTCCTGATTTTTCACTCACAAGTGACATGGGTGTTAAAACAACGGAAAGAATTTTACTTTCACGTTTTTCGTTAGGATCTAGTTTTCCATTTTTATTTTCATCTGTATAAGCTTCGAATCCAGATTCTAACAAAGTTTCTGATTTAAAAACATAGGGAGATGGAATGGTAGCATCTGTTTCCAAATAACCACTGTAAGGAAAAAGAATTCCCATATCTTTTTTCTGAAGTAAATCAGTGAGCCTGTTGTCTGGAAAACGTTTAGCCACAACAAACCCCGGTTTTTCTTCTCTTTCAATGAGCTGAGTAGATTTGAATTTCAGGCCAGCCGTTGTCAGTAACCACCCGAAATCTTCGTTTCCTTTCGGTTCCATGGTGATGAGAAGTTTGCCATTTTTTTCCAAAACAAATTTAGTAATTTCGTCTTTTGCTTCTTTGGAAAATGGAACAGTAGGCCCAAGAACCACTAACATTTCTGCATCTTCTGGCAATTTGGAAGGCCAACCTTGTGCAAATCCAAGTTCCGCTACTTTAAAATTTAAAAATTGTAAAGAAGAAACAAACCGGTTTACTTGTTCATTGGGAAGTGCCTTAAAGGACATTCCATACCTTTCTCCATTGGAAACGGTAAAATATACTTTTTTCTGTTCCGTAGTGACATTTAGAAGGGCGCCAACTAACTTACGTTCCAAGTCTTCCAAATCTTTAGTTTCTTTGGCAATTACCCTTTCTTCTGCAAAAGGAGTCCCCGATGTGAGTAAAGATTGTTTCTGGGAACGGACAAAAATAGTTCCATTAGAAACCTGTCCAAACTCTTTTAACAAATCAACTTCTACATCCGCATTGATAAACTGAACGGTTATATGTGAATTTTCTGCTTTGATTTGATCCAAAAGGATTTCAATATCCGGACGAACTCGAGTGAGAGCAAATGCAGCCAACTTATCTCCGTTTGCTGGCCCATCCGCTTCCAAAGGACGAGGATAAAATGCAGTGATCGTAATATCTTTTGTGATTGGTTTGATAAGATTTCGGGAAATTTGAGAAAGAGAAAATTTACCCTGGCTACTCAAATCAAAGTTATAGTTACGTTTGATAGCAAAATAGTTAACAGCAACGATGATTGGAAGAACAAACAAAAATCCAAGAACTGCATTTTGTAGTAGGGAATTTTTGGATTTTGCTAAATTACTTTGTGCTTCTAAGGATGATTTTCCAATTTCAAGTAAAACCACTTGGAGTAAAAATACGATCGAAAGAAGGACTACGCAAAGTAAAAGAAATTCTCTTACCTTTGGAATGGCACTGACTTCTTCATTGAATCCAGCTACCGGTTTTAGATCTAAAAAATCACGTAAAACAGACAACAAAAAGGCACCAATCCCAAATCCGGCAGCGATATAGCGGTTTTGGTCTTCTTTACGCAAACCTTTAGAGAAGGCTCGAATGATGGTATCAAAAGCTAAAAATAAAAAGATAACGCCAAGGAAAATAATTCTTCTTTTGGGATCCACAACCATCCCATCAAACAAGAAATAGGCGAAAAGTGAAAGTAAACTAATAAACGGTAAAATTCTATCTGCAGTTAAAAACATGATCTACCCCCTCCATCTCCTGGATTCCAGAACCTTTACGGTAAGATATAAAAACAAAAATGTTCCGCTTAAGAAAAACACTATCCCCGTCAAAGGAACTACACCTTTCGCAAAAGCAGCAAAGTGGGAAAAAATATGTAAGTGAAAGAGAACCTTTCTAGTTGTTGCTTGGAAAAGATGTGAAAAATATCCCACAACCCAAAGTGTCAAAATAATCAAAACCGAAATTAAAAGTGAAATCATTTGGTTTTTGCCGAGGCTTGATCCAAACATTCCGATCGTAAAAGTAAAGACACCTAACAAAAATACTCCGACACTACCGGATGCTACCATATAAAACGGAGCTTTCCAAAATGAATATAACAACAATGGAAAAAGTCCATTGATAAAAACGGTAATGATTCCACAAACCGTGACACCAAAAAGAAATTTACCAAAAACAATTTCCAAATCGGTAACAGGGGAAGTAAAAAGTAATTCCAAAGTTCCTTTGTTTCGTTCTTCAACAATCGATCCCATAGATATGATGACCATGGCGATGAGAATGGTTGTCATAAAGGAAATGAAAGTGATGTAAGTTGCAATTTCATAATTTGCAGTTCCATTAAAGTTTAGAATCATCACAAAAAGTGCATTTAAAAATGCAGTTCCGCCGAGAACCAATGGCCCCATATATGTTCCAAAAAATAATCGTAATTCTTTTTTATAGATCCAAACAGCCGTTTGCCAGTTCATATTTTCTCCATAAAAATTTGTTCTAAAGACACTTCTTGTTTTTTCAAAGATTCAATTTGAATTCCACTAGCTAAAGCCTTAGAGAACAAAGATTCTTTGAATCGTTTTGGATTTGTTGTTCGCACTAAAAATTGAATTTCTTCTTTATTGGTTCCTAGCTCAGACAAACTATCACCATCACCAATCGCTGATTTCATAAAATTAAGCAGTTCATCGGCACTCTTACCAGAAAGACCAACTTCCCATCCAGCAAGTCGGTTCATTTCTTCTTCCAATCTACCGAGTGAAAGTTCTTGTTTCAAACTTCCTTTGTGTAGAAATAAAAACTTATCACAAGTTTTATAAATTTCAGTAAGGATATGACTAGAAATCAGAACTGTATGATCACCTGCGAGACTTCGAATTAAATTTCGAATTTCGACAATTTGTTTTGGATCTAGTCCCGAAATTGGTTCGTCCATAATCACAATCTCAGGATCACCAAGTATTGCTTGTGCAATTCCAACACGTTTGCGAAATCCTAAAGACAAAGTTCCAATCAACTTATCTTTAACTGCCGTAATGTTGGTTTTAGACAAAACTTTTTCAATTTCCGATTCAAGTTTTGATTCCTCAATTTTTTTGATCCGACCTACAAATTGAAGATACTCTGTAATGGTCATATCTTCGTAGAGAGGAGGAGTTTCAGGTAGATATCCGATTTTCTGTTTTGCTTCCAAAGGAAAGTCAAAGATAGACTTTCCATCTATGGAAGCATCGCCCGCACTAGGGATCAAATACCCTGTCAGGATTCGGATGGTAGTGGTTTTTCCGGCGCCATTGAGGCCCAAGAGACCCACAATTTCGCCTTTTTCTAATTTGAAATTAAGCCCTGAGATGGCTCGTTTTTCACCGTAAAATTTTGATAAATTGCTGACTTGAATCATAACTCTGGTTTAGTTTTCTTATACCTGCACCTATGAATGAATTTCTGGAAAAAATCAAAGGCTTTTTCAAGGATGAAGATAGCTTTTTTGATGCAAAGCAACTTCTGCAACAGAATTGGCACAAATTTGTCCCCCAATACTTCGACAAAATCCTGGAAACTCGTGCAAATGCCGTATTTGTCTTAGATAAGAACCTAAATTATACCTACGTGAACACTTCGGCAGAACGTATGGTGGAAAAATCCGCCAGTCAGATGTTAGGGCAAAACATCTGGGATCTGTTTCCGAACCTGGACGAAACCGATTTTGGCAAACAATTATCAAATGCGATTAAAAATAGAGAACCATTTCGGTCAGATGAGTTCTTTTTGCAATCGAAAGGATGGTTTGCGACTCAAGTTTTTCCACAGGAAAATTTTACCATCCTCATTGCGACAGAAATTACTTCTGAAAAAAATGCTAAGGATGATTACAGCCAAGTCCTCAATAAAAACAAAGCCATCTTAAATTCTCTTCCTGATAAACTGTATGGAATCCGTAAAGATGGATCTGTAATTGATCACAAAGAATTTCCCGATTTTAAAGGTTGGGATTCGCTTCACGAAGGTAAAGAAGTTAGGATCACAAGAATTGAAAATCTATTTCCAACCAAAAAACTCATCGAAATTGAATCCATCTTAGAACAAGTTTTAGAAACTGGTGGAACCAAAACTTATGAATATTCCATTGAAGACTACGATGGAAAAAAATATTTTGAGGCCCGATTTACAAAAACTGGCGAAGATGATGTTCTCACCATCGTCAGGAACATCACTGAACGAAAAAAAGCAGAAGCCTTAAAAAACGAATTTATCAGTTTAGTAAGCCATGAATTACGCACTCCTTTAACATCCATTAAAGGATCCATCGATTTATTACTTGCTGGTGTTGCCGGGGAACTCTCCAACCAAACCAAATCTCTTCTCAATATCTGTAGGAAAAATACACAAAGATTAGTGCGTTTTGTAACAGACTTATTGGATATAGAAGCTTTAGATTCAGGAAATATTAATTTCAAATTCAGAACCTATCGTTTAGAAGAAATCCTTCAAAGTTCTGTCGATGGAATGAGAACCTTTGCCGAACAATACCATGTTTTATTAAACTATGATCAAAACTTTCCATCCACATCTGTTTTTGTAGATGAAGATAGGTTAAATCATTGTATTACAAATCTAATTTCCAATGCAGTGAAGTACACTCCCAAGTTTTCGGAAGTGTACATTACGGTAGTTCCTTCAGACACTCATGCACAAATATTAATCAAAGACAATGGCCCAGGAATTGATCCGAATTTTGCTCCAAGATTGTTTCATAGATTTGCACAAGGAGCGCCACCGAAAGATAAATTAGTTGGTGGTTCAGGACTTGGACTTTCTATCACCAAAGGATTTGTCGAAGCAATGAAAGGAAAAATATTTTTCACTTCTGATGACAAAGGAACTGTTTTTACTATCGAATTTCCAATCATAAAACCTGGATTCATTCCTTCTGGATACAATCAATGACAGAATCAACCTTAAAACATGTATTAATTGTTGAGGATGAAGAAGATATCGTTGAAATTCTTCGTATTGCTTTAGAGTTTAACTCGAATTACCAGATAAGTTTTGCAAAAACTGGACCAGAAGGTCTACAAAAAGCCATCATCCTACAGCCCGACTTAATCTTGTTAGATGTTCTAATGCCTGGTATGAATGGAATGGAACTTATCGAAGAATTAAAAATTTTTCCAGAAACTAAAGAGATTCCTGTAGCTTTTATAACATCTAGGGTTTTAAAAAATGAAATTTTGGAATACCAAAAAAGAGGAGGCATTGGTGTGATCGAAAAACCCTTTGCCCCTCTTGAAATTGCTGATAAAATTCAAACCCTTTGGGAAGATTCGAAAAAAATTTAAGACCTTTATTCTTATCTATTAAAATTAAACGTCTTTAAACCCAGTCAAAATTTCGTCTTGTCTTCCCATAAGGCGCACTGACAAACGTGGGCCCACTTCACAAACAATACGAGAAGCAACGTAATTTCCCCAACGGGCAGACTTTTGTGCCGAGTATCCTTGCGTCAGTCCATACAATACTCCCGCAGCGAAAGCATCACCTGCTCCCGTTGTATCAATTGGTTTTACAGGAAAACCGGGGACGAGTGTGATCTTTCCATTTTCAGCAACGTAAGCACCTTCTTTACCAGCAGTCATAAATACTAAAGGACAAAGTTTGGATATAAACTCAACAGCATCTTCCGCAGTTTTTGCTCCACTAAGAGCCAATCCTTCTTCAGAATTACAAAAAACAACATCAACGTATTCTTTTGTTAGATGGATGAATTCATCTCTGGAACGATTCACACAAAATGGATCACTATATGTAAAAGAAACTTTTACATTGTTTTCCTTTGCAACTTTCATAGAAAGTTCACTAGCTTTTTTTGTAGAATCTCCATCCCATAAATAACCTTCGACATAAACAAATTTGCTTTTTTTAAGATTTTCTACATCGATATCATCCGGACCAAGTGAAGTAGAAATGGCAAGATTGGTTAACATCGTTCTTTCAGCATCTGGTGTAGTTAAAACCACACAAGTTCCTGTATGTCCGTTTTTATCAGGAGTGGTTTCAAAAAGTACACCTGCATCTTCCATATCTTTTTTATAAAATTCGCCGTAAGTATCATGGGTAACTTTACCCGTATAACAACATGTTCCACCTGAATTTGCAATGGCAATCATGGTGTTGGCAGCACTGCCACCAGAGCGAAGTTCTTTTTTTTCATCATGAAGGTCTGCAAGAATTTGACCTTGTCTTGATTCATCCACAAGGGTCATCACACCTTTCGTGATATTTTGTTTTTGTAAAAAATCGGGATCAATAAAGGCAATGATATCTACCAGGGCGTTTCCCACGCCGAATACGTCGTAATGCTTCATGGGGACAATGCTTTTTTCCTTTAGGGAATTGACACTCAATTTTCCTGTTCCAGGTTGGCAAGTACCGAGAAAATACGGCTCCATGGTTTCCTATTTCCGATTATCAATTTTACTTTTTTTATGTTTCTCATCCCTTACGTTACTTGCTCAAAACAAAGAAACAAAAGAAGTTGAGATTAGAGCCAATGTAGAAAACCAATCAAAAAATTCCAATTTTGCCAAAAACCCAACTGGATTTCAGAAAGAAATAGATTTAACATCAACAAACACTCGATATACGAGTTTGCCCGATGTATTAAACCGAGAAGCAGGAGTTCGGGTGAGGCAATACGGTGGACTCGGTTCTTATTCCACTCTCTCATTGCGCGGAACCAATCCCAACCAAACTAAAATCTATTGGAATGGGGTTCCTATTAATAATTCTATGGGAGGTGAAATCAATTTAGCAGATTTACCTTTCGACAATTTAGATAAAATTGAAATTTATAAATCGGGTACTCCCGCAGGATTTTCTGGGTCAGCAATCGGAGGTTCTATCAATCTAATTTCAAAATCAAAAATAGATAAACCGATTACACGAATCAATTTGATGGGAGGAAGTTTTAAAACTGCCAAAGCCACAGTGACCCATATGGATCAGTTTTCAGGTGGATCTTATTTTGTACAGGCTCTCCAGGAAACTTCTGACCAAAACTTTAGTTATCTCAATAACAAAGGAACTGTTTTATTTAATACTTACGATGATACGATTGACACACGTAAGAATGCACAATTTCGAAAAACCGGATTCACGGGAAACCTCTCGCTTGAATTTGGAAAAACAAAAATAAACATTCTAAATGATTACATACACAGAAAACAAGGGTTACCCGGTCCAGGCAATAGACAAACCGTTGCGGTAGAACGAGTTTTTAGTAAACTTTCAACTGCAGTCACTACGGAAACAAACGAATTTCTTTTTCAAAACCTGACTCTTGAAACAAAAACTTATGGTAACTTTTCTAAAGATGATTTTTTCGATCCTAAATCTGAATTTAGTTATGGAACTCCCAACTCATATACAAAAACAAACCAATATGGATTTCAACTCACACCCACATTATATTTATTAGAATACAATCAAGTGCTCCGAACCTCTTTCCAAACGGAGCAAGAATTTTTCACTCGGTACGAAAAAAGATACAATCACGAAACAGAAAGAAAAGAACCGAAAAAACGTAGAGATACTTTAAGTGCTACATTTCAAGACGAAATCAGACTTTTTTCCAACCGACTTTTTTTAGTTCCACAAGTACGATTTGAACGGTTTTCCGACAGATTTGGAAAAGATGAAACAAGTGTTCGTAACCAACTTTTAGACCCACTCACTGATGTATTTTATGTAAAACAAGCTTTCACCAATCCAAGTTTTGGAATTAAAATTGTTTGGATCAAAAAAGAAAATTTAGAATTTGGAACACTTGCAAACATTAGTAAAGACTTTCGCATTCCCACCTTCTTAGAATTATTTGGTGAACGTGGAAGTATCGTTGGGAACACTAAATTAAAACCAGAACAAAGCCGAAACGGTGATTTTGGATTTTATCTCCATTCAAAACCAAGTAACAATTGGAAAATTCAATCCGATATTTCCATTTTTCAAAAAAGAATTTATGATATGATATTGTTTTTACCCAATTCGCAATTCACACTTAGGCCAGAAAACGTAGACCAAGCTCTCATTCGAGGTTTGGAAACTAGTCATAATTTCATTTGGAATAAAGGAATCAAATTTAACTTTAATTATACCTACCAAGATGCAAAAAACTATTCGGAATCTCCATCCCTCAACGGGAAGTATTTACCGCTCCGATCTAAAAGCCAGGGCAGTGCACTCCTCGCATTCTTCAAAGAATATGGAGAAATTGGATTGGAATACCAATACATCGGTGCCAATTTTAGAGACAGAACCAATGAATATCTGGGTTACTTACCAGCCAGACAATTTTGGAACCTCTACATACAATATATACCTTACAAAAACTTAGAAACAGGAAACGAATTGATTTTAGGATTTGAAGTTCGTAATCTAACAGACAAACGGGTTGAGGACTTGGTCGGATATCCATTACCTGGCCGCAGTTATTATTTTACAGGGAGCTACCGATTCTAATGTCCAATACCACCAATAGCTTTCATGATAAATACAACCCCCTACGCAGGATATACGCACTACGAGTATTCGCTGCAAGGTATCTGAATTTCAAATACAACGCCCTACGCGGGATATACGCATTGCGAGTATTTCCCATCCTTTTCTTTTCTTTCCATTGTGCACAATTGGAAATTGAAAAACCTAATTTCTTTCAATTTCTTTTTTTATCGGCTTCTCCCACTTCCGTGGGTGTTGTTACATCTGACTTTGCTAGTGGAGGTAGGTTTAAGACATTTGAACCAAACTCGTTTACTACATTTCCCACATCCATCCCCATACATTCAGATGCAGTGGGCAGATATACAAACGATAGAGTTTTTATAGTCAATCGATTGAATCGTGACAGTATCCAAGTATTAAATCCACAGATTGGATTTATCACCGAACAAGAGTTTAGTGTTGGCCAAGGAAAAAATCCACAAGACATTTCTGTTTGGAACGACAAATATTTTATTAGTTTATATAATTCAGATGAATTGGCTATTTATTCAAGAACAAATGGAACAAAAATAGGTGGTGTTTCCTTTACTTCACTTCGAGAAACTTTTTCAACCTCGGGAATTCCAGATAGTTCAGTAGAATCATCTTATATGATTCAGGAAGGATCCAGTTTATTTGTATTGTTACAAAGATTGGATAGAAATGATGTATCAGGATATTTGCCGCCTAACTCAGATTCATATCTTGTAGAAATTGATATGGACCTAAATTCAATCAAAGCCGTTTATACTCTGCCTTACAGAAATCCAAGTTCCAAAATTCAAAAAATTAATTTGTTCGGTGAACCTCATTTGGTGATGTCGTGCGTAGGACGTGTAGGTTTTATTTCTCAAATTGATGCCGGAATCATAGCCTTTAGATTAAACACTCGCCAATTTCATCCAAATCGACTTTTTGCCGAAGAAACTGCCGGTGGAGATATTCTCGCCTTTCAAATCAAAAATGAAGAATTAGGTTTTGCAGCTGTTCTAGATTCTGGATTTACAAAAACAGTCCAGGCCTTTCGACCAAGAACTGGCGAACGAATTGGAACCTTATTACAAATACCTGGGAATATAGGAATTAGTCTTTCTGGTTTATTACTTACGAATGAAGGAAAACTTCTCGTTGGATCCACAGATTTCAATCGACCAGGAATTTATGTTTACGATTCGAATTTAGGAAATGTTCTTTTAAACCCAGTTCCTAGTTCCGTAGAACTAACACCTTTTGATATCTTCCAGTTGCAAAATCTTCAATAAATCTCAAAGTGGAAAAAAACAGGGGAATCTAATCTATGTTAACTCTAAAAAAACAATCCAAAGGCCCATTAGCCAAACAAGTTTTGCTCATCATCTTAGATGGAGTTGGGTTTACAGATAAAGGATACGAAAATGGTAATGCTGTAGCGAAAGCAGATATGCCTGTATTAAAAGGCCTTTGGAAATCTCACCCTACCGTATTATTAAAAGCACATGGAACTGCGGTGGGAATGCCAAGTGATGAAGATATGGGCAACTCAGAAGTAGGTCATAATGTTTTAGGATCTGGAAGAATTTTTGATCAAGGTGCCAAATTGGTTTCTCAATCGATAGAAAATGGAAGTTTGTTTACTGGACCTATTTGGAAAAAAACTGTTTCCAATTGTAAATCAAATAAGTCCACTTTTCATTTTCTTGGTCTATTTTCTGATGGAAATGTTCACAGTCATATCGACCATCTAAAAGCACTCATCGATCATGTAATTAAGGAAGATATCAAAAAAATACGTCTCCATATTTTGTTAGATGGAAGAGATGTTCCCGAAAAATCTGCGTTAGACTATCTAAACCCTTTTGAAGAATATTTAGATTCCTATAGAAACAAAGGAATCGACATTTTGATTGCATCAGGTGGGGGAAGAATGGAACTCACTATGGATCGATATGATGCTGATTGGTCTATGGTAGAAAGAGGTTGGAATCATCATGTTGAGGGAGAAGGCCGCGTTTTTGCTACTGCGAAGGAAGCCATTGAAACGTTTCGAAAAGAAAACCCATCAGTCATCGACCAATACCTTCCAGGATTTGTGATTGGAGATTCCAATGGAAAACCTGTTGGTAAAGTAGAAGATGGAGACTCCGTTGTGTTCTTTAATTTTCGAGGTGACCGAGCCATTGAAATTTCCAGAGCGTTTACAGAGGAATCATTAACAAATTTCAATCGTAAACGTTTTCCAAAAATTGAATTTGCAGGAATGATGCAATATGATGGAGACCTATTCATCCCCAAACAATACTTAGTTGCTCCACCAACCATTGATCGCACTATGGGAGAATATTTTGCAAATACTGGGGTGGCACAATATGCTCTTTCAGAAACTCAAAAATACGGCCATGTTACTTTTTTTTGGAACGGAAATAGATCTGGTTACTTTAACCAAACTTTAGAAACTTACGAAGAAGTAAAATCAGACATCATTCCTTTTGACCAGAAACCTGAGATGAAAGCAAAAGAAATTACAGACAACCTTATACTTGCTCTCACTTCACACAAATTTCCTTTTTTAAGAGTGAACTATGCAAATGGAGATATGGTAGGTCATACCGGAAATATGGATGCCACTGTTCGAAGTTTAGAATATCTTGATGTTTGTTTGGATCGTATCAAAAAAATCTGCGATGAAACTGGTACAATTTTATGTATCACCGCTGACCATGGGAATGCTGATGAAATGTATCAACTTTCCAAAAAAGGTACTGCTGAAATTTCAAAAGAAGGAAAACCGGTTCCAAAAACAAGCCACACACTCAATCCCGTACAGTTTGTACTATATGATCCTTCGGGAAAAATCCAACTCAACCAAAACATAAAAGAAAAAGGTCTCGCCAATGTCGCAGCAACCATGATGGATCTTTTAGGATTTGAAGCGCCAGAAGGATACCATCCAAGTCTAATCAACAGAGATTAATTGCAAAATGCGTTTTCGGATTCTCATTTGTTTTCTTTTCAGTTTATTTTTTACAAACTGTGGAGAATCCGAAATAGGCTCTTTCTCAGAAGAAACGAAAGAAAAAATTCGAAAAAGAATCAAACAAGAAGGATTCCTGGGTGTAGTCCTCATTTCCCAAGATGACAATATCCTGTTTAGAGAATCCATTTTTCCTGGTAAAAAAAGGAAAAATTCACAATTATACAAAAAACATAATTTTCCGTTAGGTGAATCAACCAAAACTTTCACTTCCTTTGTGATTCATATGTTGGAAGAAGAAAAAAAAATTTCTTTAACCGACCCCGTTACTAAACATCTCAAATGGTTTCCTTATCCTAAAATTACGATTGGGCATCTATTACATCACACATCTGGTTTGCCAAAAATTATAGAATTTCTCCCAAACTTTGATACAGAAAAAAATCACTTAAAACGTGATGATGTCAAAAGGATATTTTTAGAATCCAAATTAAAACCTGCCTTTCCACCAGGTGAATATTGGAAGTACAGTCGACTTGATTATGTATTTTTGTCTTACATCATCGAAAAGGTTTCTGGATCAACCTACTCCAAATTTTTAAAAGAAAAAGTTTTTGATCCACTAGGATTCCAACATTCAAACGTAGATTCAAATGAAGTATTAATAGGAAATAGCGGAATTTACTCCACACCGGAAGATTTATCTCTATTTAGTTTGGAATTAAAAAAACCAAAATTAATCTCAAAAACTTCCAGAGACAGTTTGATCAAAAAAACTGTTTTATCTGACTCCATATCTGAAGATCCAATTGCTTTTGGCGAAGGCGTTTTTGTTGGAGATTATTTTTATTGGACTTATGGTAAAGAAAAGGGAATTTCAAACTTTATATATCATGACTTAAAGAGTAGAATTTTTATTACAATTATAAGTCCCTATGGAAACAGCAAAGGTGATTTATCTTCAATAAAATCAATCTTAACAGAAATCATTTTTGATGCTAAAAAATTAAACCTCAAAAAAAGAACCAATCTTCCAAACGAAATATATATAGAAGACTTAATGAAAGAGGAAAAAGTTCCTTCACTTGGAATCGCCGTTTTTAGGAACCAGGGATTAAGTTGGAAAAAAATGTATGGAACAAAAACTCAACATACACTTTTTCGTGCAGGTTCTTTGTCTAAAACTATGACCGCAACCGCAACACTTCGATTAGTTGAATCTGGCCAACTAGATTTATACTCAAACTGGATTGGAAAACTCAAACAGTACAAAGTGTCCGTCCCTAAAGGTAAAAGAAGATCAATTGTAAATCTTGATTTATTGTTATCGCATACAAGTGGACTTACTGAAAAAGGAAATTGGGATGATCCGATCAACTCAGGAAAAAAACATTTACGAGAGTTAAAAGATACAAATACAACAAAAGGAAATGGATTGAAATTGTATTATAAACCGGGAAGTAAATCTCGTTACTCTGGCGGCGGATACAGCATTGTACAAGAAATTTTAGCCGAACGAACAGGAAAATCATTTCAAAACCTAATGTCTGAAGTTGTTTTTCAACCTTTACACATGACAAGAAGTACATTTCGTCAAAACCTAACGGCTGATGATGATCGCCTCGATGGTTATGATGAACAAGGAAACCTACTCCCTCAAAAATCCTTTGTCACTCCTGAACTTTCCTCAGGCGGGCTTTGGACAACACCGGAAGAAGTGGGATTATTATTTCATGAAGTGGCGAAGGCGAAACAAGGAAAATCAAACTTTTTGTCCAAAGACTCTGCCGAGTATCTGCTTTCTCCGAAAATGAGTGCCGCCAACCTCACAGTCCATGCCCTTGTCGCCCATGGATTTTTCTTAAATCGCACTGGCAAAACCGAATATTTCTTTCATGGAGGCCATACAAAGGGACATAAGTCGCTTGCCCTTTTCAACACAGAAAAAGGATATGGAGTGGTCATTATGACCAATTCGGAAAATGGTTCTAAACTAATTTGGCGAATCCTCAGATCGATCTCAGTAGAAGAAAAATGGGACAAGTTCGTCAATTAATCTATTGACCAAATCGGAAAATTGGCTATCCTCAAAGCGGTTCAATGGAATATACAGAATCTAAATTCGACGGCATTGTTGTTCTGAAATTATTCGGCAACTTAGATATGTTAAATGCCGGTATACTCAAAGAACGAATTAAAGAATCTGCATCCCAAGAAGAACATCGGTTTATTTTTGATTTAGAAGGAGTCAGCTTTATTGACTCTTCGGGATTTGGACTCATCATGTCGCTTAACGACAAATTGACAGAGTTAGGTGGTGGTTTGCGAATTGTAAACGTTTCCAAAACCATTCGCCAGATTTTTCGCATTTCTAAAATTTCTTCTGTGATTCAAATTTTCGAAAGCACAGAAGAAGCTATCAATTCTTTCAAATAACTCAAGTTACGGAAGTTGCGACCATTTTTTGCCAAAAGTTTTTTAACTTGAGTAGTTTTGGATTTTCGGGTGCCATTTCTTGTAAAGCCAATAGAACTTCTTTCGAACGTTCGATGTCTCTTCTGTGCATTAGAATTTCTGCAAGTAACAATAGATTATTAAAATTTTTCGGATCTCTAAACCGAAGTTTTTCTGCAAAATCTGTGGCTAATTCAAAGTCTCTTCTTTGTTTATGTGCATAGGCAATATAAAACAAAAAATCGGTGTCCCCTGGATTCAGAAATAAATAACGATTAGCAAGTTCGATAGCTTTTTCATAATCCTTAGATTTCATATACAACTTAGATAATTCTCTTAAACAATAAAGATCATCTGGTTCCGAATCTAAAGCAAGTTCTAAAGCAAAAATTGCATTGTTCCATTCTCCATCACGATAGGATTGAATCCCTTCTCCCAACATTTGGTAATAAACATTTGTTTTTGTGGATTCTTTCGCGGCGTAAGCAACTTCCTCTAAAAATGCAATTCTCATCAAACTTAAATCATCGGTTAAATCACCAAATAAATACATGGCTTTACAAATTTGATTTAGATCACCACCACCTTCCCGAACATGTCTTAAAAAAACAGTTTCATCATCGTTGATGACTCTGTTTCCTCCAGATTGTCCAACAAACAAATCATCACGGCCATCCGATCCCAAAATGAGAACATCCCCTGGACGTAAAGGGTAAATTTGGATCACTACTTCGTCACCACTCATCTCAGTAAACCCAATCTTTCGAAGGGAATGTTCATTTTCGAGAAAACTTGCATTTCCATCGCGAAACAAAACAATCCAAGGATGTTCTGCATTGATATAATATAATGTTCCCGTTTCTTCGTCAACTAATCCTAGTATGGCGGATATTAACATATGGCCGTCAAAACTAATAAAAACGTTGTGAACCTCTTGGAAACATTCCTTTAGCCAACGTTCGGGATGTCTATCCTGCATATAACGCAACTTTTGTGTTCGAGTTATAATAGACTTAAAAACTGTTCCCATTACAAGAGCACCACCCGCACCTTGGATGGACTTACCCATAGCGTCTGCGTTTAAAAATACTGTGTATTTTTTACCCATCAAATAGATAGAATCCGAAACTGAAAGGTCACCACCAATTTCAGATTGTTTGTTCCTGAACGTAAATTGTTTCATCTGACGTTCGAAAATTTTGATCGAAACAGTTTCTGATTTTGCAAATGAACCACGTAAAGGTTTGATGAGCAAAGATGTTAAAAAATAATCTCCATCTTGTTTGTCTTGGAGTTTTTGCATTTCCGATAAAGTTTCATTTAACTCCCTTGTACGTTGGTCCACCATTTCTTCCAAATGATTTTGGTGTTCGGCCAATTCCTCTTTCATTTCGACAAAAACTCTTCCCATTTGCCCAATTTCATCACTTCGATGAGTTGGTAAAGTTTCTGGTTTCCACTGGTCTAAATCTACCATGGCGGTAGTGAGAAGTTTGATTGCTTCTACCATATCGCGAGAAAACAAAAAGGAAATAAGGAAAATAACACCACATAATACAAGTGATGCGACAACAAAAAACGACCAAATTTTCCATGTTTTAGATTCTACTTCATTTTCATCAATCATCACATGAAACACTAATTGTTTTACCGACTGAGAACTTCCAACATAAGGAATTTTAACTAAATAATATGGTTTACTTTGAAAGTGGAACCTTTGTTCTTCCATTAACAAATTTGGTTTTTCATTCATCACCAAACGAATCATATCTGATCCTATTGTTTTTACTTTTCCTTCTTGAAAAATTGCTAAATGAATTCGATTGTCTTTAGAAATGGTTTTTGTAAAACTATCATCTACTAGTTGGCCAATGAGAACGGTTCCCCGACCAAAAAGTGGAGCCGCCAACCGAAATCCAAGTCCACTATGTCCATCTTCCAAAGCCGCAGTTGATTGCCCGTTCAAAGCATTTCGAATGATGGGTTGGTTTTTTTTATCATCGCCAAAATCTTTGGGACGATGCACACGAAACAAAACTTTTCCCTTATTGTCTCCAATTTCAAAAATAGACAAACCATATCTTTTTAAGATTTGTTGTAGGTAAGGTAGTTCCTTCGATAAAACGGAACGATCACTGAGTCCCCTCTCTAAAATTCCCCGAGTTTGAGAATTAAAAGTAATTTCTTCTAGTAACAAACGCAGTTTTTCTTCTTTAAATTCCAATTCCCTTTGAAAATTTCGCGAAAGATCCTCTGCCCGTTGTGTTTGAGGGATATTTTTCACCGATTGTAAAAGATAGGCGAAACTAGTCGTGAGAGCAATTACAAGAAGAATTTGACTCACACTCAGTATTAATAAGAATTTGTAACGTATGCTCATAGAAAACTACGTGCATCTTCTCAGTTTTGAGTTACAATCAAATGACATTCCGTTGAAGGAAATGTATCATCAAATAAATTTCAGATGAAACCAAACGCCTTTCTTTTTTTTCTAATTATCCTTGTACTCTTACTTTATTATACATTTGAATATTTTTTACACAACCGAACGATTAAAAAGTTCAAACATCGAATCCATGTCAACGGGACGAGGGGTAAATCAAGTGTAACAAGACTCATACGAGCAGGACTTTCCGCTACAGGGGTGACCGTTTTTGCAAAAACGACGGGGACAATGGCTCGAATGATTTTTCCCGATGGATCAGAAGAATCAATCACTCGATTTGGAAAACCATCCATTTTAGAACAAATTAAAATTCTAAAAAAGGCGAACCAAGTTGGAGCCGAAATCGTTGTATTAGAATGTATGGCATTGGAGCCACGTTACCAATGGGCAAGCGAAGGACAAATTCTAAAGTCAGACATTGGAGTGATTACTAATATCCGGGAAGACCATCTGGAAGTGATGGGACCAAATTTAATCGATGTCGCCAAATCGTTATTATCTGGTTGTCCAATCAATGGAACCCTTATTACAGGAGTTACAGAATTTGAAAGTTTAGTCCAAGAGGTATGTAAGGACAGAAATTCAAACGCCATCATCACAAAAGAAGAATCGCTAGAAAAAATTACAGATGAAGAAATGAACAAATTCTCTTATTGGGAACATAAAGAAAATGTAAATTTAGCACTGACTGTTTGTGAATTCCTGGGAGTCGATCGCAAAAAAGCTCTTGAGTCTATGTGGAAAGTAAATCCAGATCCTGGTGCACTTTCAGTGTCACCCATTCATTTTTTTGGAAAAGAATTTTTATATGTAAATGCTATGGCCGCTAACGATCCAAATAGCACACAGTTCATCTGGTCTTCTGTCATCCAAAGATACCCGCATTACAACAAACGATATATTTTGTTTCATACAAGGGAAGACAGGCCAGAACGGAGCCACCAATTAACAAAAGAATTTGCCAACTGGGATGGATACGATGCAGTCATTTTAATTGGATCATCGACTTCCTTAGCTTTTAAATATTTAAAAACCTATTCCAAAAAAGACATTCCCATATTTGTTTGGGAACATTTAAGTTTAGATGGAATTTTTGAATCCCTACTCTCAATTCTTCCTAAACAATCTTTAGTTTTTGGAATTGGAAATATAGTTGGTCTGGGAATGGATCTATCTTTATACTTAAAAAATCGGTCGGAACAAACCAATGAATGAAATTCTCCCTTTGTCTATAGGGCTAAGCCTCGTTGTCAGTTTGGTTTTTTCAGAACTATTTGGCATTTTGGGAACGGGTCTCGTTGTACCAGGTTACTTAGCTTTATCCTTCCATCATCCCAAAGACATAGCCCTTACTTTTCTCATCGCTTTCCTTTCCTATCTTTGTGTAGAAATTTTATCTAATTTTTTACTTATCTTTGGAAAAAGAAAAATCGTATTTATTCTGTTATTTGGTTATTTTTTCGGTTATTTGTTAAACTACCAAGTTCTTCCCGATTTAGATATCGCATACCTTTCCGAAGTGAGAGGGATTGGGTTTATCATTCCTGGACTCATTGCTATTTGGTATGAAAGACAAGGTGTATTAGAAACAACTTCTGTTCTGATCCTTGCTTCTATTTTCGTAAAAATTCTCCTTATTTTCATTTTAGGTACAGAGTTAGAAACTTTATGATGACTAAAATTTATTGGTCTCCTTGGAAACATTCCAGGATTGCGTTATTTCTCTTAGCGATCTTAGGAGTTTTAGGTTTATTATTAATTGAAACTTGTAAGGTAAAAAAAGAACAATCCTATTTCAAAAAGAAACTTCATGCGGCAAAACTAGCAGAACGTGGGTTTCAGATTCTAAAACCAGAACTATTAAAACACAAAAAACCAGATTATAAAGAATTAGATCCAACAAACTCTGGTCTCATCGGCGACTTCTTAACTCCTGTTACAAGTAACACGGGATCTCTTTCCGCAAAACAAACATCTATTAATCCAAACTTTGCAGCGATTATGATCCAACTTTTTAAAAAAGCAAAGTTAGAAGAAGGTGACACGGTTGCTGTGGCTATATCCGGTTCTTTTCCTGCTGTCAATATTTGTTTATTTGCAGCCCTTGATACCATGAAACTGAAACCAATTATTATTTCGAGTGCTTCGGCATCACAATTTGGAGCGAACCATCCACAAATGCTTTGGTTGGATATGGAAAGAGAACTTGTTGAGTCGGGAATTTTTTCATTTAAGTCAAGTTATGCGTCACTTGGAGGAATCCAAGACAAGGCAATGGGAATTTCAAAAGAAGGGAAAGAATTACTCGGCCGCGCTTTACAAAGAAACCAAGTCAAACTCCTTGATCCCATTCATTTTGATGATTCCATTGAAAAACGTATGAAACTATATGAAGAGTTGGCAGTTGGAAAACCTATCAAACTCTTTGTGAATGTTGGTGGGGGCACAACAATTCTTGGAACAAATCTCGGAAAACAAGTTTTCAAAAATGGACTCATCACCGGTTTACCCGAAGAAGTCCATATCCCCAATTCAGTCATCAAATCCTTTTTAGAAAAGGAAATTCCGGTCATCAACTTCATTCAAATTGAAACCTTAGCGCGAAAGTTCGGCCTACCCCAAACGCCAAAAAAAGTTCCCAAACCTGGAGAAGGAAAAGTATTTTATTCAGAAGAATACAGTCCCTTACTTTATCTTTCCGTTTTCTTTTTTCTCCTAGTGGGATTGTATGGTGTAACCAAGCTCGGTTGGGGAGAAAATGAAGAAGATCGACATCTTCCGAAATCCCTTCGGGCACGTTGAGGTCTTATGGCAAAAATCCTAGTCCTTTCCATCTTACTTTTTTTCATTTTACGTTGGGTGAGCCGCATCCTCATTTTGCCTGCGAAAATTGCAGAAGAATTTGGGAAAAACCAAAGATCGTCAGATCCGCAAGAGAGGAATTCATTTCCCCCGAAAGAAAAAGATATCTCAGAACGCGGAAAAATTATAGAATAAAGTTTCGATTTCCGAGCAGGCGAATTCTAAATTCTGTCGAAAATGAAACTAAGATGAGACAGAATTCGGTGCCTAGTCCCCTCATTCAGATTTTTTACAAACGAATATTTTCCATCCTTCCCATTCTATTCACAATCACTTTCATCCAATGTGGAGTTCCCAAAGGTGAGTTTGGTTGGACTACCACCCAAATGGAAGAAATGGATATTTTGGAAAAACAAATCCAAACCATCACTGATTATAAAATGATGCGAGATGATCTTATCTTTTCTCCGACCGATACCATCCACTATGTGTACCAGTTCTCTAGAAATCCTGGTTCAGAAACTGACTTTTATATTTCACTCAATCGTTATGAATTGGACTTCGTTGAAATTGATATCAAAAAGAAAAGAGCGGAACCAGATTCCCATGCCATCCGAGATGAATTTTCTCTTTTAAGAACTGGTGAGTATTTAATCAAAATTGTTCATGAAGGTGATACAGTTGATGAAGTAAAATTTCGTGTATTACCAGATGAAGGTTATACGCAAGAGAATCTAGAACAAGAATTGGCTGGTGACCAAACAGACGAAATTATTAAATACTCTCGTTAATCGGTGGTTGTATATTTCCAGTTTCTAAAATTTTCCTAACTCGCTCTAACTCTTTCAGAGCAACTCGTATGTCTGTTTCACCACCTTCACTGATGATTCGTTCATAAAATTCTTTTGCTTTAACAAAATCTCTCGTTTCCTCTGCGAGAACACCCAATCTAAATAAAATTTTAATCAAAGGGATTTTACTTCTTTTTGTTTCCAACACACGAATGACTGCCTCTTGGTCTTCAATTTTCAAATCCATCAACCGATATTGGGAAAGGATATCATCGAGTGTTGTGACCATCAGATCTTTTTTTAGAGTTTGTTTTTTCTCAATTAATTCTTTGAGTTCATTTTCTGCGAGGATCAACTTTTCATCTAACTTCTTCCACTGAGCAAAAGAAATATTCAGTTTGTTTCTCTCTAATTCATTTGATTTGTGTTTTTTATCTTTTTTACTGAGATAATAATAAGCAATGGATTCCAATTCCGTGAGACCAGTGTCAACATCCAAAGAAGGATTCCAATCCTTACTATTGCGTTCTAACCAATACTCTAAAAAAGAAACTCCCCTATCGGGATCACCAATTTGCGTATTAAAAAATACTCCAATTTCATAGGCAACTCTCGTTTTATCAGCGGAATCTGGTGATAAATTGAAATACTTTTCGTAATATTGACCGGCGATGATATTGCGTTTTAAGTCTGCATTGATGGTAGCTAAACGAAGATTCGCTTTTGTAATTTTTTCTTTTTCTTCTTCCGAGGGGTTTTTCAATTTCAAAAGTTCATTCAAAGCCTTTTCATAAAAATCTACGGCTCTTTCCTTTTTACCATCCTGTCTATATTGTTCCGCAATATCATTAAGAACATATGGATTTTCATTCCAAACTCGGTAAGCTCTTTCTAAAATTAACTCATAAGCAAAAAAATCGGTATTCCGTTTGTAATCAAATAAAACATAAATCCCTTTACCGGCAGTTCCCAGCTTATTCACAATTTTAAGGCGTTCTTTGTTATCATCTTCTAATTTTCTAACTACGTTGGCAAAGGCATACAGATCTTTTGATTCAACTTGTTTTCGTTTATCGAGATAAACTAAATATCGTAAGTTAACCGATTCATCATATTTTTGTTTGGTTAGTTTTCTATTTTCTTCTGCAATACGAACATCTTCTTTCCAAACTTTTGATTGCGGAGCCAAGTTTGATAAACTTTTTCCTTCGCGAATCCAATTACTTTCTTTAATATGGATTTCATCTTTAGTTTTTTTCAACTTATCTTCTGATTGTTTCCATTCGTTAAACAAACGATCATGTTCTTTGGCCGATGATGCATCATACCCGAGAACATCTTCCTTTTGCCATTCTCCTTTTCGAAATCCTTCTTCGGTCATTTCCAAAGGATGGTATCTAAATGCGGCAAGATAATGACGCAGCGCAGGTGCATATTTTTCCGACTCAACATACAAGCGAGCAAGCCTTATATGTAAGTTGTATAATAATGGAGAATCACGAACAATATAAGTTTCAGAATTTTTATGAGTGCTTTGCCATAACAAAAGACGAATATCATTCATCTCTGTTCTTGAATTATAAACGTTTCCTTTTTCTCGATCTTCCCAAATTCGTTTTTCTTCAATGAACTGGCTATAATAACGTTTGAGAAGACCTTCCGCCTCACGAATCTTAGTTTCTAGATTCTTAGGTCCTGATTCCACTGCAGCTTCCACCGGGGTGTCTCCCCCTGGAATCACAGGAATATCTGCCGCATTGGGATCTACAGCTTTCGGTTCTTCCCGAAGCGCAATTCCAGAATCTTCATCGATAGGAATTCGTTTTTCTGAATCCAGAGTTTGGATCTCTTCCGTAGAAATTACCTGTAAGGGAGATAAATAAAGTCCAGATAAGGGGTTCCGGCGGTCTTCTTCCCCAGCCCAAATTCCCCCACTTCCCACTGGGATGAGAAAAATAAATCCAAAGGTAAAGGTTAGGCAGATTCGAAAGTAACCCACGCGAAAAAGTAACTGACTTACCTTTTTCACCGACTCACAAAAGTGCCCCAGTTTCCAAAGAAAGTGACTTTCCATTTTTGCTCCGTTAACTTTCCCCAATTTTCCTTGGGCCCGATCCTTCAGTTTCAATTCGTTTGGATTCCCTGGTCTTACCTATCGGCGAAAAATCAAATTTCGACAACCAAAAGGTGTTGTATAATTGGAATGACTGGCGTTCACTGTAAGGCAATTCACCAGCAGAACTGGATCTCTTATGTCAAAAAACATCGTGGAAAGGTATCTTGTCCTTAAAAACAAATACCGAAATTATGATACCAAATACGCCCTAAAACGAATGCAGGCCTTCCGACTTGCTACTCAAGAATTATCACGTAAAGGGTATGAAGTTGCCTTGGAACTGCTGGGATCCATCAACTTTGGTATTGTAGATCCAACCTCGGACGTTGATTGTATTTTGATGCTGGAATGTGATCTTCACAAAGATCAAAGTTGTTGTCCCGCTCACTGCACAAATATGAGTTTTGTAAAAACAGAAATTTCAAAATTTGTTTCGAAACGATTGGCTCCCGAAACGGTTAACATCGATTATCTGGACACAATTAACCTAAAGTATGTAGAAGAAAAAATTAGAACGGAATCAGTTCTAGGTGATGAGACATTGTATTGCCTTTTGTTTTATCGGAATATCGGTAGACCAGTCAACCGCCCACTTTTCATTCCCTTCTGTGACCAATTGGAAGAAAATCACGATTTTGTAAAAGAAATTATGTCTTGGGCAGCCGAAGCCTTAGAAGGTTATCTCAACACCAACCAACATAGAATGTCTTTCAATAAATACAATGAAAGAATTCGAGCAAGGGGTCTCAGTCTTCCCGAAGGTTTACAACAAGAATTACAGGCTTATATGGAAGGAAAAGGAAAACCTTCCTAATTTCTAGTAGGTGTACGAGTTTTTAATCCACAAAACTTAATTTATCTTTTCACCGATCCCTTTTCGGATGAGTGAATCGATCATATAGATAGCTGTTCTCGATTTACATCCGATCATAATATTTTTGTTTACCTTTAAAATCGAATCATTAAATTTCTGCCATGCTGGAACGAATTTGGTCAAAAAGGGGTAAATTATTTCCTTACCTTTTGTTGAACATAGTCCTCTTTATTTTTGTCGCCATGGCCTTCCTATTTTATACTGCCAGCGAAAGGAATATTGATGAAGCAGAAGAAAACAGATACCATTCTTTACAAATTGCAAATGAACTCCGCCAATCTTCAGACCAACTCACTAATTTAGTGCGGTTGTATGTCATCCAAAGAGACAAAAAATATAAAACATACTTCCAAATGATTTTGGACATTCGGAATGGCAAACGTCCAAGACCAAATAACTATAGCTATGCCTATTGGGATCTTGTCATTGCAAACAAACTTTCTCCTCCTTCCGAAGAAGGAGAAACCATCAGTATTTATGAATCAATGAGAAATGCAAATTTCCATGAATCAGATTTCATTTTACTTTCGGAATCAAAACTTAAATCAGACGAACTTACAAAAATTGAATTTGAGGCCATGTCTATTGCAGAAAGGGACATGGGAAAAGGATCCAAAGCAAATCCTAGAGCCATTACTCTGTTATACGACGATAACTACCTTCGTGCCAAAGCAGAAATCATGAAACCAATCAATGATTTATACGATCAATTAAATGATCGAACTACAAAAGCAATTGAAGATGCAAAAAATGTAGTTTTTCTTTTAAGAACCGTACTCATAATCACTGGAATTATCTTTGCAATCAGTTTGTTTTTAACACATCGATCCCTAACTTCCATCATTGGAGGTAGTGTGGATGAGGCATTTCGAAAAATATCCTTACTTGGTGATGGAAATTTTTATGGCGATATCCATCCCGTTGATCATAGAAACTCCATTTTAGGTAGATTAAACACTACTCAAAAAAGACTACAGGAATTATACGAAGATGGGGAATCCACAAAACAACGATTAATTAATAGCGAATCTAGGCTTCGGGAAATTTTGGACAATGTTTCGGCTTGTATTTATTTGAAAGATATAGACGGAAGATACATATTCGCAAACAAAGAAGTTTGTAATTTATTTGGGAAACCTCTAGAAGAAATTTTAAACCAAAAGGATGAAAAATTTATAGATAAAGAAATTGCAAAAGTTTTGATTTCAAACGACGAATCCGTTCTTATCGATGGGATCACACTGCGAACAGAAGAATCTATTAAGTACGTACATAACGAGAAGGTCACATCCTATCTTACTGTAAAAATTCCCTTACGAAACCAAAACGGTGAAATTTACGCACTCTGCGGGATATCAACAGACATTAGTATCACAAAAGAAATTCAAAATGAATTAGAAAGAGCTAGAGATTTTGCCGAAATTGCTAATCGAGCCAAGTCAGAATTTTTAGCGTCCATGAGTCATGAAATTCGAACTCCATTGAACGGAGTCATTGGTCTCACACAAATTTTATTTAAAACCAATTTAGACGAAGAACAAAAATCACTTGTCACATCCATTGCTTCTGCTGGCAAATCTCTCCTTATCATTCTCAATGATATCTTAGATTTTTCAAAAATCGAAGTTGGGAAAATGAAAATCGAAAAACTAAATTTTGACATCCACCATTTAGTTTCCGAAGTTTATGATTTATTATCCATTGAATCCAAATGGAAACCTATCGATCTAAAACTAGAAATTGATCCCAATGTTCCTAAGTTTATTTATTCTGATCCCGGTAGAATTCGCCAGATTATATTCAATTTACTCGGGAATGCCATTAAATTTACAGAAAAAGGTTCCGTAACTCTTCGTATCAAAAGAGAATCCGATAAAATTCGCATCGAAGTAGAAGATACAGGAATTGGTATTTCAAATGATAAAATTGAATCCATTTTTCATAAATTTTCACAAGCTGATGCTTCCACCTCAAGAAAATATGGTGGGACTGGACTTGGTCTTTCCATTTCGGAACGCCTTGTCTCTTTACTTGGTGGCACCATTGGTGTCAGTAGTGAACTAAAAAAAGGCAGTCTGTTTTGGTGTTTGTTACCTATCGAAAAGGAAGATTCAACAAATATAGAAAAAAAAACAGATGAAAATACCACCAAACAAAATTTATTCGAATCCACCTTTGCCAACCAAAACTTTCTGATTGTTGAAGATAATATTCTAAACCAAAAAGTAATGGGTGGACTCTTAAGAAAATTTAATATCAACTTTGATGTCGCTGAAAATGGACAGGAAGCCGTAACCCTATTCCAACAAAACAAATACGATTTGATTCTTATGGATTGTGAAATGCCTGTTATGGATGGTTTTGAAGCCACGGAAAAAATTAGAGAACTAGAAAAAAACAAAACGGAAAAAACAATCATCATTGCTGTCACTGCCCATGTATTAGCCGAACATAAAGAAAAATGTTTTGCAGTGGGAATGGATGGATTTATTGGAAAACCATTTTATATAGAATCTTTATTCCAAACATACCAGGAGATCAGCCAAACAAAAAATCTGGTTTAACCAAATTCGTCCCAACTCATTGTAATTAGTCTAGGCAACTGATTCCAAGTTAGGAATTAGTTACATGGGAAATCTCACCGTCACCATAAGTCTTTGTGACTTCTGCAATGATGACTTGGTATCCCGCATACCATTTCGTATATTGTGATTTTGCTAGTGTATGATCGGAATAGGTTCTTAAAGATTCCAAACCAAGATTGGATTTAAAATAATAAACAACTGCCATAGTACCTTGTTCCAAATTCACCCAACTATCTTTTCCCAGATATTCTGGATGGTTTTCTACATGAGATTCAATAGACTTGTCCAAAGTTTCGAACTCGGAATCTGATTTTTTTTGTTTAAAAATAAAAGTAGCACTAATCATTTTATATTTTGAATTAAAATAACTTTCGAACGAAAGTTATTGGTAATTGGAAGCTTTTGTATTGATATTTTCCAAATGGCGGATGTCTTTTCCGGTATTGAGTCGAACAAGTTCTTCTGCTACGTTCACAGCATAATCACCTAACCTTTCCAATGCGAGAATGATTCGATACACATCTGCAAATTCTTGTTTTTCCATATCCGGAACAGATCTATATTTTTGGAAAGCTTGGTCACAAAGGGCATTTAATTCATCTTCTAAAGTATTGACACTGCCCATAAATCTTTCTTTTTCTTCTACAAGAGATTCAATGGCCATTCCTGCAAGTGTAGTCACTCGAGATAAAATGAGAGTCATAGGTTCTTCGTTTTTAAAAAGGCCTTTGCGAATTGTTTTATGACGGAACACATCGGCACAGTTGACCACTTGGTCTCCCATCCTTTCCATGTTTCTTGTAATCCGAATGGCCGAGAGCGCAAACCGCAAAGGATCTTTTTTTAAAACAATATCGTTATCTACATCACCCATTCCGAGAATGTTACGGTTACTCACTGCTTCTAAAATTGCATTTTGGGAAAGGTTATCATTTTCTTTTTCTAAATCATCGATGAGATCATCCCTTTCCACAATCCGTTCTGCTTGGGCATAATCATCATCTTCCAAAGCTTCACTAAGAAGAATCACCTGCTCCAAAACAAGTTCAGCCATGGAGTATAAATTTTTTCTTAGGTAATAAAACTTGGAGATGATCATATTTTACTTACTATGGTTTTGTTTAGAAAAAATTTTCTTTACTCTTGTTTGGCGTTAGACGGTCGCGAGTTCTGATACTTCTTCTACTGTTAAGATTTTTTCAATATCGATGAGGATGATAAACCGATTGTCCTTTTTTCCAACACCAGTAATGTATCTCGAAGATATCCCTTTGACTGAAGGTGGAGGTGGATCCACTTGGTTTGCTGGAAAATGTACAACATGAGAAACTTTATCAACAATCACTCCAATCGACTTACCGGCAACATTGATGACAATGGCACGATCGGCGGTTTCCGTGATGTTTTTGATGTTCAAACGTTTGGCAAGGTCAATCATACGAACGACTTTGCCACGAATGTCCATAATCCCTGCAAAAAAACTTTTGGATTGTGGAACACGGATTAGGTTAGTAATTTTGACAATTTCTTCGACTATGGTGATGGGAATGGCATACTCTTCATCGCCCAAATTGAATATAATGTACTGCTCATGAATGAATTGGTTTGCGGATGATGTTTCTTTTGCCATATAACTTTCTACAATGTAACCTACGCACTAAAAGTAGACGTAGCCATTATAGAAAAAATATGAGCCGAAACTGAGAAATGACAACACTTTTGTCATTAGGACAGAACGTTTTCTGACAAGAAAATCGAGAAGTCCAGCGGCCATTCCCAAAATCCCTAAAGTCAAACCTAATACGACATAATCATAGTAGAGATAGTAAACCAAACATCCAAATCCGACACCCAAGCAGATATCTTGCAAATCACCCCAGACTCGTCGTTTAAAACGCAACCAGAGCGATCCTCGCGCCTCTCTTGCCTCTCGGCGCAGTCTTCTCCAACGTTGGAAACGAGTTTCGCGAACAATCCCAAAAATAGAATCATATCGGGTGGAGGGAAAAAGTGCCGATTCCAAAGGAAGTCTCGAGGAACGACCTTTCTCTTGGGCATCAGGGACAAAGGGGGGGTAAATTTCGTAAGCCCCGCCAATACATGCAAGCATGTCTTTATCGGGGAGGGCACTAAAGTATTCGCGAAAGGGCCAAAGCTTTCGAAAGACAGGATAGGCACGGCCAGAAGTAATATCCTTCTCAGCTTGTACGGTACCGTTTTTCACAGTAGCACCATACATCCGACCCTTCTCTTCTTTGATTTCGACAGCTAAACGAACGAGACGTTCGTGAAAGTTGAACTCAGCCTCCAGGACATCCCCGAGAGGTGTTTCCATGGTAAATGCTCGGATGAAACCGGGTGTGCGGGGTTTCTGTTTCCTCCAGACTTGTTTCATAACAAATCTATCGGAGGAAACATTAAGTCACTGAAGAAAGATTATTTCTTCTTTTTGTGTCTGTTGGCTCTGCGTTTTTTCTTACGTTTGTGGGTTGCGATTTTTCTACGCTTTCTCTTTTTTCCGGAAGGCATTCCTTCCTCCTTATATCAAGCCTGTTCTGTCAAATTTCTAGTCGAGGTACTTTTGTAAAACTTTATTTTTCCTCATTGTGGATAACATCGCTTTGATATCACCCACTCCCTCGCGAGAAGTCACAAGTAAAACATCTGGTTCTTCCACAACAATGAGATCCTTCACACCGAGGAAGGTTATGAGTTCCTTTTGCACCGAAGAAATATTTCCCGAAGCTTTATGGTAGAGCACTTCTTTCCCTTGGTGGTGGTTCTTATCTTTGTCACCGGGAAGGATTCGTTCGAGTGACATCCAAGATCCGACATCATCCCAATTGAAAGTGGCTTCCACCATGCGAATCCGATTCGATTTTTCCATAATGGCAGTGTCGATGGCTTCGGAAGGAAGCATTTGGAAGGCAGTTTTTAAATCCCCAAAATTCTTAAAAGGAAACCCGTTTTTGAGTGGTCCTAAAATATGCGGAGCATGACGTTCCAATTCCGATAGAATGGTTTCTGTGCGGAAAAGAAAAATCCCTGGGTTCCAATAAAAATTCTTTTTCTTTATGTATTTTAGAGCGGTTTTGAAATCTGGTTTCTCAAAGAATGCTTTAACCGTATAACCTACATCAGTTGGTTTTCCAGTGCTGATGTAACCGTATCCTACTTCGGGGCGATTCGGTTTGACACCCAAAAGAACCATTCCATTTTCTGTCTCGTATAAGGCCTGTTCAATGGTTCTTGTAAATTCTTTGATGGGATCAATAAAGGCATCAGCAGACAAAACAATTAGGTTCGGATTCCCAAATTTTTTCTGAAAGTAAAGTGCTGAAAGAGCAATGATAGGGGCTGTGTTTTTTCCTTCCGGCTCTAAAATGAAATTTGTGGAAGGAAATTTAGGATCTTTTTTGAGGATCTCTGCCTTTAAGTTGGCATTGGTTCCAATATAAATTCTGTCAATAGTTGTAATGGTGAGAGCCCGGTCGATGGTCTCACGAAGAAGAGTTTTATTAGAATAAACTTTCTGAAGTTGTTTGGGAGAATTGGTACGGGAGCGAGGCCAAAACCTCTCCCCCTTTCCACCAGCCATAATGAGGACAACCGGGGATTCTTTTGGTAATTTTGCCATAGTGTCTGGAACCAGAATCTAACAAAGCAAACAGAGGAAAACCAGAAAAGAGTTAGGCTCCTCCTGCTTCCTTCGGTGTTTCTTCACTGTGGAGTTTGATTGGTTTTGCTGGGATGATGGTAGAAATCGCGTGTTTGTACACCAAATTCTGTTTGTTATCGTTTTCTAAGATGATGGTGAAGTTGTCAAAACTAACAACCTTTCCTTTCAGCGGTACTCCGTTTAACAAGTAGATAGTGAGATCAATTTTCTCCTTTCTTGCTGTATTTAGAAGTTGGTCTTGGATATTATTTTTTGCCGACATTGGACATCCCGAGTGATTTCTCTATATTTTATCTATATTTGTATACAGTTGGACAGCGGCTTCGAAGGAAATGGGCGAAAGTATTGGATCTTTTTTGAACCAAGTGATCTGTCGTTTCGCATAATTCCTATGGCTTTGGGCTAGCTGCTCAATGAATGTATTACTGTCTATGGTTCCATTTAGGAAAGCAAGCGCAAAATTGTAACCTAAGGTTCGTAGGCCCGGACAGTCAGCTCCATAGAGAGAAATCACTTTTTTTGTCTCCGCTAACATACCCGTGACGATCTCTTCCACTCGTTCATTAATCCTTTGGTAGAGGATTTCACGAGGCCAATCCAACCAATGTCCAACCACTTGGACATCTGGATAATCGTTTAAGTATCCCCCTACCGTTTCCTTAGAAACTTCGGACCACAAAACTCCAGTGAGTACGACTTCCAATGCCCTTTTGATTCTGTATCCATCTTGTGGTGATAAAGATTCGAGAGCTTTGGGATCTTTGGCAAAAAGTTCTGTCCTCGCTTCTTCTAAGGGAAGTTCCAAAACATAATCTTTGGTTTCTTTGGGTACATTTGGTACGGGATACATCCCTAAAAGAAAGGCACGTAGATAAAACCCTGTGCCACCAATGAGAAAGGGGATTTTGCCACGAGCCCGAATGTCGTTAATGGCCTCGCGGGCCCAAAGGGAAAATTGGCTCGCATTGATGGATTCGTTTGCATTTAAAAAACCAACGAGCCAGTGGCGGATATGGGAAGATTCTTCGGGAGTGGGGGCCGTTGTGCCTACCGGTAGATCCCGGTAGACTTGGCGTGAGTCAAAAGAAACAATTTCGAAACGTTTGGGGTCGAGTACTTGCGTGAGGGCGGTTTTACCAGAACCAGTGGGGCCACCAAGGACGGGAAGGATCACTCCTCTTCCTCAGCAGGCGCCTCCTCTTCTTCGGCTTCTTCTAATTCCTCTGTTTCTTCCATGAGTTCATCATCTTCTAAAACTGGCTCTTCCTCTTCTTCCACTTCGTATTCAGAACTACGAATGGCTGCCATTCGCGATTTGATCGCCGGTTTCGCCAATTGGTCTGCACCGCATTTCGGGCATTTTTTTTCTGGTTTGTACAAATCGTAGAACTTGGTTCCACAAGAATAACAACTGAACTTTTTGCCGAGAGGGTTGTTCGGATCAATTTTGACGGCTGGAGCCTTGGCCACGGGAGCCGGTTTGTCCTTCACAGTGGCAGGGGCTGTTTTAGGGGCAGGCACGGCTTTCGCCTTAGTTGCGGGGGCTTTTGCACCAGCTACTGCCTTTTTTTTATCTTCCTTCGGGGAAGCGGACTTGGAGTCCTTGGGTTTTTCTTTGGCTACCGCTTTTTTCTTGGGCGGAGCCTGCTTCTTGACTGCTTTTTTTGCGACCATAAACGTACTTTTGACAGTTTTGGAAATCCCCTCTCGGGGACAACCTTTTTGAAATTGGACGGTTTTCTCCTGGATGAAAATTAGTGAAAAGTTTTTTTTTTCCTATGACCCAATTAAGTGTCAATGTCAACAAGATCGCCACTCTACGCAATTCTCGTGGTGGATCCATTCCTAGTGTCATTCGAATTTCAGAGATTATCTTGGATGCCGGCGCCTACGGCATCACCATCCACCCCAGAGAGGACGAAAGGCATATCACCAAACAAGATGTATTCGAAATTCAGAATTTTCTAAAATCTTACAACGAAAAAATGATAAAAAATGGATCTCCCAAAAAGGAATTCAATATTGAAGGCGAACCAAGTGAACGGTTTTTGAACCTGGTTCTTGCTGCAAAACCAGACCAAGCCACACTCGTACCTGTCAAACCTGGGGAAATCACTTCTGATCATGGATTTGATCTAAAAAACAAAACCGTGTTCCAAACCTTAAAACCAATGGTGGAAAGATTAAACAAAGAAGGAATCCGCGTTTCCTTGTTTATGGAAACGGACTTTGAACAATATCCACTCGTAAAAGAACTCGGAGCCGAACGAATTGAACTGTATACGGGGCCTTTTGCCGATGCTTATGACAAATCCCCAGAAGATGGTGCCCAAAGTTTTAAAAGTTATAAATTGGCAGCGATAGAAGCCCACAAACTAGGGTTAGGTGTGAATGCAGGCCACGACTTAGACACAAACAATTTAAAACTTTTTGCCAAACTCCCTCATTTAGCCGAAGTATCCATTGGTCATAGGTTGGTAAGCCAAAGCCTTGTGGATGGAATGGAAAAAACCATTGGAGATTATCTCAGAGTTCTTTCGATAGGAAACGAAGTTTAGAATACTGAGGGTCTTGTTCCAAAAGTAATTTGGCAGCCCTTTCTAAAGCAAGGGCCAATTGTCCTTCTAGTTTTCCCTTTCGTTTCGCCGATTGGATTTCTGATAAAAAACTACGAAGGCCTTCTCGCGCTTGGGATTCGTTTCCAGAAGCCGAAGCAAGTTTTACCTTTTTCCATGCTTCGGTAATCGGAGCACCGGGTCGGAAGGTCACCCCTTGCATCGGAACTCCTGATTCTGTTCCAAGAGAGGAACTTACAGATACCACTCCGGCACTCGCACCCACAGCTTCTTTTCCTGTTTCTCCTCGGTGGTAACTTGCCGTATCCCAAATCCGAGAAAAAGGATCCGATTTCATTTGGTCGGCATAAAGTCGTTCTTTATAAGAAAGAGAAGAAAGTCGGATTTCTTTTTGCACATTTGATTTATCACCATCACTTAAGTTTTGGAAACAATCGGCAAGAACCCCTCGGCGTAAACTTTCCTTTGTGAGTACACCTCGTTCGGCAAGGAATAAAAAGGATTCTGATTTTGGAGGTTTGTTTTCCTTACAGAGTTTCTGGGTCTCTGTAAACACGGCAAGAACCTCACCGTCTTTTGAATGGGCCTTTAAATCTGGTATATTTCCTGATTTTTCGGCAGATATTCGTAACATATTTTTATAAAGACTATCGTTTGGATTTTTTTCTAGAGCCTTTCTAAAAGCAGTGTAACTCTCTGCATAATTCCCGCGGTGGTATTCGAGTAATCCCCAGGTGTAACATAAATACCCATCGTCTGTATCACGAGTTCGGCAAACGTATCTTAGTCGAGACATAGCCCCTTCTCTCGAATCTGCGGATTCCCATACATCCAAAAGCACCTCTTCCAGAAAGATCAGTGTTTCCAAACTATATGGATCCCGGGTTGGGTTCTTTTGTGGTTCGGAAGTACAAAACCCAAGGGAAAGAGCAAAAATCAGGACAACGAAAGGACGCATGGCACCGTCTATGATATACGTGTGTCCTAGATTTGTCCCGATTTTTTTTGAGTTGCATGGACTGGAAAATCGGAAATTCTTAGGATAATCTATCCACTTTACGAGAGATCCCTTGAAACGAATTGTTTACCTACTTTCTTTTTTCACCCTACTCAGTTTTGCCCTTCCGGTAGGATTCATTTCCTGCGAACCAGAAGCCAAAAAAGCTCCCAACCGAGTCACTAATTTTACATACCAAGACTTCGAAACCGTGGTCAAATCTGTGGATAAGTATTATATTGATAAAAATATTAATAAAAACAGAGCTTTCACTGATGCGGCAGCTTTTGCTGTTCTCAGTATGCCACACCCACTGTATATTTACCCAGAAAGTTATTTCAATGAAAGGGAAAAATACGACGACAAAGAAGATCTTTGGCCAGGGAAAACTTTCAAAATTTCTCCATCCGACAAATTCGTGTTATTTGATCCTGACTACACTCTTGTGGAAAAAATCCAAAAAGAGAAACTAAAGAAAAACGAAAACAGGAAACTTTCCGATGCAGAACTTAAAAAACTCATCGAAAAAGAAAAACTTAAAAAATCGGTCATTGCATCCAAATGGGAAGAAATTAATTTTTCGCGCAAAGAATTTGACCGAGTGATCTCTTACGTCCAAGACAATTTGGAAACTTACAAAACACCAGTTCTCAAAGGACTTACGGAACTTGACGGGGAACTTCCCGAAGAAGAGGAAGATAAAAAAGAATTTAGCATGGAACAAGTGTTTCTTGCTGCGGCCAATGGTTATTTAAATTCTTTAGATCCACATTCCAACGTTTTCCTAAAAGAAATGTGGGAAGAGTCCATGGCAAAAATTAGCGACGGTTCCTTTGAAGGAATTGGAGCCATCCTTTCTGGCGGGGGAAGCCGTGAAGTCGTGGTGGAAAATCCATTGGAAGGAAGTCCTGCCGTTCGTGCCGGAATTCGTAGTGGTGATACCATTGTGGCAGTAGATGGAAAGGTCATCAAAAACCTATCTCTCGATAAAGTGGTAAAAAAAATCAAAGGGCCAAAAGCCACGAAAGTAGTTCTTACCATCACAAGAAAAGGTAATACCGGAAAAACCGATATCGAAGTCATCCGTGATAAAATTACGATTAAAAACGTAACACATCACATCGTAAAAGAAAATCCTCAAGTTGGTTATATCAAACTCACTGGATTTGTGAAACCAGGTCCTGGCGAAGCTCCGATTGATACACAAATAGCAAATGCTGTTGTTGAAATGGAACAAGAGGCCAAAGAAAGTGGTAAACCATTAAAGGCTCTCATCCTAGACTTACGTGGAAACTCGGGTGGATATTTGGATCTTGCCATCGACATTGCTGATATGTTTATTGAAAAAGGAATGATTGTGTTCACAAGAACTCCATTCCGCAGTGATGAAGAAAAATATGCAAAAAACAAAGACATCACCAAACTTCCTTTAGTTGTAATGATCAATTCCAAATCAGCATCGGCTTCAGAAATTGTAGCAAGTGCCATCCAACACCATGGCCGTGGAATTTTGCTAGGTGAAAGAACTTTTGGAAAAGCAACGGTTCAAAGTTTAAATAACCTTGAAAACAATCCTGATTACCTACTCAAAATCACAAATGCAAGATACTATTCTCCATCTGGAAAAACCATCCAAGTTGTGGGAGTGTCTCCAGATATTGAAGTATCAGAAGAACCAGATGGTGGTTTTCCTTTCCGTTACCGTGAAGAAGATATGTGGAACCACCTTCCACTCATACCACACGAAGGTGTTGTGAAATCCAAGTTCAATGTCAATGCCATCAAAGAGTATGCAAAGAAAAATGGAAAGGCAGATGCTTTCTTAAAATCACATGCCAACGATGCCATCAAACCAGATTATATGTTAATCAGAAGTTTGGATTACATTGAAGGAATGTTAAATACAAAATAATCCGAAGCCCAAAAGGTTAGGATATAACTCAAGAGATACAATTGGAAATCATGTGACTCGAATTAAATCGGATTTTTTGATCATTGGAAGCGGAGTGAGTGGTTTATTCACTGCGCTTAAATTGGCTCCGCTTGGATCTGTAGTGGTTGTTACCAAAAAGGCTGACTACGAATCCAATACCAATTATGCCCAAGGGGGAATTGCCTCTGTTTTTGATGACAAGGATAAGTTTGAAGAACACATCAAAGATACCTTGGAGTCAGGGGCAGGCCTTTGTGATTTAGAAGCAGTGCGAGTCCTTGTCGAAGAAGGACCAACCAGAGTTAGGGAACTTCTAGACCTAGGAGTTCCTTTTACCAGAAACCAAACTGGGGAACTCGACCTTGCTCGCGAAGGTGGTCATAGCAAAAATCGAATCATTCACTCTCTTGATAGAACAGGAAGTGCCGTAGAACAGTCATTACTCGATCATGTTCATGCAAACAAAAACATCCAAATTTTAGAAAACCATGCCTGCGTGGATCTAATCACCAAACACCATTTAAAGGAAAAAGAAAATCTTCCCCTTCGATGTTATGGTGCTTACATTGTAGATACAGAAACAGGAGAAGTATTTCCAGTTCTCGCTAAAAAAACCATTTTAGCCACTGGTGGTGCCGGTCAGGTATATCTGCATACCACCAATCCCAACATTGCCACTGGCGACGGAGTGGCAAGTGCCTACCGTGCTGGTGCCATTGTAAAAAATATGGAATTTTATCAATTCCACCCCACTTCTCTTTTTCATGAACAAGGAAATAGTTTTTTAATTTCAGAAGCTGTTCGTGGTCATGGCGGCATCTTACGAGAGATAGGTGGTAGACCTTTTATGAAAGACTACCACGATATGGGGGAACTTGCACCGCGTGATATTGTGGCTCGCGCCATAGACGATACAATGAAAAAACGAGGAGAGCCCCATGTCCTTCTCGACATCACTCATAGACCCGCAAACGACATCATCAACCACTTCCCATCAATTTATGAACGTTGTAAAAAACTAGGAATCGATATCACAACGGATCCCATCCCCGTGGTGCCAGCGGCACATTATATGTGCGGTGGTGTGGCCACTGATCTTTTGGGGCGAACCAATATTGCCGACCTTTATGCATGCGGCGAAACCACTTGCACAGGAGTTCATGGCGGTAACCGATTGGCTTCGAATAGTTTACTGGAATGTCTTGTTTTCTCGCATAGAATTGCAGGAGATATCAAGTCCCAAGGAAAACTAAGTTATTCTGCTGAAACAGACCTTATCCCTGATTGGAACAAAGAAGGAACCACCAATACAGAAGAATGGGTTCTGATCTCTCATGATTTGATTGAAATCAAAACCATTATGAGTAATTACGTGGGAATTGTGCGTTCTGATATGCGACTCGAAAGAGCCCTCCGTCGATTGAAACTGATCTCCGAAGAAGTGAAAGACTACTACAACAGAACCACTGTCTCTATTGAATTATTGGAACTTCGAAACTTAGTGAAAGTGGCAGAACTGATTGTTCGATCCGCACTCTTAAGGAAAGAAAGTCGTGGGCTTCATTATAGCACCGACTATCCAGAAGACAGAACTCCTTCGAGACAAGATACCATCCTTTCTCACAAACTTTAAGACATAAACGAAGGTTAGGTGTCAAGATTCATTTACGGCTGATTTCTAATTTTTAGTTTTTCTAAACAAAAGGATATTTTATCCGTTAATAAATTTCCAGATTTTATATCAATTCGATTATCTTTTAGAAGTTGATAGAATAGTGAATGTTAATCTCCTAATTCAGTTTCCAAAAATTCATTTGTGAATGTATTTTTTTTAACGACTTGCTGGCAGAATGCAACTTGTTGCTTATTTTTGAAAATTGAAACCCTTAGTGCGACAATTAAAGGAAAACCTATCATGGATCTTTTGAAAAAATGGTATCTAGATTGATGATCCATCATTAGAAAAATGTAAATTGTATTATCTTCAAATGTATTTGTTAAATGTGTGTCCTTTGGAAAGAGTTTTAATTCAGAATATACATCCTGAATCTTTTCAAACATAAACAAGTTTTGGTAGGTATTCATTAAATTTTCATCTGATGAAATTAAAATGCGTAGTGTTTGATTTTTCCATTTTTCCGTCGGTTCTTCGACCGGGTATGGAATGTGATTTAGAAAAAAGAATTTTATAGCTGAGATATTTGAGAAAACACTATCTTGATAAATTGAATCTTGAATTCGGACTCTTGTATATATGGTTTGATTAAAATCTTTGTCACTTAAAATGCGAATTTCTGATTTTTTGTCATCGTATACACATCCATAAAAAGAAAAAACCAACAAAAGTATGATTTTATTTAGAAACATTATTTTCTAAATTTCACATAATAATCATTATCCAATGATCCCCAAAATGGTATAAACAATTCCAAACAAAATAGGAAGGATCGAATAACTAAACACATGGATGAAGTATCCACGTTTTTCACCCCATTTTTGTTTCATGGGTTCCAACTTCCAAAAAAATTCCGGTTTGTATATGCGTAAGATATAGGTTGTAGTTCCGTATAGAATAAAAAATACTCCAAGCCCGACTGTGATTAGATTCATAAGCCTCCGTATTCACTTAAGGTACGTGAGAATACGAACTTTCCAAGAAAAAAAATGGTGATGTAAAGATTTAGCTTTTCTGACGCAAGAGATCGTGGTAGAGGGAGCACATTGGGTGGCGGGTCTAGAACCCCTCCCTCAAATCAGGGCGGGGAGATTAGATTCACACAAACCACTCCAGAAATACCCGAAATTCCATTAAAAACATCAAATTCTACAAAATTAGAGAACCAAACCAAAGAGAATCCACCTAATAAACTTACCAATACAAGGTTAGGTGCCGTATGATCAAACTTCGTTACTCCCCAGAGGACAATCGATTCCATTTGCAATTTGGATATTCGAAAACTTATTTTCCAATTGCAAAGTCCATTCCAAATGGCTTTTACCATCCACGGGACAAATCTTGGTCATACCCCAATGACCCAAAAACCATTAAACAATTGTTAAATGCATTTGAACCACATGATATCAGAATTTCACCAAAAGAAATTCCCAAACAATGCGGAATTTTAGAAGATTATTTCAAAGCAACGAGAGAAAGAAATTTTACCTTTTGCACAACCAAATCCTATTACTCTCATTTATTTCGGTTGTTGGTGTTTACAGGAAAACTTCCATCGAATATTAGAATGATCGATTTAGAAAATTATCTCGATCATTTGGTAACAGAAGAAAAACCAAAAGTTGCCAGTGTAAGAGCATCCAGACAAGCCTTTATCTTCTATTTCCGCGAGGTAAGAAAACAGTTCACTCATCTAAAATTTCCAAGAATGAAGGTTGAAAACAAACTTCCCGAAGTATTATCTGCAGAAGAAACAAGGGCCATCTTTGATGCACTACCCAACCGCAAACACAAAATGTTACTTCTGATTAGTTACTCTTCAGGTCTGCGAGTCAGTGAAGTCATTCACTTAAAAATTACCGATATTGATTTTAAACGGAATATGGTTCGAGTGACACAAGGAAAAGGAAAAAAAGATAGATATACTGTTCTTGCTTCCTCACTAATAGAAGAGCTAATGGAATATTTAAAAATAAGAGAATACAATTTACTTCTTAAACATAGTTATAACGAAATGCGTTCCAATCCCTGGTTATTTCCGGGAATGCGAAATAGACCTCTTAACATTCGTACGGCGGAAACTATATTCACAAATGCTGCACGAAAGGCAAAAATCAAAAAGAAAGTCACTTTTCATAGTTTGCGCCATGCCTTCGCCACCCATCTTTTGGAACTAGGTACGGATCTCCGAATGATCCAAACCTTACTCGGACACGCAAGTGTCCGAACCACCCAAATTTATACAAAAGTTGCCAGAAGCCGGTTGGAAAATATTGCGAGTCCGTTAGATCGAATTCCCCCCACAACTGAAAAAACAAATCTCAATAAAGACTCAAAAAAAGAAATTTAATTCTCACCACCTAATAAGTTCCACTCGAGAAAAATTCCTGATCCACTTCAAACTACTAACATTCAGTAGACAAAAATCCAACTCTCTATTGTTTAATCCATTCTCATTTAAATCTAAGAAGTAGCGCGTTCCCAATTGTATTGAAGATTAAAATAATAGATCAAAAGGGCCGGGCCACTCCGGGGTTCGCTGTTCGCTCCCGTCACCAACCATCTAACGATGGCAGGTGACCAAGCCCTTCGTCTCCCTAACGCCTAAAGGCAACAAAAAGGAAATTTTAAAATCGTTTATTTCCCTTTCTGAGCCCAAAAAAAGATCAGCACAAGAATTCCAATTCCCGTAAGACCGATCAATTGCCACCAGCCACTCATTCCTACATCATGTAATCTTCTGGAACCAACACTGAGACTAGGAAGTAAGATCGCTAAAGAAAAAACTCCCCCAATCAGCGGAAGGATCATGTTCAGCGCTGCACTGATGATGATACAAGCAACAACCCACCACCAGAACTCGGGTCGTTTTGCTTTGCCACTAAAATCAGCATACTTTTGTAAACATACTTTGATCGAATCTTGGAATGACATATAGTTTTACCTTCTAATGAACTAGTAAATTTGTTTCGTCACAAACGAGGCATACTAGAAATTAATTATTTAACTTGTAAAGAAAAAAAGGAAAATTGATTAAATGTTGCAAATAGGAATTCTTATTTTTCCGGAAGTCGAAGTGATGGATTTTGCTGGCCCCTTCGAAGTATTTTCAATCGCAGAAACTAAGGATCAAAAGAAGTTATGTAATGTATTTCTAGTCGCTGAAAACCTTTCTCCAGTTAAGGCAAGAAACGGAATGATAGTTTTGCCTAACTTTCAATACACAAATTGCCCTTCTATGGACATATTAATCGTCCCGGGCGGCTACGGGGCCGAGGAGTTAGAGATCAAAAATCAAACAACTCTTAGTTGGATCAAAGCGAATTACTTAAAAGTTAAGCATTTAGCTTCTATCTGTACAGGTGCATTTCTTTTAGCAGAAATAGGGCTTTTAGATCACTTGGAAGTCACCACTCACTGGATGGACATTGAAACTCTTAAAAACAACTATCCAATGTTAAATGTAAAAGAAAACGTTAGATACACTGACAATGGAAAAATTCTAACTTCAGGAGGAATTTCCTCAGGAATCCATTTGAGTTTTTATCTCCTCCAAAAACTATTTGGATCGGAAGTAGCCTCTCGAACCGCAAAACGGATGGAATACGATTGGAGTTCAAGTTCACTGAACAAACATAAGCCATAACACTTACCCATTTCACTACTTAATTCGATTTCTATCTTCAACATGCCTAGGACGCCTTGCGTTGGCCAAAGGCTTGAATCCGCAAAGAGCTGCCGATTATCCTGTTAGTATATCGGTTAACGTAAGTTAGGCAAGGTGTCTTGCCAAATTGGCTACTCGAACTCTATCGCAAAATCGTTCGAATCCCAATACACTTTAGTCTTAAAAAACTTTTTACTTATACCAAATTTCCCAATGAATTCGAAGCCTTTCTTAAAAATGGCATGGGCGCCGAACAGCATACACGGATGTATGCGTGCGAGAGCTCTGGCCACGGAGGGCCAGGCGAACGCGAGGCGCACATGCCATTTTTAAGAAAGTATATCGTTGAAGGGGAAATTAAAAGTGGGTGGATGACGGGATTCGAACCCGCGACGACTGGTACCACAAACCAGGGCTCTACCGCTGAACTACATCCACCATTTCTATATCGTTTTGACCCGGGAGGGATTCGAACCCCCGACCAACTGCTTAGAAGGCAGTTGCTCTATCCAGCTGAGCTACCGGGTCGGATAGAACCAACTGATTCGGGATGACAGGATTTGAACCTGCGACCCTCTGTACCCAAAACAGATGCGCTACCACTGCGCTACATCCCGAGAAAGTCCTTGAATCACCAGTGTTTTTGGCTTAAGGACTGTGTCAACAAAAGGGAGATTTATTTCTTTAGGTTCTTCAATCTTTCTAAAAGGATGGGATGGTTTGGGTTCTTTTGCAGAGCTTTCCGGTAGGCCTTCCAGGCTTCTTCTGGTTTTCCAATGGTTTGCAAAAAATAACCAAAGGAGTCCAAATAGGCGGGATTGTTTGGATCCAGTTCTAAAGCTTTTTTTAATGAACGAATGGCTTCCGCACGTTCCTCGGAGTTTGGCTTTTTTTTCAAAGCCAGCAGGTAACCAAGGGAGTTCAGACTGTTTTTGTAATCAGGAGTATGCTTTAGAATCCTTCTATGGATATCAATGGCTTCTTCCAGCCGGTGTGTGTATTCATAAACATGGGCTAAAAAAGAAAGGAGTTTGGCATCATCGACCGCAACCTGTAATCTTTCTTTGATGATGGATTCGGCTGTTTCCCAATCCTTTAATTCCACAAGTGCAAATACTTTTAGGCGGTAAACATTATCCAGTTCAATAAAACCAGGGTATCCGCTGAGGATCCGATCCAAAACCTGAATCGATTTTTTGAAGTTTTTGGTCTGAAAACAACACAAAGCAAAATTGTATAAAAGGACGGGGTCTTCTGGATTTTGGAGTAAGGCCTGATCCAAAAGATTCAGTGCCATGGCATAATTGCCCTTGTTCATGTATCCGAGGTAGTCAGTTTCTTCTGCCATGGGTTCTACTTAGATTGTAATTCCGTAAGTCGTTTTTTTTCTGTAAGATCCAATTGAATGGGAGTCACTGGAAGTTTTCCTTGGTAATAGGCTTCAAAGTCAGTTCCTATTTCGTCGTCGTGTCCAAGCAAACTTCCGTTTAATTGAAATTCGCTGACACCTTCAATGATTTGTTTTTTTTCATATTTTTCGGAGTAACGACGTCGACCAAGTCTCGTAAATACGATTTCATCCAATGTGCCTGAACCAGAAATTTCGGGAGGAAAGTTTAAATTCCAAACTTCACCGGACTGGATCTGTGATTTGTATTTGTTTAAAAAAGATAAAACCAGTTCCGCTTCTCTTGTATAATCATCCTCTGGATCAATACGACCGGAACTGACCGCAAGTGATGGAATTCCATGAAGGGCACCATGTTTGGCAGCACCGACTGTTCCCGAATAATGGACATCATATCCCATATTCACACCACGATTGATCCCGGAGATCACGAAGTCAATTTTTGGAAAAATTTCTGCATACAATCCAATGTTCACACAATCCGCAGGAAATCCATCCGCGATGTAATGATTGTCGTTGATCCGTTCGACTCGCATTCCTTGAAACACTGTCAGCGCCATGGAAGTGACAGAACGTTCTTTTAAAGGGGCAATGAGATATGTATTATAAGATTTACCGAGAACTCGTTCTAACGCTTTGATTCCGGCGGAAGAAATTCCGTCGTCATTTGTGATGAGTAAATTCAAACTAAAAACCGCCCGAAATCGATTGGAGAATATTGGTTGCTGTATATAGATTCATTAGAAAAGGAAATAAAATGGTTAATCCCAAAGCATAAAACGAAAATCGAAGAGAATCGCGATTTCGTAATTCATAAATAGATTTAAGTCCACGAGAAAGGGACAGGCTATAAAGAAATACGAACGTTAAAAGTAAAAAGAATCCTGTTCCAAGTCCAGAAAGACCGACAGCATGAAAAACAATGCTAACAGGAGCAAATAACAGAAACAATACGACCGAATGTCTAGAAAATAGAAGTAAAAACAGCAATTTCTGTGATCTTCCTTTCTTTTGCACATAGTAGTCTGCTACCAATGCATAAAAGAAAGGGAAAAAACGAAACATAAACAAATTGGCGATAAATCCAAAAAACAGAAATGATATAGTGGAAATGGTATAAGGAGCAGAAAGGATACTCATCCCCACTGACAAAGACAAGGCCGCCAAAACAGAGAACAACCAATTGGATAAAGGACTTTTTGCAAAAGGAATTTCTTGGATCTCCTCCGAATACCGAAGCGGATCCAAAAATACCAATTCCAATACATCAACTAAGTCGAAGAAAAAATCTCTCATAACATTAATTTTCCAAGTGCTGTTGGTAAAATCACCAAAACCTGTGATTGGATGAGAGATTTGATTTTGGAAACATGGGATTTGTCTCCCAAAAAGCTAACACCAATTGATTGTAAAAAACGATCAAAAGGAGAAATCTCTTGTTCAAACAGTGGAATGAGACCATCGTATTGGCAAAGTTCAGAAAGTTTTTTATGAGCTTCCCGTCGTCCACCTATGTCGTCCACAAGTTTGTTACGGAATGCATCTTCGCCTGAATAGATTTTTCCTTCTGCTAACTCTTCGATGGACTTAACCGTTTTGTTTCTTCCTTTGGCAACATCTTCCACAAACTTGCGATAGGTGTCTTGTAACTGTTTTCCAATCATATCATCTTCTTCGTTTGTCGAATCACGGAAAGGAGAATACATATCTTTGTATTTCCCTGCTTTGTAGGTGCGAACCCCTACCCCATAACGATCCAAAAGTCCCTTCACGTTAGGTGCAAAGGAAATCACTCCAATGGATCCCGTGATGGTTCCGTTTTGTGCAAAGATATAGTCGGAGGCCGCGGCAATATAATAACCACCGGAGGCCGCCACGTCTTTCATACTTACCACAATTTTTTTGGTTTTACGCAAATGAAGGAGTTCGTTGAAAATTTCTTGCGAAGCAGCTACTGTTCCGCCTGGGGAATTGATCTCAAGTAAGATTCCTTTGACATTTCCATCCTCTTCCAATTCGCGTAATTGGCGTAAAACGGTATCAGCACCCGTAGAGTCAAAAGTGGATTCCCCTGAATGGATCTCACCTACGATCGGTATGACGACAGCTCCAATTTCACTGGCCTGGAAAAGACCACCACCGGTTCCACTAGAGAAACGGGCTAGGCTAGATCCAGATACCAGGATGGCAATTCCGAGAATTGTGGCAATGGTGGAGAACAAAAAGGAGAGAAAGAGAAGAAATTGGTTTCTTTCCATAAACTCCCACAAGCAAAACCTTGCAAAAACCCGAGTCAACTTTAATAATTCTTTACTTTTTTTTAGAAAAAGTTTATTTTCCTTGTACGCGCTAACCGAAAATTAGATAGGTAGTCATAGGATTTATGTCCAGGCACCGCCGAGACATAAGGCCATTACCAAGGAAGGTAGGACATGGATGTTCGTCTCAATCGTCTCCTCAACTCAGCCGAAAAACTAATCCAGGACAAAAAGGAATCGAAAGATGTCTCTGGAAAATCAGGAGTTCCTGTACAAAAGTCAGAAGAAAAGTCCGACTTTATTGTCAGCCTACCTGTTCAGTATCACAATATACAATCGCGACTCACAGAGTTGCAAAAACAACTTTCAAAGGAACAATCTAGAATTGGACTTTTGGAAGATTCCACTCAGGAAGAAGACAAACTCAAAGAACTTCTTTTTGAAGGAGAACCACTATTCCCAGAGTTAGGTGATAGTAAAATAACCAAACCTGAAATTTTAGAAAATAGCAAAGGGAATATCTCAAGCCTACTTGCAGAACTAAAGAAAAAGGAAGTAGAAAGCGAAAATATCTTTTCCCTTGGAATGATGTTAAACCCAGAAGAGTTCAACGGTAAAATTGGGACTTTGTCTGCTTCTTCTATGAAGCCAATTTCTGAAACAATGGTGAAACGACTCCTCGGCAATTAATTGGAATTAAAACGTAGTCTCAATACATTTGATTCCATCTCCGTCCTGTTCTCTTCTATGGTTGGATCAGGAATATTTTTCACTTCCGGGTATTTAATCAAAGAAACCGGAAACCTCTGGATTGTTTTGTTCTGTTGGATTGTGGGCGGAATTTTAGCCCTCTCTGGTTCCATTACTTATGCTTATGCAGCCCGCCTCCTCCCTTTTGCTGGTGGCGATTACGTTTACTTAAAAGTAGCTTATTCTCCTGCCATTGCTTTTATGAGTGGTTGGTCTTCCTTACTCACCAATTTTTCTGCCTGCGTATCTGTACTCGCTCTTGCCTTTGGAAAGTATGTTCAAATTTTATTTCCAGAACTTCCTGTTTGGGAATCACCTACATACACCTTACTTGGGTTAGATTTACAAATCAGCTCGATTACTTTTATTGGTGTTATACCGATTTTATTTTTTAGCATTCTCAACTTCTTTGGAATTAAGTCTGCCGTTCGCGTACAGAATGTTTTTGCTGTCTTAAAAATTACGGGCCTCCTTCTTTTTCTAGCACTTGGGTTTTCTATCGGAAATACCAATTGGTCTTATTTATGGAACACTCCTTTTCCCAATCTAATGGAACTTTCTTTTTACTCCAAAGTTTTGATTGGGATCGTTCCTGTTTCCTTCTCTTACTTGGGATGGAATATGATTACTTATATCGCAGAAGAAGTGAAAGACCCGGAAAAAACCATTGTCCGTTCTGCCATCTCCGCTTGTTTTCTCGTCGCGGGTTTGTATTTTGCGATCAACTTACTTTTTGTTATTTCTGCTCCGATTGAAGAATTAGCGGGCCAAGACGGGATTGGCGCCATCGCCTTTCAAAAGTTATTTGGAGTTAACTATTCAATTTTAACTACGAGTTTTATTGCTTGGGTGATTTTGGGATCTATGTCGGCCATTCTCATTGGAGGAAGTCGAGTGTATTTTGCGATGGCAAGAGATGGAGTCTTCCTTCCTTCTTTTTCCAAGATCCATCCCAAATGGCATAGTCCTTATGTTTCGATATTTTTTCAGGCCTTTGTTGCGATTCTCTTTTTGTTTGTCAAAGAAATTGAAGCACTCCTCTATATGATCACTTGTTCGATTTTGATTTTGTCGTGCCTCACAGCAGCCACTCCCTTTCGGTTTGAAAGGATGGGAATGAAATCGGATTATAAAATTCCTTTGTATCCTTTGCCCATTTTCCTATATATTTTGGCAAACGTCGCAGTGATGACCATTCTCTTTATCGAAAAACCGGTGACGGCAGGATGGGGGCTAATGATCACCTTGATAGCCCTTCCTATTTATTATGTATTTCGATTAGATAAAAAACTAGCAAATGTTAAGAGTAACGGAAATCCAAGTATCTAAGCCACTGCCATAAAGGTTCTACCGATGATGGGCATCACATCATCTTTTGCTAATACCCAAACCACATCCCCACCTTTCACTTGTGTGTTGCCGGAAGGAATCAAAAATTGTTCCCCTCTTGCAATGAGTAGAATGTGAGATTGTTCGGGAAGTTTGATTTCAAACAACGCTTTGTCCACGATACTAGAGTTATATGGAACGATCAACTCTTGTAAGGTCATTCCAGGGAACTCAATGTTATCAAAATCTGTGGGATGATAGATTTTACGATCTGGATCTTTCTTTAATATTCCTAACCACTGCGCCACTTTGGGAATAAGGGAACCTTGGATGAGAAGAGAAACAAGAACCACAAAAAATACAATATGAAAAAGTAAATCACCCCAAACCAAACCTTGGGCAATGGGAAATGTTGCAAGGATGATGGGTGAGGCCCCACGTAATCCCACCCAAGATATAAATAACTTTTCTTTGACCGGTAGCTTCACACGCAATAATGAAATAAACACAGCAACTGGTCTTGCAAAAAGAATGAGTAATACCCCGATGAGAAGTCCTGGTACCCAAATATTGGCCATCCGAGAAGGATAAACCAAAAGACCAAAACAAAGAAACATACCTATTTGTAAGATCCAAACATATCCGTTTAAAAAACGAAAGATGGATTTTTTGTGAATGAATTTGTTACGACCAACAATGATCCCTGCGATATAAACTGCTAAAAATCCATTCCCTTGGAACACGGTAGTCACTGCATAAATAAAAGGAACAGAAGCTGTAATAAAAACTAAATATAAACCATCATATCCAAGTTTGACGGAGTTCATTAAATAAAGAATGAGGATACCTAAACTATACCCCATCATCGCACCCACAAGCACCTGCATGACAAAAAACCTAAAAAATTGGAACCCACTAAAACTTGCATCTGCAGAAATTAAATTCATAAAGATGGTAGTGAGTAGTACACCTACGGCATCGTTGGAACCAGATTCAAACTCGATGATTTTTCTAAGATGAACAGGAAGGTCAGAAGAGTCTGTTTTGAAAATATTAAAAACAGATGCTGCATCTGTTGCACTGACAATGGAACCGAGTAAAAACGATTCCATAAATCCAAGGACAGGAAATAAATAATGGATGAGAACACCTAAAATCAGAGCAGTAAGGATGGTTCCTATGACAGACAAACGAATTCCAACAGCCAAAAAGTTTTTAAGACTATCCCATTCGCTTTCGAGTCCGCCCAAAAACAAAATATAAATTAGAGCAAAAATCCCGATCGACTGGGCCAATCCATAATCACTAAAGTCAATTTGTCCGGGGCCATCAGAACCAGCTAACATGCCGAATGTTAAAAAAATGAGTAAGATAGGAAATCCAAAACGAAAGAAAAGTTTACTCGAAAGAATAGAAAATAAAATGAGAGTAGAAATGACAAGGGCTTGTAAGGTAAAACTATCGATCATGTTTATTCCTTAGACGATGAGAAAGGGTTATCGTCTGGAAGAAAGTATCTCTAAAGCCTTAGCTTTGAGAATGGGATGAACGACAAAATCATCTGGATTTAATGGACGAGAGTCGGTAGCTCCCGAGGATTCCGCTTGGTTTGCTGGTGTGGGAAGTTTCCATTTGTCACGACCAAGCCAAACAGAGAGCGCATAAACCATACGTTGGAAAATTTCGTCCACTTTGTCCTGTCTGCCTGCCTTTTTGTAGTATCCAAAGGCCAACATGGGAAGTTTCCGATCGTACATAAAATGATCACCTAGACGAATGAGGCCATCTTTGTAGTCAGTTTTGAGGAAGAGTTCACGTGCTTTACGAATATCGCCTGCGTTGAAGGCAGTATTTGCTTCGCGAATCAGTGCTGCTCTTTCCTTGGAGTCCATACAAAGAGTATCGAACCAATTTCCGAAATTGACAACTGAAAATTGTCTAAAAGTATGCAATTACCAGGAGAGAAATTTATGTTGGAAGTAGGGAAAAAAGCCCCCAATTTTACAAGTATCAACCAAAACGGCGAAAAAGTAAAACTCGCAGACCTAACAGGAAAAAATGGGATCGTTGTCTATTTTTATCCCAGAGATATGACACCAGGATGTACAACAGAAGCTTGTGACTTCCGTGACAATTTTGCACGTCTGAAAAAATTTGGGTACAACGTAGTGGGAATCTCCAAAGACAATCCCAAATCCCATACCAAGTTTATCGAAAAACAAAACCTCAATTTTGATCTCATCTCTGACGAATCGGGAGAAATTTGTGAGGCCTATGATGTTTGGAGAGAGAAAGTTTTTATGGGAAGAAGAGGATTGGGAATCGTAAGATCCAGCTTCCTTCTCGATAGTTCTCTCAAAATCAAAAAAATCTATGACAGCGTGAAGGTAAAAGGACACGTTGAAGAAATCATCAAAGACATTCAGGAAATCCAAGGGAAATGAAAATAGAAATCTCTCCACTCCAAATCCAAATCGGTTCCCCTAAATCTGGAACATACTACAAACTCATCCCCATCTTCCAAGAGGATGTCAAAGAAGAACTGGGGAAAAAATTCCCAGTCCAAATCGAAACCAAAGTTTTTTCTGGAGAACTTGGAAAAGAATTTCGAGATGAGACAAGCCAGACCATCTATCTAGGATTAGGTGAAAAAGAAAAACTCAACTTTAGAAAGTTTATTTCCCATTTTTTCAAATACGGAGAAAAAATACTAAGTTATGACGGAATGGGACTTGAGATCATTATTTCAAAATCCCTTTCTAAAAAGTTTTCTGCGGATCGTATCGCTTACCAAATTGCAAATACTCTTTTTATAGGAAGTTATCCTGTTTCTGTTTTACAAACAAAGAAAAAAGACAAAAAGAAAGTGGGAGCGGTGTATCTAAAGTTCGAAGACAAATCAGTCACTACCCTCGCAGAATCAGGACTTTCCAAAAGTAAAATTGTCGCAAAACACGTAAATGGTGCTCGTCACATTGCCCACCTCCCCGCAAACTACTTCACTCCCGATGATTTTGTTTCCCGTTCTAAAGAGATCGCAAAAGAATACAAACTTTCCATCAAAGTATGGGACGAACCTCAATTGAAAAAAGAAGGTCTTGGTGGAATTTTGGCCGTGGCACGTGGGTCTGAGCTCAATGGCAAGATGGTCATTTTAGAATACAAACCGGCCAAAGCCAAAAAGAAATTCGCCATCGTAGGAAAAGGATTAACCTTTGATACAGGAGGAATTTCTTTAAAACCGCCTGGTGAAATGCATGAAATGAAATACGATATGTGTGGAGCCGCAGCCACCATACACGCGATTGGTGCCATTGCCGCACTAGAACTTCCCATCCACATTGTTGCTGCGATTGGTGTGGCAGAAAATATGCCAGATGGTAAGGCAATCAAACCAGGTGATGTGTATACAGCGTACAATGGAACCACTGTGGAAGTACAAAACACAGATGCAGAAGGAAGACTTGTACTCGGTGATGTATTGTCCTATGTTTCCAAAAACTACAAACCGGACTATATGGTGGATTTAGCAACCCTCACAGGGGCTGTGATCATTGCTCTTGGCCATGAAGCGGCTGCCATCCTTACCAATTCAGATCCACTTCGGGAAGCCCTCTTCAAAGCATCTGATGCTTCGGATGATCGTGTTTGGGAACTTCCTCTTTGGGAAGAATATGGGGAAGATTTGAAATCAGACATTGCTGACCTAAAAAACATCACTGGTGGTGGAAAAGGTGCAGGGACTATTTCTGCAGGAATTTTTCTTTCTAAGTTTGTGGATGAGTCAATCAACTGGGCCCATATTGACATTGCAGGTGCTGCCTGGAGAAAGAAAAAATCGGGGACCCAATTCAGTGGACCGACTGGCTACGGAGTACGTTTGTTAGTGGATCTTGCGAACGAACTATCAAAGAAATAACCAAATTCAAAAATATAGAACCTGGTTTTTCGGGTTCTATGTTTATCTACTTCTTAATCTCAAACAATTTCCTATATATACAATTCATTCTTAAAATTAGCAAATTTTATTTAGAATGTTTACTTAAAACAATTTTGTGAACACTGTACATAAGGATGACAGTGATTACGATGGCCGTTGCTACCACATAACCTAAAATATCGTACCTTTCCATATAACCACTGGAAGTTTGGACAACAATGAGTCCTGCAACGGAGGCTGCAATTCCACCGGAAATTTGTTGGATGGAGGAACTGATCGACATAAAGGCACCTCGGTCATGTAAATCAGGAACAGCAGAAGTCATCGCATTGGCTGAAATCATTCGTGCGGCAACAAACACAAAAAGAAGGGAATTCACTAAAACTACAATTGGTAATGCAGTGACTCCCATTTTTGTATAATAAATAATGATACACGCAGCTATTCCTGAAGCAATCACGAACATTCTGTACTTTCCAATGGCATCACTGAGCCTTCCCATAATTGGTCCACCTAACATAGAAACCACCCCAGTGACCATATATACTAAAGGAAGATCTTCTAATTTTACCCCGAGATTGTGGACAGAAAATGCGGAACCAAATGGCATTAACATAAAACCACCAGTTGCAAGTAAGGTTGTGGCAACAAAGGCTGGTAAATATTTAGGTTGAGTCAGTGTTTTGATTAGGTGATGGAAGGCATGAGTATCTACTTTATTATCAAGATGGGTTGTGACTGGCTTTAAATAGAAAAATATGACAAACCCAACAAATCCACTGATACCTGCAATCATAAGGAAGGGAGATTGCCATCCCCATAAATTGGAAATATAAATACCGATGGGAAGACCAAATACTTGGCTTGCGGCGAAGGCAGTCATAATAAATCCCATCACCCTTCCCCTCACTTGCAAAGGAAACAAATCGGCAACGATGGCAAAGGAAATGGAAGAAAGAACACCGGCAAATAATCCGGTCAAAATTCGGGCTCCGAGTAAAAAGATATAATTCGTTGCAATTCCACAGAGAAAGGTTGCGATTACAAATCCAATGTAAAAAAATAATAACATCTTCTTACGGTCAAAACGATCAGCAAAACCTGCAGCTAAGATTCCGGAGATTCCTGCGCTAAACGCATAGGCAGAAACCACAAATCCAAATTGTTGAGTTGTGATTTGTAGTTCTTGCATCACCAAAACTCCCAAGGGAGAGAGAATCATAAAATCAAGGACTACTGTGAATTGCAAAAAGGCAAGGATGCCCACTACGAAAACATGATATTTAGAAAACTTAAAATCCATGGTATGTAAATAAATACCTTTTGATCAATTTTTAACAATTCTAAAAACAAGAAATAGTTCGATTAAATGTGAATTTCTTGGTCTATCATTTCCTTTAATTTCAGAACTTGAGGATTTTCGGGTGCCAAGGCTAGTAACCTATCAAAAATCTTTTTAGCTCTATCTGACTTTCTAGAAAGCCGATAACATTCTACCAAATTGATTAAATTTCTTATGTGTTTTGGATCCCTGGCCCGTAACCTTTCTGCAAGATCAATTGCCTTTTTTATGTTTTTCGATTTTCGATAAGCAAAACTTAGTTGAAGGAGAATTTCATTGTCAGTGACAAAATAAGGAAAAACCGATTCTAAAGTTTCGACAGCAACATCATACTTTTTCAGTAGTAAAGAAATTCGAGATTTTTCTCTGATTAAGTTGATACGAACATCGTCATTCAACGTATCATTGGACAGTAAAGATTCGATCATTTGAAATGCTTCTTCGGCATTTCCTTTTTCGAGTAGGTCTTTTACTTTTCCATATACATAATCATCTGAAGATTGATCAAAAAGTGATTCCCTGGACACACGTTTGAATGAACCAAGCCATTCTAACCTAAGAATCGTTAGGTCATCCGATAAAGATCCGATTTCGAGTAAGTTTTCAACGATCAAATTCAAATCACCATTTGATTTCTCTACCGCTAACGGAAATTTTGTTTCATCCTCATTGATTTGTCGAATTCCATCTTCGGAATCTAACAATACCAAATCATCTCGACCATCGGAACCTATAAAAATAACATCACCTTTCTCAAGTGGAAAAATGCGGACGCGGACATCTCCGTCCATTCCCTTGGTTCCGATTTTTCTGAGTTCCAATTCATCTTCAATGAACGAAGCCGCACCATCACGATATAATACTGTCCAAGGATGTTCTGCATTCAGATAATACAAAACTCCGGTTTCCTCTTCGATAAGACCAAGTACAACCGAGACCAACATGGATCCGTCAAAGGATTCAAATATAGTTTGGAGTTCATAAAAACATTCTTTGATCCATCGTTCTGGAGATTTATTTTGGCTCTCTAAAATGATTTGAGTACGTTTGATAAATGATAAAAATACAACACCGAGTACAAGAGCCCCTCCCGCACCTTGAATGGATTTCCCCATTGCATCCCCGTTAATAAACACCAAATAGGTTTTGCCATTTAAAGTGATGGAATCACTGATAATGATATCTCCACCGATTTCTCTTTTTTTACCCTTAAACTCGAATTCTTTTTTTTGTTTCACATAGGAATGAATTAGGACATTGGAAGATTCCGCTTTTCCTTTACTTAAGGGATCCAAAAGTAAAGAAGTCAGAAAATAATCTCCATCTTGTTGTACTTTTAATTCCTGTACTTTGGTTAATGTATTTTGTAATTCGTTTGTTCTTTCTTCTACTTTTTTCTCTAAACTTAAATTGAGTTCCTCGACCTGTCTATGGACACGTAAAAAACGATTTGCCAGTACCACCGCAATCCCCAATACAAAGGTCAAAAATCCAAATCTTAGCAAATTTAGATTTTGGAAAGGCAACAAACCAGTGGCACCTAACACATCCCATGTTCCTGTACCCAAGAGAAAAATCAAACCAAGCAAAAGTCGTTTCGCATCTTTATTATTTTTTCTTACCGCAGAAATGGTTAAATATAACAACATAACTGCGAATAGAAGAACGGAAATCTGCCAGACCCTAAGGATCATCACAGAAACTGCACGAGAAACAAAAATCTGACTGACACTCAAAAACAAACTAAAATAAAAATATACTTTAGAAATGATACTGATTCGCGAACGAAAAAATAAATCGGCAAAAATTAACAACCATACGGGAGTTAAAAATACTACAAAATATTCGATTCTTGATTGTGTGAAAGGATCTAATCCAAATCGATAAATTCCCTGAGATCGAAAAATCATATAAACAGCCAAAAATATGGAAAATAAAGCATAATATAGGTTATACGATTCTTGTCTACGTTTCCAATAAAACAATCCGTGATAGATCCCTACAAAAAAATACAAAAACAATAACATATAGGTTTCATATTCATCGACTATATTCAAATGTTCGGATGCTAAATCGATATTTGCGGGAAAATCATTAAATAGTTTGTATACGTTTAGTTCTTCACCATCTTCGGCAGCTACCAAAATCCGAATTTGATTTTGGCCTACTTTTAGTAAGTTTCGATTTAATCGAATGATGATATGTCTTTTATAACCACTTGTTGTGATGACATCATCTTTAATGACACCACCAGAAGAAATCAATGTATCGTTCAGATAAATTTCAAAACAATTCGATATATAAGGAATGTGCAAACTAAACGCATCGTCTTCTGCTTTTTTAAAATCTGTTGGTGACAACAAAATGGATTTGATCATTGTGATCTTGCGAAGTTGATTGGGTTCCCAGTCAAAACTAGAGTTAATGGTTGATAACGGAAGTGTGTCTAACTGTTTCCATTTTGAAAAATCTTTTGGATCTTTTAATTCAAATCCCTTAGTCACCAACCAGTTTTTTGTTAAATCAATCGGCAAAGAAAAAATCGAGTTCGCGATCAAAAGAAATAAAAAAATAGCAAATAAATTTTGCTTCATATCAAACTTAATTGGAACTCAATTTTTGTATTAAAAGTATCTTCGAATAGATCTTTTTTTTCGGATACTGACCATAATTCTAAATTCGGATCCTCTCCTTTTTTATGATACAAACGACAGACTACTTTTCCTCGTTCTACAACAGCATCCAATCTTTCAATAATGGATTTTTCTGATCGGTCAAGGCCATCCCCAATACGAAGAAAAGCTGCCAGTTTTTTGACAAGTAGTTGGTCCTCGGGCCGAAGTGCCTTAAACTCTTCATGTTTCCCTTTGGGCCCACCCTTTCTATGATAACGAGCGATGAGAGCGATGATTTCAATTTCAGCATTGGAAAATCCTACCATGGCTTCAGAATTTCTGATAATATAATAACTATGTTTGTGGTAGTTGTGGTGCGAAATACAAAGGCCAACTTGGTGCAAATAACAAGCCGTCTCCAAATAATCACGTTCCAAATTTCCAAGACCATGTAAATCCTTCAAATCATCAAACATCTGCAAGGTGATTTTCACCACTGCTTCTGCATGCTGTTTTCCTTTAGGATAAAGGTTGGCAACGGTTTTGATGGCCTTTTCACGAATATTGTCCAGGGGTGGTAAAGAGGAATCTTTATGACGAAACCAAGATTCAATGGTATCATACACAATCCCTTCCCTGAGAGCAAAATCACTCACAGTAAAAGAAGGAGCTTTGATCCTTTGCAAAACTTCATCCAAAACCAAAACCCCACCAACAATGATGTCCCCTCTTTTGGCATCAAGGCCTGGAATTTTAAGTCGTTTTTTCAAGCTATCAGCATCTAATACTTGTTTGCGGGCTTCCTTAAAAAGATCAATAGGGATTTCTGTTCCGTTCAATCTGTCCCTTTTTTCCATCTTTTTTTCCAGAACAATGGAGGTCACAGAAGAGATGGTTCCCGAACTCCCCACCACCATAAAAGGTTTCCAAGTTTCAATTTGAGGTAAAAAGGCAGATAAAACCGATTCAATATGAATCCGACATTTTTGGATGTCAGTCGGACTGATGGGATCTTTTTTTAGATACTTTTCTGTTAAACGAATGGCACCAAGTTTTAAACTAGTAGAAAAAAGGATCTCCCCCTTTTCTCCCACAAGAAGTTCTGTACTCCCTCCCCCAATGTCGATGAGTAGGATTCGTTTGTCATAAACCGGAAGGCCTTGTAAAATTCCGAGGTAAATCAACCTTGCTTCTTCATTTCCAGAGACCACTTGGATTTGAATGCCCGTTTCCTTTTCGGCTCGGTCAAGAAATACCTGGCGGTTCTCTGCTTCCCGAAGAGCACTTGTGGCAACAGCACGAATTTCGGCCTGATAGGAATCCGCAAGGGTGCGAAATCGTTTGAGACAAGCAAGTCCCCGCTCCATGGCATCTTCTTGGATGACCGCATAATCACTGCTACCACTCCCTAGCCGCACCGATTCTTTTTCTTTGGTAAGATATTCGAGTGTACCATCCGGTCTTAGTTTTACGACAACGATGTGGAAGGAATTGGTGCCCAAATCAATGGCAGCAAGGATCTTTTCCGTGCGAAATGCCTGGTTTGGTTTTCGTAAGATTTGTGAGAAAGGTAGCATTTTGTATCTAACTAGCCTATCGAAAATTTTTACGGTTGAAAGCAAAAACCAGCCGAAAATTATGGGGAACGGGTAGAATTCTATTGTTTTGGTGTGAACCCACCGTAAATTCCCCCTTTCGTACTTCTTTCACCAGGATCTGATATGATATTTGATAACCTTTATGGACTTTTCTCGAACGATATGGGAATCGATTTGGGAACCGCGAACACACTCGTGCATGTGAAAGGACAAGGGATTGTCTTATCAGAACCGTCGGTTGTGGCAGTCCAAGCCTCTACTGGTCGAGTCCTCGCTGTGGGACAAGAAGCAAAACGTATGCTAGGAAGGACTCCTGGTGACATCGTTGCCATCCGCCCCATGAAAGACGGGGTGATCGCCGACTTCGAAACTGTAGAAAAGATGATTCGTTACTTCATCGCTAAAGTTCACAACCGCACTACATTTGTAAAACCACGCATCGTCATCGGAGTTCCCTCTGGGATTACCGAAGTAGAAAGACGTGCCGTTCGTGAGTCCGCGGAACAAGCAGGGGCTCGCGAAATTTTCCTCATCGAAGAAGCACTTGCTGCTGCCATCGGTGCCAACATCCCGATCCATGAACCAGCAGGAAACATGATCGTTGATATCGGCGGGGGAACCACAGAAATCGCTGTGATCTCTCTTGGTGGTATGGTAATCGCTGAGTCCATCCGAACTGGTGGTGACGAATTTGATGAAGCCATTGTGAAATATCTCCGTAACCAATACAACCTAGTCGTTGGAGAAAGAACTGCTGAGGACATCAAACTCACTATCGGAAACGCATTCGCCGACAAACGTGTCGACACGATGGAAGTGAAAGGCCGTGACGCGATCTCCGGTCTCCCACGCACTCTCGAACTTGATTCTAACGAAATCCGTAAAGCTCTCAAAGAACCAACAGACGAAATCCTAGACGGAATCAAATCCGTATTGGAAAGAACTCCTCCAGAACTTGCAGCCGACATCGTAGAACGAGGAATCGTTCTTACAGGTGGTGGTTGCCTCCTCCGTGGTCTCGAACACTATCTCACTAAAGAAACAGGAGTTCCGGTCTTCCGTGCTGAAAACCCACTGACTTGTGTGGTTCTTGGAACAGGAAGATACCTGGATGAACTGAAATACATTAAGCCCGGAATCCGATAAACATCGGTTACATTGTCTGGTGAGAGAAAGGGAACGAAAGTTCCCTTTTTTTTGCCCAGAGCTAATGGCGCGTGGCGGATAGAATGATGCAGGGGCGAATATACGAAATACGATTAGTAGCCAAAATAGAGTGCGCTATACGCAATGCAAATAGCCGCATTATTTCACGGTACTAAACGAAATGCGTGTAGCTGCAAATAGAGTGTGGATATACGAATCACATATATAAGTTTTAAGTTCTTTTGGGCGCACATTTCCGGCTATCCGCTTCAATCTTTGCATTCGCAAAGGATTTCCGCTTCTATCCGGGGCGCGGGGTTTCTTGGTGGAAAAATACTAGAATTTTGAATTAAAAAAAATATATAAAAATATCAACATTCAAAGATGAATTTGGAACCGGAATCTTGATTCAAAATATCACTGCCATTCTCAACTAACAAAGTTCCACAATTTTAGAAATGGAAAAAATGCTGGTTTCCTTTTTATCATACATTATATACAATTTGGTTTTTTGATCACTCCCCATTTGCTACCCAAAAGAACCGAAGCAAATCCATTTTCGAATTCTCTCACAGAATCAAACTGCAGTTTGATGATGATTTTGCCTGTTTTATCAATATAACCATATTTGCCACCTTTCTCAACTTGAACTGCAGCTAGGCCGTCCTGAAATCTCTTGATTGAAAAGTAATTTGATTCGATCGCTGTATTTCCGACTTTGTCGATAAATACACTTTTGCCATTGATAGAAGCAACAGCGAGACCTTCGTTGAAATAATAACCAACATAAAGAAAAGGTTGGATGATATATGATCCAGTTTTATTGATGTAACCCGTCTTACCATTAAAACCCTCTTTCACTGGTGCAAGACCTTCTCTGAATAGAATCGAATCTTGGAACTTAGGTTCAATTACAAACTTTCCTGTTTTGTCTATTAGGCCATACTTTTCGTCTAGTTTGATCGAAGCCAAACCCTCCTCAAAATCGGTTACCTTATCAAATTTTGGTTCTATAACAATCTTTCCGGTTTTATCGATAAAACCAAATTTACCCTCATCTTCTAACTCAGGTACTGCTCCAACAGAAAACGGCGCCAACCCTTCTACAAAATCACGAACATCTTCGAACTGTGGTTGGATTACAATTTTCCCATTCTTGTCAATGAATCCCCAATAACCATCTATCGAAACTTTAGCCAGTCCTTCATGAAATTCATTTACTTCATCAAACTTTTGTTTAATAACTAATTTATAAGTTCTATCGATAAAGCCAAATTTACCTTGGATTTTCACGGCTGCAAGTCCCTCACTAAATGACTGAGCCGATTCAAACTTTGGTTGGATTACCAATTTACCTGATTTATCTATATAGCCATATTTGTCATTGAGTGAAATGACAGCTAAACCCTCACTAAATGACTGTGCCGATTCAAACTTTGGTTGGATTACCAATTTACCTAATTTATCTAAATAGCCATATTTGTCATTGAGTGAAATGACAGCTAAACCCTCGCGAAAATCACTCACTCCATCAAACCATTGGTCCGTGATAAGACGATTAGAAGTGTCAATGAAAGATCGTTTCCAGTTTAGTTGAACTTCTGCAAGACCCTCATGAAAAGGGCGAATATAATCGAACTGCAACAAAACTGTTTCTTCTCCTAATCTGATTGTTAAAATTTTTTGACCATTCACAATAGTATAACTTTGCGAATATTCGATAGGGCAGTTTAGTTGAATATTGTCTTGTTGTTGATTGATTAAACTTTTAAAACCCATGCACTCAATTAGTAGCAGAATTAAGACAAAATAGAGTCGTTTCATATCTTCCATTAGATTCGAACAAAATGAAGCTAAACAAATTGGATGTAAAGTAAACATAAATTAAAATGATCACATAAAGTTTTCAAAAAAATCTGAACTATGTTTCATTTTTGCTGTACTTTTGAATTGGGGCATTCTATCATTTGAATTCTAGGGGAAAGACAAAGGCTTTTTAATGCTTGAGAGAAGGCACCTTTGTCAAATAATTACAATATGGCTGAGATTCTAAAAGATGCAAGTCCTGAGTCTCTAAAGGCTGGGGATCGGTTTATCAAACGAATCAAAGCAGGGATTATCACAAAACAAACTCTGCCTAACAAATCAGAAGAATACCCTTTAGAAAAAGCATCAGAAAATTTTACGCTCTACTTAGAATCAGAAGATTTTAAGAAATTGATCAACAATCAATAGAGACCTCATTCTCCATTTATATCCGATGAAAATTATGAATATGTTCTTACGAATTTTGGGGAAGAGAAAGTAAGAAAAAGGTTTATATTCATCCGAGAGAAAGCTCTAGAATTTTTGCGAGGAATATCTAAAAACTTTTCTTTAAATCAAGATGAGTATTTTTTCGTAAACGATGCTGTCATCGAAGAAGCTGTTATCGATTATTTTGCCGACCTTCATCGCTTAAAAGAATTTCATCATATCGAAAAAGCCCAGCCTCAAAAAGTTGCAGCTTATACTTCTTATTGGATTTTTCGCAGAAAACCTATTCAAATAATAAAAGATCTTGATGATGAAATTTTAAGGAAATTCCCGAATATTAAATTCATAAATGAGATGTTCGCATATATATTATTAATGAATTTAGTTTTTGATGCCAAACAACCATTTGTTGGTCGAAGTATTGATTTATTTCGGAGACTTATGCTCTACAACTTTAAATACAGACAGATCAACTCCCAAATATTGGAATTAGTGATTATTTCACTGAATACTGATCCAGGACGAGAACTTCTTGCTGAAATTGAAGACGAGAATGTAGGCTAACTTTTTTTGATTGAATGACACACCTCCCCCCCGCACCAGGGATTGCAGTGGAAATCCTTTTCATGACAATGAAAAGATTGGAACGGAAAGCCCGGTCGCGAACAAAATAAAACTGTGCTTAAACTAATGTTTGCGAGGTGCCCCACTACCTCACAAAAGAAACAGGTGTTCCTGTATTCCGTGCTGAAAACCCACTGACTTGTGTGGTTCTTGGAACAGGAAGATACCTGGATGAATTGAAATACATTAAGCCTGGAATCCGATAAACATCGGTTACATGGTTCGGTGAGAAAAAGGGAACGAAAGTTCCCTTTTTTTTGGCGGAACTGATAATTTAAGATATCTCAAATTTACTCTTGGAAATATTCGATATTTTAATTTACTATCTCCAATATTTCTTGTTTTAATGTTTCTAATCCAATCTGGTGCGGTAAAGTTTTTATAATTTTATGGTTTTTTTGGATCAGGTAAATATTTGTTGAATGTAGAATTTTTCCCTCCCCTTTGACTTTACCAAATTTTGGATTATCTAACAACACTAACTCATAATCATTCGCAATTTTTTTGATTTCCGCTGCATCACCAGTAAGTGCAATAATCTTTTTGGAAAATTCCATCATGTAATTTTTTAATGTTAGCGGGTCATCATTCTTTGGATCAATTGATACATAAACAAATTGAATTTTTTCTAGGATTTCTTCAGGAAGGTTATCGCTCAAACTTGAAAATTTATTGAGAGTTGTAAGGCAAATATCTGGGCAATGAGAGTATCCGAAAAAAAGTACCACCAATGATTTTGATTGCGTATCTTCATAAAATCGAAAGGGATTTTGGTTTGTATCTATAAGCTGAAAGTTAGTTGCGAATTTTTCATTGTCTTGGTTCTGGAGAAAAGAACTTGGTTTGCAAAGTAATATAACAAAACAGAGAATGAATCCGATCAAAAGTCGCATGGATCAAAAATAGATTGAGATAGATTCGTCTCAAGAAAAAAAATCGGAGGGTGTCTCCTCCCTCCGATCCAGTCATTGGCTATTACGGGTTGTCTAAAATGTATTCCGCTAAGGAATCTAACTCTCCTGGAGAAAGTGATGGAAATCCAGGCATTTGAGGGTAATCTTTCCTTTTTTTGCCTGGGGCTTTGATCCAAGCAATTAAAGCTGACCTATCTTTTTTGTATATAGAGACCATTTCAGTTACAGGAGGACCCACAACTTTCGTTTTTAGGGAATGACAAGCAGAACAATTTCCGCGGAAAATTTTGCCACCTTCCTCTTTATTTGGTTTTTCTGAAATAACAATGGCGCCTTCTTTTTCATTCGCCTTAGATTGGAATGCTTCTTGAATTTTTGATTCGTAAGCGAGTGTTCTTTCTTTTACCAATTTTTTATGTGGACCGAGTGCTGTTTCTCTTACGACATGCCTACCGCTCACCATAAGTACAACAACAACGGATAGAGTGATCACAACTTTTTTGAAATCTTTTCCAATCATTTCTTCATTAGCATTAATTCCATTCCACATCAAATAGAGTGAATAAATCGCCAAAAGAATCGCAGGCCCTAAAAGATAAAACAGATTCCAACTGATGGCAATACTTGGAAGTGTGAGAAGAATGAGAGGGCCAGCAACAAACTGAAGTAATGTTGCCATAAAAGCGAGAGAATACATTCTCTTTCTTACTTCATATCTTGATAAAGTTAGAAATTTTTTTTCGAATGAGTAAGATTCTCGCCCAAAGTAATAAAAGAGAAAAAGACCCGTTGCTGTTAAAGAAGCAAAAATAAAATGTAAATACCTAGGGAACACATTGGGAAGAAACATGGCGGAGAAAAAACCTGTGATGGTTCCCCATTTATCAGGGTATAACATTAGGTTGATATTGGTTAAAAAAATCAGAGGAATAAAAAGAAATATCCCGCTGGCAGCTCCGATCATTGAGATATGCAAACCTTTGTTATTTTGTAATTTTTCCCAAAGGTATTTGTGCGGATAAGTCAGTAGAAAAGCAACAGTTACAAGTGGTACAATGGATATCCAAAATAAACCTGTTAAAGCATTTGCAGAATAAAAATAAACTGTATACAAAGTGTTGATGGCAAGAAGTGGAGCTACTCCTAAAACAACAGCCATACTCTTGTTTACAGTGATGGTTTTTGCAATTTCGTGTGCTAAAGTATCATAATCTTTTTCTTTTAATCCTTTTAACTGTGCGAAAAAAGTAAGAAGTGTTCCCCCTACCATTAAATTGACAAAAAGAATATGGCACAAAAAAGAAAAAATAAGAACTCCTACAAGTAACCATTCTGGTGCCGGTAATGGTAATGGGATGTCTTTAGGGACAGGAACATTTGCTAAAATTAGAGAGATGATATTCATTGATGACCTCTTTTGATGGAAATTGAGACTCCTGTTTCTTGAGCACCTTCGGTGGGGATTGGATAGTCTTTTGTTTTTTGAATGTAAGTTACCAAAGCCTTCATTTCCAACTCTGAACCTGGAAACGGGGGCATAAAGTAACGAGCATTATGCATTCCCTGTATATAAGCAACCATAGCATCTGGGTTTAAGTCTGGTGATCCATACATAGTTTGGAATTTCTTAACAACAGAATTAATTCCATGTGAAGTATGACATCTACTGCATGTGAGTAAAAAAATATCTTTTCCCGCTTCCACTATGTTTTCTTCTGTTATGGAATCGTGTTTTACATAGGTTGCATATTTTAGAATTCCTTCTTTTTGTAATAGAGGGTATTCTTCAATACGGAACATATTGGAATACATATAATTTCCAATTACAAATGGTTTGCGTATAAATTCTCTTGCCCTTTCAAAGACAGTTAGTAATGAAAAAGAAATTAAAACAGGGATGATCGAAAGTGCGATCGGTAAGTTTTTGCCACTCAAGGAATAGAGAGAAATTCCTATCACAGAAATAATTCCAACTCCCATCACAACGAGGAGACTATCATACCAATTTGAAAATTCCATGGTTCCCACTGCGGTGGACAAATTGTTCGCCATCATATCAGGAATCACAGAATAGTAAAAAATTGAGCCAACTACCACCCAAATCGACCAACCTAGAATCCAAATGGAGGTAGTTTTGGTAACGGATTTTCGTAAGGGACTGCCTTTTTCTGTAAAAAATACAGATAAGAATAATACTACTGTTCCTGCCATAAACATAGCAACAGGTGTTCTAAAAGCCAATTGAGCCATATAAACTGGGTTGATTACTGCATCGACAAAAGATTTGGTTTGGCTCCAACTTCCAGGATCCATCATAAAACTAAGAATTGCTACGATGATAGCCATCGTGATCCAAGAAAAAATAGAAAGGGCAATTCCAAATTTGATGTGTTTCTTTTTTGCCTCTTCAGATTGAAGTGATTTTTTCCAAGTTAAAAAGTATAGGAGGATTAAAACGACTTCGGTGACAAAAACAATCCATTCCGTAAACCAGGCCCAGAAGAAAACACGAATTAAACTACCGATAGATGCAGGACTGACAAGACTTGCGGAAAGCCAGATGCCAACTCCAGTCATAGCACCGAGTGAAGTTGTAATGACAAACCCAACAAACATAACTTTGCTTGCAAATTGATCCATTTCTTGGGATTTATTTTTCCAACCCAAATATTCAAAATAAGTAACTAATGGAGCAAGTCCAACAGCTAAGGAATGATTGATGAGAACATGTAGAATGGCAATGACAGCAATAAGCAATCGATTGCCCATAAAATCTAAGTGAAATATGGGAAAATCCATATAACATAACTCCTTTCTCGAAATTGATTCGAGAGAATCTTTAAACTATATATTGATGTGTGTTAAAAATTTAGGAGTTAGGCAAGAGGAGGAGCACGAGCGAGAAGGAAAGAAAGTAAAATTTGATTGGTGAAAGTTTTATATAAAGTGTAAAATTCTTTAGTACACTGAAGTTTTTGATGGCTGGTTTCTACTAATGTAAGAGAATCAAAATCTTCCTTTGGTTTCGATGAGCCTATACAAGTGGAAGAATTTAAAAGAACTCCTTCCGAGTTTTTTGAGCCAGCATTTTCATACGTCTTAGCAATATCCAAATCATTGATATGGTCATTTTGGATACAAATCGTTGTGAGATTAATGGTTTTAGATGGGAAAAAGGTAGCAATTGCGAAAGTAAAAGCTAAAAAACATAGAGGATAACCAATCCTACTGAATGATATCTTTCTTAGCCGAACCATACTCCAAATATCACACAGACTTAACTTTTGTAAACTTAATTTAAGCAATCGACCAGGATTTATAAAAAGGAATTAAATTCATAAGTTTAGATCATTTCACTTCTAAAGAATTTTAAAGGAATGATAAAAAGTCCTAAACTAGTTAGTATGATGGCCAAAAACCGTATCGAGAAACTTGTGGGAAAATTTAAAAGATTTTCGTTCCGCTACAGATATATATCTCCCACCTAACTTTTTACTAATGTGAAAATGTTGTGCAAAAAACTGATAACCGCTTCGAGTATAAATGCTTGGTCATTTAAAAAAATTCCAAATTCCTTTGAAGTTCTATCTATCCCTTTAGGATATTTTTTGTTGAACAATAAACTTAAAATCCCCTTCTTCCAATTGCCTTTTCCTGAATGATATACCTCCCCCGCACTAGGGATTAATCCGCAGCGACCATAGGAGCGAGGATACAAGCAAACTGAAAGTTTGACTTGGTGAGTGAACGATAGAGAACTCAACATACGATCGACATGAATGACATTACAGCTTAATCTCCGAGAACAATTTGATGGAAGAAAAAGCAAATTATGGAAATCCTTTTCACGTAAGTGAAAAGATTGGAATGGAAGTTCGCTTTTTTTTTGCCCAAAACCGATGCATAAAGTAATGCATAGGATGATGTAGGGGCGAATATACGAAATACGATTAGTAGCCAAATTAGTGTGCGCTATACGCAATGCAAATAGTCGCATTAATTCACGGTGCTAAACGAAATGCGTTTATCCGCGCAGAGATAGCGAATATACGAATCACGTATATAAGTTTCAATTTCTTTGGGGCGCACATTTCCGGCTATCCGCTTCAATCTTTGCATTCGCAAAGGATTTCCGCTTCGATCCGGGGCGCAGGGGTACGATTCCACTCCTGGAAAACTTATTTACTTTTATAAAAAACAGATAAACTAAAAGAAAATATTTAGGATTTTATCTTTGAATGATCATCAATTTTTAGATGCGTATTTTGATCGCATCGGATATACGGGCCCTCGCATTCCCTCACTCGATTTATTAAACAACATTACTTTGGCACATGTTCGTAGTATCCCTTTTGAAAATTTGGATATTCTATTAGGTAAAAGTATCAATATTAGTTTGGATTCAGTTTTTGAAAAATTAATCATTCAAAAACGCGGCGGTTATTGTTTTGAACAGAATGGACTTCTATTACATGTTTTGCAAAAACTAGGATTCGAAGTCATTCCTATCAGTGCGAGAGTTCGTTTAGATAGACCGCGGGATTTTACTCCTCCGCGAACACATGTTTTTCTACGAGTAGAACATTCTGGAAAGTCTTGGTTCACTGATGTTGGTGTGGGTGGAGTATCACTCACATCTCCGATACAATTCGTTCAAAATACGGAACAAAAAACAAATCACGAAACAAGAAGAATTGTATATGAAGGAAATCGTTATTTCCATCAGGTTCTTTTTCCAAATGGATGGGCCGATGTTTGTGAATTTACTTTAGAAGAAATGCCTGAAATTGATCGTGAGTTAGCAAACTGGTATACGAGTGACCATCCAAAATCTCATTTTAAGGATCGTTTGATTGTTGCAAGGGCCGGAGAAGACGGGAAAAGATTTACACTTGTCAATAGAGAATTCTCGGAACGGGACAAAAATGGAATTGCTAACAAAATAACCATCAGTTCACCCAAAGAACTAATCAATATTATTAAAGAAAAATTCAATCTAACATTTCCGTTAGATACAGAATTTCGAACACCTGGTTTACAATGGGATCTATAATTTCAAAAATTAATATTGCAAATTTTAAAAAACTTGAAACCGTAAATAACAACGATTAGATGAAAAATGACCCCCAAAGAACAAACGGAGCATACCTTTTGAGCAAAGACAATTTTAATCAGAAAAAAATCCCTACACTTTTCGAATGGGCAGGCGACATGACAACTTTTGAAAAGTTATTTGGCAGATTTTACGAAAAGGTTCTCAAAGATGATTTGTTAGGTGATGTGTTCAAAAACATGAGTCCAGACCATGTACAACATGTAGCACATTTTGTTGCTGAAGTTTTTGGTGGTGAGAAACTATATACCAACCTAGACAAAGGTAGCCATTCCAAAATGATTGGGCACCACATTGGAAAAATGTTATCAGAAGAGAAAAGGCAGCGCTGGGTTCATTTATTATTACAAACCGCAGATGAAGTTGGTTTAAAAAGCGACCCGGAATTTCGTTCTGCCTTTGTAGGTTACATTGAATGGGGCACACGCCTAGCGGTCATTAATTCTCAGCTTATCGAAAATCCAATGGCGACTAGCGAACCAATGCCTAAGTGGGGTTGGGGTGAAACAGGTGGACCTTACCAACCAAACGAAAACTAAAAATTTAATTTGGTGAGCGAACGAAAGAGAAATTAACATTTAATAGTCATGAATTTCGTTACAGCTTAATTTCCAAGAACAACGTTTACATAAAAAACTCGATCCGATCTTTTTATGTAACCAAGAGCTTACAATTGAGAAATGCCAGCAAATTTCTGTTATATTTTACTTGCAAGTTTTTCCGAATATTTAAATATTCTGCTGTATGATACAGAATATTCAATCTTCCAAAATTAAAATTACTTTGTTTCTCATATTGTTTATGAGTTTTAACTGTGCGACATATATGAGAAATTCTTCCCAAGAATTACAAATCATGGGACCAGAAAATAGTTCTATTTATATCGAGAATGAAAAAGTAGGTGAATCATTGATTTTAACAAGATCTGGATTTCCAGAACTTGAAAAGAAACCAACCAAAACGATCCGAGTGGAAAAAGATGGTTTCAGTCCAGAATCTACAGAAATCGAATCTTCATTTAGCTTATGGTTTTGGGGAAATATACTATTACTTCCTGCAGCACCGATTGGTTTTATAACAGATTACTATTTAGGTTATCACAAAACTTATAGACCAAGTGCCGTAGTACTAAACAAATTAAAGGAAAATCCAAGTTTCAAAATTCAAAACAAAAGTGCTTCTCATGAAAAATTCAATCAAAGGGTAACACAAGACAAGGACAAAAATATAAGTGTCAGTTATGGAAATCTAATCAATGTTCGATTAACAAAAGCAGATGAATCTGGAAAAGAAATTCCTGGTTCAGAAATCAAATTTGCTGGATTACTAACACCCAATCAAGAAGCAGTAATCACTTCTGGCAGATATTTGATCCAAGGAACTTTTGAAGGAGAAGCCTACACTGGTAAATCTAGAATTAGATATACTGCAAAAGTCCCAGGTCAGGCAATCATTGATCTGCCAGGTGGCGGAGTTGGTGTTTTCTGTGGAACTATCGACTTTGAAAAAAAGGGAACAGGTATTCGATTCCTTCATATCAATGAAGAAGACACTACAATATTTCAAGGTTTATTGCCAAGGTTCGATTTTCTGAGAAGAATTGCCTTATCGAATTGTAGGGATGTATTCAATCCACAAGACCTTAAAAAATAAATTCACATTGAATTGATTTTGTTGGAGCTGAGAAACCAATTTTAGTCTCAGCTCCAGGTAGAAACAAATACGGACTCAAATAAAGACAAACCCAATTTTAAATGTGTTTGGCTAATCGTTCCGATTGTTTTGAAAGTTCATCTACATTTTCACGTAAGTGAGAAGTATTGGATGCAAGCGAAGAGGCCGATTGTTCAATCGACACAAGGGCTCTCGACATTTCTTGTGTTCCTATTTTTTGTTCTGATGCCACAACTTCCAATTGTTTAGAAAGTGAGAACAAATCTTGAAAAGAAATCAAAAACGATTTATGAATGGACGTTTGTTTTTCCACTTTGGTTTTTAAATCCGATAGGTTAGAAACAAGAATTCCGAAACTTTTGTCCTGAATTCCCATTTTTTCTTTTGTTTCGGAGGCAGCAGCGTTTCCACTGACAATTTGTTTGGCTGCTTGTGTAATGATTTTTGAAATTAAGGATGCATTTTCCTGCGCACTATCTGCCAGTTTTGCAACTTCCTGTGCTACGACGGCAAACCCTCTTCCATGTTCACCAGCTCTCGCAGCTTCAATAGAAGCATTTAATGCAAGTAAGTTGGTTCGATCAGCAATGTCTCTTAAAATTTGGTTCACCTCTTCCACTTTCTGAAAACTTTCTTTGATTTCTTCAAAATTGGAACTTACGGAATCCATTGCTGTAGTGACTTGAAAACTATATTGTTTGGATTCATCTGTAGTTTGTGCTAAATTGATCGTTGAGGAATAAACCTCAGACAAAATTTTATCCATCACCGAACTTTCTTGGTTTAAATCATCAATTCTTGTAAACTGCGATTTTACAAAATCACTAGCATTATCCATGGAAGCGGCAAGTTCTTCCATGGAGGCACTGATTTCTTCTACACTTGAAACCTGTGTTTGAATTTCAGAATTTAAAGAATCCATAAATGTTAACATTTCTTGGACACTTTTATTTAAAGTTTCCGCTTCTGACTGGATGTTTTGTTTTGTAAGATTGGCAGCATCCGATTTTTGTTTTGCTTCTTCTGCAGATTTAGTTGCCTCATTACTAGAATTCGACATAAATTTTACAACAGCACTCATCATATGAACACCGCATATCAAAGCAATGGTATTGATCCCAACAAAAGGAATTCCAAATTGATTTGTTCCTGTGGCAATGAATTTGATTTCAGCTCCTCCAACCACACCTAAAAAAACATAGAGAAGTAAACTGAAAATTGCAATGTATCCAACTGTCATTGTTAGTTTGTAAGATAAAAGAAATCCTGAATAAATCACAACAAAGAGGAGAACCAACATGACAAATGGTAAAGTTGCAATGGAAACTTTTTCCACAGGTGTTTTGGACATAATGACCACAATGGCAAACACACTGGCGTAGATAATGATATCGAGTAAAATGGAAATATAGGCAAATTTTAAATAGAATTTTTTCTGTTTGTAGAGCCAGAACGTATAAACACCATACGATAAAACCACAAACTCTAAAGTAGACAGGATGAGACTCATGGTTTTTTCCGTTGTGGGAATTGCTATCATAAAGAAAATATTGATGGATAACATCACAATCGCAAAAGAAATACGAATCGTGTTCGCAATCATACTTCCTTTTTCTAAGTAGTTCCCGGTAACAGCTGACATAAGGCAAAATCTCCAATACAATTGACGAAAATTTTTAAGGAAATTCGCCTAGAGTTATATTGTAATTAATCAAACAGGCCACGAATCGTCAAAGTGATTTCGCTCATTATGAGTCGATTTTCTAGACCATTGTTTAATTCCCTACAAAAACGAAGAACTAAACATACGGCGGTATTGGGCATTGTGTCACAAATTTCGGGTATTCACTTTGGATGTGATGCCTTCGTCTTAGCATAACATTTACTAAATCCTATCTAATAAAATTTAGAAGTTTTTGATTGCAATTTAATTCTATAAATATAGAGATTAACCCTCTAGGAGAGTTTTTTTGAAAATCAAACAGCTTCTGCCAGTTACATACTTACTCTTAAATTATAAGGGACGGATTGATAGAAAAATTTATTGGGTTGCCTCATTGTTTATGTGGTCAAATTTTTATGTTTTTTATCAATCTTTGGACTATTTCTTTGGAGAGAAAAGTACATGGATTATTTATCCACTGATGCTTTGGGGTGTACTTGCAGTTTCAGCAAAACGATTTCATGATATTGGAAAGTCCGGAAACACAATCCTACTAACGCTTATACCCATTTTTGGTCCTTTAATAGTCATTTATTTCTTAGCCTTCAAAAAAGGAGAATCTAAGGACAATCAATATGGTTCAATACCTGGCTCGGAAATTGATTATTATAAAAACGACGATGGAACAAACATCCCTCACTTAAAATCAACAGAGACAATCATCAATGATGTTACGCGATTAAATCCTGTTATCGTATCCTCCGTCATTAGGCCTGAATCAATAGAAGAACTTGTAACCTTTGTAAAAACGTCTACCGGTGCAATCTCTGTGGGTGGGGGTCGGTTTAGTATGGGCGGTCAAACAGCAAGTCCAGGTTCAGTCCATATTGATATGCGTAAACTCAATCAAGTGATTGAATACAAGCCGTCTGAAAAATGGATTAAGGTCCAAGCAGGTATTCGTTGGTGCGACATTCAGCACTTTATCGATAAGGACGACTTATCTGTTAAGATCATGCAAACCTATGCAAACTTCACCGTTGGTGGTGCTTTGAGTGTCAATTGCCACGGTCGTTATATGGGATTAGGCCCAGTTGTTTTATCGGTTCGATCAATTGATGTTATTCTTGCGGATGGCAGCTTGGTAAAGGCAAATAGAAAAGAAAATTCGGATGTATTTGCTGGAATGATTGGTGGCTATAACTCTGTAGGTATCATTGTAGCAGTAGAATTTGATTTAGATGACAATGTTAAAGTCAAACAAGTCAGCAAAAAAATGAAGAAGAACCAATACTTCCAATTTTTTAAATATAGCATTCGGGAAGATAAAAAAGTCATTTTTCATAATGCAGATATCTATCCCCCCAAATACAAAAACATAAGAGCAGTTAGCTGGGAGTTTTCCCTAGACAAACCTACTGTAAGATCTCGATTTATGCCCTTACAATCATCTTATCCAATCCATCGTTATTTTTTCTGGGACTTTACTGAATCTCCTTTTGGTAAATGGAGGCGTGAATACATTGTTGATCCACTTCTATTCTTCTCCAAAAAAGTTCACTGGCGAAATTATGAAGCTGGTTATGATGTTTTAGAACTGGAACCATCTGCACGCGAAAAATCAACCTACGTATTACAGGAATACTTTGTTCCGATTGAAAAATTCAATGTGTTCTCTGATCGATTGTGTGATATCTTAAAACGCCATAAAGTAAACATGGTAAATATTTCTGTTCGTCATGCGAAGGCAGATGAGGAGACTTATTTGTCTTGGGCATCCAAAGAGTGTTTTGCCTTTGTATTATATTACAAACAAAAAGTAAATGAAACTGATAAGCTAAAAGTTGCTGTTTGGACTAGAGAATTAATGAATGCAAGCATTGAGGCAGGCGGCACATACTATTTACCATACCAAACACATGCTTCAAGGGAAATGTTTCAAAGAGCTTATCCAAAATACAAAGAAATCTTTGCTCTGAAAGATAGATTGGATCCTAGGTTTCGATTTAAAAATATTTTCTGGGATACATATTACAAAGAAAAACAAAATCCAGTTACAACTGATTCTGATTTTCATCAAATTTTCGCGAATGTTAAGTGGAGTGATGCTCTTTATCGTTTTCTGCAGGTGATCTTTAATCTTTATCCAGAAGAAAGATTTTTTCAGCTTATTAGCGATATCACCAAACAATACAAGACCGATAAGGAAATTTATTTACAAATTGTACAAAGATTAAATTCGGTAAAACCTTTTCATGCCGATTTGACTTACGCTTTACCAGCTTTAATCAAACAAAAAAAAGAATTATCTGCACAAATTCTAGAACTTTTGGGAACAAATACAACAATCAATGGTTATTTGGAAATCGGTACCACTGGAAGGTATATTTCGAGCTTAAAAAATAAATTAAAACTAAATCAAAAAATTTATTTGGTGAATTCAGTTTCGCCGAAATACAATCCAGTTGATATTTTAGAAAGGGGTGGGATCAAAAAAATTGGTAACTTTTTCCCACTCAATGATTATGATCCGATTAGTAATGAAATACCTACAGAGAGTTTAGATCTTGTTACGTGTTTGATTGGTTTACATCATATACGATTAGATAAATTAGATTCATTTCTTCAATCGATCAACCGTGTTCTGCGAGTAGGAGGTAAATTTATATTAAGAGATCATGATGTAAAAGATCCAGAAATGTTTAGATTTGTTTCCTTGATCCATACAGTATTCAACGCAGGTTTAAAAGAAACTTGGGAGTATGAATCTGCTGAATTTAAAAAATTCCGATCGATTGATGAATGGGTGGAAATTCTAAAAAACTTTCATCTACAAGCAGGACCTGAGAGACTACTTCAGAAGGATGACCCTTCTGATAATATTTTAATGATTTTTACAAAGGTATCAAAATGAGTCGATTGATCTTCACAACTCTAATTTCCTTTTCCCTTAGTATTAGTGTTTGGACAGCAAAACAATCCACCACAGAATACATTGAAAAAGTGCCAAATGAATGGATGATGAATGATACAAAGTCATTCACTCCCAAAGAACATTTACGTCCAGGAGACCAAACTTTTTTAACCTTTCCCGAATGGTTTTTAGTTCATAGTCCAAACGAACAGGCCATTTATTTTAGAAATCGAACCTCCAGTACCTTTCCTTATTGGGAACATGTTCAACAGTTATGGAAATCTTATATGATTGTTTCAGATCAAATTTTAGAATCATATAACTTTAATTATGGATACCATCTAATGATTGTTGTATTAACTGTCAGTACGACAGTTGAGTATGGAGCAAAACAGATTTATGAAAAGATGATTGGTCGTATTACTTCAATAAACGAAGACCAGGCACTCACCGAAGAGGACAAATTTAACGCAAAATTCACCCAATCTTATGTAGATTTTATCTTACAAACCCCTTGGTATGAATATAATTTTTTTCAAGAACTCAAGTCACTTTGGGTCGAAGTTCCTTTGTTTGGTGACCATATGATCCGGAAATGGGAGAGGCGCTATTATCTGACCACTGATATTTTTGTAAAAGCAGTCTATGGTTTTTTGATTAAAAAAGCAACAAAAGCAACTTATGAAGATCCCATCTTAGGAACTGCCATTGTATTGGATGAGAATATCCCAACCAATGATAAAGTAAAGTTACTAAATGGAAATGATCCATTTCATTCCTTGTATTTGATCCCTCGATATGCAGATTTCCATCCCACTTTAGAATCTATCCTCATAGGAAAAACTGTCGAATTACGAGAGATAGCCGGGAATACATCTGCAACCTTGGTGACAGTGTTACTCAAAAAGGAAGTGAGTTTACCAAAAATTCCCAACTCAAAAACCTTATTCCGACAAGAGATCCTGACGAGACCCGGCGAGAACCGGTATGCACTTGTCTCAAAAGTTCAAAACTTAAAAACAATGTTGGAAGTTTTAAGAGAAAATAAGATAGAAATCGAACACATCTACGATTTTTAAAATGCCTTTCAGGTTAGGATTTTATGAAACTAATTAAATATATCGTTTTATTCACTTGTTTGATTGTTCTCTCGGTTTTTGTCTTCTATTCAAGTTTACGATACTTTCGAGAATCTTTTTCTCCCGAAGAAATTGCCCCAAAAAATGGACGATTTGTACAAACTAATGATGTAAAAATCTACATCCAGGAAATGGGAGATCCAAAAAATCCAGCAGTCGTTTTGATCCATGGAATGGGTTCATGGAGCGAACTTTGGAAAGAAACAATGATTGTATTGTCACAAAATGGATATTATGCGATTGCTATCGATCTACCTCCTTTCGGTTTTTCCGAAAGACCTGGATCTTCCGAATTGAAGTCGATACAACAAGCAAAAAGAGTGGTGTCGATCATTGATTCTTTAGGATTACAAAACGTACACTTACTTGGACATTCTTTCGGCGGTGGTGCAACTTTACATACTGCCCTTTTGATTCCAGAACGTATCATTTCATTACAATTAGTTGATATCGCTGTTAACTTAGAAGAAAAGAAAGAAACAGCTCCTTCCGAACCAAACCTGTTCGAAAGACTATGGAACTTTGCATTTTTACGTAACAGACTCCTTGAAGTGACGGCAACAAATCCTCATTTAACAAAGATATTGTTTAGTCAATTTGTTCATTCCGCTGATTGTATCACCGATGAAAAAGTAAAGGTAATTCAGATGCCAATGCAACTAAAGGCCACTACTTCCTTTTTTGGAGATTGGCTAGGGGAATTTATTTTCCACTCCGACGATCAGTTAGCCAAAGATTTCAAACGGTCTGGAAAAGATTTAACAATGCCCATTGATTTACTTTGGGGAGATTTAGACACTGTGACACCGATTTCAGATGCCGAAACAATTCAGAAATCTCTGACAAATTCTCGTTTGCATATTATCCCCGAAGTTGGGCATATTCCACAATTGGAATCACCAAACAACTTCCATAAAATTTTATTAAGTAATTTGAAGGATGTAAAGTGAGGGCGCACATTTCCGGCTATCCGCTCCAATCTTTGTTAACACAAAGGATTTCCGCTTCTATCCGGGGCGCGGGGAAATTGTAATCTATGATCCTAATTGCCATCACCTTAAACTCCCTGCTCTTATCTCTTGCCATTATCCATGTCTACTGGGGTTTTGGAGGTCTTTGGCCAGGAAAAACCAAACAGGAATTAATTGATTTAGTTTTCGGTAAGGGGGAAAAATTTCCCTCTCGTTTCATGTGTTTGTTTGTTGCTATTTTTTTGGCTCTGTTTTCCTTATTACCAATCATATGGACACTCAGAGTTGATCTTGGATTCAACAGCGATCTGATCTTTGGTTTGAAACTGATCATGGGAATTGTTTCAGCGATTTTTTTCTTACGAGGTAGTTTCGGTTATGCTCCGTTTGTCACCAAACACTGGAAGTCGATATTTGTTTATTATACAAAGCGAATTTACAATCCAGTTTGCCTTTTCATTGGTTTGGGGTTTTTGATACTTATCCTCCAAAAAATTCCCTAAAGTGACCAACGATCCGACCAAAATAGACTTTCATCTCAAACTGAATCTATTATAAAAAGACTTATGAGAAAGGTAATTTTTGCAATCAATACATCAACAGATGGATTTTATGGCCATGAGGGTATGGTAGCCGATGAAGACTTACACCAATACTTTGCCAACATTTTAAAGAATGCAGATCAAATTCTTTATGGGCGAACCACCTACCAACTGATGGTGCCCTTTTGGCCGGATGTAGCAAGGAACCAATCCATGTCAGAGGTCACCAACGAGTTTGCAGAATTATTTACTTCACTTGAAAAAATTCTTTTCTCCAGAACAATAAAACAAGTAGAAGATCCAAATACAAGGTTGGCAAAAAAATCTTTAGCGGACGAAGTGAATGATTTAAAACAAAAACCAGGCAAGGACATTTGTATTGGAAGTTTGAGTCTTGCTTCCCAACTTTCGGAAGCGCATTTGATTGATGAGTATCGATTTGTGGTCCATCCGGTGATCGCAGGAAATGGACCTCGGTTGTTTGATACAGTCAGATTACCAAAAACCTTTCGATTGGATTTTTTAGAATCAAAAACTTTTCCTTCCGGTTCGATCGCTCTTCATTATAAAACACAAAGGTAATTTAAAAATTGATTCGAATATCATTTGAATCAATTTTTTATTATAATTTGTTCAAATAAGAAGATTCCAAAAGTGATGGGCAAAAGGATCCAATCGATTTCGGATCCATTACCAATACTGAGTTAGTTGTAGTAGAGAAAGGAATTCCATAAATTTTTCCATTTGGTGCAACGGTTCCACCGTTCCATTTATTCACCCCGACTAACCCTGTCATTGATGTGATATCTGTCGTATTCGTGGTTGGATCAATAATTAGGACTACATCACTTGATGCTGGTATCCCATAAATTTTACCATTAGGAGCCAATACCCCTCCAACCCATTTTGTAGTACCGGAAGGTACAGAAATAGAAGTTGCATTTGCTGTATTTGTCTCTGGATCAATGATGAGAACAGTATTCGAATCATTTGGAATTCCATAAATTTTGCCATTGGGGGCTAATACTCCAGATGACCATCGAAAGGCACCAGTAAGACCTGTGATGGAAGTTGTATTGGCTGTATTTGTCTCTGGGTCAATGATCAGAACACTATCCATAGCGTTATAAGGAATTCCATAGATTTTACCATTGAGGGCTAACACTCCAGATGACCATTTAGATCCACCGGCACCTAACCCGGTGATCGAAGTTGTATTGGCCGTATTTGTCTCTGGGTCAATGATCAGAACACTATCACTCTCTAAAGGAATTCCATAAATTTTACCATTGGGTGCTAATACTCCACCATTCCACTTACTACCGGTGCCAAGCCCAGTAATGGAAGTTGTATTGGCTGTATTTGTCTTAGGATCAATAATTAGGACGTTTGTACTTGCAAATGGAATTCCATAGATTTTACCATTGGGAGCAAGAACTCCGCCATTCCATTTATTGGATCCAGTGAGACCAACTATAGAATTGTTGTCCGCTGTATTAGTTACTGGATCTATGATTAGAACTGTCGTGGCTTGGTAAGGAATGGAATAAATTTTCCCATTTGGCGCAAGAACAGATCCTGACCATCTAAAGGAAGCAGCGGGAACAGCTATTGAGGTAATGTCATAAGTTGGATTACCTGATGAACCTTTTTGAGATTGGATGTTGATTTCTTTTATAAACTCTTGCGAATATTCAGATTGAATTAAGGATGTTATATCTAGATTACAAATATTGGATGAAATTTTAATTCCACAATGAGAAGAATTATCTCCTCTCAATCGTTTTACTATTAAAGTTTCCAGAAACATATTAGAACTGGAATCACATGAATTTTCCATTGCCGAAGGGTTACATGCAAAAAGAACTAGGAAAAATCCGAATATTAATTTCATTGTTTCTACTTTGAAGCATTAACCAAACAAGTGCTACTTTTTTTTAACATTCATGAAATATTTATTGATTCATACAATGAATTTACAAAATATTTTCTACTAAAAAAAGAAAAAAATATTTAATTAATATTTACTATCAATTAAAATTGATTAAAATCACCTCTAAATCAATTATAATCACAACCATGGAACCAAGCGCAAAACACCACGAAAGAATGGCAGAAATGACTTTTGCCTCTGTCTACCCACTCTACCTGACAAAGATTGAAAAAAAAGGCAGAACCAAAAAGGAGTTAGACCAAGTGATTGAATGGTTAACTTCTTTTGATACAAAAAAGATAAACGAACTCATCAAAGAGAATGTGACCTTTGAAAGTTTCTTTGCCAAAGCTAAATTACATAAAAACGCAGAGCAAATCAAAGGAATGATTTGTGGTTACCGAATCGAAGAAATTGAAAATCCCCTAACACGAAAAGTGCGATATCTAGACAAACTTGTGGATGAACTGGCAAAGGGAAAAACGATGGAAAAAATTTTACGAAATGGATCAAAGTAGTGTTTTGAATGCATTAGTAAATTGATACGCGTCCCCAGGCCATCTAGCAGAAACATAATTTCCATCTACAACGGTAAAACCAACATCGGGATTCTCTAAACTATCTCGTACAGATAGACTTCCTCCCGTTTTAAACTGCTCTTTAGATTTTAAAAAACTTGTGACTTCTGCTTGTACAGTCAGCGGATAGGTTTTGTAATAATTTCCTAACCAAAGTCTGGTTGTGTAGTAAGCGAGGAGTTCCTGTTTTTGCAAAAGTGCTGTTGTATTTTTTTCATATAACACAGATTTGTTTGTTTTGGGATCAATACTTCTTGCCGCAAGTAAAACGCCATGACAGATCGCGGCAATGGGTTTATTCGAATGAAAAAAATCCACGATTACATTTTGTAAAATTTTGGATTCTAGGTATTCTTTCATACCTTGCGCATGTCCCCCTGGCAAAAGAATGGCTTGGAAATCTTTTTCTTTGATTTCAGAATAGGAAATAGGGTTCTGAAATTCTTTAGAATTTTCCATTTCCAAATAAGCATCTCTTGCATCTTTACGTGCCATAAACCCAGATTTCAAAATTCCCAGTCCTTTTCCAGTTAACATCCGTTCATCTGCTTTTGCTTTTTTTCCATTAGGTGTGGCAAACTGGAATTTGAAATTTGATTCTGATAATAATTTCCAAGGAAGGGAGGCTTCACTTGGATCAAAATCAGAACTAGGGATGGGAATTAGAATCATAGGGTTTCCTTAGGCGAGGATTCCAATCTCAAGTGAAAACTTGATTTTGGCGATTATAAAAAAGTTAAATTCCACGGATTCCCCCCTGGATTAACATTTCCCAGAAATGTAAGTGCACCCGTGGTTTGGTTAATACTAAATTGCAACAAGTTAGCTGCATTAATATCGGCAGCGTAGGCAAAACGCCCCGTAGGATCGATCACCATAAATCGCAAATTACCCGGTGTATAACCAGTCACATTAGATGAATAGGAAATTTTTCCCGACTTGGGATCAACCGTATAACAAGAAATAATACCTTCATTGATATGTAATAAATAATAAAAAAGTCCACTGGGATGGATCGCAGTGCTATTAATGCTCAATCCATGAAAAACAGAGTCCACAAAACTCATATTACCTGTATTTTCATCAAAACTGAAAATGGTCACAGCCGGAACGGAACTAACATATATATAATTGCCATTGGGATGAGTCGAAACATGGCCAGAACCATCATTTGGAAAACTAGGACTGGTGCTTGCATGTGATAATGTTCCATTAGCATAATTGATACGGTATGAAGTCATTTCTGTGACTAAGGTTCCCATATAAAAAATAAAATTTCCATTCCGAGAGATTTGAATTTGAGAATGGCCAATGTCAGTTGAATAGGAAGCTATAAAGGTGAGAGTGCCATTTGCATTGATTGAAAACGCACGAATTGCTGAAGTACCTTCGGAAGCTAAATACAAATACTTGCCATCGGGTGTGATGACTAAATTTCTCGGACTTGCCTCATCTGTCAAAAAACTTGGCGTATTGGATGTAAGCGCTCCTGTCGTTTGGTTGATTAAAAATTGGGAGATAGTTCCACTATAAAAATTTCCTGTGAATAAAAACTTACCAAAAGGGTCGACTCCAATACCAGTTGGCCCAGTACCGGCACCGGTACTGTATGTTGCAAAGGATGTCAATGCGCCAGTGGTATGATTCATCGTTAGAAAACCAACAGTACTCATGTCATCCAAACTGACATAAAGGTATCCCGAATAAACTGTGATCGCACTTGTGGCACTTGCCTTTCCATCAGCGGTAGTGGCTGTAATGATTATCTTTCCATTACCAATACTTTGCACAAGACCCGTTGGCGATACTGTGGCAACGGATTCATTGCTACTGGTCCATTGGAAGACTGTGTCTGTTTTGTTACCGTACAAATAGTACTGTGCTTCCAATTGTAAACTATCTCCTTTATAAACCCCGGCCCAGGTACGGTTTAGTTCCACCACTGAATTGGAATTAGATAACAAGGCCCATAGTGCGAATAAAGAATTGCGGGAAGGATCTTTTTCGGGAAATAAGATACATTGAACAATGGGATTGAGAAGGCAGGCATTAAAAGAAAACAGGCAAACGAGTAAGGAAAAGATTTTTGCGACTACTAGTATCTTTGAATGATAGAACTGTTTAGAAATTTCCGAATTCATAGGGAGCAACAAACATAAATCAAGTGGCTCAGGAAAAAATGTCATTCTTAAAATTTGAATGTTTTGGAAATTCTCTTTGTTCTCCTAAAGGATGTTAGCGCCAGGGATTGCAGTGGAAATCGAAGCGAAAGCGGAGATTGGAACGGAAAGCCCGGTCGTGCCTAAAAGAGAAGAAACTTTATATATAAATTCGAGGCGCCCAAAGTTCAAACAGAAATTGTAAATCCATAGATTTACTTGAACTTTATGGTATTTTTAATAGTCTGAAAATAGAAGATTATAAAAATAATAAATCAGAGACTCTATGGCAAATTCAAAAACAATCTCATCCAATGACTGGCTCTCGTTCACATCTTTTTTAGTATTATTATTTGCTATGATCGCACCAATTGGCGAAGGGCTTCTCATCGCATTCGCTGTTGTTTTTTTGGCTGCCGGTATCTCAAGCGCCGTCCATAGTGCAGAAGTTATAGCCGAACGTGTTGGTCCTGCACTCGGAACTTTAATTTTGGCAATATCAGTGACTGTCATTGAAGTAGCACTCATTGTCAGTCTTATGAGTAATGACACCGCCGACTCACCTCAAATTGCAAGAGATACAGTTTTTGCAGCTTTAATGATTGTAACAAATGGAATCATAGGCATTTGTATTCTGTTAGGTGGATTAAAGCATAAAGAACTAGGATTTCAATCGGTGGGGACAACGGCTTTACTTGGAGTTTTGGCCGTACTTTCAACACTCACTTTAGTATTACCTCTATTCACTACTTCCACCAACAAAGGAACTTATAGTGCAGGGCAACTGATTTTTGTTTCCTTAGCTTCCCTTGTTTTGTATGGATCTCTTGTTTGGTCACAAACAAAATCTCATAAAAACTTTTTTGCCGCCGGGGAAACTGAAGTTTCAGAATCAGAAATTACAGGGACAAGACCGAGTAAAAAAAGAGCCATTACTAGTTTTATTTCCCTTCTATTTTCTCTCGTAGCAGTAGTTGGATTGTCTAAAATCTTGAGTCCGACCATTGAGAGCACCATCAATGCGTTAGGTGCACCAAAAGCAGTGGTTGGGATTGTCATTGCGATTTTGGTTTTGGCTCCAGAAACCTTGGCTGCTATGAATGCAGCCAAAATCAATGAACTACAAACAAGTTTGAACTTAGCTCTGGGATCAGGAGCGGCGAGTATTGCGCTCACAATTCCCGCTGTGAGTTTGTATTCTCTTATGTTTGATAAACCATTAACCCTTGGATTGGATAGCAAAGGGATTGTGTTTTTGATGGTTACTTTTCTTGCAGGAAGTTTTACTTTTGGATCGGGAAGGACCACATCACTGCATGGACTCATCCATTTAGTGATTATGGCTTCCTTTTTAGCTATTTCACTGATGCCTTAGAGTTTCTTTAACTTCCGCAAACGAGGCAACCTTCTTCCATAGAACAGGCCTCACCGACAAATTCAGAATTCACCTCTTTTTTGTTAGCTTGCGAAGAAGATGACTGGATATCTTTTTCCATAGGGATTTCTTCCTTTCCCTTTTCTACAGTGAATTGGATGGCCTGCGTTGCGGCTTTGGTTCGCAAATAATACATCCCTGTTTTTAAACCTTGTTTCCATGCGTAAAAATGCATGGAGGTTAGTTTGGAAACGGTAGGACTTTCTACAAATAAATTCAAAGATTGCGACTGGCAGATAAAGGCACCACGATCCCTTGCCATATCAATGAGAGCTCTTTGTTTCATTTCCCAAACTGTTTTGTATATCTCTTTGATGGAATCAGGAATGGAAGGAATAGACTGGATGCTCCCACCTGAAGCAATGATTTGGTTCTTCATTGTAGAATTCCAAAGTCCAAGTTCAATCAAATCATGTAACAAATGTTTATTGACAATGATAAACTCACCACTCAGGACTCGTCTGGTATAAATATTAGAAGTGTATGGTTCAAAACATTCGTTGTTTCCTAAAATTTGCGAAGTGGAAGCTGTTGGCATTGGCGCCACAAGAAGAGAATTCCGTGTTCCAAATTGAACTACTTCTTTTCGTAGCGAATCAAAGTCCCAACGACCCGTTGGTTTTACATTCCATAAATCAAATTGGAAAATTCCTTGGGAGAGAGGAGAACCTGCGAAACTCGAATAACTTCCTTCTTCTTTGGCGATGTCTTTACTGGCTGTCATGGCAGCAAAGTATATCGTTTCAAAAATTTCGATATTTAGTTTTTTTGCGGCATCACTTTCGTAGGCCAAACGAAGGAGGATAAAAACATCGGCAAGACCTTGGACACCAATCCCAATCGGACGATGTTTCAAATTTGAATTTTTGGCTTCTGGAACAGGGTAATAGTTTTCATCGATGATACGATTCAAATTTACTGTCATTTGATAGACAATTTCATACAATTTATCAAACAAAAACTTACCATCGGCAACAAACTTTGGCAAGGCGACAGATGCTAAATTACAAACGGCAACTTCGTCTGGACTTGTGAATTCTAAAATTTCGGTACAGAGGTTACTACTTTTGATGGTTCCTAAATTTTTCTGATTACTTTTAGAATTGGCTGCATCTTTGTATAATAGATAAGGAGTTCCTGTTTCTATTTGTGATTCCACAATGGCAAACCAGAGGTCTTGCGCTTTGACTTTAGTTCGTGCTCGCCCTTCTCTTTCATATTGTTCGTATAAAGAAACAAACTCTTCCCCATACACATCAGAAAGCCCAGGGGCTTCATTTGGACAAAACAAACTCCAATCACCACCCTCTTCCACTCGTTTCATAAATAGATCTGAAATCCAGAGAGCAAAAAACAGATCACGAGCACGCATCTCTTCTTTACCATGATTTTTCTTTAATTCCAAAAACGGAAAGATATCAGCATGCCATGGTTCTAAATAGATAGCAAAGGCACCTTTTCGTTTTCCACCACCTTGGTCTACATATCGTGCCGTATCATTAAACACACGTAACATGGGAATGATTCCGTTACTGGTTCCGTTAGTTCCTCCAATATAAGAACCTGTGGCTCGAATGTTATGAATGGAAAGTCCGATCCCACCGGCACTCTGTGAAATTTTTGCTGTTTGTTTGAGGGTATCATAAATCCCATCAATGCTGTCGTCTTTCATCGTCAAAAGAAAACAACTACTCATTTGTGGTTTAGGTGTTCCTGCATTAAAAAGAGTGGGCGTTGCATGTGTAAACCAACGTTCGCTCATTAAATGATAAGTTTTGATTACATCGTCAATTCTATGTTTGTGGATACCTAGGGCTACACGCATATACATATGTTGCGGGCGTTCTACAATTTTGCCGTCGAGTTTTAACAAATAAGATTTTTCGAGAGTTCGAAATCCAAAATAATCAAACCCAAAGTCTCTGTCATAAATAATGGAACTATCTAACAGTTCCGAATGTTGTTTTACGATCTCCCATACGTCTTCTGCAATCAAAGGCATAACTTTTTTTGTTTTAGGATCGATATAAGAATACAACCGTTCCATTGTTTCCGAAAAAGATTTAGTTGTGTTTTTGTGTAGGTTACTTACGGCGATACGACTAGCAAGAAGTGCATAGTCAGGATGTTTGGTGGTAAGGGATGCTGCAATTTCAGCTGCCAGATTGTCTAGTTCCGAAGTACTGACGCCGTCATAAATTCCTTCGATGACTTTTTTGGCTACATCGATGGGACTAACCAATCGACTCAGGCCATAGGATAATTTTTCAATCCGAGCTGTGACTTTATCAAACTTTACTGATTCCTTTTTTCCATTTCTTTTGAGTACGAACATATAATTTCCTTATCTTAAATTTTTAAAAATCTTCATTTAGAGAGAATGTAAAACCTTGTTCCGAATTTAAAACACCGGCCTTTTGGTAATCCCCTACTCGTTTTTCAAAAAAGTTTGTTTTCCCTTGTAAAGAAATCATTTCCATAAAATCAAAAGGATTTGCGGAATAATAAAGTTTTTCAAATCCAAGTTCAATGAGCCAACGGTCAGCTACAAATTCAATGTATTGTCGCATTAGTTTAGCGTTCATACCAATAAGATCCACTGACAATGATTCGGTGATGAATTCTTTTTCGATATTGACTGCATCTGTAAATATTTCGTAAACACGATCGGCACTTGGTTTGTTTTGTAACATTTTAAAAAGAATACAAGCAAACTCACAATGCAAACCTTCATCGCGACTGATCAGTTCATTGGAAAAACTAAGGCCAGGAAGGAGACCTCGTTTTTTCATCCAAAAGATGGCACAGAAACTTCCGCTAAAAAAGATTCCCTCCACTGCGGCAAAGGCAAGTAATCGTTCCGCAAAATTACCTTCACCAATCCAACGTAAAGCCCATTTGGCTTTTTTTTCTACAGCAGGAATGGTTTCTATAGAATGGAAGAGTTTATGTTTTTCTTTTGGATCTTTGATGTATGTATCAATTAAAAGTGAATAGGTTTCTGAATGGATATTTTCCATCATAATTTGAAACCCATAAAAACACCTAACTTCAGGAAGTTGGACTTCACGCATAAAGTTGACAGCTAAGTTTTCGTTTACGATTCCATCACTTGCTGCAAAAAATGCCAAAACATTACTTAAAAAAAACCTTTCGTTATTGGACAAGGAATTCCAATCATCTAAATCGCTACTTAAATCAATTTCTTCAGCAGTCCAAAAGGAAGCCTGTTGTTTCTTATACATCTCCCAAATTTTAGGGTACTTGATGGGAAGGATCACAAATCGATCCTGATTCTCTTTTAATAAAACTTCCGATTGGTAATCCATCCAACAACTCCAGGTTTACAATTTTTATATTTGTATATGTATCCTTTGCCAAAGGAGTATTACATATATTACCAACAAACATACATTTGTTGGTAAAGACTGGAATGGAATGTTTGTTTTCCACGGCCAAATCTCATCGACCCGGAACACTACAACTTGTTTGGAAGAAGGTGTGGGTATCCCGGTAGCAATAGTCCGGGGCCCTGAAAAAATTTTCGGTACAGATGATCGTTTACGGGCGATTCATATGTGGGAAGATCCGACTTTCCTTATCTTTATTGGATAAGAATTTACGGTTGCGCCGTCAGTTGAGGAGTTCCACCTCATTCCTCCCGGAATAGAATCTAAATAAACTGAATGAGACATATTTTGTCAATGGAATAAAACGAGGGGAAATTTAAAAAAATAAGGTTATTTTTTTAAATTTTTATAAATGGCTGTCATCAACTCAGTAAGGATGATTGGTTTTTTTACATACCCATTCATTCCATTTTCCAAATATTCTTTTAGTTGAGAATCCATACTATTTGCAGTGATGGCAATGATAGGTATATCTCGATATGAATCATTACGTTTCCGAATGAGTTTTGTAGCTTCCATTCCATCCATGAGAGGCATTTGTATGTCCATAAGGATCATATCAAATCTATTATCAATATGGACCAGCGATTCATCTAACAACTGGATCACTTCGATTCCGTTAGTAGCAACACTCGTTTTAATATTTTCTTTCTCAAATAATTTCACTATAAATTTTTGGTTTAAAGAATTATCTTCTGCGATCAACACATGGAAATGATCATTTTCTCCAACTAACTTCAAATGTAAGTTTTCAATCTGTATTTCTCTTTGATCCGTTTCTTCAAAAGGAATTGTAAACTGAAATGTTGATCCTACATTCAAAACACTTTGTACTTCAATTTCCCCACCCATCAAATTAACAAGTTGTTTAGAAATATAAAGACCAAGCCCAGAACCTTCAAATTTTTTTGTTCTTGAATCTTCTAGTTGGACAAAACGATTGAATAACCTAGAAATGTTTTCTGGCGAAATCCCAATTCCAGTATCTTTGACTGTGAACACTATATAATTTCGATCTTCGCTCAAGTTTACATCCAAACTTAGAGATCCAGTGAACGTAAATTTCAATGCGTTTCCAATTAAATTAATCAATATTTGACGAAGACGATTTTCATCCACTAACGCATAAAGATTGGAATCCAAACCAGATACATTGACATAAAACTCCAAATTCTTCTTACGCGCATCTGGTATAAAAAGTTGAATCAAATCCTTACATAGTTTATGTATATTTGTAGGCTTTAGATCCATCTCTAATCTTTTATTTTCTAATTTTGAGACATCTAGGATGTCGTTGATGATTGTCAATAACGACAAAACTGCCTTTTTTGCATTATCCAAATAATCTTTTTGTTCTAAATCAACATTAGTTTGTTCTAATAAAGTTAACATTCCTAAAACCCCATTCATGGGCGTACGAATCTCATGACTCATATTTGCCAAAAACTCTGATTTCACAAGATTGGCTTTTTCCAATTCGAAAGTTCTTTTTTCAACTATGTCTTGAATGCTTTTTTCTTTACCCATAATGATGAGTAAAAGGATTCCGAGAAGTCCTGTTAGTAAGGATGAAATGATTAGAATAAATCGTGATGCATTCGTAAGATTTTTTTGAAAATACTCTTTCGTAGCAATTGCTCTTATGTTTAATACATGCGACCCAATTGTGATTGGGTATTCATAAAAATAATCTGCAAATATCCTTTCTTCATTGTTCAAACAATCTTTTGAAAAAATATCTGTATGAAAAGGATCTTTAAATTCCTCAACTTTTATACACAAATGATTTGGATCATTACTAACAAGTGATTTATTGATAATGGATTCAAGCCGAATCACTGCAGTGGCAAATCCAAATTCTCCATTCCATCGGGTCACAGGATAAAAAAGCAAAAAACCCAAGTTATTATCTAAATTTTGTATTAAATTAATTTTACCGGTTATCTCAATGTCTTTTCTAGACATTGCACTGAATAGAGCATCCTTCCTAACTTGATCAGAAAGTAAGTTATACCCAACAGCTTGTTTATTTTCTAAATAAGGATGAATGTATCGAATCAAAACATATTTATCACTGATTGGAGATCGTAACATTCTATTTTCTTTTCTGATTGTGACCCCATTTGATTCGGAGTAGTCTTTTTTAAGTTGAGCCTCCACAACGGCACGCGACGAATTAGATACCAGACGATTCCATGATAATGCAGTAAAACTACTGGAGTCGCCAATGATTCCGTTGGAAAACTGTTCAAAGTATTGACGATTTAAGTTTTCCGTTAAAGAAATAAAAGCCCCTAATGATTTAACAAGCCTTATGTTTTCATAAAGTCGGTTTTCTATATCGCTAGATATAATATGTCCATCTGATTTGATTCGGTATTTGATAAATTCTTTTTCCCAGTTTCTTGTAATGAAAAAAATTGATAAGGTAAAAACAAATGTACTCATTGTTGCCGAAGCAAAGATAATTAATCTTATGAGTTTCTCTTCCCCTAAATACCATTTCCAAATAAGAATGAGAAGAGGAGTAAAAATAATAATCCCGATAGAATCACCCATCCACCAAGTAAGCCAAGTTTGAAAAAGAAACTCAAAGTAAATGATCTTAAAATAATATAAAGAAAAACTTCCAATAGTAGAAGCAATGAATGCAGTGACTGGACCTGCTAAAATAAAAAATACCAAAAGTTCGTGGACTTGGAAAATATTCAAATTGGGATCCGAATATTTTTTTAAAAAATAAGCTCCTAAAACAGCCGAACTGGAATTCCCGAGTGATATGGTTATGTTTTGTGGGTTAGAAATCAGAAACTCAATCCAAGTTTCTGAAGTGGGGAAATACGTGGTATTGGTAAAGTAAGCTCCCAAAAACAAAGCAGGCCAAACACGTTTCCCAAATAATAACACGAATCCAAGTGCCAATCCAGCTGGTGGCCAAACCGGAGTACTGTATCCATCAATCGAAGATAGATTTAGACTTAGTTTTCCGACAACTAGGTAGAGAAGGAATACTGAAACCAAGAGAATCGATTCTTTAAAGAATTTTTTGACCAATAGATTCCAGGAAGGCATTTGATATAAAAGACGATGAAAATCCAAAGAAAAAGAGAGAAATTCATAAGAACGAAAAGGGAATGGAGATTATTTTTAGTTTGAAGTAGAAGGAACGGGTCTAAACAAAAGAAATCCCCGTTATGGAACCAAATCGATTCAATCAAATTGCTAGCAAATATGATACGGTAGAACGAAAGGACCTTGCAAAAGTAATTGATTCTGATTTTACAAAATTGAAATCCAAGATCAATTCCGACATCATCTTGGCATCTTTGGTTTTACTTCATGTTCCCGATACGCTCACTTTACTGAAACAATTTTACTCCATCTTAAACACAGATGGGAAATTGATCATTGTGGATTTTGATAAAAATGAAAACATCAATCATCCTAACGTACACAATGGATTCAACAGATCACACTTAGAATCATTATTGACCGAGGTTGGATTTAAAAATATAGAAATAAAAACATTCCATCATGGGAAAAATATTTTTATGAACCAAGATGCCTCTCTGCTAATTTCTTTAAGTTCAAAATAAACATAGAGGTAACCACGAATACGCGAAAGAGCCTAACCTAAGTTTAGTGGGATTCTGTGTATTTTTTGAAATTATCAAGGATAGCTTGCCATCCACCTCTTTGCATTTCAATTGGATTTTGGTTTTCTGCATCAAACGTTACGGTTACCTGAGTTTGGTTTCCCAAAACTTCAAAGGACACACTTGCCTTTCTACCATCTTCCATAATATAACTAATTAATTTTTGATCGATGACTTTGTCATAAGTTGCTTCAAACTCAAAACCAAAACTTCCGTCTTTGGCTTCCATTCTTGCACTATACTTACCACCAACCGTTAGATCGTTTTTGGCCCAGGGACATTGCCAATCGTCGGAGGCAAAATTCCAATGGATGATGTGCGTAGGTAAAGTATAGTAGTCCCAAACTTTTTTATTGTCTGCACTGATAGTGGATTGTACTGTGATTTGATTCGAGTCCATAAACGGAAATTGTATCAATAGAGTTCTTTTTTTGGAAAGTATTTTCTCAAGTTTTTTCAGCAATTTGTTTAATAATATCCAAACATTGATTCCAACTTTCCTCAGAATGTTTTAATTTATCTTCGGCAGTGAAACCAATTTGTTTTAGGTGAATGGTTACAATTCCATTTTCTTCGGAGAGTTGGTTCTCGATGATTGAATAGTTTTCCGGGATGTCTGGTAACCCAAAATAGGCTGTAAAATAAGAGTATTTGAATGTATAGGGAGGTTTAAAACTAAGAATAATTCCGTTTTCTTCGTAAGAATTTCCTTCCCAAACTCCTTTAAAAACAAGAGAACTTCCCTCTTTCCAATCTGATATAACATCTGTTCCATATAAATATTCTTTAATGTATTTTGGTGATGTAAGAATTTCCCAAACTATTTCCAAAGAAGAGTGAATCCTTTTTTCTAAATTCAGTTGTAAGCTATGATTCAATTGATTTGTCGATTTCATAAATTTCCTCTAAAATACTCTATCAAAAATGAAAAGATTTGGATTGTAAAAACACGACAAAACTCTAAATAAGTTGTATGGCGAGGGAAAAAGGAAAACCAACTAGAGGAGTTTTACGACAAAACAACGCAAGTCTTTTCGCCAAACACAATCGATACTTTGCCAATGAGAAATTAGATTTTTTTATAGAACATTATTGGACTGTAAGTTGGGACTTAACAGATAAAAAACCATATTTAGCTGAAACCCTTCCTTTCCCTAGTATTCACATTGTATTTGAAAAAGGAAATTCGAAAATTTTTGGAGTCACAAAAGGAAGATTCTCTACTCTTTTACAAGGGAAAGGTTCTGTTTTTGGAATCAAATTTCGACCAGGTGGATTTTATCCATTTTTTAAGAAACCAGTGGCTACCCTGACGAACAAAACAATTTCAATTCAGGAGATCACAAACGATGATGTCTTTGAATTAGAAAATAAAATTTTTCAAAGTGACGAAGTGGAAAAAAAAATCCAATTCATCGAAATTTGGTTAGAAACACTCCTTCCAAAACCTGATCTTAAAGTTTCATTTATTAATAGGATAGTCGACCGAATCAAAGAAGATGGAAACATTAAATCAGTAGAACAATTGGCAGAACTATTTTCTATCAATCTTCGGAATCTCCAAAGACTATTTCAAGAATATGTGGGAGTAAGCCCCAAATGGGTCATCCAACGTTTCCGGATTCAAGGGGTGGCCGAAAGGATCGAAAACCAAAAAACAATCCAATATGCAGAAATGGCTTTGGAATTAGGATATTTTGACCAATCTCACTTTATAAAAGATTTTAAAAAGACAATTGGATTAAGCCCAGAAGATTACTTGAAAACAATATCGAAGATACCAACAATTTAACCTACTAATGAAACTAATATATACTTCTACAGATTATACCAAAATCAAAGTCATAGAATCGGCCCTCGCAGCAAACCAAGTTAAGTTTATGACGAAAGGGGAAGACCTGGATGTTTTGAATGCAATGATTCCCAGACAGTCGAATTTAATGGAAATTTATGTTTCAGAATTAGATTATACGAAAGCCTTAGAAATTATTGAAAATGGTTCTTATTCGGAAGAAGCTCCGGAGGAAGATGTATTTCCCATACAAAGATACAATCGTTATAGAGAACTCACTAAGTTAAAGGGAAAAAAAGATACAAAATTTATACTGACAATAGTCTCTGGAATATTATTCATTTCGAACTTATACTTTCTTTTACTGTTTGCTTTGGAAAAAGATAAGTTTAATAAATATAAAAAATCAATGGAAAGTGAATTGTATGAATATAATTTCGATGAAGACAACTATTGTACATCTACTTATTATAAAAAAACAAGAAAACTCATTGAACTTTCCTGTTATGACAAAGAAACAGATAAAATTTTAAATCAAAAAACTTATGATTTCAGTGGAATATTAACCTCTGAATTTTTTAATCCATATCTTACTGATTTTTTCACAATCCAAAGGTCGTATGATACAAACGGAATCAAAACCGCAGAATTTGCAGACAATGACCAAGATGGTGAATTTGATGAATACATTATCTTTGATTCCAAAGGTTCCAAACAAAAAAGATATTTGGATCAAAACAGAGACCACCGTTTTGATGAATCGGAAATCGTAGACAAGTAATGTTTTAAAAACCTAAAATTGTTTGAGGAGAATTAGAGCATGCACCCCATTCTAAAAAAAGCATTCCAAGAGGAAATGGAAATCGCCAAAACACTCTATAAAGATTCAAAGTATACAGAATCTTTTTTCCACCTAGAACGGGCCCATATTTTGGGACAAAGGTTTGTTCTTCCCCATACAGTGAACCATTGGTGGATGTTGAAAGTGGGAATTCGTAAAAAAGACAAAAGAGAAGTCTTTGGACAAATCATCAGATTGGCCGTGGCAGGGATTGGATCTCTCATCGGTAGGGTTCCGATTGGAAATACTGGTGGTTCCAATATTGGAATTATGAAAGTTTTACCCATTGAAGGAGACTTAAAAGTTTTATTTGAGAAAGCAGAAAAGAACGAGTAACCTTATGATAATTATTCTATAGAATATCATTCAGGCCTAGGTATTTTAATAATTCTCCGCGATTGTTTTTCAATTCAGGACTAACTTTTTTGATATTGATTTCACCTATGTTCTGGCATTTGCCTTTTTTATTGTCATCACTATAAAAATAACTATCAACTTTGTTAGTTTGGATATGATTGGATGCACCCAACATCTCATGATCACCATCAACGATGACTTTAACCATAACATCCTGCAAATAATTTATCTGAAACTCATCAGTGTAAAATTGTTTTGTAGTTACGCCAAGGTTACTAATTCCAATAACTGAAACTGAATAATTTCTATTAGAAGGTTTAATCCGTCCAGTTAGACAAGTAATGTTCTTACGAGGAACGTCGAAATTCCACCAAACAAAACCTTTTATACCACTGACAATTTTATCAATCGAACTTAGATTGAATTCAAAATTATCAGAAGTTGATTCCGTTGTATTCACTGATGTTTGAATATCCTTATTATCTTGTTTTTTTTCCCACAAGTTGTTTTGATAAGAATAAAGATTGTAAGCATTGGTTGGATTCTGTACAGGAAACTGCACCTCAATGCCAGGACCATCAAATGGGACAGGCCTCCCTTTATAAAATGCATCCATTCGAAACATTCCGCCAGATTCGAAAATTGAACTTTCGTTATATGTTAGATCCAAACGACTCAAGTAATAATCAAGTGGATTGATGACTTCAGTGATTCTCAATAAAAGAGTATCCCCTTTTTTGAATTCTTTCGGAAGTTTAAAACTATAATATTTAAAATAGAACTTAGTACCGTATCTTCCCTCTGCCATATTTTGAGAAAATGGATCAATATATGTATCCAGGGTAATTAGATTGTTAACAGATAATTTTCCGTTTGAATCTGGAGTATTTTTTTGACCCCATTTTTTTTCAACTTCCTTGTTCCATTCTAATCTTTCCGATGGATCTTTCCATTGTGCTGAAACGGAACTTACAAAAAATACAGTCATGAATAGAGTGAAAATTAATTTCATATGATTTCCCAGCTTGATAACAATAATCTTTATCGAATTTATCTTAAAGAACTTTATACTAAAGAATACAAAAGTTCTTGCGGCAGGGATACGAAAGGCTTGGTCACTTGTCATCGTTAGATGACAGGTGACGGGAGCGGAACGCGCACCCTGGAGTAGCCCGGTCAAGTCCTACGGGCCCATTGGGAACTTAGTGCCCGTGAGCCGCCCACATTTGGTTTGTTCCGTTTTTTAAATCTTAAATTCTAAAATACGTGGCTGAAGTTTACAAACAATTGTTCGTCTTCTCTAGACTTTGCATAATCGATCATAATGATGGTGGCTTGGTTCCATGCAATCCGAAGTCCAAGCCCTCGAGAATAGGCATAACCTTTCCAACCTAACTTATGTTCATCGTCCCAAACACGGCCGTAATCAAAAAACGGAACTAAGTTAAAGGCGAAAAATTCATCCCCAAACCTTGCCTCGGCAAACTTCCAACGAACTTCTGTGTTCCCCCAACCCATAGCTCGTCCCACAAACCGGTCTTGTTTAAACCCACGTAAAGTTCGAAGACCTCCAAGTCCCCCCACAAGGCCTTCGGTTCCCCACATATTTCTATATTCATAAAATGGAGTTTCTCCTTCGGTCACACCCAAACCAAATCGGTTGGCGATGACAAGTTTATCGAATACCTTAGGGAAAGGACTCCAGAAGAGTTTGGTTTGTGCAAAATACTTTTGATAGTCGTATTCGGATCCAATGGCTTTGGTATGTTTTTCGTAAGTGGCTTCTGCAAATATTCCGGAGTTTGGATCTGGTTCAAAATCTCTAGTGTCGTAAACAAGACCCAAACGAAGGGAGTTCACATAACCACCATTATATCCAATGATCTTTTTGGCTTCATAATCTTCGGTGAGTCGAGTTTTTCCATTGGGAACATCTGCTGTATGTTCACCACCCAGAAGTGGATCCACACCACGGGCCAACTTACCGTCATAAGTCCTAACTATGTTATTTGAAAATTTTAAACCAGCAACCAATCTTACTGTTCCACCAACAAACGAACGTTCTGTACTTGCGGTTGCCATCGGAGTTTCTATCGTATAACGGTTGTACATTTTATCAGTGACAACATAACCTTGGCCTTGTGGAAATCCGGAATATGTTTTCCCTCCTAAACTAATGGGATCAGAACTTGTTCCTGGTCTGTAGTAAGCCAAGTTGTTTTCTTGGTCCATATAACTTGCATTCACTATATGCCTTCCATCCGGTTGGTTACGATCCAAATAGGATAGAGGTTTCATACTATCTTCCCCAATTCCAAAATACAATGTTGTGGGTGTGATAGTTAAAAATAAATCCGCACGTAACCTCCATTGTGTGTCGGCAATAAAAGGCATATCCAAACTGACTTGGTGGTATTGAGCATTTTTGTTAGTATTGAAATATTGTGCAAATACGCGCATACGATAGGGAGTATAATGAAAAAGCGGATCGGTTTTTTTTCCATTATCATAAATATAAGCACGGGCACCATACCCGATCCCTTCGTTAGGATCGGAGTTGATGAGTGGCAAACCCGTTAGATACCAACTATCTTTTTTGTCCTCTATATCCTTTTTACAAAGTTGTTTGGTCGGATCCATAGGAAAGGGAAGGTTTTTTGGCGGAGGATCTTTTTCGCAACCGGCACTGGGAATGTATTCCTGCGCGGAGAGAGAAATGGGGTTTGCTAAAAAAAAGCAAACAACGAAGGAAAAAAGAACAATCTGTGAGTATCGGTTCATAGTTGTGCGTGCGTATACAAACCATGGACAATGCGTACTCAAACGATTTGGTCAACCAGGAAATGAGTTCCCACTCACTTTTTGTGGAAGGCCAGCAGGGTTTGCGAGGATTCGATCCTAAGCGAGGAATATCTGCATTCTAATGCCTATTTTGTCATCTCCTGGGCCAAGGAATCCAGCTGAACAATGATCCCTCCCGTGGATTTACTGCTTTCCGAGATATGTTTGGAAATTTCGACAATGTTTGCCGCAGATTCTGAAATGTCGGCAGTGATTTTCGTGGACTCCTCGGTCGCGATCTTTTGGAAGTTGGTGGAGTTTTCGATGGTTTTACTGGTTTCGTAAATCCGCGTATTCAGATTGTCGATAGTTTCGATGGCTTTGTCAATCTCTACAATTTTGGAACCAACCCCTGTGATCTCTTCTTTGATGGAGCCAATGGCAAAATCCAATTTTCCCATCATACTAGAAGACCGATTGATGAGTTCACTACTTTCACCGATGAGAGAAAGATTCTCTTGGATGATCTTTGAAATTTCTTTGGAATTACGAGTGGTCGCAGCAGCTAACTTCGATATTTCTTCGGCCACAACAGCAAACCCTCGTCCATGTTCCCCTGCCCTTGCTGCTTCTATGGATGCATTTAACGATAACAAGTTTACTTTATCGGCAATGTCATTGATCACAGAGACAAAGTCGAATATCTCTGTACTTTTTTCTTTTAGGATATTGAACTTACTTTTTGAAAGTTGGATATGTTCAGAGGTATCATTAGAATAACCCATGACTACATCTAAATTTTTATAAATCCTTCCTGTTCCTACTTGGACAGTTTCATTGATGGTTTTTAAATCATTCACAGACTGAATAGACACTTCTGATTCGTTATACAACAATTTGGCAATTTTATTATTAGAATCTGCTTTGGAAGATAGTTCTTTTAAAGAATTTGATATTTCAGAAAGAGAAGATGCTTGGTGTTCCGAAATTTGTTTTAATTCTTCAGAAATGGTGTCTTGGTTTCTGATTTGTTCTTTCATCAGATCAATAGTTCTGAGGATGGTTTTTGCCATATTCAATAAATTGTCTAAAGCCTTTTTTGCTTCTTTTTGTTTTTCCACCGCTAAATTGAGTAAATTTCTTGTAGCCGTTGCTCCCACAGTGGCCCCAATTCCTACCCAAACAAAAATGAGAAACCTAACGATGATATTACTTCTTGGGCCTCCAGGAATGAGTTCAGGTCGTAATACAAACAAAAGAATTTCAGAAAAGATAATTAAAATAAAATTATAAATGGAAGCATTTCGATTGAAGTACAATACACTGAGAACAAAGGAAATATAAAAAGTTGCGGCTAGTTCAGTAGCTCCATAAATCACATATTGGAATACAAGTAAACATAAGGTAACACCGGTGATCGAAATGTAACTGGATGCCCAATGTGTTTTTAATTTAGTAGAAAGTAAAAAACCAACAATCAAAATGGAGGTGGCTAGGACAAATTCTATTAAGATACTTTCATAGGTTAGATAATCAGAACCTTTTCCTGAAATTTTGATGGAAAGTGTGGCGATATTAGCGAGGGCCAAAATCGAAAGAAAAGACAAAAACATCCGTTTGTTGTTTCGTAACATCACTTCTGTGAAGAGATCATCCGAAATGGTCATCGCGTTTTTGGGAGCAAAAAATTTAGAGAACAAACGAAACCGTCCTAGAACCTAGATTGATTTTAAAGCCATACTTTAGGGAAAGAGAGCCTTGGCAAGAAACGTTCCAAACCTCCCAAGAGCGAAAACTGAATTCCGTTCACCCCAATAGAAATGGGACGAATCAAATGCCTTAGAATTATCAAAAAACTACGGAAAAAGAGAATTTATCTTTATGAATTATCAAAAGTAAACCAAACCGATGAAAATTTGATACTATGGGGGAAAAAAAGAATCCTCGAAAGAAAAGCACTACCTAACAAGAATCATCTTATATTCACAATACATACATTAGGTTACAACTCTAATTCCATTAGAATCTTCAATTTTTTGAATATTTTAGGTATTTCATAAGTAACCACAGATTCTCTGTTAGTTTTTCATAGAAAACTTTCGACTCGATTGACACAAAAGACCAAAATATTTTCACTGTATGAAAATCTTCATGGAGAAACATGTGAAAAAAATCATTTTTATTGTAATCGTATTTACAATCATTCTATTCATTCAAAATTGCAGTGGAGGATCGGTACATTCAAGTTTAGTCCCAAGTGCAAATACAAACCCAACAAGGGAATACTCAACCCCTTCCGTTTTTTCAAAAGGTGGTTTCTTCTTTCACAAAACATACGTTCCTGGGCCACTTGGAATCAATGCAGAAGCCCATTATGAAGGCAAAAGTTGTAGTCATACTTTTTTATATTTAGTTTCCTCTGGTGATTCCTCTATTGAAGCTGCAAAAAGAAATGGGAACATTAAAAAAATTGCATATTTAGATTACGAACAAATTGGTATTGCCATGGGTGTTCTCTACCATCGAGTTTGTACGATTATCAAAGGATCATAAATAGGTATTATCATGAAAACAAAAACGATATTTTGTATTATCTTAAGTGCATTTCTTCTTACAAATTGTGCGATTGGGCCAACTCACGGTTACATATTTACTTCTACAAAATTTGCAGGTACGTTTAATCCAGAAAATAACGTAACATCAACTAAAGAAGCAACCGACTGCCAATTTACTGTTTTATACCTTTTTAGTTATGGGGATGCAGGGGCTGGATCAATTGCAAAAAAGAATGGAATTAGTAAAATAGCAACCATCGACCATTCTACCACTTCTTTGTTAACAGGTTTTTATCGAACATACTGTACCATTGTGTCAGGAGAATAATTATGAAATATCTTATTTTTGCTTTTTTAAGTTTATTACTTTTTTCAAACTGCGTAACCACTCCGTTTCCAAGTTATTTTTACTCCTATACCACCCAACATTTGAATGGAGATGCCACGGGAGCTATGGTCACCTCGGCTAAAGTTGAAAAGTTTGGAAAGTCTTGTAGTTTTTCTGGGTTCATCACGTATCCTTTCTTTTATGGTTCGGGAAACTCAATTGAGGAAGCAACCCAACATGCAAATATCAAAAAAATTGCTGTCATCGACAGAGAATCTTTAACTATTTTGCCTATTGGAATTTTCTATCGCGAATGTGTGATTGTTTGGGGAGAATAAACAGTGGCACATAAAATACTAATTACTGTTTTATGGATAACAATTTTATCTACTAACAGTTTATTTGCGAAAGAGTTCGACTCAACTCATGAATTACCCAAGGTAATCACACCAGACAAACATCGAGTTTTTATCCGCGGTGTTGATGGATCAGGGGGATTACGTTTCCCTGTGATGGATTATCTAAAATACGAACCTATTAATTATATGTTGGTCAATGGGTTTGATGAATACGCTGCTCTTAACGCTTTTTCTAAACAAAAAGATCAAACTGGTGGTTCGAGACAATACGAACTTGAATATAGATATTTAGATAAATTCCGCCTGATCTATGAAAATAGAAGGTTGGTAAATGTCCCAACATCAGATAACGATTCAGAAGGTTTTAGATTCAAAGAATCTTATAAAGGATTTGGGGCTGGTTACTTTCATCCGCTATCTCCTAACTTTAATCTTGGAGTCAGCTTAAGAAGAGTCAGTCTTGATCAAGCCACTACTATAGGTACTGTTACATTTAATTTTTTGCCAACTAATTCTGGTATAGGTATTATGGGGCGAGATTTTGCTATGCAGGCAAAAGGTTATGTTCCGGGCATTCACTTGGAAATTAAACCGATGCGTTGGTTTGAAATTCATTTGGGAAACCAGTTTTACAATATTGTCGGTGATGATACTAAAGTCAGAGTTGATTCCGTACCATTTACATTTAGGAACGTAACCACCAATGTGATGTTTTATGAACTTGCGAATGGAAACGTGAATTACACCGGAGAAAAAACTACCTTAGACTTTATTTTTCGTTTTTCATCATGGTTTGCCACCCGATGGGGTTATTCCGTTGAAAAATATAGAGTCAAATACAATAACTATTTTATTTTCTTAGGTGATATTGACTCGTCAGTTGTATATTCAGCTTTAGAGGGTTCACAAAAACAAAAAATGGAATATTCTTCACTTAATATAACCGTAGAATTTTCAAAAAGTTTTGGTGAGTAAAAAAACTTTTCCTAACAGGGTGACACCTGTTAGGACTTTCGTTTATTATCTTATTTACTTTCCACTTTTCATCGAAGTTTTTCCTTTCCATTAACCAACATTTTTTCCTCCAAACTGATACCAGTCCACTTTACGAGTGAAGTGCATGACTGCGGCAAGAACCATAAACAATGCCAAAGATCCAAGAAGTAAGGCTTGTTCTTCTGAAGCCAAAATCACATACAAAAAAGAATACAAAACAAGATAATAAGATGCAGTAATGAGTCCCTTCTTTTGATTTTTTAATACATTAATGGCGTAATAACCAATGAGACCTGTCACTGCCAAACTCGAAAGAATGTATGCCGGTAAAAATCCCAAATGTTCTGAAAAAGATAAGTTGAGAATATAAAACAAAACCATGGCACTTCCAATGAGGACGTACTGGATGGGATGTAATAAAACTCCGCCAAACACTTCCATAAGAAAGAACAAAGCGAAACTAGTCACAATGAAAAGAAGTCCATATTTTACTGACCTTTCCATTTTTAAATAATGATCCACTGGGATCACAAGACTCACTCCATATCCGGAATTTAATATTGTCTCTAAAATGGAATCATTCATGGAATGGATGATTTGTGGATAAGATCTTGCAAAATAAGAAGATTCCCAAACCGCAGAAAATCCTTCCTCATTGACGGAACGATCCTTAGGCAAAAGATTTCCGTTAAAAGAAGGATCTTTCCAATCGGAACTCATCATTAGTTTAGATTTTTTACCGATGGGGATCACGGAAAATGATTCGGAACCTTTAACTTCTAATTGAATTTCAAACGGAATGGAGTTTCCTGCTTCTCCGATCGAAACAGTGGCGTTCAGTCCTGAATGCAAATAAGAAGATCTAGTTCCTGGTAAAAACTTTTTATCCTTACCTGCTAAAGTTAATTTCATTTCACCGCCAAGTCCCTTCAGATCAGAAACGGAAACAACGAGCCGAACATCATCCCAATAAATATAGGTGGTATCAATAGGAAAGTCGGATGAAAAAATAGGAGAAAATTTACCGGTAATTTTCACCTTACTCGTGTATAATGGAATCTCATAGATACTTCTTTTACGAAGTTCTGTTTTCATATCCACTAAAGAGTCCATTTCCTCAGGTAAAAAATAGGCGTAATCCGTTACATAATCCCATTTGTCCTTTTCTTTGGAAGATCCAGATTTTGGAATCCTAAGATTATAAGGAACCATTAGAACAGGACCTACAATCGTTTGGTTGGATCCCCATTTTTCTCCCACTTCCAAAACCGCTTGGTTTCTCGAAGCACTTCTTTCCTCAATCAAAGAACCAACCATAACAAGAGGGATGATAAATAATAAAACCATTCCACCGAGGATGGCCAACCTAAGATTTACCGATGTTTGTAATTTACTCATAAAAATCTCCTACCTTTAAGATAGATGATCTCCGTGAGTCTTTTATGGTCGAATTGTGAGGGTTTTGTGAGGATCTATGTTTTTTGAAAAAAAAGAGAAACTTCCACACCATTTGGAATTCGATTTTGAATCTCTAATTTCCCTCCGTGTAGTTCTAGAATTTGACTCACAATACTAAGTCCGAGACCAGAACTCTTACGGTTGTTATTTGGTCTCGGCAAAGAATAGAACTTTTCTGTTACCCGGTTCAGTGCATAATCAGGAATCGAATGACCTTCGTCCAACACGGAAAGTTTTAGACGAAGATCAGAATTTTCCTTAATTTCTATCGTGATTGTATCTTTTTCATTCGCAAAGTCGATGGAATTTCTAACTAGATTTTCAATGGCTAAAAACAAATAATTTCGATTTCCCTTTACTTCCCAAAGTTTATTTTCGCAAACCACAACTACTTGAAGAGATTTCCATTGGAGTTCCGATTGAAAACTAGTGATGACTTCATTTACTAAATCATACAACAAAACTTGGTCTTCCATTGAGATAGATTTTTTTCCCTCGAGGGAAGTGAGTTCTAACATTTGTTCAATGAGTTTTTGGATTCGTTTGGATTCCTCGTGGATATTTTTGGTAAGACGTTCCGATTCGGTTGGATGGGATTGTAATAGTTCCACAGAAGCTAAAATGGAAGAAAGTGGACTTTTGATTTCATGGGTTAAGGTTTGTACATAGGACTCTATGTATTTTTTTCCTTCAATTTCTTCGACAAGTAAATCCACTTCCTTGCCGAGTTCATTGAGTTCCCGAATTCCAATTTTTGGGAAGTGAACTCTTTCTCTTTTTCGTAAAGAAGTAACATACTTAGAAAGCCTTCGAATCGGACGAAAACTCAAATAGGCTAACAAACTAAATAGAATGGCTATGGCAGAGGCAACGAGTAAGGATATCCGCCAAAATTTTGATTTTGCTTCTTCAATGAAGGGAATCACACCTGTTTTGGGTTTGATGACAGTGAGAACACCGATGATTTGATTTTTATAATGGATGGGAGAGGCAACAAAAAGTGCTCCTTCTCCCTCGGTATCGACCAGTTTACTGGATCTTGCTCCATACTTACCCTGGAGGGTTAAATAAACATCATTAAACTTTGAATAGTCGAGTCCTTCTCGATAACTCTCAGAATCAAAAATCACAATTCCTTTTGTATTAGCGATATATACTTGGATGTCTGTATTTGTTTTTAGAAGTGAATAAATTTTCGCTTCGAAAGAACGATTTTCTGTGTTTTTGAAAACAGGAGAAAATAAAGAATGGAGGGACGAACTAAGTTGTAAATATTCATTTGGATACTTTTCCAATCTTTCTTCGACAATGGCAGATAAAATATGAGCTGTATCGTTTAGTGATTCTTCGACCGTTTCCATATAACGAGGCCGAATGGATTCTTCTGTTTTATCGATTAAATAATAAAAACCAATGCTTAAGATAAAAAAAAACTAATGATGATGCGAATCCAAAGGTTCATATTTTTTCCTTTAATCCATACCCTTGTCCCCGTCTTGTTTCAATTGGGTCGAAGTCTGGTTCCATTTCTTTGAACCTGGCACGGATGTTTTTAATCACAGTATCCACTGCGCGGTCGAAACTATCTTCCGGTTCTGTCCAAACACTGTCCATAATTTCTTCGCGAGTAAAAATTCGACCAGGCCATTTAAAAAATAATTCGATAGTTTTGTATTCGTAAGGAGATAAATTCAGTGTTTGCCCATTAAAATAAACCAACTTTTTATCCAACGAAATTCTAAGTTTATGATCCTCTAGATTTTGTGATGGGTTTGTCCTTCGCAGAATCGCACGGATCCTTGCCAAAAGTTCCCTCGGACTAAATGGTTTTACAATATAATCATCTGCACCAATTTCGAGTCCAAGAATTTTATCTATCTCCGTATTTCTTGCCGTCAAAAAGATAACAGGTGTTTGGTATTTTTTTCTAATTTCTTTTAAAACTTCAAATCCATTTTGGTCAGGTAAACCAATATCGAGTATGATGAGTGAAATATCGTTCGATACTTTTTGAATCCCTTCCTTTCCAGTGGAAGTGACCAAAATAGTAAATCCTTCTGATTCCAATGAAATTTGGATGGTTTCCTGAATTCCTGGTTCATCTTCTATTAGAAGGATTTTTACCATAATCGCTTGTTATTTTCCTTCGGCCCAAGATTCTTCTCTAGGATCAGCAACACCTATCAAACGTTTGTTCTTTGTATCATTCAAAACGGCACAAACAGAACCAAGATCGTTATCCAAATGACCTTTTTTATATACCTTATATCCTTTTTTTGTTAATGAATCAGATACAGTTTGGTACAAAGATTCTTCTAATTCAATTCCACCTGGGCGATAGGTATGTGGAGAAAAACTATCGGGCCAATTCACCGAACGAAACCTAGGTGCTTCTACTGCTTTTTGTGGATCCATTCCAAACACAATGACATTTAGAAAAAATTGAACCATTGCTTGGCTTTGGACATCACCACCAGGAGTTCCAAAACTCATCCATAACTTTCCATTTTTCAACACCATACCTGGATTGGGAGTGATCCGTGGTCGTTTGCCAGGAGCGAGTGCAGAAGGATGGTTTGGATCCAATCGAAACTGAGTCATTCGAATTCCGAGAGTAAGTCCCGTTCCCGGAACCATAGGGGATTGCGGAAAATCACTGGGAGTGAGAGAAACTGCATTTCCTTTGGAATCGATAATACTCAAATAGGTTGTGTCCTTTCCATATTTGATTTCGTCAATTTCCTGATCCTTTAGATCGTTAGGTGGAAAAGGAAAAATAGAAGGTTTTTTAGAAGAAAAAACCCAAGGGTTCCCTGCTGGTGGAGTTTGGCCAAACGCATCTTTTTGTAAAAGTTTTCGGCGTAGTATTGCATATTTTTTAGATAACAATCCATCGATAGGAACATCAATAAACTTTGGATCTCCGAAGTATCTTTCCCGATCAGCAACAACAAGTTCGATGGCTTGTGATACAGTATGAATGTATTCAGGAGAGTTATGGCCCATAGACTTCAAGTCCACTCCATCTAATAGCTGTAATACCATTGGAACTACAGGGCCTTGTGTCCAAGTTTGGTTGGATAAAATTTTATATTCACCAAACTCACCACTCACAGGTTTTTCCCAACCTCCCACATAACCTGCCAAATCTTCTTTGGTAAAAAGACCACCTTTATCAGAATGAAGTTTTACAATGGCATCGGCGATTGGCCCTTTATAAAAATAATCTCTTACCGATTCTAAGGCTTGGTTTCTTGATTTTCCTTTTTTTAAGTTTTCTGATTCCTCAAGGGCCATAGAACGCCAAGTTTTTGCGAGGTCTTGTCGTTTTGTTAATTCCCCTTCCCGAATCCCATACCACCATTTTTTTTCTAGATACACTTCCGAATTGTAAGGCATGATGACGGTAAAACCCAATCGTTTGTACAATGGTAAGTCTAAATTTTTAACAAGGATTCGATTGGCAGGAAATCCTTCTTCTGCTACAATGATGGCAGGTGATACCAATTCGGAAAAAGATTTTGTTCCATGTTCTTGTAACAGTCGTACGATGACATCTGGTGAAGCAGGTACAAGTTGTGTTAGGATGGAGTTTTTGGGCATCACATCATAACCTTGTTTTTTAAACCATTCGATATTGGCTTTTCCAGGAGCCGTTCCGGCCCCTATATAACTTTTAACCTGTCCTGATTTTTGATCGTAAACTAACGTTGGCGCCACAGACGGAAAACTGGCAGCCTCTCCATTAGTCACATTTAACACAAGCAATGCGGCCACGGCAGCATCAATTGCGTTTCCCCCGTCTTCTAAAACCTTGATGGCAGCTTTTGTGGCGAGGGGATTTCCCGTCGAAACCATATATTTTTTCCCGAGACTCACATCCCGCAAACTTCCTTGGGGATCAACATAGGAAGGAATTATAGGCCTACGACTACCTAAACATTGAAATAAAAAAACAAAGAAAAATAGAAGAAGGAAATTTTTTAGGAACTGCATCATAAATCAAAAGACCACCATTTCTTAAAAATGGTGGCAAATTTTGGTTCTATGTCGAACCATTTTAAGATTTTTATAACATAAAACTTTCTGTAATTCCTTTTAAAATCTCTGCAGTTGAGGCTAAGTTTTGTGCCGAAGAAGACATTTCCTCGTCGTAAGTATGTGCGTAGACGTTTTCATAAACACAATAACGATCATTGGTTTCCCTGTTTTAATGGACTCAATGGTAAGAATTTGGAATCCTAGTTTTTTGACAATCTACCTAGATTCATTCTTACAAGAATCTTTTTAAGATTTTGGGATTTATCCGTAAGTCAAATGGATATGGACAAAGAACTTTATACACGATGGGATGATAAAAAAAATCTCATTACAACCCGCCTTTCTGGACTCATTACCGAAACAGAAGTAAGCCAATGGAAAGATGGATTAGAAAAAACCTTCACCGAACTTCCCCAAGGAACCAAATTCAAAATCTTTGTGAACCTTCATGGTTTTAGCCCCGCTTCCATGTCTGCGCACAAAATGTACAGGGAAATCATTCCTTTACTTCTCAGTAAATACAATTGGCGAATTGGTTATTTGGATTTGTTCGAAGAGGCCAAAGATTTAAAACTAACATCCGAAAATGGAACGGAGTGTCTGGCCGCTGTCCACTGCCACCATGATAGTTATAAAATTAACGAATACGAAAAAAAATTTGGAAAAGACTCAGAACATTTTTGGGACGATCCTGAAAGGTCTGCAACCTGGATTGAAAGTTATTCCATTTCTGCAAATTAAGATAATGGCTTACAATGGATTTTATTGTAAGCTTTTATTATTTAATATTTAAAAAAACGGAAAAAACATCCACCGTCTTTGGTTATTTTTTAAAATGTTGGTAAATCTTTTTCAAAGGAAAGTATAGAATCCCAAAAACGATCACTAATGGTAAAATCCATATAAAATAATATGTGAGTTCTAAAAATAAATTCAGAATTCCAATGAAAGCATTTTTATAAACAGGAACTTGGATGCGATCCGCAGGGATAGGAGTTGTAAAATTGATACTAAGAGTAGCCCATTTTACTTTATCTTTGATTTTCCATATCTCATGTTCCGAATTATCTAAATTGTTTTCACTATCGGTAATGGCTTCTTCGATTGCTTCCCAGTTTTTCGAATTGGCTGAAGTTTGGTTGTTTGCATTTGTCCGTCTTACCAAACGAAGTTTTTCACGATTTGATTTGATCTTTTGCCAAACCATTCCTTCTGTATGATCCACAGTGGAGATGTCTTCACTTAATAAAACTCCATAAGTATCCAACTCTATCAAGGCTTCATATAATTTCTCAGATTTTATATGTACGCGAAGGTTCATATAAGGAGAGTCCATATTGACCGCCGAACTACTTTCAATAAAACCATATTTGGTAATAAAACTAAGTAGATCCTTACGTGTTTTGATTAAATCCGGCGTTTGGTAATTCAATTGAACTTGGTATTCGAGAAGTCGTTCCGTAGTATTTTGAATCGGTACAAATACTTGTCCCAATTGGTTGGGAGTGGGTTCTGTCTCAGAAATTACTTCTGCTCTGGGAGCACTTGGTGCTACTTTTTTTTCCAACGGCATGTCTGAGGACATCTTTGCCGATTCTACAGTTGCCACCGATTCCTCGTTAGCTTCTTTGCCACAATTTAGGAAAATTACAAACAAAACGAGGAAAATAATCTTTATACGGTTTTTCACAATATCCTTACCTTACATTACTATATTCTATTAACAGTTCTCCTTAGACAGATTCTCTCTTACAGTTTTTTACTTAAAAATGACCGTGAAGGGATGGCAAAAGGAATTCCCAACTCAACGGTTCCCATCCCCCCGCTGATGACCTCCACAAGGTTTTGTTTATAAAAGATTTGGTCTACTGTGAAGGTTAAGGGATTGGAATCTACGGCAGTGATGACTTCCATGACATCCCCTTTTTGGATTTTGTTTTTGACTTCAATGACAATCCGTTTTGTATCAGATTTATATTCTTTTACAAGTCCCGCATACTTTTGGCTCATAAAAAGACTAGTTCCAAATTCATTGTTTTGAAATTCTCTTTCTTCTTCTGGAATGCGATCTTCCATTCCTCGAGTTAAAAAACCAGAGAAGTATTTTCGAGAAGATACTTTGTCTAGTTCCTCCAACCACTTGCGATCAAAACTTTCACCTCGCGATATACGATCCAATGTATGTCTATAACTACGGGCCACCATTCCTACATAATAATCATTTTTAGTACGACCCTCTACTTTGACAGAATCAACTCCTGCATCACATAACTCTTGCAAAAACTCAATGGCACGAAGGTCTTTCGAATTCATTAAAAAAGTTCCCTCATCATCTGTGATGAGTTCCATTGGTTCCTCATTTTGTTTAGGGTTGGTGACAAATACCTTATACAAATCTCGACAGGCATTGTTACAAGATCCTTGGTTAGCATCTCGTTTTTTAAAATAATTACTCATAAAACAACGACCGCTGTGAGCAATACAAATGGATCCATGAACAAAAACTTCAATTTCCATATCGGGAACTTGATTTTTAATTTCGGCAATTTCAGAGATAGATACTTCACGAGATAAAATGACACGAGTGGCTCCGAATTGTTTCCAAAATCTGACGGCAGCATAGTTCATAGTGTTCGCTTGGACAGAGATATGGATGTCTATTTCCGGATGTGCTTCTTTGGTCATTAAAATCAATCCAGGATCTGCCATAATAAAAGCATCTGGTTTTAATGCGGCCATCTGATCTAAATATTTAGGATATGAAGGTAGTTTCGAATTCCTCGGAATGTTATTTACGGTAAAATAAATTTTTTTACCGAGTTCTCTTGCAAGTGTAACTCCCTTTTCCAGAGCTTCCATCGTAAAATCATTTTCTCTTGCTCGAAGTGAAAACCTAGGAACACCACAATAAGCTGCGTCCGCACCAAACATATAAGCGATTTCTAATTTATCTAAGTTACCAGCGGGTAATAACAATTCTGGAATTTTTCTAATTTGGGACATACTGTTTACCCATCCCAAAAGATTCCTTTTTTCTAAAAAGGAAAATATATAAACTAAATTTTTAGATTGTTTCTAAAACCAAAAAAGGAAACGACAAACAAGTGTATGTATCTAAAGATAACTCATCATGTCGTTTTATCTTATACTTTTAATTTTTCATATCTTCTCAGCGATGGTTTGGGTTGGTGGAATGATTTTTTATGTGATTGTTGTTATCCCTGTGATTAGAAATCCAGAATTAAAAGATCAAAAATTAAGATTGTTACAACTCACAGCGACTCAGTTTAGAAATATTTCTTATTATATATTCTTTGTGTTTATCATTTCAGGATTTGGACTTTTGTTCGAGAAAGGATACTTTCAGTTTGGTTTCCATTGGGATTTTTGGACATCTAACATTGGTTTCATGTTTATTACTAAAATAGGACTATTTACAATTTTATTTTTATCATCGTTGTATCATGATTTTGTAACTGGCCCAAAAACCTTTTCTTATTTAACAACAGATCCCGTACGTTTTGAACGGTATAGAAGGACTTCCTCGTTTTTTGGAAGGTTCAATCTTTTGATTTCGATTACAATTGCAATCTTGGGAATCCTAGCCTCCAGAGGTTTCTCTATTTTTCCTTAGTTGATTTCACTTGACACAGTAGCTGTGACTCTTTCCTTGAGATAAATGATTTCGAGTCGCATTTTCAAAGTTTTATTCATTCTAATTCTAAGCCTTGGCCCATGCTTTTCGGAAAGAAAACTTTTGGCCTTCCACGGGATCATGCAACCTGCCTTCGGGGCCAGACAAGCCGGAATGGGAGGAGCCTTCGCGGCCGTCGGCGGATCGGTGATGGATCTAGAATCGAACCCATCCCATTTGGCTCGAGTGAAAAGAACCAAATGGGAGTTAGGTTCCGGAATCCACTTCCCCTCTATCGAATATAATGATGAATACATAGATTCAAATCCCAATCGTTCTTATCAAAACTCAATGGTGGAACACCCAAAAGCAGTTTTGCCTTATATTGGAATCATCCAACCTGTTACGGATAATATCAGTATTGGTTTCGCATTGTACGCGCAAGGTGTAGGTGGTGGACAATTTAAAAATATCAAACGAAATACTCCCGATGGAAAAACATTAAATGAAACATTTGGAACAAACATCCCCATCATTGGAGAAAGTACAAAAGCAGTAGAAGATTTGAATTTTCGATTTATGACCGTAAAATCAACATTTGGTGCTGGATATCAAAAAGGAAACCTTGCGATTGGGGCTGGAATTGATCTTGTTTATGGATTTATGGAACTTAAAAGAACCTACCAAGATGAAACTAGGAGTCTCACCATTCCCGGAGGAATTCGATACCAAAGTGATTCAGCCTATACCTTGGGAGGAAAAATCGGAACTTCCTACGACCTAACAGAGAACATTCGAATTGCTTATTCTTATACTACGAGAAATGTATTACCAATGGATGGAACCATGAAGGTGGATGGTTATGCACCCGAACGATCATTCGGAACCAGAGTGTCACGATATATGATTTGGCCTGATAAACATATTGTTGGAATTTCCTACCGAACTGACAGGTTTATCATCGACTTTGATATCAAATACATACCTTGGTCAGAAAGTTTTAATTCTAGTAAATTTCGGACAGAAGATGTTTGGGTAAGAACACCAATAGGTTTTGAAACCAACTCCTTTCAATTCAATCTAAACTGGAAAAACCAAACTATATTTGCAATCGGAGCCGAATACAAATGGAATGATCGTTATATGACTCGTATGGGTTATAGTTATGGAAATAATGTAATCCCCGCGAGTGGAGTGAGTCCTATGTTAGGAGCAAGTATCGAACATCATGTTTCACTTGGTGGGAGTGTTTCCTGGAACGATTCTACATTCCATATTGCTTGTGAGTATGGATTTCCCAAAAAAACATACGGAGGGAAAACTTCAGACTGGACGTTATCCCATGCTGTCTATTCTAGGACAGAGGTTCATCCATTCCAATTTTCTTATAACAAACAAATGAGTGTATTTAGTATTTATTTGGGAATGGAACAAAATATTTAATAGGTAATCAGGTATGAATTCTAATTTGATTGGAAAATTTTCTATCGGGCTTTGGATCGTAACAGTATTAACACTCGGTTACTTTTTTTACTTTGGAAGTACAAGTCGTTCTCTCGATGATAGAACTGCCATCCACTTAACACCAGCAGAAAGACAATTGGTATTAACTGAAATGCGAGCATTATTAACTTCCGTCAATGGAATCTTAAGTGGACTTGCAGAGAAAGATTATGAACGTGCGGCAAAAGCTGCCGATGCTGTTGGTATGGGTCTTGTTGCCAGTTTAGAAAACCAAGAAAAAACAATCCTTTTGAAACTTCCTGTTGAATTTAAAAAATTAGGATTTGGAACTCATGAAAAATTTGATGAAATAGCGGCAAAAATTCGGAAAAAACAAGATATCCATACTTTACTTAAAGAAATGGACGAACTCACTCGTAATTGTGTCGCTTGTCATGCCAGTTACAAAATAGAAATTGAATCTGAAAAAAATAATTCTAAGTAAATATACATTATGCCAAAAATTTCAAGATACTTTATCAAATCAGGATTGTTGTATCTTTTGTTTGGTGTTTTATTTTATTTTCTCTCAGAATTTCCAGGTGCAAAATGGGAAATTCATTTAATGCCTGTTTATTGGCATTTGATAGCACTAGGTTGGGTCACCCAAATCATCATTGGGGTGTCCCTTTGGATGTATCCTAAAGGAAAAAAATCAACTCCCAAAGACGGAGCAGTCCTTGCTTGGATTGCATATTTTTCCTTAAATTTTGGCCTTATCCTTAGAATCATTTCAGAACCTTGGATTTACCAACATCGAGAAATTTTAATTTTACCGTTTTGTCTTTCTGTGATTTTACAATTTACGGGAATCCTTTGTTATGTGTTGGAAATTTGGCCAAGGTTAAAACCACAAAAATAGGTTATGTTTCCCATTCCATCCATTTGGCTCATCCGAATTTCATTGATTTACCTTTTACTCGGAACATCTCTGGGGGCCATCCTCATGTTAAACAAAACCTTTGTATTGAGTCCTGGAATATGGAAACTCCTACCATTACATTATTCTATTGTTATATGGGGATTTTTGATCCAATTCATTATGGGGAATGCTTATTGGATGTTCCCCAAACACATGTCAGAACATCCCAGAGGTTCGAGATTAGAGGTATGGTTTCTATTTTATAGTTATAATTTAGGACTTATTTTGTATTTATTCACAAAATTTTTAGATCCAACAAACCATCTAATTTTATTTGGAAAATTTCTAATTTTTTTAGGAATCGTTAGTTTTGTTAAACTAATCTGGGTTAGATCCATTACCTACAGATAAACTAGATTCTAATACTTTTTTATTAAAAAAAGTCGCTGAATTTTCATTATACTTTGAATGAACAAAGTATAATGAAAAAACTTTAAATATTAAATTTAATGTACGGTTTGTAATCCATATCCTCTTTTAGAATATGATTTGTAAGCCATGCACGCAAAAAATTAAGAAGGTCACCAAAGAATTGATCTAATTCAGCATCATTTGTGAGAAGATTACCGGAAGTTAGACGGTTCTTTAATTCTAAAATTTTATCTGTGAACTTGTCGTGTTGTTTTTTATGAGCTTCCAGTGCAGGATATTGGTTTAACTCCATTACACGTTCTTCAATTAAAAAATGACTGAGTGTGTAATCCTCTAATTCAGAAACCGCATCTAGTAGTATTCTTGATTTTCCGGAAAGATGTTCTTTGTTTTCATCATAAACTGTTTCAATATTATTGATCAATCGAAAGAGTTTTTTATGTTGAGAATCAATCTCTGAAATATTCGTTTCGTATTTCGAATCCCATTTTGTAACCATGAGAAAAACCTCGTTAATTCAGGATTTTGCAACCTCCTTAGAGAACAAGTGATAATCCCTAAGAGTAGACCAAGGTCACGTCGCTCATTCCAATTAACTATAATTAGTATAATTCTAATATTTTACCTAAACGCAATTCTTCTGCAACGTAGATACAGTTTTAAACAAAGTCATCTCTTTGATCTCTGAATTGGAATCATCTCATTTCTATTGATTGATAAAAATCAATAAGAAGGATTCTTCCCCTCTTGACCTAGACCAATGTAGTTTCGCTCATTCTGGCATCCCATGGTAAATGAACCAAGAAATGAGCGGTATATATGAACAAAAAAATTTTCAAGTTATAACAATCGCAACTATCACCTGTCTTTCGCTAGTCGGTGCAAGTTGTGGTAAAAGTGAAGATTCGAATTCAGGCAAAGCAATTTCCGCCGTTTCGGATGACAAACCTTTTCATCAAAATTTAAATGACCCTCAATTGGCAACAAGGGCACTCATCAACATTTTTGCTCCTTTTACTTTTTAAAAGAATTGAATGTATTTTTTTGGGCGCACATCTCCGGCTCTCCGCTCCAATCTTTCCTTACGGAAAGGATTTCCGCTGTGATCCGGGGCGCTATGAAATAGAAATTCTATATTGACGAAAGGGGCTAGAACGATTTACATTTGGAAAATCAAACTTTATCTTTTATAGTAAAACTAAAATTCATGACAGATTCAAAACTTATCATAAGAAATGCCACACCAAACGATGTAACAACCATTGTCCCACTCATTTATTCTTCAGGCCCAAAAGCTTGGACTTATGTTTTTTCAGAAGGAGAAAAAACAGCTTTTGATTTTTTAAACTCATCCTATATCCAACGTGGCAATACTGTTTCGTATACGAACCATTATGTGGCAGAAGTTGGTGGCAAAGTGGTGGGATCCATTCTTTCCTATACACAACCAAGTTTTCTTGCACTCACAGCAGGAACAGCTATACGAATCCTTTCCCTATACAAATGGCATGCGCCCAAGGTAATGGCGAGAGGTCTAAAAACAGAAACCATCATCCAACCACCTAAATCCGGTTGTTTGTATTTAGGACATATTGCTGTTTTAGAAACAGAAAGGAACAAAGGAATCGCAAAACAATTAATCGAGTATATGATCCAAAACAGTCCAAAATACAAAACTATCTCTTTAGATGTATCTGCTGAAAACAAACCCGCAATCTCCCTTTATCAAAAGTTAGGTTTTCAAATCAAAGAAACAAGAAATCCTATCGGATGGGAAGGAATCATTCCATCACATCACTATATGGAAAAACAAATTTAGTCACTCTGTATGAATGAGGTGATTCCTTCCGAAGTAAAATCACAATTAGAAACTTCGGGTTATTATCTGTTTCCCAACTACCTTCCCATGGATATGGTTAGGATCTTAAAAAAGATCCTTCTTCGTTCCAATGCCGAATGGTCTAAGGAACTCAATCATCCGAAAAATGTAAATAGTGCTTACCTAACTTCGACGAAATTCACAAAAGATATAAACGATCGAAATATACTTTTTCAATTTATAGAATCAGAGCCACTCTTGAACATTGGTAAGATTGTTTTTAACGAACCAATGTATTTTCTCAATACACAAATATTTTTTAATCCAGAAGATCCAAACAAACTTCCCTATTGGCATCGGGACATTCAATACATGGGCATGCCGGAAGAAGACCAATACAAAAGAATTCAAAAAGATTTTGTTTGGCACTTTCGTATTCCCTTGGAAACAGATCCAGGGATATGGTTTGTTCCAGGATCTCACAAACGTTGGGATACCGAAGAAGAAAGAAAGATTCGTTTGGAACTAGAAGGTAAAAAAAATCATGAAGAACTTCCCAACCAAATCCTCATACCGCACAACCCAGGAGATTTGTTGGTGTTTTCAGCTCACCTCATCCACAAAGGAAACTATGATACCAATCGTTTTTCTTTTGATATCATATACACAAACTTTCCAGAAAGGAAAGAAACTGCAAACCATTGGGATCACTTTCCAGACAAAGAGACAAAGTTAGAAAATCTAAAAAAACAATCCATCTTCCAATTGATTTAAAAATTCCAGTATAAAATGAAGTCCCCGCGCCAGCGACCGCAGTGGAAATCCTTTCCCCAAGGGAAAGATTGGAACGTAGGGCGCGGTCGGTGAAGGATATTATTTGACTCATTCAATAGATCCGAGGCGCCCCCTTCCTACCCCTTTCGGTTGTGAAAAAAATTAAATTGTAATCATTTAAAATTATACATAATTGAATTTTTATTTTGACTATCGGTATTCGATATCGTATATTGATTCTGAATGAAGATAAATGAATTTTTTTCAAGTTTTATCAAAATTCATATCTTACATCACTGCGAAAAAGAAGAAATTTATGGTGTATGGATGATGGAGGAACTAAAAGAACATGGGTATAAAATTAGCCCTGGATCTTTGTATCCTCTACTAAAAAACTTAGAAGACAAAGGGCTCATTCGTTCGCGCAAAGAACAAATGGGAAAAGTAATGAAAAAATTTTACCGTATCACACCCAAAGGGAAAAAGGAACTCTCTAGTGCAAAAATAAAATTAAGAGAATTAATTGGCGAAATACTCAGTTAACTGAATCAAAAAATATAAATTAATAATATATGAAAACTAAACCAATAAAATATTTAGAAGTATTTTTTACCGCTTTCAAACTCGGCTGTACCTCGTTTGGTGGCCCCATCGCTCACTTAAGTTATTTTCATGACGAGTATGTAACCAAAAAAAAATGGATTAGTGCAGAGGCCTATGCTGACTTAGTCGCACTTTGTCAATTTCTGCCAGGGCCTGCCAGTAGCCAGGTGGGAATGGCCATTGGACTTTCACGTGCCGGAATTTTTGGTGCGATTCTTTCTTGGATTGGTTTTACTTTGCCATCGGCAATCATCCTCATTCTTTTTGGACTTGGAATCTCTGAGATAGATGTTAGCTCAGATAAAAATTGGCTGCATGGATTGAAAGTAGTTGCCGTTGCCGTTGTGGCCCAAGCCATTTTAGGAATGGGGAAAAAACTTTGTCCCGATAAAGAACGAATTACAATTGCAGTAATAACAAGCGTTATTTTACTTTTTTTTAGTTCGGCTTTTTCTCAAGTATCGGTTTTAGTGGTTGCAGGATTTTTTGGTATATTCTTTCTAAAACCTTCTTCTAATCTACCTGAGGAACCATTACATAAAGGAAACAAAACCATTGGTTTGCTATTTTTAATTTTATTTTTTGTTTTGTTATTTTTTCTTCCTTTTTTAAGAGAAATTTATCCTGACCAAAAAATCAAACTATTCGATAGTTTTTATAGAGCCGGTGCACTTGTGTTTGGTGGTGGACATGTAGTACTTCCCCTTTTACAAGCAGAAGTAGTTCCCTCTGGTTGGGTAAACAATGATCTTTTCCTTGCCGGTTATGGAATGTCCAATGCAATCCCAGGACCGTTGTTTGCGTTTAGTGGTTATTTGGGTGCCATATCAGAAATAGAACCAAACGCCTGGTCTGGTGCTATCATTTGTTTGGTGGCAGCTTTTTTGCCGTCTTTCCTTTTGATCATTGGTGTTTTACCATTTTGGGAAAACCTAAAAAAAAATCCGAACATACGAAAGTCAATGTCTGGGATCAATGCAGCAGTGGTTGGAATTTTACTCGCTGCTCTATACCAACCTGTTTGGACAAACGCTGTCTTTTCAGGAAAGGATTTTGCTCTGGTTGCTACTGGGTTTTTACTTCTAGAATATTGGAAAATCCCATCATGGGCGGTGGTCTTAGTTACCGTTATCGTTAGTTTATTCCTTTATTAAAAAGAAATCACTGTATCTCTATTTTGACCTAAACCAAATTAGTCGTTGATTTCCCAAATGTCTTGGAAAAATCATTCTCTATGAAAGATTTTTTCTTAAGGAACAATGCTTACCATCTATGGGCAACCAATCTTTTATATCAGTCATTAGAAACAATATCTGATGCAGATTACAAAAAAGATGTAGGTTTATTTTTTAAATCCATACATGGAACTCTAAACCATTTGTTGGTTGTTGAAAAAGTATGGTATTCACGTCTTATTGGTGAAATTTATGTTCCAACATCCTTAAGTGAAGAAATTGAAGAGGATCGCCAAACATTAAAACAGCGAATGGTGCAAAGTTTAGAATTATGGAGTTCTTGGCTTCTTGGACTCGACAATTCTATTTGGGACACTATCTTCCGTTATCAAACGATGCGAGGATTCGAAGCCGAACTGATCTTTAGTGACGTCATTCAACACAATTTCAACCATAGAACCCATCATAGGGGGCAAATCACTGCCGCCATAACAGGGCTAGGTGGTAAATCTCCTGAAATCGATTTTGTTTATTACCTACAAACCCAAGGAAAATAGTATGTGGAACCCATCCAAAAAAATTAGAACCATTGCCAGTAAAATTTTAATCGTTTTGTTTTCCTTCACAATGATCTTTCATTTGATTGCCCTATTTCAATTCATCCCTTACAAATACCTTTGGGGTGGAAGGCTTAGTAGTGTAGAAGAAATGTATTTGATGGAGACCGTTTCTCTCGTTGTAAATACATTCTTTTTATGGGCAAGTTTTCAATACACTCAATACCTAAACAAAGGTTTGGTGCCTCTTTGGATTCGACTTGTGTTCGCTTTCATCGGAATTATATTTTTAGCCAATACAATTGGGAATCTGGTTGCCGTTACCGATTTAGAAACTTTACTGGCTACACCGGTAACAGCAGTTTTATCCGGAATTTGTTTCTCATTGGTACCAAAATATGAAAATTAGACAAGCTAACTACAAAGACGTTTTAAAAATCTCTCCTGTATTCGATGAATACAGACAATTTTATGGACAATCAACTAACATAACAGGCGCAACTCGCTTTTTGCAAGACCGAATGGAACATGCTCAATCTATAATTTTTGTGGCGGAGGATCCAAACACTGGCGAAATTGCTGGTTTCACCCAACTGTATCCCGTGTTTTCTTCTATTTCTATGCAAAGATCTTACATTCTAAATGATCTTTATGTGAAAAAGGATTTTCGTAAAAAAGGGATCGCCAAGCAACTGATTGGTGAAGTTAAATCTTTTACAAAATCCAATTCGGGAAAAGGATTAGAACTTTCCACTTCCACACACAACAAAGAAGCCCGTGCTTTGTATACAAAGGAAGGATTTGAACAAGAAACCGAATTCTTAACTTATTTTTGGAAATCTGTTTAACAAACGTTCAGAAGGAGTAAGGACAAAATGTACATCCCCGAATATTTCCAAATGGAAACTGATTTCATTTACCAATCCATTGAAGAGAATCCGTTTTCCATCCTGGTTTCCAATCACCAAGGAGAAATGATCGCAACACATTTACCTTTACTCCTTTCTGAAAACAAACAAACATTAGTAGGTCATTTTGCCAAACCAAATCCCCAAGGTCTTTCTAACGGTAAGGAAGTACTTAGTATTTTTTCTGGCCCTCATTGTTATATTTCGCCTTCTTGGTATGAAACGGAAAGAGCAGTTCCCACTTGGAACTTCACAGCAGTCCACGTAAAAGGAATTCTAAATATTGTGAAAGATCCTTTGAAAATTCATGAAAGTTTATTAAATTTAATCAAACGATTTGAGGCCAAAGATTCTAAGTATAAAATTGATTCCGTGGATTCAAATTATATCGAAGGTTTAAAAAAGGGAATTGTTCCCTTTGAAATCAAAATCACAAACATGGAAGGGAAACAAAAACTCAGCCAAAACCATTCTGTGGAACGCAGAAATCTTGTGATCTCAAATCTAGAATTGTTGCCTGGAGAAAATGAAAAAGCGATTGCCTCTTTAATGAGAAAAGATTTAAATCAATAATCCATTCACAAATCGTGGTAGACAAAACATCCTTTTCAATAGTTCTCTTATTTTAAAATTTGGATTACGAACTAAACCTTGAAACTTGAATTAAACGTCAGAGTCACACCAGAGATTGCATCAAATCCAGACCATTTATTGCAATTCGTATCCAAACAAAATAAAATTCCCAAAGCAGATATCAAACATATCGAATGCACATCTCGTTCCATTGACGCCAGGCAAAGAAATGTTGTTTTCCAATTACGTTTAGATGTTTACATAAACGAAGATTTTATCCCTCTAGAATTTCCCATTCCCAATTTTCCCAATGTCAATTTAGAAGAACCCGTTCTCATCATTGGTGCGGGACCCGCTGGTTTATTTGCTGCTTTGCGAGTCCTAGAGTTAGGAAAAAAACCAATCATCTTAGAACGTGGAAAAAATGTCAAAGAACGAGTAGAAGACCTTCGCGGAATCAATGTCCATCATATAGTAAACGAAGATTCGAATTATTGTTTCGGAGAAGGAGGAGCTGGAACCTATTCCGATGGAAAACTCTATACAAGATCAAAAAAACGTGGAAACATTCGAAAAGTTTTAGAATACTTAGTCAGTTTTGGAGCCACCAAACAAATACTAGTTGATGCACACCCTCATATTGGAACAAACAAACTCCCTCGTATCATTCAAAATATCAGAGAATGTATTCTTTCCGCTGGTGGGGAAATTCATTTTAAAACTCGTATCACCGATTTAATTCTTTCTGGAAATTCAATTACAGGTGTAAAGTCTGCCTCCGGTGACAAGTGGATGGCAAAAAATGTAATCATTGCAACAGGACATTCTGGTCGGGAAATGTTCCAACTCCTTTATGAAAAAGGAATCGAAATCCAAACCAAACCTCTTGCCATCGGCGTACGTGTGGAACATCCGCAAAGTTTGATTGATTCCATCCAATACCATTGTGACGTTAAAAATCCATTACTCCCTGCTTCCGAATATTCCCTTGTAAAACAAATTAATGGGAGAGGTGTTTATAGTTTTTGTATGTGTCCTGGTGGAGTGATTGCTCCCTGTGCTACAAAACCTGGTGAAGTGGTCACCAATGGATGGTCTAGTGCAGAACGTTCACGTCCGACTGCTAATTCTGGAATCGTCGTAGAACTACGATTTGATGATTTCAAATCATTCGATTCTTATGGAGTGTTTTCTGCTCTCCAGTACCAATCGTCCATTGAAAGAAAAGCTTTTGAAATGAATGGTGGAACACAAAAAGCTCCAGCACAACGAATGGTCGATTTCACCAAAGATATCATTTCAAATGATCTTCCAAAAACTTCCTATACACCTGGACTGGTTTCTGTTTCTCTCTCTGAACTATTACCACCACTCATTGCAGATTCATTAAAAAAAGGATTCAAGGAATTTGAATCTTCTATGAAAGGATACTTCACAAACGAAGCCATCATCCACGCACCAGAAACAAGGACTTCTTCTCCTATCCAAGTTCCTAGAAATCCAGAAACATTAGAACACATTCATATCAAAGGATTGTTTCCTTGCGGAGAAGGTGCTGGTTATGCGGGAGGGATCGTATCTGCTGCCATTGATGGAATGAAATGTGCGGAAGCAGCACTCACCGGTAATTTTACAAAATAAAGATGAAACAACTTCGTTTTCATCTACCTTCCTTCATTCTCTGGATGGTGGTCTTTTATTTTTTATCAGAAAGATCCATCTTTCGTTACCAACATCTGGGTGCAGGAGTCGATATAGGATTATTTGAAAACTTATTCTATAATTTAGTGCATTCGGGAAAGGCAGTCACATCCATAGGAATTGATGGAACTTCTCATCACTATTTTTCCGATCATATCAATTGGTATATTTACCCTCTCGCATTATTATACAAATTTTTTCCTTATGTAGAAAGTTTACTCATCTTTCAAGCATTCGTGATTAGTTTACCTATCCTATTTTTTCCTATTTATCAAAAAGATATCCAAGGTCAGTGGATTTATCCATTGTTATACGCACTATTTCTACCGATTTATTGGATTCAGATTTTTGATTTTCATCCCGAAGTCCTTTGGATCCCTTTATTTTTTTTATTTTATTACTTTTGGAAAAAACAATCTCCTTATTGGATTTTGTTTTTTATTCTAAGTTTACTCACAAAAGAAGAATCCGCATTACTTTGGATCGTCTTTGCTTTGGTCGAAGGAAAATCGAAAAAAAAAGAAAGTAGCTTCATCGGACTTACGGCACTTGTTTATTTTATTTTTTGTATCATTCTACTGAGTCACTTGCGAAATTCAGGAAGCCAAATTCCGATACCAGCACATTGGGAAAGATACAGTAACCCCATTGCCGCTGTACAAAACTTACATTTATTTCCTTATCTAATTCTATTCCTAAACCTACCGTTTCTTTTTTTACAATTCAGAAATAAACTCATCTTATGTTTGGCTCCTTATTTTCTATATTCACTTTTTTCCTCTTATGAAGTGAACAAAACTCCTTTCACCCATCATAGTTTTATCGCAGTTCCCATCATTATGATTAGTTTTATAGAAAGTTTGGATCGTCTGAATCAAAAAAACAAACTTCTATTTGGTTATTTATCGCTATTCGTTTCCATTCTAATATTCTGTTTTTTTGGTCCAATCTCCAAATCTTATTCCTATAGAAAAGAATATATGAATCCTGGTGGATCCCCAAAGGATGTCACAACTTTACGTGGTCTGTTAAATGGAAAATCAGTAGTTTCCAATCTTCCACAATACCTTTCCAACCGAACTTCTGTTCAATTATTTTTACCAAACCAAGAGTATACGGCAGATTATTTAGTGTATTATGTATTTTCAGGAAACTCACAAACCCCTCCCTTACCTAACCATTACCAGTGGGAACAAATGATAGAAAACCATATACAAATCTACAAACGTACGGAAAATTGATTGATTCATTTTAGAAATCAATCACTCTAAATACCTGAAAAATGAAACCATTCGTTTATAACCTTTTATTTCTTTTGTTTATCCATTGTTCTGTTGATTTGCGTCAGGTTCCACCACCATCACCAAATGGATACTTAAACAGATATCAAACGAATCTCCCATTAGTAATTGGTAAGTTTGAAATTGTTTCTGCTGATCGTGGAGTTTACACCGATGCATGGCGCATGGCCTTCAAAGGCCAACTCACCTCCTCAGGTATTTTTCCCGATGTAGTCTCAACAATAGACCCAAAAACTACTACCAATTTTTATACCATTGATGTAGAAATGAAAACCCATTACGAAGATAAATACAATTGGTGGTATACCTGGCCTGCTCTTTATCCATTCACTGGAATTTGGCCTCTCCAACATAGAGAAGCAGAATACAATGTTGAATTTAGATATAAATTATATAAAAACAAATCGATTGTTAAAGAGGAGACCATTTCCAAAACAGGAAAGGCAAATGAATCTATATACGGATTTTATAAAGTGCGGAACTTTCATCGTATGATTGAAGAAACTAATTTAGAAGCTGTTAGAACATGTATCCAAAATTTATCCGAATCATTATAATTTTAAATCTTTTTAGTTTTGTTGGATGTGTTAGTATTCCCTTTCATCCTGCTAACAACACGGAAGAATGTTTAGCCTATTATTACCAAACCAAAAGGCAAGTTACCGAAGTGTTTGATGAAAATTTACTCACATTGGGACTAGTCATTACACTTTCCCTCTTGAATTCTGCATTTTCACCCATATTTTTATTACCGATCCTTACGACTCCATACATTCAATATCAGAATAAGTTAAGATCGGATGAAATTCTAAAACAATGGAAAAGAGAAAGATGCGGAATTGCTGATTTCAATCCAGAACAAAACCAAACTAGACCAACAGACCTTTAATTATTTAGAAACTTCATAGTGTCTCCCAAAAGGAGACCAATTTGTAATCGAAGCTGTATTAGATCATAACGATTTTGGATTTCATTTCTCATCACATCACGAAGTCGCCTATCAACCGTTTGTAGTTCGATCACAGAAGCAGATCCAGTTTTATAAGCTTTTTCCATAATTTGATAATTTTCTTCCGCAATACGTTTGCTTTCACGGGAAATATCATACAACTCAACTAAGTTATTGTGTTGTTGGATGAGTTCAAAAAGATACAGGCCTGTGTTTTCTCTTAAAAACTGGGATTGGGATTTGGCTAATTTGATTTCAACTTTTGATTTATCATATTCATTTTTAGACAACCAACGATTGAACAGAGGAAATCGAAATCCAAAATTACCACCAACATCAAAATCTGCATCGGATGATCTTGCATATCTACTGAAATCATTCCGACTATAATCATAGAGTTCCATGGAGTTTGTCCATGTCCCACTGAGTCCAGAAAAAGATTCTCTGCTAGATTGGTTGTAAACATTTACAAAAAAATCAGGAACCCAAAGTTCATTAAAACGAACTAACTTTTGTACTTCTAAAATTTTGACTTGGTTCACAGTTAATATAAGATCAAAATTCAAGTCACCTAGATTCTTTTCATATTCCGCTAAAGTAGATTCTAAAGGCAGAATTTTATATTCCCGTTCCGGGATTGGTTTTAGAACCACATCTTTCAAAAGGAATTTTCTTCTAAATACCGACTGGCTTTTTTGTTGGTCTAATCTTGACTTAGTAACATTATACTTATAAAAGAAATAATCTACTTTAGAGTTCTGAGTGACTAAATAAGATTCGATTCCTTGTTTATAAAGTTTTTGAACCGATTGGAATTGTTTGTCTGCACCAGACTCATTTGAAAAATCATAATTATAAAAAGCTAACAGTTTTAGGGTTTCAGCATATTGAAAGGCCTGATCAAATAATTCCTTTTGGTATAAGGCCTTATATTCCAATAACAATCGTTCGTATTCCAATTCCAAAATCATATTGGCAAGAACGGTATTTCCTTGTTCTTGAAAATTCCAATTTAGATTGAGGGATGTGCTCCAACCCTTTCTATTATAACCATCACCCCTTAATGCCTCAAAAAAAGGGGAATGGTCTATATTTACAGCTGGTAGATAACGTAAACTTTTGGAATCTATATCCACTTTTTTACGTTCGATTTCCATTTCCTTGAGTTTTAATTCATACGACTTCTCACCAACTAACTTTGGCAAGTCATAAAAATCCACCGCATCTGGCCAAAGAAAGGAAACCGGCAAAATGACAAGCGAAGAGAAAAATATAATTAAATAAAAACGAATCACTAAATCAATTATCGGATTGCTTCCTGTTTGGAATGAAGTAATTGGTAAATTCCACCTTTAGAAAGTAACTCTCTATGAGTGCCCTTACCCTCTAATTTACCTCTTTCCAATACAAAAATCTGGTCATAATTACGAATTGTATCCAATCGATGAGCCACTGTTATGATCGTAGCATTTGCGAACACAGAATTCAAATGAGACAGAATTCGCGATTCGGTTTCCTTGTCCAAGGCAGCAGTCGGTTCGTCCAAAAGCAAAACGCTCGGTCTTTGTAAAAACAAACGTGCAAGAGATACCCTTTGTTTTTGACCACCGGAAAAAATAAACCCTCGTTCTGAAATTTCCGTATCATAACCAAGCGGCAGTTTAACGATATCATCATGAATACATGCAAGTTTGGCAGCTTCAACCACTTCACTTAAAGTTGCTTCCGGTTTCGAGATTGAAATGTTTTCTCTGACTGTCCCCGCAATGAGCGGATTCTCTTGAAAAAGGACACCAATTTTTGTTCGCAAACTAGGGAGCCAAATCTCATCTAATGAAACATCGTCAATGATGATCTCCCCTTCCTGAGGATTGTACAAACCAAGGATCAACTTTAATATCGTTGATTTGCCACTTCCGCTCCGACCAACAAAGGCAACTTTTTTACCAGGTAGGATTTTTAAATTTAAATTACGAATTCCCGATTCTGGTTTTAAGGCATCATAAGAAAAAGTTAAATTTTTAAATTGAATATTACCTTTAACTTCAGGTAAGTCTACCTTAAACAAATTATCTCTATCAGTTATTTCACTATCCAAAGATTCAAAAGTACGCAAACGATTCCAAGATACATTTGCTTTTTGAAGTTTCAAAAAATCATCATATAAAGAAACAATTGGATTTCGAATGTAGGCCACAAGCCCAATGATGGCATACAAAGTTCCGAGTGTCATTTGATCTTTCAAAATCAAAATACTACCAACTAACATTACTATGACAACAGTAATCTGCTTAAAAAATTCCGTATTAGTAAAAAGCAAATTTGAATAAAACAACTTTTTACCTTCTGAATTCAATTGTGAGGTGAGTCTTTTTTCGAAATCCCATCGATGCGAATAAGTAGCACCTAAATTTTTGATGGTTTCAAATCCATTGATGGTTTCGATGAAATAACTTAAAGTATCTGATTTTTTTAAAGATTCCTTTTTTGTTTCTTCAACTATCTTTGGTGCAAACGCACGGAGGATCAGCATCTCCGGCAGAATCAATAAACCAATAATTAATAACAACAAAGGAGAGAGAAAAAGAAAGATGATAAAAACCAAAAAACTAAATAGTAAATCAAAAATCTTCATGGCTCCTTGATCGGAAAAATATAAAATCACCGATTCTATTTCTTCCCAACGATTCAAAATTTCACCTTTTCTGTTTCTTTCAAAGAAAGAGATCGGTAATGAAATCAATTTTACCAAAAATCGAATTGCGATGGTTTGGTTCACTCGATTGCTAGTAAAAAAAATTACATTAGATCTGAAATATGCTAGAAAAGATTGTGAAAAACTAAGAAGCACTACAACTAAAATTACCGGTAAAAAAAACTCTTTGTTTTCTTTCAAAAGAACCGCATCAATTAAATATAAGTTGATTAATGGAATGAACACTTCCAAACCTTTAATTACAAAACTGGCAACAATACCGGCTTTTAAATATTTGATGGCTGGTAAAAAATACTCTGCCAGTCCGGAAAAAAATCTATTTTTCCATTCAAAGTTTTGTTCTGGTTTGACTTTAGGAACAAAATAGATAACAACTTTGGAAGATTTTTTTTCCCACTCTTCTCGCGATAGACTGATCTCTCCAAGTTCTGGATCCATAACGAATACTTTCTTTGAATCAATGGACTTTAAGATTACATACTTTGAATTTTCAAAAAAGTTAATTGTTGGGATGTTATTTAATTCTGATTCGTGATCTTTCCAGTTTACAAAATAACAATCACCTTTGCCTTCACCAAAACTACCTTTCCAATGATTCGGTCGGATATCAGGATCAAAATCTGGAAAAGAAGGATCTGCGTCGTAATCCACAAACGAATATCCCCAATAGCGAAATATCATTTTACGACATGCATCACCAGACTGTGATTTACCATCTTGGAATAAAAAAGGAAACCGAATTTGATTTCTTAGCGGAGGAGAAAATTTTAGTTTCGGTAAAAAATGAAACTGATCTTCTTCGTAAATGGTTGATGTTTCAAATTTATCTTCCTCGGATCCGTCACCAAGGTTTAGTTTTCTTTCGCTCATAATGGAACGAATGGTAATGAGTAAACTTTCAGACTTCTTAAAGAAGTTAGTTGCATCTGTTGAAGAAAGTTCATAAACAAAACTTTCTTCAACAGCCGTTACAGTCGCATTTCTGGCTTTTTTTTCCAAAACTCCCATTTCACCTAACACAGATCCTGCTTCTACAAACGAAAAATAATCTTTTTGCCAAGTAGACTTGGTGACTTTAAATCTTCCAGAACGGATGAAGAATAGCGAAGAACTTTTACTTCCTTCTTTGATTAAAATTTGTCCCGGATTTATTTTTTGTTTTACTAATACTTTTGATAGATATTCAATTTCTGAATTGGAAAGTTTTCGAAAATAAGGATGGATTCTTAATTCATCGCGAAGTTGAACATTTTCTTTATATTCATTCCAGGATTGTTTTCTTTGTTTATCGGATTCGATAAACTTTAAGAACAAAGTAGAAGATAAAACTCGAACTTTGGAATTTTCTTCTGCTTGAAAAATTTGTTTTTTTAGAGAATCGGATGATAATTCGGATACTCCATAAAACGAACCTTCCGTTAATGTTTTGATTAATAATTCTTTCTCATTGATTTTAAGTTTTACCTGAATTCTTCCAGTTTCTAAAAATAAAATTGGTGTTGGATCCAATTCACTTGAACCTATTCTGTCGTTTGCTACTAAAGATCTAAACTCAAATAAACCAAAAAATTTTTTTAAGTCGTTTGATGACAAACTAGATAAAAAATCATCATCGGAGATAACCTTAGGAATTTCTTTTACAGTTTTCAAAGTTAATTCCTAGGATCAGCATAACGAAACAAAATTTGATAAATACTCTTTCTATCGATGACTATATCAGCAACTACCTTAAGTCCGGGAAACAACTGAAACTCTTTTCCATCCTGGTTTAGATCTTGTGTTCCTAAAATCAAAACTACGGAAAAAGAATCTTTATCTGTAGTATTAGGAATGATTTGAGAAACAGTACCTGAAACAACACCAAAGTCATTTTGATGAAATGCCTTTACCTTTATTACTGACTTCAAACCAAGTTTTACTGCTGCAATGTCTTTGCTGTTTACTTCCACAATTGCTTCTAATGGTTGACCTTCCTCCATTAGTGAAGCAACAGTTTGTCCACGAATGATATTTTGTCCGACGTTATTGACAGTAAGTTCGCCGATGATGCCAGAAAAAGGCATACGAATGATCGCATTGGCAACTCTCTCTCGTTTTAACTTTGTATCCCCTCTGAGACTGGAAATTACATTCTCTTCTCTTTGGATTTCATCTTTTAAGTTTCCAAATTCTTCATTAAATTCTAATAAACTTTGATCATAAATAAACTTGGCACCAACTCCATTTTGAAAATCCATAAAAGCTTTTTTTAAATTTACAAATTTATTCAAAACACCACCAGATAATGCTGAACCGGAATTATTTTCTAAATTATATGCTAAGTTTTTAGAAATTTTTTCTGCTTCCCTTCTGTTACGAATGAGACGTTGTAATTTTTTTTCTTCATAATCTAAGTTGTTTGTATCTTTTGATAACTCAATTTGTTGTTCAGAAAATTCTAACTCCATAATGGGATCTCCCTTTTTAAGAAAATCCCCTGATTTTACATACAAATTTGTAAGTGTTCCCGTTTCCAAAGCTTCAACCATATGATAGTTACCTTTTGGACGGATGGTGCCACTTGCCTCTACAACAACATCAACTCTTCCAAAAATTAAAAAAAGAATGAAACAAATAAAGAATGTACTAATTAGATAAATTCCTTTTCTTTCCCAATTAGGTGCTGGATGTTTTAATAACTCATCATAATAGGATGCAGAATGTCTTGATTCCCAATTAGAATCCGTTTCTTTAATGTTCTTAAATTTTTTAAACATCTTTATCCCCTTCGCTTAATGTAGGAAACAAATGGTAATAAAAACCTTTGGTAGTGATTAACTCTGCATGAGTTCCCATTTCAACAACTCGACCTTCGTCTAATACGATAATTTTATCTGCACTCACAGTACTATGAAGTCTATGTGAAATTTGGATTACCGTTCTATCTTTAAAAACAGTTTCCCATTGTGATTGGATATGAGATTCTGTTTCTGAATCAAGGGCAGAAGTTGGTTCATCCAAAAACAGAATACTTGGATTTGTAACAAGAGCCCTAGCAATGGCTAATCGTTGCCTTTGGCCACCCGAAAGTCCAATTCCCGATTCTCCAATTTTTGTTTCGTATTTCATTGGAAATCTTTCGACAAATTGATCTACAGAAGCAAGTTTTGCTCCAGCTAACAATGATTCCAAGTTGAGTGATGGATTTTTTTTCGAAAGATTCTCTGCGATACTACCAGAAAACAAAATGGGATTTTGTTCGACTGCTCCAAATTGAATTCGTACTTCTTCTGGATCTAAAGTGGAAAGATCAAAGGAATCAACAAATACCTTTCCTTTTGTAGGAGTAAGAGTTCCCATAAGAACTCGCATCAATGTGGATTTACCGCACCCACTCCTTCCTACGATAGCGATTTTTTCACCCGCTTCAATTTCTAAATTGATATCAGATAATATTTCTGGACTTGTTTCCGAATATCGAAAACTAATATGATCTAACGTAATTTTTCCAGATAGTCTCGGTAGTTCACCAAACGGACGTTGGCTGACAATTTCACCTGGAAGAGAATATATTTCAGTAAGTCTCATCCTGGATTCTCGTAATTCACTCAAATCCTCATACACATGACATAACCGAACAATCGGTTCCATTAGAAGTGAATACAAAACTAAAAAGGCTAAAAAACTTCCTAAACTTAAGGATTCGTCTAAAACATCACTGACACCGAATGTAATCACCGCAATCAAACCCATTTGTTCAAAAAATTTACTCACCAATTCCAAAACATGGACTCGTTTTCCCACCCTCAAATTGGTAAGGATGGTTCTTGCTATTTCATTTAATCCTTTGGAAAGGTATCTACTTTCCATTGCAGCGGATTTGATCAGTGGCATTCCAGCAAACAATGAAAGGAAAAATGAAGTAGTTTTCTTTTTAGATTCAAAACTATGTTTTTGTAATTTTTTTATTTTTGCGCTCGAACGAACAACAAACAACGAATAAACAATTAGAAAAAATAGCCCAACAAATGTTAAAGAGTTATCCAATCTAAATAAAATAAAAAGGTAAATTGGTAACGTTACTAAATCTAAAATCAAAAATAAACCTGATCTCTGAGTAATTTCTAATATTCTTTGGTTTTCTTTTAGTCTTTGGGTAAAGTCACCTGTTTCAAATTTTCGAAATTCTGGTAAGGTTAAGTTTAGAATGTGTTGAAAAAAACGAACAAAATAATTATATTCCAAACTTTGCATAAGCCCTATGGCAATTAAGTTACGGAATAAAGAAAACAAAGTTTGGAAAAGAACAGCTAAAGCAACGCCAAATACCAAAGTAAATAAAAAGTTACGATCAGAAAAAACAATTACCTGGTCTACAACCTGACGAACTAAATACGGTAAGGACAAAGTTAAAATTGCTGATAATACAGTTGCGACTAATATCCAACGTATTTCTCTTTTTTTAGGACTGAACAACATTCGTAGTTCTTTAAAAAAACTAATCAAACTAACATCGGCCGACAGTGCCGCAGGAGCTGGTGAAAACTGCAAAATCACCCCGTCCCAAATTTTCAAAAACTCTGTTATAGAAATTTCATAAACTCCTTTGATTGGGTGAGAGATAAGGACAGCATCTAACTCTTTTTCGTACAAATATAACAAACAAGGAATGGTTTCATCATCTGTTATAAAAACAGGGTTTTCTAAATCGGAAAGTTGTTCTAAAGACAAATGTTGTTGTTTAGTTAAAAATCCTAATTTTTCTAACTCAATGGCTAACTCGAAAATTCCAGGTATTATATTTCTGGTTAGTTCATTTTTGATTCTAATTTTCCAATTGGTTGGTAAAGGTTTATCAAAGGCTCTTAAAGCAAGTTCGCTACAAACAAGTCCAACTAACGTAATTTGATCTGTGGTAACTTGTTCTATGTATATTTTTTTTGTAGTTTTTCGAAACTCAAATCGTTTGGAAACAAATGGTCGTATTGAATTTTCTTCTTTTTCTTTGGCTTTGTATGTTGAATAACGTAGAAGTCGTGACTGGACGATCTCTTCTAATTTGTTTCCTTTTTCAACGCCGATGACTTTTCTGAATACAGCTCCTGGAATTTTATACAATTCGGAATCTTCTGAGGCAACTGCACTTGCCAAACGTTTTTGATGTTTGAAAATTGCTATCTCACCTAAAATATCACCCGAACGCATAATCGAGATAATTTTTCGAGGGTTCTCCGTTCTTATCTGAATTTTGCCTGACCGAACAATATAAGCAGCATCTCCATCTTCCCCTTCTGCAAAAATAAAATCTCCTTGTTCGACTTTTACTAGTTGGATGGATTTTAGAATGAGTTTGATTTCTTCTGGGGAAAGTTCTTCGAAAAAACTAAGTTTACGAACATAATAAAACTTTTCTTGTTCTTCTTCTCTGTGTTTTGCTTTTTCAGCAATCTCTGGATGAGACTCAACTAACTTTAAAAATCGAGATGTAGGAAGTAATAAAACGATCGAAGGTTCAAGTGCATAATAATCATGTTTCGATGGAGTTTTTGTAAGAGTGATCCTTTCACCAATGGATTCTCCCTCTTCGACAAAAGTATTTCTACCTAAACTAATTTCTTGTTTAGATTGTTTCATTCCAAATCTGCCAGTCATTACAAAATGAATGTACTCTGGCATTTGGTTTGCTTTGATTAAATTTTGTCCCAATCGAACAAAACGTACGTCAATTAATGGAATTAGGTTTTCTCTTTCCGATTCTTCTAATTCCGCAAGTAGATAATTATTTCGAAACACAGCGCGGATTTTTTCAAGATTTCGCCTAACTTCGGATTGCATTTATTTTTCCGCTAATAGAAGCATATGAGTGACCGGAAAATCCATAGGGATTAGGTCTTCGTGAGAACTAGGAACTTCCTTATCCGAAGTGAATATTTTGGTTTTACCCAAATACCGATTTTCAACCAACCATTCATTTCTATATGCATGTGACTTAGGTGAAACCTGGAACCCAAAAGATTCCAAATGAGTTTTCCAATCACTAAAACTCCAAAAACAAAAGGACTCGTGCATTTCACTTTCCCAGTTGTCAGTATAATCTTTTTTGGAGAGGAATTCACAGACATCGGCTAGTTTCATGCGGTAGTATTCTATACCATCGACGGAAAAGACTTCAGTCCTAAGCACATAACCTTCTTCCTTTCGAAAGTCGGATTGAAATCGGAAAAATCTTTCCTTTGTGGACATAGAATCCAAATACTCTTTGAGATTGGCATAGGAATTTGGTTTTTGTCCTAAATTCGTACCATCCGTATCCTGAAACCAAACATACACTTCCCTATCCTTATCTTCCGGGCCAACTACATCACGGTTGATCCAAACCCCACCCATCGCCAATTCTAGGTAACGGTTTTGAATGAAGGAAAGAAGTTTCTCTCGATTCCCATAAGATTCAATTTCATGAGTGAGGGAAGAGGAATGGATGGTGTTCATCGTTCCCGCTGGGAATACAAGTCCACTGACGGCATTCTTTCGTAAAAAAAATACATTTGGGTTTCGGAACTCTCCATTTTCTTTTCTCTGTTCGCAAACTTGGAAAAGATGCCTTGCGATCTCTACTCCATAAAAATCCGATTCAAATAAATTGGATTTTTCAGAAGCCAGTTTGATCCAAGAACCAACAGCACAACCAATGTCCCCAATTCGTCCCGGCAAAATATAGTTTTTTGTATCATTAAACTTTAGTTCGGCGATCAAATCCATTTCTCGCACATAAGTATTATAATCTCTAGACTCAGTAAGATCTCCATCTTCACCAATCAGTGAATCGGAAAACAACATTTGTATTTTATCCCAAACTTGATACTCATCCCACAAACGAACACTTGCCGGATCCATATAAGAAACTAAATCTGTTTTTGTTTGGGAGTTCATTTTAACTTCGGATTTTGCAAGTCCTTCCAAAATTTCCCAGGGGAGTTTGGTGATAAACTTTTCATCCCTACCTGGAATACGTTCCACGGGAAGGATCGAAAATCCTAAATCAGAATACAAATTTGCAACAGGTGTAGAACAAAGCACAATGGTGTTCTTTGGTGTTAGAGAGAGTGACATTTCTGTTTCTGCTTCAATTTTTTTAATTGTGTAGGAAGCAAAGTTAGGTGATTGACCAACGTCATCAATAGGGATTACAAAAACGGGAATTTCTAGATCTCTAGAAAAATCCTGAATCATCATGGCACGTTTGTAAAGAGGGAGAGGGTTTCTTCTTGTATTGTTATGATTAGCGGAAGTGACTGCAAAGATGATAGCAGTAGGTAACTCTGAAATTTGTAGAGGGTTTCCTAGATGGTTTTTTACTTCCGAGAGGCCATCCTTAACCAAACGGTTCAGGTATTCCTTTTGGTACCGTGTCAGTAAATGGTGACGACCCGGAAGTAGTAAATACATAGTAGTTTTAAGCTTTTGGATTTTCTAAAACGATAGCAATTCCTTGTCCACCACCAATACAAAGTGAGGCTACACCGTATTTCACACCACGTCTTTGCATCTCTAGTGCCAATGTCAATGTGACACGACTTCCAGATGCTCCGAGCGGATGTCCAATCGCAACAGCCCCACCATTTACGTTTGTAATTTTAGGATCAAGTCCCAGTTCTTTTTGAACGGCTAAGTATTGTGCAGCAAATGCTTCATTGATTTCAAAAAGACCAATGTCTTTCAAACTAAGTCCGGCTTTTTGTAATGCCGCAGGGATTGCCACTGCTGGACCAATTCCCATCTTTGCTGGTTCACAACCTGCATGGCCCCATGATTTCACAATGGCCAATGGTTCCTTTCCTAATTTTTTTGCTTGGGATGCAGAAGCCACAATCAATGCAGCTGCCCCGTCATTAATTCCAGATGCATTTCCGGCAGTTACAGTTCCATCTTTTTTGAAAGCAGGTTTTAAGTTTGCAAGTTTGGTTGCTCCCGCTTTCCCTTTGATAAACTCATCTTTATCAAAGACAATAGGATTTTTTCCATTGATTGTGATGGCATGAATTTCATCTTTTAAAATTCCTTTGTTGGTAGCTTCTTCTGCTCTTTCTTGCGAAGTGGCTGCCCAAAGGTCTTGTTCTTCTCTTGAGATTTTGTATTGGTCACTTAAGTTTTCTGCAGTCATTCCCATAGGAAGTTCTACATACACGTCAGTTAAACCAGTTGCCAATGAATCTTCAAATTCAGTGTTTCCATAACGAACTCCGAACCTTGCATTACGTACCACATAAGGTGCGTTACTCATAGATTCGACACCGCCAGCAAGAACTGTATTTGCTTCACCTAACATGATTTTTTTGGCGGCTTGGATGACAGCTTCCATTCCAGATCCACAAAGTCTGTTGAGTGTGAGTGCAGGACTCGCAATTGGAACTCCTGATTTCAAACCAATGTGCCTTGCTAAATAGATTCCGTCTTTTCCTGTAGGGATAACGTTTCCAAAAATACTTTCTTCAATGAGGGAAGGATCCACGCCAGTCTTTTGAAATGCTGCTTTTGAAACTTCGACTCCGAGGTCTACGGCACTCATGTCTTTAAGAGTTCCGCCAAAACTACCGAATGCGGATCTAAGTCCGCCCAAAATGTAAACTTGTTCCATAGATACCAGGAATGGCCAAATTTAGTCCTCTGTCAGCTAAGAATTGAAATTTCACTTGAAAGAGAATCTAGCATCGTTACACTTCCTGCATGAATCGAGAACCCATGTTCGGCCTGGAAACCGGCTTTTTATCCAAACAAACCGCAGGTCTCATTCGTGGCATCCTCCAAAAGAGGTACTCCATTGGAAAGACCTCTGTTCCGCTCTTTTCTACCCCTTCCGAGCTTTATCCTGGATTGGAACTCATTACCGACAAAGGCCCAAATCCCATCCAAAAACGATTGGTGGTCGGTAGCATTCGTATGGGTTATGGCCACCACCGCATGGCTCTTTCTGTTTATTCCCATTCCTTAAAAAAACAAATCCCCACTTACCTTCACGATTTATTAGCAATCGAATCACCGGAAGCCAAAGCCATTGCAGACATTGATTCTGGTTATAGTTATTTCTCAAGACTGAGTTCAGAAATTGGTGGGCCAGTGGAGTGGTTGTGGGGTTTACTTATGTCCCAAGGTAATTTGACCTCACTCGAACTCTCTTGCCAATTGGCAGAACTTTACAAAGGACTGATGAAAGGAATCCCCACAGACTCACCTATCATCACCACATACCCGTTAAATGGTCAAATCGCTATTACATCAGGATTTCAAAAAACAATCCATTTGATTTGTGATAACTACCCGCAGTATTATTTACTCGTACCGGGAGCTCTCAACTTAGTTCAAACTCCTTCTGCTTATACAAAGTTTATAGAGATGGGTGTTCCTAAAGAAAACTTGGCAGTCGCAGGACACTGGGTTTCGGAAGATATAGTTTCGAATGCTGTCACTGATTGCGAAAATCGAGTTCGTAGGATTGATGCAAAAAAATGCAGAAGGTTTCTTTTGCCCATTGGTGGAGCTGGAGCACAGAAAGGTTATGTATTAGATTTAATCCGTTTGAGTAAAAAGAACTTACAGAATAAAAAAGCTGTCTTTTGGATCAACACAGGTGATCATTCCAAAGTTCTCAAATCCATTGAGGAATATTTAATTTTACAAAAAATTCCTTATTTATCGATCAACACTTGGGAAGATCTAATCAAATTTATCGAACGTCATCCTCTTCGTTCAGAAGACAATGAAAATAATCCACCAGTTGTGTTATTTCATTTTCCATCACATACAGAAGCTTTTTCTGCGACAGAAAAACTCATTCGTATCACAGATGTCCTTGTTACAAAACCCTCGGAGCTTGCTTTTTATCCAGTTCCCAAACTTTTCATTCGCAGAGTGGGCGACCATGAAGCGGCTTCCGTATTTCGTTCCTTGGAACTAGGTGAAGGGACTGTAGAATGTCGTGAAGTGATCCATGCCAAAGAACTGGTTCAAATATTTACAGAATCAGATGACTTATTACTCCGAATGAACGAATCAGTCATAAAAAATATTGTAGAGGGAGTCTATAACGGTAGTAAGACGGCCGTGGAAATGGCGACCGCAAACTAATGGATTTTATTTAGAAAACTTTTTTTCTAATTCTTGTTTTGTGGATTCCCAGATAGCCGCAATTTTGTTTCCTTCTTCCACAGCGGAATCAATCTCACCTGTTTTGGCAAAACCTTCAGCTTTGACCACAACCTCAGAAAGTGCTGCCAAACCAAAATTTGCAGCCACACCTTTGATTTGGTGTAACTCCGCCTGCAATTCCTTGGGTTCTTTGGACACAAGAAGCCCACCCAAATTTTGAACCCGAGTTGCCATGTTTTCTAAAAGAGAGGTCATCATCTCTTTTAACCAAGCCTGGTCTTCCGGATCGTTCATATCCACTAAAGATTCTATTCGAGACCAATCAATTAGCAAGTTGCACCTTCCTAGCAAAAGTAAACAGACGGAAGAAAGCGTGTAAATTACATTTTAAAAAATCATTTCCATGGCTTCGGAATCGTATTTTTTTGTAAAACACTATGAAAATTCACCCCACTGCCATCATCGATCCGAAGGCGGAACTCCATGAGTCCGTAGAAGTAGGACCATTTTGTATCATTGAGAAGGATGTTAAAATCGGCGAAGGAACCGTCATTGAATCCCATGTCAAAATCCACGCAGGAACTCGAATTGGTAAGTTCAATAAACTCTTTTCTGGGGGAAGTTACGGCGGATTACCACAGGATTTAGCTTTCAAACCGGAAACAAAAACATATTTGGAAATTGGTGACCATAACATTCTAAGGGAAAATGTTATTTTCCACCGTGGAACTGTGGAAGGAAAAGCTACAACTGTCGGGAATCATAATTATCTTATGGGAAATGTGCACCTTGCCCACGATGTCATTGTTGGTGATCACAACATTATGGTGCAAAATACAATGCTTGCTGGTCATGTTGTCATTGGTGATAAAGTTTTTATCTCAGGATCTGTGGGTGTCCACCAATTTGTCCGTGTATCTGATTATGCAATGTTAGCTGGACTAACAAAAGTAGTCAAAGATGTCCCTCCTTATGCAACTGTCGATGGACACCCCGGTGCAGTTGTTAGTTTGAATGTAGTTGGAATGAAACGAGCTGGAATTTCTGCTGATGTTCGTTTGGCAATCAAACGTGTTTACAAAGTAATTTACCACAGTGGACTTAACACAAAACAAGCGCTTACCGAATTAAAAAAAGATCCAAATCCTGCACCGGAAGTACAAAAAATCATTCAATTCTTTGAAACAAGCAAACGTGGTGTTGTGGATCACCGTTTTGTTTCAGGTGGATCTGACGAAGAATGAGAGTTCTCGTCACCGGGGGAGCCGGTTATATTGGAAGCCATATCGTTTTAGAACTGATGGAACTTGGCCATGAGATCCTAGTTGTTGATGATATGGAAAAAGGAAACGAAGCTAATTTGTTTCCAAGAAATGAATTCATCAAAGGTGAAATCCAAAATCCAGAAATTCTAAAACAAATTTTTGCAAAAAAGATAGATGCAGTGTTTCACTTTGCTGCTTGGAAGGCAGCAGGGGAATCCATGACGGATCCACTTAAGTATACAATGAACAACTTAAATGGAACCTTTATCTTGTTAGATGCAATGGTAAAATACGGTTGCCAGTACTTTGTTTTTTCTTCTTCGGCTGCAGTTTATGGAGCACCCAAATACCTACCAATCGATGAAAAACATCCTTTGAATCCAGAAAACTACTACGGATATACAAAGTTATGTATTGAAGAAAACTTGGAATGGTTTGATAAATTAAAAGGTTTAAAATCAGCTAGATTACGATATTTTAATGCCGCCGGTTACGATCCCAAAGGTAGAATCAGAGGGATTGAAAAAACTCCTGCCAATTTACTTCCGATCATCATGGAAACTGCTTCAGGCATTCGCAATGGATATGAAATTTTTGGAACTGATTACGATACTGAAGATGGAACTTGTGTACGTGATTACATTCATGTTTCTGATTTGGCGAAAGCCCATGTTTTGGCTCTTAACTATATTATTTCGAAAAATGAAAGTTTAACAGTCAACTTAGGTTCTGAGGCTGGGTATTCGGTCAAAGAAATGGCTGACCTTTCTGAAAAAGTGGTAGGGAAAACCATTCCGCACAAAACAAGCGGTAGACGAGCAGGCGATCCTGCAAAACTTTTGGCATCCTCAGCCAAAGCGAGAGAACTTCTAAATTGGAAACCAATTTATAGTGATGCAGAAACTTTGCTTTCTAGTATGTGGAGCCTTTACAAAACCCTATAAAGAAGGGTTTTGAATTCTCTCACAATCCGGGTTTATGGATCGAACATAGTCCAAAGCCCGGTTCCCTAAAACATCAGCACCTAAAAAACTTCCCGTCAATTGGATCTCTCCTGATTCAAATCCTTTGATCCATTCTTTCGTCAGTTGGTTGGATATGGGAGCATAAGACCAATGCCACTTTTCTTCTTGGTATCCTTTATTGTTTCTAGTCGACAAACTATTGTAAGGTTGACAAAACCCATATTTGCCGGCATTTTGTTTGAGCCAATCGTAAAGAATTTTTCCTTTTCCATTTTCTTCGAAGTAACCATTGTCTAATGCATTGATATCAAAATCGGTTCCCCAATGGTGACGAGAAGTTCCAGGTGCACTAGAAAATTCTAAAATCAAACTAATGATTTCTTCTGGAGTTTTGCCTTTGATCGGAACTCGCATAGCTTTTTTACCGGTGAACTTAGATTCCCAAATTCCTTTTTGGTGAGTAAAATTGCGAAAGGAAGATACTAAAAAGATATGTTGTTTGTAAGAACTTGGTTTGGAATCTTCAAAATCATTTATCATTTGGTGAAGGGCTTTTTTGACTTCAGGTCTTAAAAAATGGTCTTTGCCATTCTCTTCTAAGATAACAGGTGCTAATGGGCCAGGTGAACTAAATTTTCCAGTCAAATAGGAAGTTTTTTCAAGTCCTAAATACAAATCCGCTTTGGATGGTTTGACTGGTTTTTCTCCGCAAACTAAAAAGAAAGAAACAAACAACAGAGATACATACTTAGTTCGGAACATAGTTAAGTTCATTAAAAATTTAAGGATTAATTCGCAAATAAAAATTTGCCTTCGCTGAATCTTGTACTCAATTCGGTAAGTTCTTTGGGATCATCCAAAGGAAAAGAAGAAGCGTCTTCTTTGGCCTCATCTAGTAGGTTCCGATCCGATACTAAATCAGCAATTTTAAATTCAGGCAGTCCGCTCTGTTTGACTCCAAGAAGTTCACCAGGTCCTCGGATGGCTAAATCTTTTTCGGCCAAATAGTATCCATCATTGGATGCGACAAGTGCCTCCAAGCGGTCCCTTCCCTCATCACTAATAAAATCGCCCGTCATTAAAATACAAAAACTTTCGATATCACTTCTTCCCACACGACCACGTAACTGGTGTAATTGGGAAATTCCAAATCGATCAGCATGTTCTACTACCAAAATAGTAGCATTGGGAACATCCACACCCACTTCCACAACTGTTGTTGTCACAAGGATTTGGATTTCTCCCGATTTGAATTTTTCCATGACTGATTCTTTTTCTGCACTTTTCATTTTCCCGTGCAACAAACCAATTTTTAGATCAGGGAAAATATTGGTTCGTAAATTTTCATAAGCAACGGTACAAGATTCCAAATCTACCTTTTCTGATTCTTCTACTAACGGATACACAATATAACACTGTCTACCCGATCCTACATACTTACGAATCGAATTATAAACTCCTGTCCTTCGGTCTTCTTTATACCATCTTGTATCAATGGGTTTACGGCCTTTGGGTTTTGTTTTGATATTTACAAGTGTTAGATCCCCATATAAAGTCAGGCAAAGAGTTCGCGGGATCGGTGTGGCCGTCATTGCGAGGATATCAGGATTTTTTCCTTTAGAACGAATCGTTTCTCTTTGATCCACTCCAAACTTATGTTGTTCATCAATCACAACAAGCCCAAGGTCAGAAAAAATCACATCTTCCTGTAGTAAGGAATGTGTTCCAATGATGATATTGGATTCTCCCGTTTTGATTCTTGTCAGTTTCTCCGAACGAGTTTTTTTGTTTTCCCCACCAAGCAGTAGTTCTATGCCAAGAAAGGGCATATTTCCCATAAATTTATATATGGTTTGGTAGTGTTGGCGTGCTAAAATTTCCGTCGGCGCTAAAAATACCACTTGGATGTGATTATCAATATAGTGAAGACCGATCAGAAGTGCGGTGATGGTTTTTCCAGAACCCACATCCCCTTGGAGTAAAAAGGCAGCCGGAGAATCCGAACTCGTTTGGGATAGAATGCTATTTACAGCGACTTTTTGATCTTCTGTCAATTCGAAGGGAAGATTTTTTTCCAAATTCTCTCTGGAAGGGGATTTGGGTAGTGGCCATAACAATCGTTTTACTTTTTGACGTTCTCTTTGTTTGTAAAGAAGGAGTCTTTGAAAATAAAAAAACTCTTCGTAAGCAAATCGTTTTCGTGCAATTTGTACGGCTTCCATGGTTTCAGGAAAATGGATTTCATGAAAGGCTTCGTCGCGACCAAGCAAGGATCGTTTTTTGACTAGTTTTTGTGGGAGATTTTCCGTGATCTCTCCCCCTTCCAAAACTTGATGTATGAGCTTTCGTAATCCTTTGGAATCAAGACCATCTTCTTTCAATGCTTCTGTGGATGGATAAAGGGGAATGATTCGACCCGCATGGATGGAATCTTCTGGATCTTCTTTATCTGATAAAAATTCATACTCAGGATGGAGGATTTGGTATCCTTTGAAGTATTCTAATTTACCAGATACGACAACCTTTCTATCGACTGTAAAAATCTTATGAAAGAAATTCACCCCGCGAAAGAAAACCAAATTGATGCGTTCGTTGTTGAGCGTTCTAAATCCAACTAATAACCGACTTTTTTTTCCATGTACGATATAACTGTCTGCAATAGTTCCAAGAAGGGTGACCACATCTCCTTGTTTTAAAATAATGTCTTTTGTAAAATTACGATCTAGGTAACGACGCGGAAAATAAGTCAGGAGTTCAAAGAAAGTTGAAATTCCGTGTTCCAAAAGAACCGATTTTCTTTTAGGTCCAATCCCTTTGAGTGAAGATAAACTCTGTGATAAATCAAGACTTTGTTTCATAGTTCATCCGTAGGTTTTGGTGGCCCAAAACCATTGTCATTTAGATAAGAAGTATCGGTTGTGTTTTTTTCTGAATCCAAAATCAAATAACAATACTTACATCCATAAATTTGTGCCTGTTTTTTCCCTTCGCTGTTTGTATAAGCAGAAATCGCAGCATATAAAAATTCATTTTTGTTTAACACAGTCCCACAAACAGGACATAGGCGAAGTCTCGGAAGGTTTGGATCTTTTTCCTTTCCGTAAACTTTTCTTGGATCACCCACACGCAAATTTCCTTCTTTGGCAAGGCGTTCCTTTTCTTTTTTGTCTAAACTTTGGTTGTCAACGGCAGAGAGGGCATACAAAAAGAAAGCTACTGTAAATAGGACACCACAGATCGTAAGGAAGGTGACCATTTAGTTTCCTCGAATGTAATCTTCAGAACTCACTGTGGAAATGGGATTTTGTGAAATAAGTTTCAAATGTTTTTCGGTACAATCCACTTCAATGAGTGTGTGCCATTCATCTCCTCGTAACTGACAAAGATTTGATTGGACTACATCTTTCCCATCCATAATGATTTCGGCATAATAGCCACCTTCTTGAAATCCATGTAATGAATCCACAGCACCAAAGTTTGATGGGTTGATAAAAACAGTATTTCTAGTTTTTTTGATTCCTTGGTCTTCATGGACATGACCTGAAACTACAAGAGAAGGAGATTCATCATCTAAATACCGACGAATCCCTTGGCTTCCACATTTTCCGACACCAGGAATGTTATCAAAATAACCGTAAGCTGGATTGTGAATCCAACAAATGTCAGGAAGTTCTTGTCGAAAAAAGTCTTCCGGTTCACTATAATTTTTTCCGTTTTTTGTATACTCATGAAAAACTACTGTGAGTTTTTCAGGGATTCCAGAAGTCCAAATGGGTGCCCCACCATAACCGGAAACTTTTAAATTATTAAAATCAAAACTTTTTCTATGAACTTCCCTTTGGTAGAGTTCTGTGTATTGTAAATCCAAATCATAATTTCCCGGCAAACAGTAAACAGGTGACTTTGCATATTTGTTGATTAGTTTTTCGATGATTTCATATTTTTCTTTCATCGTTTTGGCAGCAAGTTTATACAAATCTCGATACTTTTGCGATTTTTCTACAATGGCAGTGGAATACTTTTCGGGAAAACGAATGGCATGAGTGGTAAAATCAAAAGGAGTGGAATCGTCTTTACGTTCCGTTAACAAATAATATAACTCTTCTTGTACTCCACAAAAATCGATGATACGATCAAAAGAAAAAAATGCCTTATAAATGATATCTCCGGAAAACATATACAAATCTGCTTCCGTTGTTTGCAGAATTCGTTTTAGTCCATGAAGTCCATCATGGATATCCGTTAGATAAATGATTTTCATTTATTCATTTTCCCAAAGTAACATCTGAATGTCTCGATCTTCTTCAATATAATCGATCTTTAAATATTCTGGTCCAAAAAAATCCACAAGTGGTTTTAAGATGGTAGAAGATCTTACAAAAATATATAGTTCGTTGTTGTCGCCAATGATGTATTGGATTTCAATTTTTCCCGCAATGGAAGGAACCAAATTTAAAAAATAATTCAAATCAAAGAGAATTTCCCACTGTAAACCAGTGATTGAAAGAAGATGAGGTGCTGCATTTAAGATGGATTCAAAAACCTTTTTTTTATGAAAAGGATCTACTTTGCCAAACCACCTAACAAAGTCGAATCGTCTAGGTTTTGTGTCCCATACTCGATACCCAACAATTTTTAATCGGGCTTTATTGTCTTTTACTGAAACAGGTTTTAGGCGGACACGGTAACGAATGGACTCAACTTTTAAAAAACGAGCGATCCAGAGCCAACCCATTCGGTAAACTCCAGTCAGTATGACTTCACCCTTGGCAGAAGAGACTTCCAAACTCTCTAAATCGGGATCCTCTGCGATGACCTCTGTCGATATGACCTTTCGTAAGCTACCCAAAAGTAGGGTAACCTTATAATTACTCTTTGGGACCACTTTGGGTGGCAAAAAGAGATTCAGCGGATTGAAACGGAGAAGATCCGTTAAAAGCATATTTTAATTTTTATTTTCTATTGCCTTTTTGGAAAGCAGATTTAGAATACAGAACTCATGAAGATTGGTATCATTGGCGCCGGAAGTTTTGGCACTGCACTAGGTAGTATTTTAGCGGACAAGGGTTATGATGTGACCCTTTGGACAAGAAGCGAGGATCAAGCAAGATCCATCAATGAAAACCATTTGAATTCCAAACAAATGCCCGATTTGGTGCTTCCAGAGAAATTAAAAGCGGATACAAATCTCATCCATGTTGTGAAAGACAAGGAGATGATTGTCTCGGCTCCTCCAAGCCATGCGCTTTCGGGAATTTTAAAAGAAATTAAAGATCACATTCCGCCAAAAGTGCCGATTGTTTCTGCTTCCAAAGGGATCGAAAACGAAAGCCTTAGACTGGTATCTGAAATTTTTGAATCCGAACTTCCAGGACAATTCCATTCGCAACTCTCTTATCTTTCGGGCCCTAGTTTTGCCAAAGAAATGGTGAAACGAGTGCCTACCATTGTTTCCATCGCTTCCAAAAACGAAGCAACCGCCAAACGAGTGCAAGAGATCTTTAGTTTTACCTATTTCAGAACTTATTGGACTCCCGATGTGGTGGGTGTCGAAGTCGGTGGTGCCTTAAAAAACGTAATCGCCATTGCCGCAGGAGTTGCCGATGGACTCGGGTTTGGTCAAAATACGAGAGCCGCTCTCATCACACGAGGGTTAAACGAGATCACTCGTATGGGGATCAAAATGGGTGCCGATCCGATGACTTTCCTTGGACCATCGGGAATGGGAGATTTGGTTCTTACTTGTTGTGGAGAAGGGTCAAGGAACCGAACTGTAGGTTTTCGTTTGGGCAAAGGTGAAAAATTAAACGAAATTTTAGCTTCTATGAATGAAGTAGCAGAAGGTGTCAAAACCACTCTCTCTGCCAAAAACCTTTCTGACAAACTAGGTGTGGAAATGGCCATCACCCAGGAAGTCTATCGCATGTTATACGAAGACAAAGACCCAAAAGAAGTAGTCAAAGCTCTTATGGGTCGTGACCTCAAACGGGAAGGTGTCTAAACAAGGCGAACCAGTAATACAATATAAGTGATTACTTGTGTCATATAAAATGTAAACCGGATGTTGACTGCGAGGACACTAGTAGAAGTTAGATGAGTGAGGGATTGTAAAACCCTTGCTCCTAAAATCACAAGACCTGCTTGGTTTACAAAACTATCAATCATTCCTAGGTTAGCAGTTAAAAAAACAACTGCCACAAACAAGGGAAGGTTTTCTAAACAATTAAGGTGAGCTCGGTTGAGTCTCCAATTAAACTCCGATCCATGTTGGATCCCTGCTGGAAATTCATTCGATTTTTTTTTGCCGAGTAAAACCTGCACACTTCTAAATGAAGTCAATGAAACACCAAGCACTAGTGTCCAAAGCGTAAATCCAATGAGTGTAAGATAAATCGTTTCCACAAATCCTCCTTTTGTATCAGAACCAAATCATCTTAGTTCTGAAGATACAGGTGGAGATTCTAAATGACTTTAATTCATTTGTAAACTAATTAAATGAAATTCTTGGTTGGATCTGAATGCTTTCTATTAAAATCCAATCTTTTTGATTTGTTTCCAAATCATAAGCCATGAGGAAGAAAAAAAATGGTCGGGTGCTTCGGGAATTTCGATACAGTTCAGTCCGTTCTCTTTTGCAAAACTGATGGTGTATTCTTTAGGAAACCACTTATCAACCTTTGGTAGAAAAATTGTATAATTAGTTCTTTTTTGAATGACGGAGGTATCTACCACAAACCCCGGTAAAAAAAGATTTTTTAAAAATAGAGACAAGTCATCTAAACGAATCCTAGAGTTTTGGATGGGAACATTCAGATGACTAACATTTCCATCTTCTAACCACTGAGGGTTCGAAAGAGTTTCTAATATCTGTTTGTTGGGTTTTTCTTCATCAGAACTTCCTGGTAACAAAAGAAGCCGACTAAACTCCTCAATCGAACCTGACTCATATAAAAATCGAAGACTAAGAACACTATCCAAAATGGGAGAAAGTAAAAACAATTTTTGAAAGGGGACTAAATTGGCATACATCATAAGAGCAGCCCCTCCTCCACTATGCCCAATCCCATACAATTCTTTGTTTGTATAACCTCGCTCTTTTAGATAATCATCTAACAATAATATGGCGGCTTTTGGATCATAGATTCCTTTTGAATTTCCATGAGAAGGAGGATTGAACCGAATGAGTCTTAACCCTAAAGTTTCCAGTTCACTATCACGAATCCGAAACGATCTCGCATTACCACCAGTGCTTGGCCAAATAACAAGTATACCTCTCGCTTTTTCTGGAGAGGCTCCCGATTCAATGATTTCTAAGGACAATGAATTTATAATGTGGCGATGATGGGTTTTCCGTTTTGGACAATGACAGTATGTTCGCACTGTGCTACATAACTGAGTTCCCCTCGACGATTGCTTGCAACCAGTGTCCAACCATCTTCTTCTTCGTAAGCGGTTTGGCTTCCTGTAGAAATAAAGGATTCAATTGCTAGAACAAGACCGTTCCCGAGTTTTCTTTGGTCACGTTTTTCTTCGTAAACCAAAACTTGCGGTTCCTCATGGAGTTTTTTTCCCGTTCCGTGTCCTGCTAAATTTTTAATCACAGTAAATCCATTTTCTACTGCCGCAGAATGAATTTCTTTGCCAATGTTTCGGAGATAATTTCCAGTAAACGCCTGTTTTGTGGCACGCATCGTTCCTTCGATGGCTGTTTCACAAAGTTTTTGAAGAGAAGCATTGGACTGACCCACAACAAAGGAAATTCCTGTGTCGGCATAATAACCGTCTAGTTTTGCAGATACATCGATATTCACTAAATCTCCATCCTTTAAGATGGTTTCTTTTTTAGGAATCCCATGTGCGATTTCAAAATTGGTACTGATACAAGTATAACCAGGAAATTTATAATCAAACTTAGGTGCGGAAAATGCTCCTGCCTTTTCAAATTCCTGTTTGGCGGCGTTGTCTAGTTCCAAAGTCGACACTCCAGGTTTGGCCAGAAGTTTTAAAAGTTCACGAACCTTTGCGACAAACTTCCCTGCTTTTAAAATCCCTTGAAGGTCTTTTTCATTTTGAATCGACATCTAAACAATCTCCCCACCACAACTGGATCCCGCACCGGCAGTACATCCGTAACAATGATTTGCTACTACGATATCTCGGCTAAGGAAAGATTGCAAATCGAAATCCTTTAGATGTTTTACGTTTTGAGACTTCAAATCTAACATTTGGTTGAAATCACAATCATAAACGGAACCATCATATCCTACGGATATTTGATCCAAACACATAAGGCCTTCTACAGTCGCAGGATTGTAGGCATTGGCTAACGTTTCCATATACATTTCAAACTTACCACCCCGAACGAGAGCACCTAAAAATCGGCTGATCGGAAGGTTATTGATACAAAACAATTGGTTGAATACGATTCCGTATTTTTTTTGTAAAGTTTCTTTATATTCTCTTTCTAAAACAGACTGCCCTGAACCTAAAAATAAACCGTTAGGATTATAAACTAAATTTAAAGGAAGTTTGGTTCCATAACCAAGAGCATTTAACTTCTTTAATGCAGTAATGGATTTTTGATACACTCCCTTTCCTCTTTGGTTGTCCGTCGTACTTTCAATGAACGACGGTAATGAGGATACAACTTCCACCTGATTGGATGCTAAAAATTCATACAACCAATCATATCCTGGTTCTTCAAGGATGGTTAAGTTACAACGATCCATCACTCGTTTCCCCAGTTGTTTCGCACCTAAAACCAAATCCTTAAAATGAGGATTTCCTTCTGGGGCACCACCCGTGATATCTACGGTTTCTATACCCGGTGTTTTTTCGATGATTTCCAAACACAAATCAATTGTGGCTTTATCCATCATCTCAGTTCGAATGGGAGACGCATCTACATGGCAATGCCGACAAGCCTGGTTACACCATTTGCCAACATTAATCTGAAAAATCTTTAGAGACCTTGCATGTATAGAATGTCCGACAGAATCAGAAAACTTTTTACCACTGAATGATTGTAAGGTAGAAAGTTGTTCCTTCGTTTCCATAACTAAAAAGAAAGTTCGTCTATTTTGTTTTGCATTTGAACACTATGAACCAAATTGATTCCAGCAGCCATTGCGGCAGCCACATGAACTGCTTCGTTCATTTGGGCTTCGTTTGCACCTTTTTGGAGAGATGTAGATGTATAGGCATCAATACAATACGGACATTTTAATGCATGAGAAACGGCTAGAGCAATCAGTGCTTTTTCTCTTTCTGTGAGTGCCCCTTCCGCCATCACGGCATTGTAATAACCAAAAAATTTATCAGCAAGGGCTGGATTTGTACGTCCTATTTCTCCAAATTTTCCAAGATCTTTCGCGTTATAATAATGATTTTCTGCCATTTTTTCCTCAAACTTTAACTATATCGTTATAGTACCAAAATCCAGATTTTCAAACCAAATATTTAGAGCAACGACTGTAAACGCCATATCATCTTCAGAATGTTGGATTCATACAACATATTAGACAAATTATAATCATTAAATCCATCGCTCTAAATCATTCTTCAGAAGATTGTGAATCTGTAAGGAGGGGCAATTCGCCTGTGGCAACACCGAGTACCACTCGATTTAAGTGCCTTTGGTAATCCATTTTTTGTAATGCCATTTTGGAATTGAGGGTGCTAATTTTGGTTCCGATTAAATCCACCAAACTTGTCCGTCCCAAATGATAGGCCGACTCCTGGCTTTTTAATGTATCCAATGCAAACTGGTATGCCTTTTCATAAATCCCAAATAATTTTTCTGAATTCTTCAAACTTTGTATCGCATTTTGAATTTCTTGAACGGCCGCCCTTCTTGTTTGTGAAGCGGTCAACTTTGCTTGTTTGGTTGCCGATTCTGCCATCTCTAAATCTGCATATTGAGTCAGTGGTGTGAGTGGCATGGTAATCGCAAGTTGAGCTGTCACATCTTTAGTATGTGTTTGCCCAGGTGTAGGAAATGAATAAAAAGTATTCACTGCAACATTAGGTGCAAAACCGAACATAGCTTTACTTTCGTTTGCTTTGGCTACTTCTATTCCTTTTTTGGATGAAATCACATCATACCGTTTCACTAAAACATCATCCACATTTTCAATATTAGGTGATTTAAAGCGAGGAACAGAATTTTCCAAAGGTATTTTAGATTCCATTCCGACCATAGCCGATAAGGTCAGTTGAACTTGTTCCAGTTGTGACCTTGTATCTTCTAACACGGCCTGGGCATTGGTGACTGCTGTTTCGGAGTTTAAAAGTTCATAACGAAGTATTCTTCCAAGAGAAAAAAGTCTTCTTTTTTCTTTCGCAGCTTCCAAATGTAAATGGAGAGATTCTTCCGCTTGGTTTAAACTATCTTCCAATTGCAAAACATTATAATAAGCCAATGCAATTTCCATATACATTCGTCCCGCTTCAAACTTGGCTTCCATCCTTCTTTGTTCAGCCAAACTCGTATATGCTTTGTAATCTTGATAAGCCAAAAGCCCATTTGATAATGGAAAACTTAGTAACAAACGAGAACCTGCTCCTACCGTTGGAGGGAGATTGGATGAAGTTGTTCGAGATGGCAAAAGAGAAGCATAATTCTCACTTTGTATCGCTTGGTATGTTTTATAATTATCCAAAGGAGTTGGATCAGAAGTATGGCCAGGAATGGAATAAAACTTATTATAAACATAAGATAGAGTGGGTAAAAACCCAGCCATGGCTTTATTTTTTCCGTACTGAGCTTGGTTTGCAGCTTCATTTTTAAGTGCGATTCTTTCTGTTTTTTCCACAGCTAACACAAACAAATCATCCAAACCCATCGAATTTTTAGACAATGTTCGTTCTAAATCTTTTGTAGTAACTCCCGTTATCTTTCTCAAACTATCTTCAACAACGCCATCAGCAACCTTTATATCTGGACTGGATGAACAGAAGGAAATTAAAAAAGAACCCATTAAAAATAAACAAAATCGAAATAAATAACTATTAACCAAATTCATTTTGATTTCTCTTTTTCAAAAAGTACATAAGCAGCAGGCACCACAATAAAGGTAATGAGAGTGGAAAGTATCAAACCACCTAATATAGTCACAGCCATAGGGATTCTTGTTTCTGCTCCAGGTCCCAATGCAAGTGCAGGAGGAATGGCGGCGGCAATGGATGCGAAGGAAGTCATAAGAACCGGCCTCAAACGAACTGGGCAACCTTCTAATATAGAATCCTTTATGTTTTTACCTTGGGAACGTACAAAATTTACAAATTCAACAAGTAAAATCGAATTTTTTTTCACAAGACCTAACAACATGATTAGACCGATAAAACTATACATATTAAATGTTTGTCCCGTTACATATAGTGCAACAAGGGCACCCGAAAAACTAAAAGGCATAGCAAGAAGTACATATAACGGTTGTTTCAAACTATTGAACTGACTGGCGAGTACCATATAGGAAATTAAAATTCCTAAACAAAGTGCAAAGACTAAACCGTTGGTTGATTCATTTGCAGTTTTAGCCGATCCTGAAACGGCAACGGAATATCCTTCAGGAAGGTATTCTTTTGCTATTTTAATAGATTTTTCCATGGATACATTTTGCCCTAATTGAATCGGAGGGTTCCCGAACAACTTTATTGCTCTATCCCGATTAACTCTTGTAATGCTCTTTAAGGCTTTTTTGGATTCAAATACCAGAATCTCTTGCAAACGAATGAATTCTCCATAGGTATTTCTTACCTTGATATTGGGTATGATGTCTGCATTTTCACCTTGTTCTTTATTGATTTTGATGCGAACATCATAACTCCTACCATTTTCGGTAAATCTACTTACTTTTTTTCCTCCCATAAGAGGCCCAATGGTATTACCAATATTAGCCATACTCACACCTCTTGCAGCTGCTGCATCACGGTTTGGTAAAATTCGAAGTTCGTCTTGTCCCAAAACATAATCTGTATCGATGTCTTGTAAAACAGCTTCTTCTTCCAGTTTAAGCCTTATTTTGTCTGATACTTTTGCCAAAACTTCCCAATCAGGGCCAGTTAACACAAGTTCTACTGGATAACCACGCCCTGCACTAAAACCTCGTTGTGAAATGTCTATAATCGTGAATTTTGCTTCTGGTACGATGGGCTTTAATTCTTTACGCAAATCTGCAAAAATTTCATTTTGTGTGATTTCTTTTCCTGTTTTGGAACTGATAGGTCTTTTGCCCATGGATTGCATCGAAACAAAAAACATGGCAGCATTCGATTCTGATCCATCAAATCCACCGACATTTCCCATGTATCTTTCAATCCCTGGTTTAGAAAGTAAGTATTCTTCTACCTTCCGCATAGCAGAGTCTGTTCCCTGAATAGAGGTTGTGACAGGTAATTTGGCACGTAGAATGAACCTACCCAAATCTTGGGATGGAATGAATTCTTTTTTTAATAACAAAAAAAATCCAAGGGAAAATATAAATACTAAAGTAGAAACAACTAATATTGTAATGGGATATCTGATAACATACTTTAGTGTATCTTCATAAAATACTTCTGCTCTTTTGAGAAAGGTTTCCATGATTGGATCTAAGATTTTAAAAATCCCGATTCGATCCCAAAACTTCAAAAACAATTGAATCCATCGATTCGCTTTCCAATTTGATACTTCATCTACCATTTGAAGTTGTTGTTTTGATTTCGATTTTTCTTTGTCTTTGTATCTGGAAGCACGCATAGGCGTAAAACTAAGTGCTTCAAATAAAGAAAGTACAACCGCCACTGCTACAGTAATTCCAAATTCTAAAAAGTATCTGCCAATGACTCCTTGCATAAAGGCAACAGGCAAAAAAATGGCAATGATCGCTAGTGTTGCCGCAAGTGCCGCAAAACGAATCTCCGCTGCACCTTCGAGGGATGCTTGGTACCAAGTTTTACCCATTTCTTTATGGCGACTAATGTTTTCAAGTACCATGATGGCATCGTCCACAACAATACCCACTGCCAATGACAATCCAAGTAATGTGAATGTATTTAATGTAAACCCGAGTATATATAAAACTAAAAATGTTCCAATGATGGATGTAGGTATGGCGAGTAAAACATTCCCTGTACTACTCCAACTTCCTAAAAACAAACGACAAACTAAACCTGTTAAGATGATAGAAAGAATTAAAGTGAAAATAAGTTCTTCAACCGATTCACTGATAAACGTTGTATTATCATTTGCGATACTCAATTTATACCCTTTAGGTAAAAAGGGTTTGAGTTCTTCCATTTTTAATTTTACTGCTTTTCCAACCGCAACGGCATCAGAACCTTTGATTTTTTTGATACCCAAACCCACTGCTGGAATTCGATTAAACCGACTAATTCGTTTTACTTCATCTAACCCATCTTCTACGGATGCGACTTCTTTTAATTTCACCGGGCGGTACATTGCTGAACCAGTACGTGAATTGATATAAATATTAGAAAGTTGTTCCACTGTAGGTACATCACCCACCGCACGAAGTGAAACTTCCGATTTTTTGTTTTCTAATTTACCTGATGGAACTTCAATATTTTGTTCCAACAATGTATTTGCAATGTCATCTACTGTTAGTTCATTGCGAGCCAACCGATTAGGATCCAAATACACGTTGATGGTTCTGTCTACATAACCCCCAAGTAAAATCTCGCCAACTCCAGGAATTTTCTGAAATTTATCTTTGAGGTATGATTTCACAAAAATCATCTTCTCTTGGTCCGTTTTTCCCTCAGCAGTCAAAGCAACCCAAATGATCGGTGTATCATCCGGGTTTGCTTTTAATAATATTGGGGGATCCAGTGCATCGGGAAGTTTGTTTTGAACTTGCGCAATTTTGGTTTGGATTTCTTGAAGAGCCACATCCACATCTCTATCTAACTCGAGTTCTACGGTGATCGTTGCAGCACTTTCATTCGATGTAGATCGAATTTCTTCGACCCCTTCCACCGTTAAAAGAACTTCTTCCAACGGATCAACAACGTCTGACTCCATTACAGAGGGATTGGCTCCTTGTAACGTGAGAACGATATTGACCACAGGAAAGTCAACATTGGGCATCTGGGAGAGCCCAAGTCTAGAAAGTCCGATAGCGCCAAGGAGAACCATGGCGAACATCATCATCCAAGAAAAAATAGGATTGCGGATGGAAATTTCAGAAAGATGCAAGTTACCTCAAAGTGTAGGCAAATAGCGCCTAAAAGTAAGACCCATCTTTACATCATAAGGTTCCAAACGAAAAGAAAAAAGATAAAAAGTTTTCGAATCGCTTGGAAAGGTTGGCCTAAATTCAAGTGATGAACTTTGGCCTACGTTTTTCGATGAGGGAATGAAACCCTTCCTGCCCGTCATGAGACAAAATGACTTTTGTGAAAAGGTCTGCATCAATTTGGAACAAGGATTCCATCTTTTTTCGGTAAGGTTCCCTTTGGGCAGTTTTCATTCCACGGCTAGAATTGTTTGTGAGTTTGGAAAGTGACTCGGCAAATTTTAATGATTCACCAAACAATGTTTCGGCGCTAAACAATTCATCCACAAGTCCAATTTCTTTGGCTTCAGGGCCTTTGATTTGTTTCCCCGAATAAAGAAGGTCACGAGTCACTTTAACACCCACTAAATCTTGTAAAACGATGGTGGGAATGGATGGAAAATTAAGACCAACGATGGCTTCGGAAAATCCAATCCTTGCCCCTTTGTCCACCATATACCGGTAGTCTGAAAACAATGCAAATACAGCCCCTGCCGCCATACAATGTCCGTTGACTACAGCAATGGTAGGAACTGGAAAATGGAAATAGGTTTGGGCTGTCCTTAACAATTGTTCAACGGATTTACGAACATCCGATTCTGTTTTTCCATACATGAGAGTGGGTTCGATCCCGTTGGAAAAAAACTGTGTTTGTGCGGATGTAAAAAGTAAAACACGCAAATTTGGATTGTTTGCGTGTTTATTTAAGATTTGTTCGAATAATACAAAAGCTTCGAAATCAAAAGTATTCTTTTCATTGGATTGCATCTTGATTTCCAAGATGCGGTCTCCATGAAAGATCTCTGCAAAAGGATTCATATTAACTGTTTTTGTAGAGTTCCAAAATTCTGTCTTTGTATTTTTCCGTAATTACGTGTCGTTTCATCTTCATTAAGTTAGTCAGCTCATCTCCAACCTCAAAAGATTTTGTGATGAGTGTTACATACTGTACTTGTTCGAAGTTTTTGAATCCTGTTTTAACACTGTTAAAATTACGAACTTCCTTTTTATAAAAATCTACAATCTTTGGATTGGTGATTAGTTTATCAGGATTTTTTTCTGAAATTCCGTTTTCTTCCGCCCAAGGAATGAGTGCATCAAAGTCAGGAACAATGATGGCTCCAAGAACTTTTTGGTCTTGGCCCACAATCATCGACTGTTTGATATAAGGTGATTCATCGATTTTGTTTTCAATAGGAACTGGTTCTACGTTTTCCCCGCCGAGAAGAACAATTGTATCTTTGGCACGACCAGTAAGAGTCAGTGTTTTTTTGAAGTTGATCATACCGATATCACCGGTATTCATCCAATTGTCCACGATGGTTTTTTTGGTAGTTTCTGGATTTTTATAATATCCTTTCATTACCTGAGGCCCTTTGAGATGAACCACACCTTTTACACCTAACTTACCAAAGATGATATTCTTTTTGTCGTCGATATGACAAAGAACATTTCCCGCATCATCACGAATTTGTACTTGGCTGAGTGGAACAATATCACCCACAGAACCCATAATCGGACGATCAAATGTCCGTGCCGAAATCACAGGTCCAGTTTCTGTCATTCCATAACCTTCGAGCACTGTGATCCCAATATCCATAAAAAAGGCATCAACGTGTTTTTGAAGGGCACCACCACCAGAGAGGGTCGCACGCAAATGCCCGCCCGTTGCCTGGCGAATTTTAGAAAGGACAATTCGGTCAAGAGTGAGGTAATTAAAAATAAGCCCGAGGCCAGCCACCACATACAATGGAGTTTTGAAAGGGCTTCCTTCTGGCAATCCAAACTGTGCGGCTACTAGTGAAAGAATGGTCACCGTAAATGGACCAGTTAACAACAATTTAATGATGGATACAATCGACAATCCCAAAGATTGAATGATGTTTCTTCCTTCATAATCCACTTCCCAACCTTTGAGAAAACGAACTGCTGAATGATAGTGTTTTGAAAAGAAGTATGCTACTTTAAACAAAAACCTTCGAACTGGTGGAGTTTGTTTTGGATCATTGATACGAGTGTAAATCCCGTTATAAATACTTTCCCAAACCCGCGGAGCCGAAGCCATAAAGGTTGGTCTTGCTTTTTGGATGTCGTTACGAAGTTCTGTTACCTTTGTGTAGTAAGTAGAACCACCATTGATGATGGCAAAGTATTCAACAACACGTTCAAAAATATGCCAAACAGGGAGAATGGACAACATACGATCGTCAGGTGTTACTTTAGCAACACGAGGAACCACGTAATGCATTTGGTGGATCATATTGGAATGCATGAGCATAACCCCTTTTGGCATTCCTGTTGTTCCTGAAGTATAAATGAGAGTGTACAAATCGTCCGGTTTGATTCCGGCCATACGTTTTTCCGCTTCTCGTTTTCCTTTGGCACGCATCTCTCTCCCTTTTTCTAGGAGATCATAAAAATGAAGGATTCCGGCACCTGATTTGAGTTTGGTTTCTTTATCCATAATGATGACGGTTTTTACCGACTTCACTTGGGATTTATTGTTTTTATATTTTTCGTAAACTTTGTCATTTTCAACGAATACAATCTTCGCTTCCGAATGATTCAAAATATAAACAATTTCGGAATCGGTAATATCGGATCCTCGTGGAACATTGGCGGCACCTGCCGTGAGCACCGCACAATCAGCGATGATCCATTCCATACGGTTGTCAGCCAAAACACCAACGTGTTCTCTGGCCTTAACTCCTAAATCAATGAGGGCTTCTGCAAGTGCTAGTCCGTCTTCGTAGAGTTCTTTGTAAGTGAGGGCTTGGTAATCCTTTTGAGCATTCTTATACCAGAATGCGGGTCTTGGACCGAATTTTTCTGCGGATTCCTTATAAACGTCTGCTAGGTTATTTGCCATATCTCTCCATCTAAAAGCGGTCTTTATGATAGGGCCTACTTTTAGATGGTCAAGAGAAATTTAGGTGTTTAGTCCCAGTGGAACCCTTCGCGTTGGTGTCCTTTTTTCAGATGGCGTTTGCGAATTTCGCGGAGTTTGGTCATTTGTTCGAGATTGAGTAGGTTACGAGCCGCAAGTCCCATTTGCGGGAGTAGGGTTTCGTCTTGTGTGTTGGCTAAAAACTGGTTGGTCTTCACAAAGGAGCTTTTAAACTCCAAATTCATATCGGGATAGAAATCCATACAAGCCTCCGTGCTTTCCGGTTTCCGGGGTATTTGTTTTTAAGGTTCCTCAACCATCCGTGGTAAGTAGCCTTTCCCCAATATATGTATCGCCGGAAAATGAATATCCTGAAGCAAAAAATTTTGCTTGTACTATTTTTTTTTATCTGATTTTTGGTAATCGTTCATGACGATTCGATTGGAAAATTCTACTGGCAGACGGAACGGGCGGTTCGTTGCTTATGAGTATGGGGAAGACCTATTTGGCACCCTGTATTTGAATAAATTTTCTGGCCGGGAAAGAGGACGTCTCATCGACAAATGGAGATTAAATGATTTAGGAAGTCTCATTCGTGTCCTAGATACGGAGATTTCTCGCAGGGAAGAAGAAAATTACGAACGACCTCTTTTCCACTAATCCAACTTATCTGTTCCTAATTCGTAGGAACCAACGCTACCAAAACAAAATCCAATTCCTTTCGAAGATATTAAAACGGGTTTCGATCTTTCGATTTGTTTCCTTTGCCATTTTTATAGCAGCGATTCTATTTTGTTATCTGAACAAAGAATCGTGGAAAGAGTATTTATATTCCCTTCTGATCCTTCTTCCCTTTACGTACTTGGTGCGGCTATATTCCAAACGAAAAACCCAAATTTTATACGCGAAAAAAACACAAAACTTCCTACAGGAAGAAATTTATAGACTCACAGGTGAATTTAAAAAAATCAAAACGAGAGAAATTTGGGAATATCCGGAATCCGTACGGAACCACCCTCTTTCCATTGATTTGGATCTTTGCACCAAACAAGGGTTTTTGGGAATATATGATACCACAATTACAGAAGTGGGATTTCAGACTTATCTAAAACGTTTTTTACAAGAACCCATCGAAGATACAAATCTTCATTTCCAAACATTGGAAATTCAAAACATCCTGAAAAAAAATTCTTATTTTGCATACCATCTCCTTCGTAAGTTTTTGGTACCTGATGCGGAAACCAATGAAAAGTTTCCTCTAACTTCTATTAAAACAGAAGATTCCTTTTGGAAAAAAAGAAGGTTTTTAAAGGTATTTTTCCCAATTTGGGGAGTGATCTCTCCTCTTTATATAGTTTTGGGTTTGTTATTTGACTTACCTCTCATCCCACTCCTTCTCCTCATCAATGGAATTTTGTTTGTTACCTACCGAAATGATTCCTTAAAACAATGGAAAGAAATTAAGGCACTTGCTTCTGGGGCATCACGTTTTCAAAAAACATTTATTTATTTGGCAAAAAACAGAAAAACAACCAAACAAATGATAGGTCGCATTTCATCTCTTGGTGATTCTTCGGAATTACTCATTTCCCCTTTACCACATTTAATTTTGAATCTTATTTGTTTGTGGGACCTTTGGAAAATCAAATCTCTGGAAAAATGGAAACAGAAATTTGGTTCCCTTTGGAATGAACTCCAAATTCAAATTTTAAAAACAGATTCTCTCCTTCCCCTTGTGAATTTTGGATTTTTGTTTCCGGAAGCAAGTTTTGGAAACGTTTCCACAGTTGGAAACTTAACTGCCAAAAGTTTGGTACATCCTCTCCTACCTAAGTCCAGCCGTGTTTTTAATCCTCTTACCAAAATGGAACCCGGAGATTTAATGATTGTTACTGGCTCCAACATGAGTGGAAAAACAACCTATCTTAGATCCATCGCCATGTCCTTGTTACTTGCCGGTTCTGGTGCCCCTATACTTGGAACTGAGTTTGAATTTCCAAACTTCCAGATTCACACGCTCATCCGTTCTCAAGATTCGATGGAAGATGGAGTTTCCTTTTTCTATAGTGAAGTAAGAAGGTTATCTTCCATTATCCATAATGCCAATGATTCTGAGAAAATTCCTGTTTTGTTTTTGGATGAAATTTTGAAAGGAACCAATTCCAAAGAACGGTTTATTGCCACACGGGAAATTCTTTCTGTTCTACGAGAAAAAAGAGCAATTGTTTTTTTAACGACTCACGATTTGAAACTAGCAGAAGTCCCTTGGGCCAAACGATACCATTTCACCGAACTTGAAGTTGATGGACAAATGGATTTTGATTACAAAATTCGCGATGGGGTATCCGGATCCACCAATGCACTTAAGATTTTAAAAAAAGAAGGGATTCCGATTCGAAATGAAGAGGAATGATCCTACTTTTCCGGTTCTTCCTCTTCCGTCCCACCAAACAACGATTTAATTCCCTTCCAACCTTTTTGAACACCCCCAGTCACATTATCTACGGCCTTATTTACATAATCCGACATGGCTGAACCGGCGATCCCACCCACAGCGGCACCTGCAGGACTTGCCAAAAATATTGTCCCTACGTAAACAGAACCTAACCAAATAGGATCTATGAAGGGAGCAGAAACACCGTAAGTTCCGCGATAAATGATCGGAAGTTTTAAAGCTTTGCCGGCCATTCCTGGCATAGCAATGGTAAACTTCATATCTATATTTTTATTAAATCCTATTTTACCACTGCCAGAACCAACAATTCCATCGGCCTTTAAGGCAAAATTTCTTACCTCGATATTTTCTTTCATATATTGAAAATCAAACTTGAGTTCGTTATACGGTGTCGCTCGACTAAAATCTATTTTTTTTAAGTTGATGACACTTCCAATGGAGCTGATTGGTTTTAAAATATTTGTATAACTTAATAATTCTCCATTCTTTGCATTAATATTCCCAGTCATTTGTAAGTTATTAATGAGTCCATCTTCTGTATCAGCGGGTGATGATAAAAGAAATTCAGAATCTAACTTTCCAGTGATAGGTGCAATATTAAATAAATCGGCAAGCACGGGTGCCACACTTAAATTTTTGATGTTCCCTTTGACTTCTAGATTAGGTTGGTTACCCCAAATGTAATGACCTGTCCCTATGGCAGTTCCCTCATATGCCTTTAATTCATATTTTGTAATATTTAATTTTCTTTTTGCATAATGAACATTTAACTTTAGTGAATCTGCATTAAATTTATCAATTTTCAAATTCCTAAAATTAAAATTTAAATACACGTTCATTCGGTTCACATAACCAGTGCTTGGTATATTTCTAGTTAGGATTGATTTTTCTAAATCAGGATCTACCCAAATTTTAGTGACTTTGATAAGACTAGGAACATCTAAATAATCAGAGGTTCCTTCAAAAGATATTGTTGGTGATAAAGGTGGTTTTAAAAAGTTAACAAACCCAGATCCATAAAGTTTAGATTTTCCTTTCCAATCGACAATAATATCCGCAAAAGATATTTTGGATTCCCGAATGTCATAGTTCATGATTGTAGATGCATAACCATCAGCAAATGGTTTACCATCTTTCAGAGCCAAATCACGAATGTGTACTCGATCAGCAATGGCATAGATTTTTGCGTCATCCCGTTTGTAAAAAGGAATGGAGCCACTTGCTTTGGCGGATCGTAAATCCCCATAAGTAAAAATAATGAGTATATCGTGCAGATCGATACCTTTGATATTTTGGAATGTAAATTCCCCTTCCAACCTGGAAGATTCATAAGACATTTCATCGGTAACAAAATAAATATTTGTGCTAAATGAAATAGTTTCTTCGTTTAACTTTCCATAGATGTAAATATCTAAGTTTCGTAAATCTTGATCCAGTTGAAATGATGTTTCCCAAAGATACAATTTGATCTTTCGTGAATATAATTTATCTTCGAATAGGATTGTAACATTTTTAATTTCGATTTGGTTTACGAAGTTTGCAAACGTTTTAGAAAAATAGGTTTTTGCTTCGTTATCAACTGGTTCTTCTATTAGTTTTGGCTTTTCTTTAAGATTTGTATCTGATCCTGCAAGAATCTTTGCAAACAAGGGAAAGGATTCGTCCTTTTCTCTCAGAATCTCAACCGTACCAGTATTCAAATATATTTTTCGAATTTCTAGTGTTTGGCCTACAAAAACTCCATAATAAACTTCGATTCTAAGTTTATGTACATGAATCAACTCATCGTCATTTTTTGATACAGTTACTTCAGTGAGTTCAATTCCTGGAAATGGGAAAAATACAGGTTCAGAAATTTGATAATTCACCTGTAGGCCTGTTAGTTGGTTTGTAGTATCGAGGATTAATTTTTTATAATAGTCTGGATCTGCTAATAGCGGGTATAAAATAAAAAACATGGTCATCGATAAAACAAAAATCCCTGTCAGCAGGATTTTACCGATAACTCCCTTGATTCTGTCTCGAATGCTCAGTTTCATAGTAATTCTAATTTAAAGGGAAGTGACATTTCACCTTTCTTGTTGGTGTAGGATATGATTCCACAGGTTCTTTCGTTTTACAAATATCTTTTGCAATGGGACATCTTGTATGGAACCGGCAACCAGTGGGTTTGTTCATCAAACTAGGAATTTCCCCCGTTAATGGTTGGGAATTTTTGGTTCTATCCTTTAAATCAAAGCTGGCAGAGAATAATGCTTTTGTATAAGGATGTAATGGTGTTTTGCTAATCTCATCACGGCTACATTCTTCGACAATTTGTCCTAAATACATGACAGCAATTCGATCCGACACGTGTTTTACTATATTCAAGTCATGTGATATAAACAAATAAGATAGTCCGTACTTCTCACGTAACAACAAAATATTATTGATGACTTGTGCTTGCGTGGAAATGTCCAAAGCAGAAACGGCTTCATCGCAAACAACAAGACTAGGTTCTAGAATTAATGCCCGGGCAATGGCAATCCTTTGCCTTTGTCCACCACTGAATTCATGCGGATACCGATGTAAAATATCAGAAGGTAAATTGACTTCCGAAAGTGCTTTGATCGCTTTTTCTTTTTTTTCAGCGGCACTTAGATTGGGAAAATGAATCTGTAAACCTTCTGTGACAATTTCTTCAATCGTAAAACGCGGGTTTAACGAAGAATATGGATCTTGGAATACAACTTGGATCTTTCTTTTGAGAGCCTTTTCTTCTTCTTTAGGAATGTTTTTGATTTCCTTAGATTCAAATTGGATGGAACCAGAATCAAAAGGTAATAAAGAAAGAATCGCACGACCAATTGTAGATTTCCCACAACCAGACTCACCGACAAGACCTAAAATTTTTCCTTGCGGAATGGAAAAACTAACTCCGTCAACAGCCACAAGTCGTTTCGAAGAAAAAGAAAGAGATTGGTTTTGTTTATAAGAAACAACTAAGTCTTTTACATTAAGCACTTTCTTTTCCTCCATATAAAAAACATTCTACGGATTGGTTTCCAGAAATAGGAATTCCAATGGGAAGAGATCGATGACAAACTTCTAGTTTTTCGCTGCAACGAGTGTGGAAACGACAACCTGTAGGATAGGATTTTGGTGAAGGAACAATTCCTTCTATTGTGACTAATTTTTTACCAATATTTTCATGATTTGGATACGCAGCAATGAGAGCCTTAGTATATGGATGTTTGGGAGTATCAATCACCTCGTTTACAGTTCCTTGTTCGATCATTTTCCCTGCGTACATGACGACAATTCGATCGGCAATATTGCTCACAAGTCCAATATCATGCGAAATAAAAAGCACCGACATTCCATTTTCTTTACGTAGTTCTTTTAGAAGTTCGATTAATTGTAATTGGATGGTGACATCGATGGCACTTGTTGGTTCATCTGCGATTAAAATTTTGGGATCACACATAAGAGCCATAGCAATACAAACTCTTTGTAACATACCACCGGAAAATTGATTGGGGTACTGGTTTAATCTGAGTTTGGCGTCAGTAATCCCCACTCTTTCTAGGAGATAAATTGCCTTTTTTTCTGCTTCTTCTTTGGAACCAAGACCATGTAACAAAAAACCTTCCGTAAGTTGGACGCCAATTTTATGGAGTGGGTTAAGAGCAGAAAATGGTTCCTGGAATACATAAGAAATTTTTCGCCCACGAACAGATCTTAAATGGTCTGAGGAAGTTTTTAGTAAATCGTCACCTTCAAACAAAATGGATCCGGTTGGATACAAAGTAGTGTTCGAAGGTAAAATTTGTGTTAATGCCAAACTGGTAATCGATTTTCCACAACCTGATTCACCGACGAGAGCCAATGTCTCCCCTTTCGATAAATAAAAACTTACCTTATCGACAATAGATAAAATTCCATCATCGGTTTTGATTTGGATGGATAGATCCTGAACTTCGATGGCTTTTGAGTTACTTGTCATTCGTAAACCACCTTATCCTTAGGATCAAATGCATCACGTAATCCTTCTCCCACAAAAGCCGAAAACAAAATGGTAAGAAACAACGCGACGGATGGAAAAGTAATGAGCCACCATGCCGTGAGTCTTTCTCTTCCTTGTCCAATGAGTTCTCCCCAAGAAGGATTGGGAGCAGGAATTCCATAACCCAAAAAGTCAAGTGCCGACAAAACAGAAATCGCAGAGATTAATATAAACGGTAAAAAAGTCACAAGCGGTGTAATTGAATTGGGTAATAAATGGCGCATGATGATGGATAGTGAAGAGGCACCTAGTGTTTTTGCTGCATCGACAAACTGTTGTTTGCGGAGTTTTAAAAATTCCCCACGCATATAATAACTAAGTCCAATCCAACTGAGTGATCCATAAGTAACAATTAATACAAAAAATCCGCGTCCAAAAAAAGAACCCATGATTAAAATGAGATAGAGGAAGGGAATCGCAGAAAGGATTTCTATGATTCGTTGTAAAAACAAATCGAGTCGCCCGACAAAATATCCTTGGATCCCTCCGATAAAAGAAGCAAGGAAAATCTCTACAACAATCAAGATCAAACTAAAGGTCATCGCAAGCCTATATCCATAAATAATACGAGTGAATACATCCCGACCACGATCATCTGTTCCCATCCAATGACTGATGGTTGGTTTGGAAGGTGGGTTTGTTCCTTCTTCCAAACTTTCCAAATTGTCTTCATTCACTCCAAAAGGAATCGGAGGAAAAACCATAAGATTTGAAGATTCAGAAAACCTAGATTCTAAATTTAGTTTTTTATAATTGGGTTCGGTAAGGTTATTTCCTCCGAATTTTGTTTCTGGATAAAAACTAAAAATGGGAAAAGATAAACTTCCTTCGTACAATACAAAAAGTGGTTTGTTATTGATAAGAAGTGGTGAAAACAAAGATAAAACATAAGTATAAAAAAGAATTAACATCGAGTAGTAAGCTCGTTTGTTTTTTTTAAACTTTTCCCACTTACGTATGTTTGCCGGGTTTGAGATAAAATTCATTCGAAATCAATCCTCGGGTCAATGAGTATATAACAAAAATCAGAGACAATTTTTCCAATGAGTCCTAAAAAACTCTGAGCAAGGAGTAAACCCATCATTAAATCTGTATCTCTTTCTCTTACGGCTTCAAAACTAAGAAGTCCCATTCCATCAATATTAAAAACAAGTTCAATGAACAAAGATCCAGAGAATATCAATGTTAAGTTACTTCCAAATCCTGTGGCAATGGGAATGAGAGAATTGCGGAAAGCATGGCGAAAGATGGAATCAGAAAAACTAAGTCCTTTGGAAACAGCAGTGCGAACATATTCCTTTGCAATTTGATCGAGTAGGCTATTTTTCATGAGTAAGGTAAGGACAGCAAAACTTCCGACCACATAACAGATCACAGGTAAAAACATATGAGCAAGTCTATCGTTTACTTTTCCCCAAAAACTTAAGTCTTCATAAAAATCTGATACTTCGTGCCCCAAGGGAAAAAAGGAAAACACTTCACCCGAAGCAAACAAATACAAAAGTAACATGGCAAAGGCGAAAACAGGAAGGGAATAAGTAAAAAAGATGATGAAACTAGAAACGAAATCAAACCGACTGCCTTCTTTTAAGGCCTTTTGGATTCCCAAAGGAATACAAATCAGATAAGTTAAAAAGAATCCTGAAAGCCCAAAAAAAAGGGAAACAGGAAGTTTTTCTACAATGAGATCAGAAACTTTTCTGGAATGCAAACGGGATTCACCTAAATCAAATTGAACAATTTGTTTCAACCAAAATAGATAGGCCACAGGTGCTGGTTTGTCCAAATGAAGTCTTTGTTTGATGAGTTCAATTTCTTCCTTTGAAATTTGTTTGGTGGAAGCTCCAGCCAAATTCCCAGAACCTTTTAATTTTGCAATTTCGCTATTGAGTGGACCCCCAGGAGCAAAATGGGAAATTAAAAAAACAAGGAAAGTGATTCCAAGTAGGGTAGGAAAGATGAGCAAAAACCGTTTTAAAAAATATTTCCACATGTCTTAGAACTCCCACCACTCTTTCGGTTTTTTATAACCTTTCAATTCTAAATATCCTTTGGCAGACTTTTTTTGAATTGAATCCATTGCACTCACCCCACCTTCCCAATAAATGGTTCTAGTAGATTTAGTTCCATCAAACTCTTGTTCATTGAAAATGGGAGAAACCATCCATTCGCCACCGGGATATTGAATTTTCCAGTGTAAAGGGTATTCAATTTTTGTTTTGGAACTTTTCCATTGGGTTCCAATGGCCTCCATTTGGATCTGACCTGGTTCCGTCCAGGAAGTGACTTTTCCTTCTGAATTGCGATAAGTTCCAAATATTTCAGGAGGATCTGTTTCCGATTCGCGAAACCGGAAAAAAACATAATCTCCGCCGAAATCATCGGATAAACAAATCCAATCCCAACTGGTATTTCCCGTGGCAAGGCTCGGAATGGATTTTGCATTTTTTTCGCTCCATTCGTGGTCCATCCAAGAACTTCCAGAAACAATGGTTTCTTTTTTTCCATTGACCGAGAGTGTTCCCAAAGTTTTTAATCTCGGATAACTGTAGTAATACGAAAATATATTTGGATTTCGGTTCGATTTGATGGATAATCCCTCTTTGCCATGGACAAGAATTTTTCCATTTCCAATTAATTCTAAGTCCAAACTTAAATCTTTTGACTTTGATTCGGCAGAAATATGAAACCTATCTTTTGAAATGATTTTTAAATGATATCCACCACTATAAATGGTTTTGTCCGTATAACCGGCAAGATCACCTATGGTTCGTTTAATGGTCTGAGATGTATGATGTTTTTTCGAAGAAAAATCAGAAATCGCAAAATGCACAGGGAAAAGTTCGGCATTCCATTCTTCCGCGTCTGAAAATTTCAATCGGAAAAAAGAAAGTTCATAACCATACGAATTTCCAGAAGTTGATTCCACAAATCCAACAAAATAACACCACTCCAACCCATAATCAGAATGAAAACTATGGTCTTTAGGAAAACTAAAATGAAAAAAACAGAGTGATAAAACTAAGATTTTAATTTTATTCATCGGGCAAAGATTCCCACTTTTTTTCAAGTGGAAGGATGTGGAGATACGACTTTTCAATTGATTTTATCTTTTGAATGACATCTTTCATTTTTTTCTTTTCATTTAACTTTGCATAAACTTGAGCCAAGTTACATAAATTAGATAAATTTGCATCGCTTATGGAGTGTGCTTTTTTCCATTCGAGTTCCGCTTTTTCAAACATTTCCATTTGGTAATAACAATAACCTAAAACAGAATGTGATTTAAAATGGTTGGTTTTGAATTTATTATAAGATTCTAACAATTGTATGGCCTTTTCAAAACTTCGACTATAAGCCAAAGCCTTTCCATACAAAAGTTGTGTGTCTAAATCACGTGGCAAAATTTGATGCGCTTTTTCATAAAAAGTAACTGCTTCTGAAAATTGTTTATTTTGATAGGCTGCATCACCTTTTGATTTAATCGTTTTGAATTCGGGTAACCGAGGAGATAACTGAAGGCCAAGAAGCGTAATATCGTCCATCGGATCTGTTCCCATGGTAAATTCTTTGTGGATGCTAAGAATGTTCTCTACTGTTTCTTGGATTGATTTTTCTTTACAAGATTCTATAATTTCAATGAGTTTGGTTTCTCCAAAAGCATCTCCTTTATCATTTTCTGCTTCTGTCAGACCATCTGTGTATAAAAATAATTTATCTCCTGGTTCCAATTGGATTTGGAAATCCATAAAGGTTTCACCAGCATCCGGAAACATTCCAAGAAAGGTTCCATCTCCTTCACAAATTTCTGCCTTGTTTGTTTTGGCGCGAAATAATATTGGTCTTGGATGTCCAGCAACGGAATACAAAACTTTGTAATCATCATGAATCAAAACATAAACACAAGTTGTGTAACCTTGTTGTTTGACTAAATCCAACAACTCTCGGTTAATCAGTTTGAATGTTTCTGATGGTTTTGGTTTTTTATAATTTGAAAATAATAACTTAGAAAGTGCAGTAATAAAGGCAGCAGGAACCCCGTGACCAGACACGTCACAAACAGCAACTCCCAACTTATCCATATTATACGGAAAATAATCATAATAATCGCCACTGACTTCTTGCATCGGCGTAAACCCAGTCCAAAACTGAATTCCATTCCAATCAGGGATAATTTCTGGAATTAATCCTTTTTGAATGTTTTTTGCCAGACGTAAGTCTTTTGCCATGGAAAGTTGTTTTTTCTCTAACTCTTGTTTGAAAGATTTTAATACTTCGACTGCCGCTTCTAAATCCCTATTTTCAATGGCAAGTTCTCTTGACTTTCTTACCACATCCTTGACATCGACAATGGAAATTTCTTCTAAATGAGAATCCGAACGTGAAGTCACCATAACCCGATGGCGGTTTGATACATCGTCTTTAGTCAAACGAGACCTAGACAAAAACATTTTGTCTTCCAACCACTCCAATTCATATTCATTGGAATCGGCCCCAAACTGAATGTCTTCACCTAACTCTTTATGTGAAACGTGGATTCCAAAAAGTCGAGTTTTTGTCATTCGGATCGTAAACGTTTTAAGTTCGAAAAGAACTGCTAAACCGTTTAACATTCCTTGAAAAAAAACAGCATCATACCATTTCTCTTGGTATTCCGGTAAATACTTGAAGATAAATAAAACTTTATGATCCGCAACAGGTTTTACGTTTAAATACACTGCACGTGTTAGTCGACCAATCAAAATGGGCAACCTTTGGATCATTTCCTCTAAATCAATTCTTGAATCATCAAGTGGTAATAAATCATACGCATTGGTGATGAGGCTTTCTGTTCCCAGGTGGTATAAAATTCCTGAAATGTCCAAAGATTGGGCGATGATTTGAATGATTTTATCTTCTAAGTCTTGTGAGATCCAATAATTAGGATCTTTCAGGATCCGAACGTAAACGGTATCATCTAAAATTTCAGGAAATGGATTGTTGTGGCGCGAAAGATGATTTTCGCGTAGGTACACTTGCACTAGTCCTGAGACACGTTTTGATGATATTTCTCTTCCTGATTGCAGTGGTTATTCCCTCACCTAGGTTTCCCTTCGGTAGGAGAAAAATAAATTTCAATCGATCCCTAGGCAATAGATTTTTCAATGGAGATATGATTTGGTATCTACGTGTATTTGGTGTTTTTGTTTTGGTTTTTGCGGTAGTTATCTTCCGTCAAAGTGAAACTAAGGTGGAACGAACTTGGGATGTGACAAACAAACCAGACCAAGTGCAAAAGATTCTTTACGAATCCTTCCAACCCAAATCCTTTCGTTCCCCTGTGGTGGGTGAAACCTGGGAATCTAAAGTGATGGGAGAAACAGTAAAAAGCACTACTACTTTAGCAAACGCACAATCACCGGAATTTCAAATTGCAACAGAAGGATTCAAACATTACCGAATTCTAAAAGAGTCTTACCGCCTAGAAACCATCCAGAACGGTGTTCGTATTCATGGAACTTGGGAAGCAGAAACAAATCCCAATACCCTTTCCAAACTTTTATTTTTATTTTTTAGCGATGCGGACTTAAACCATATCGCGGACGGAAAACAAAAACTCTTCTAAGATTTTGCCTTAGTACTTTCGAGTAAAACGGTGGCCATCACCATGGCACCTTCACTACGACCGAGAGAACCCATCCCCTCCGAAGTAGTTGCCTTAATCGAAACACAGTCTAACGGTAATTTGGTGATTTTTGCCAAAGATTCGTTCAGTTCTGCACGAATCGGATTGATTTTAGGATGATCCCCCACATAAGTACAATCAACATTCACAAGTTTGAACTTTTTTTCTGCGATGAGTTCTAAACATTTATCAATGATACGAGTGGACTTCATATTTTTATACTGAGGATCTGTATCTGGAAAATGAACCCCAATGTCACCGAGAGCCAAAGCTCCAAGAATGGCATCTGCCACTGCATGTAAGACGATATCAGCATCGCTATGGCCAAGAAAGGCAAATTCTGATTTTATCTCTACACCGGCAAGTATGAGCGGCCGAAAAGGTTCATGGATTAATTTATGAAAATCGATTCCGTTTCCAACTCTAAACATAGTTCCTACTTTTTATAACTCAATTCTAACATTCGATTCACAGACTTTTGTGCGAGACGAATCACTTCTTCATCCAAAAAGATTTCATATTGTTCTTTGAGAAGTGCGTCTCTTACTTTTTCCAAAGTAATTTTTTTCATATGCGGACAGGTTTGACAAGTGGAGACAAATTCTTTTTCCGGGAACTCGGCTCGCAGGTTGTCTCCCATCGAACACTCTGTCACTAACATAATTTTGTTTGTTTTACTTTGGCGAATGAAATCCACCATTTGTGAAGTAGAACCAGAAAAATCAGCTTCTTTCACAACATCTTCGTGGCATTCTGGATGTGTGATGACAGTCAAATCGCCAGAAAACAAACGTTTTGCGGACTTAATGTCCTCAGGTGTGTACATTTCATGAACCATACAACGACCGGGATGAGAAATGATGGTTTTTGTTGTATGATTACGAACATTCCCTGCCAAATATTCATCCGGTAAAAAAATTACAGTATCCCCTTCCACAGCGTTTACAATTTGTAAAGCATTGGCAGAAGTACAACATACATCAGTTTCTGCTTTTACTTCCGCCGAACAGTTGACATACGTAACTACGGGAACACCTGGGTATTTTTTTTTGAGTGCTTTGACATCGTCTCTTGTGATGGCTTCAGCCAAAGAACAACCAGCTTTCATATCTGCAATTAACACTCTTTTTTCAGGAGATAAAATTTTGGCAGTTTCAGCCATAAAATGAACCCCATTAAAAAGGATCATATCGGCTTTGGTTTCCTTTGCCATTTTGGAAAGATACAATGAATCTCCAATAATATCAGACACACCCCAAAATACATCGGGTGTCATATAATTATGACCAAGAATGACTGCGTTTTTTTCTTTTTTGAGGCGGTTAATTTCTTCCGCTAAAGGAATGATCCTTTCTTCAATTTCATGCGGAAGATAAATAGGATTTAACTTTTGAACCAACTGGTCTTTAGTAACTAATGACATATAACACTCCTTTAGTGAATATTAAAACGGATCGGAACGAAGGATGGTACCTGTTTCCGAAATTCCCGAATCAGATGGTGGAACTTCATTTTCCAAAGATCCACATTTGTTGAATGCTTCGCGCCAAGATATTTCTGCTTGAGAGGTTCCTGTCCTTTGGACTCTTCTGTAATCGGAGTTTGAATTAAAAGAATTTTGGTTACAAGCCTTGGCAATGTTATAAGCATAATTTGTTTTTGTAAAACAATCAAAGTATAAAATGGTTACGGCATCCGTATTCAGTTCTTGGGGAAGGATTTCTCCTTTTAACTTCGTAATCAGTCCCGTACAAACAGTCGCACTGGAATCGGTGGTGGCCACACAGCTTGATTCCGATAGAATAAATCTTTGACAGGCGGCTTGGACCGCGCTTTCTTGCGATAGAATCGAACTAAGTAATTCTGCTTCAGAATTCTCATCTGATTCTTTTTTACAACCATTCGCCGTAAAGACAATGCCTGCTAATAAAAAGAAAATTACTACCTTCCTTTTCATACTGATTCTACTTTCCCTCCTTTTGGGTGGTCTTGTCTATTTCCTTTTTCAGAAAAAAACGAACCCGGATCCTAAAGAATCTTCGTATGATTCCCGCTCCGAGGTCTATTGGCAGAGGTTACAAAATCGCCCAGAGGTTCTACAAGGGCCGGGATACCCTTCCGATTTACGTGATTTTTTAGAAACCCTTCGCGGAAAGGAATCCTACCTTTGGGAAGGGGATCGGGACAAAACTTACGAATTTTTACTCGAAACCTATCCAGATGAAAGGGGCCATGTCCTTTATGCCATTTATATTGCCTTTATGAATTGGAAGGAAAAAACTAAGGAAGTAGAAAGTAGAGACGATCTTTCCTCTTATGAAAAACTAACAGCCGTGAATCGTTTATCAGAAGAAATTTTCCCCGTTGTACTCCGCGATCACCTGTTCCCAAAACATCCCACAACTCCACCTGTTTGGCTACTCTCCTTCTTAGAAGATTACATTCAGAAAAATCCCTACAGTTATTCGAGAGAACGAAAGAGAATTTTTCTAAAGAAAAAAGCGGAACTCTACCAAAAAGAAAAATGGGAAATTAGGTCCTGGGAAAGCCCTATGTTTTTCCGCAAAGTGGTAGACCTGATCTATGCTAGGGAATTATTAGAAATGTCCGAAGAAGAAAGAACTTCCTATCGCAGTGCAAAACAGGAAGAACTGAAAGCTGATTTTTGGAATTGACAAGACCCAGTTGTATCCCCCATATAAGTGGGGTTATGAAACAAATTCTTTTCTCGTTTCTCTTAGTAGGATTCTTATTCCAATGCAGTAGCAGTCCCAAACGACTCGACAACGCTGATGATTATATCTCTGACTCAGGTGGGCTCACAAGCCAGGAATTGGTGAAAGCTGCCGACAAACTTGCGGGCCAAATTGGTGAGTATTTTAAAGAAAACCCACATGAAGAAGGTGTTTTCGTTGCTCACTTCCCTACTCGTAACGATACTTCCGAACAAATCCAAACAGAGCTTTTTGACAATGCTTTTGTTTCTAAACTCATCAAAGGAAAAATTTATACCGTTCGTACAAAAACAAGAGAACAATCACTCAATGAAATTCAGTTCAGTTTATCAGGACTCACTTCCAATAGACTTTCTATCGGAAAATTAAAATCTCCAAACTTCTTTGTTCGATGTGAAATCAATGAAAACATGTTTACTTCTAATGGAGAAAAAATCGTAGAACAGTCCATCAATATTGAACTTGTAGAAGTTGAGACTACAATTGCTGTTTGGTCTGAAAAAGTTTCTTATCGTAAACTCGCCGTTCGAGGAAATAAAGGGGTTAGTTGGTAAACCTCTCCGTCACTCCATGAAAAAAACGATTCTCTTTCTTTCTCTTTTCATTCTCGGTTGTGCCAGTGATTACAACAAAATCATCCAAGCAACCGAATCGGCATACTACGGGCAAAACTATGATTCTGCCATTCCAAAAATTAGAGAACTTTACGAAGGTTCGTCTAACAAGGACAAACTTTTGTTTTTGATGGAAGCTGGTATGATTTTTCATACCAAAGGGGATTATGTTACCTCTAACAAAGTTTTCAAAGAAGCAGAAGACATCGCAGACAATATCAAAGTCAGTATGACACGGTCTGGATTATCGTTTATTCTATCGGATAACGAATCCAATTACACCGGGGAAGATTTCGAAAGGGTGATGATCAAGTTTTACATTGCTAACAATTACCTACTCCAAGGTGATACAAACAATGCAAAAATTTATTTCAGAAGGCTCGACTTCGAACTAAAGGAAATGCGTTTTTTAGCGGCGGAGTATCGCCAAAACAATGCCGCTCGTCTGATTGATGCTTATGTTTCAGAAAGTCTTGGTCGTTACAATGACGCTAGAGTCCAATACAAAAACATGGAGCAACTCATTGGAAAAAGCCAAAACCTAATTGCCGATAGGTATTTGTTAGCTTCTAAAGAAGGGGATTCTTCCGACCAAAACAAATACGCTGCTGGACGTTCTAGTTTACAGGCTTACAATAGTTCTATGCAAAGAACTTCCCCAGAAAATCAAAAACTTTCTGAGGTCATCATCATCCATGAAGCAGGGAAATCTGCTATCAAAATGTCTCGGGGAAAACTCATCGAAGATGAATACTTTGCGGCAGTCCTTCGTGGTGCAGTAGAAAAAGGACTTATGGCCAAAGGAGCCGGTGCTTCACTTCAAGGTGCCATTGCTGCGTTAGCAGTTGCAGAAAATCCTATTCCTGTTTACAAAGAAAGAGATCCAAAAGGTTCCCTTCCTAAAAAGTATTACATCAACGGTGTGGATGTTGGTTATTCAGACATTATGAATAATTATTCTGAAACAGCCATGAACAATTTCAATGAGAACTACAAAGCACTCATTACAAAAAACTTAACTTCTTTGGCAGTTAAGGTAGTGGCCGCAGTCATTGCATCGGAAGCTTTGGCCCGTGCCATTGAATCCGGTGGGAAAAATAAAAACAATGATTTGGTATCTAGTTTGATTCGAGTGGCGGCCGGTGCTGCTGCTGGACTTGCTGTTTCACAGACGATTGCTCCTGACTTACGTTGTTGGAGGACCATTCCTGCCAACTTCCAGGTCAAACGGATCCTTCTCGCTCCTGGAGAATACGATTTTAAAGTAGAATCTCCAGGATCAGTAGTCACTGCGGCTCCGAAAAAACTCCTTGTCGAAGCCGACAAACCGTTGTTTGTTTCTGTTCGTTCTTATTCGAACTAATTTTTAATCGTTCTTTCTTCTTAAAAAAGCAGGGATATCGTAATCCTCTCCGTAGTTTTGAAACGGGGAGGATTGTTTTTGTGAAGAAAATCCTCGGTTCGTTTGGCGAATAGAACGGGCCGAATCTGCATCCCTTCCCAATCCAGATTCCTTTTCTTCCGTCGACTTTCGGATGTAAACCATAGGAGAAATGGATTCTTCCGAACCTACCACCTTTTGTTCTCTTTGGTATTGTTTTCCCTTTTTATTAAATCCAGTCGCAATCACAGTCACTCTAATTTGGTCAGAGAGAGAAACATCTTCATTCAGTCCAATGATGATATTGGCATCGGGATCTGCCTGTGCTGTAATGATTTGAGAAACTTCATTCCATTCATGGATGGTAAGATCATTTCCCCCAGTCACATTGATAAGAAGAGACTTGGCACCTTGGATGTTTGAATCTTCGAGGAGAGTGTTGTTGATGGCTTGTTCTACAGCCTCACTCACACGAGTTTCTCCACTTCCTTCACCCACTCCTAAAATTGCATCCCCAGTATCCTTCATAATGGTTTTTACATCGGCAAAGTCTACATTGATGATCCCTGGATGGTTAATGATATCACTAATCCCACGAACACCATTTAACAAGATATCGTCGATCACTCGAAATGCCATATCCACAGGAGTATTTTTGTCCACCACTTGGAAGATAGAATCGTTACGAATGGTGATGAGTGTGTCTACGTTTGCACGGAGTTGGTCAATACCTTGTTTTGCAAGTTCCGCTCTACGTTTTCCTTCAAAAGAAAATGGAACTGTTACCACACCAACAACCAAACATTTCATTTCTTTGGCAATGGCTGCAATGATAGGAGCCGCACCGGTTCCTGTTCCGCCACCCATCCCAGCAGTGACAAACACCATATCAGCCCCTTTCAATGCCGATACAATTCGTTCCTTGTCTTCAATAGCTGCCTTTTCACCGAGTTCTGGATCACCACCGGCACCCATCCCTCTGGTTACTTTGTTACCTAACTGGATTTTTACTTCTACAGGAGATTTTAATAATACTTGTTCGTCGGTGTTCATCACAATAAAGTCAACACCAGTCATTTTAGAATGAACCATTCGAGTGACGGCGTTCATCCCGCCTCCACCGACTCCAATGACTTTAATAATTGCTGGGCTTGTTTTTTCTTCTTCTAGGTACAACATTCACTTATCCTTAGAGATTATTCTCCATCCAACGACGAACCTTCTTCATCCAACCGTCTGAATCAGATCCGGAATGCATGTTTCTTTGTTCTAGATTTTGTATTTTTGAACTATATTTAATTAGACCAACAGCCGTGGCATATTCAGGTGAGGAAATTTTATCCACAAGTCCACTAAGGCCTGCTGGTTTCGCACGACCGACTGACAGGCGCAATACTTCTTCGGCAGTAGCTTCAATCCCTTGTAAAAGCGAAGTTCCGCCGGTAAGGATCACTCCTCCCGCCAAACTAGACTTAAATCCTGACCTTACGAGTTCATGATCAATCATCTCTAAAATTTCGCGAACCCTTGGCTCTAAAATTTCAACGAGTTCTTGGCGAAAGACAGAACGTGCAGGCCTTCCTGAAATCGAAGGGATTTCAAATTTTTCCGTAGGGTCAACCATATCGATTCTTGTATGGCCATAACGTTTTTTGATGACTTCAGCTGTTTCCACAGTGGTTTTTAAACCAATGGAAATATCGCTAGTGATATGAAACCCACCAAAGGGAACTACGGAGGAAAAAGCAATTCCCCCATCCACATAGATAATGATATCACAGATTCCGGCACCAATATCAATGACAGCAGTTCCTAAATCTTTTTCACCTGATGTGAGGATGGCCTCTGAAGAAGCAAGACTGGATAACACTCGATCCATTTGCAAAAGACCTGCTTGTTCCACACAACGATCAATGTTGTTGAGAGCTGTATTCCCACAAGATACAATATGTACTTCTGCCTCTAAACGAACCCCAGTCATCCCAATGGGATCTTTGATATTAACTTGGTCGTCCACCTTGAATTCTTTTGTGAGAACATGGATGACTTGTTGGTCGTTAGGGACATGTACTGCTTGGGCTGCTTCCACAACTCGCATGATATCGGTTTCAGAAACAATCCGTTCTCTGTTTGTTACAGCGATGATTCCTTTTTCATTGAATCCATACACTGACTTTCCAGAAACATTAACCACAACGGCATTTACTTCTTGGCCAGCCATTAGCTCTGCATCACCAAACGCTTCTATGATGGATTTGGTAGTGGTTTCAATATTAACAATGGAACCATTTTTGATTCCAGCAGAAGGATAAACTCCCGTCCCAATAATTTCAATTTCATGATCCCCAACAAGTCGTCCAATGACAACTTTTACAAGTGAGGATCCTAAATCCAAGGCCGTTATGATAGGTACATCATCATAGCTCATATTAGTGGTAAATTGCGTCCTCTCCTCTTAAATCAATAGAAACTGCTTTTACAGATTCAGTTTCCATATAAGCCAAGGATGCATATAATTTGCGAAATACATTTAACTCTAACTTATCACCTAAATAAACTTTTATAGAGTTTGGTGATTTTAGGTACATAGTAAAATTGCCGTCACGTTCAGCGACAAGTTCTGAAATTCTGGATTTAAGTGTTGGGTATAAGGAGATAGCCTGTCGCATTTCTTTGGTGATATCAAAAATTTGTCTGCCTTCTAGTTTGTTTTCCCCCACGGTGAACTGCCCACTAATCACAATTAAATGATCAGCTAACACTCGATCTCTGGAAAGTATCTCCAGATCTTCATTCACTTCATACAGGGAACTTCCTACATGTATGACAAATTCGGCGACTTTCTCCTGTACATTGATATTTAAAAATCCATCAGGGTCTCTTGTGATTCTTACCTTACGAATCCTAGGATGGTTTGCGAGTTTTTTCTCCCAATCCTTCCAATCTCCTATCTTTGGTGATTCTGGATCCACATCTAGAAACGTGAGAATCAAATTGGGAGAAAGAACCACAAGCCCTTCCCATTCCAATCGAACCACTGGCTTCGCGGGTTTAGCCCAGCGAAAGATCAGTCCCAGAGCCACAAGGCCCAAAAAAACAAGCAGAATGGGAACCACGCGCCCAAATCGTTTTTCTTTGATTTCTTGGGGAGTGTCAACCATATATTGATTATGTCACATAGTAAGGCTGTTTGGAAAGCATTAATATAACTAGGAAATTGAGAGGGTACAAAAAAAGGTCAGGCGAACCTGACCTTTCTCACAAATCTCAAACGGGTGTTTGAGGTTGATTAGTTTTGTGCTACCAACATGGACTTTTGGCTTAGGTCCATGGAGACAGTGCGGTATTTTTGTGCTTCTTTTTCGAGAGCCTCAGCACGGCGAAGAAGTTCTTTCTTCTCGTTCATTTGGCTAACAATTTTACCACCGCGAGTAGATCCAGCTCTGTCACGAAGTGACTGAGCAAGTTCCACTTTTTCTTTTGCGATATTCGCTAGGTATTCCGAAACAGCAGATTTTTGCGCTGGAGTGGTTGCTTGTTCAATCATAGCAGTCTCCAAAAGCTCTAATCTTTCGTTTGTATCTAAAGCTTGAAGGTTTGCTGTTGCAAGTCCGAAAGCCAAGATCCCTGTTGCGATAATCTTTGTTGTTTTCATGTGATCCTCTCTAGAGTGGGAACCTCTTTTTCCGATTCCCTATTTGTATTCTATGACTCTAAAACTCTTCTCGTTAGGATTAAATTCAATCGGAAATTATAGAAAATTTCCCCATTTGGAGCCCAAAAAAAGAAAAAAAGAAGAATCCGGATTAATTTTAATCAAAACGAGATTAAAATTAATCATCTTGCCCTATAATCAGGTACAAAAGAGAACTTTGGGAAACCTTAGGGCATAAAAAAACCCTCCGCGAAGGAGGGTTTTGTAAAAAATCAAAAACTTGGGATGAGGTTTTTGATCAGTATTTGGTCTTTGTATAACTCAATTTTTTATTGAGGATGATGTCCACATTGGTCACTTCCCCAGGTTGTACCTGAATCTCTGAGTTCTCTAACTTCATTTCTTCCATGAAACTAGCTCGGATTTCGTATTTCCCCGGTTTTAGGTTGGTGAACCAAAAATATCCATCTTTGTCTGTGGTGACCTTGAAGATTTGGTTTGTGGAAACCACTGTCGGCATGTAGATGGGGTGTTTTTCAATCGGATTGTCCAAGGTTTTGTAAAACACTCGGCCCCGAATCGCACCAAATCCATCCATAGAATTTACTGCATCTACAGTCACAGTCTGTTTTGGGAGAACTGCCGTTGCTGTTTTGTAAATCGGGTATTTGTCTGCACGGATTTCGATTTGGTGTACTCCGGCAGGAAGATTGTCTATTTTTACATTGTAGATATCTCCCTGAATGAGAGTTCCGTTTTTGGTTACAGATCCCCAGATTTTGGATTTCTCAGTAGTGACTTGAGAAGTGTATTCCTGGTCATCCACAAGAACCTTGATCGACCTTACTTTGTCTTCAGCAGGGGAAGATTTTAGTTTTCCCTGTTTGTTCAGGAGGTCATAAGGAGATTTTGTAGCCGCTCCCCCATAAGACTTGTCTTTGATGATGGAGGTACGAATGAGAATGCTTCCCGTAGTGACAGAAGGCGGTGCCGGCGGTTCTACCTCAACAATGGGCGGAATGACCACTGTTGTATCGTTGGCAGGAGTTGGTTCCGGCTCTGGTGCCACAGGAGGAGTTGTTGTATTCGTATTTGGAGTGGTGGTTTCTACCGGAGTGATCGGAACGTTCACCACAACATTGGGTGGTTTCGGCGGAGGGGTTTGTGGTTTTGGAGATCCTGATAAAAAGATTCCTGCCGCATTCCCAGAAACTTGCGGGGTCTGTTCGTGGTTGAACTGGCGCGCCATTTTGACAGTATCTTCTTTGGCAACAAAGAAGGCTTCAAGGGCAGTCACCACGCTATCTTTGTTTAAATCCCCTTTTTCCAGAGCATTTCCAAAGTTATAAGTAAAGATACCATGATTGATGGTTCCACCCACTTCGATGGAAGTTTGGTCATCGTCAGAGGAAGAAATGACAGCTTTGTCTTGGAAAAAATAGTCCTCAGCATTTTGGCGGACTACCCCATCGTTCCCTTGGGCAATGGGGATTTCTGCGGCACCACGAGTGTTTTTCCCTTTTTTGGCAATCCCACCGGAATAACAACAATCCATCACAAGTACGGTTTTTTGGGATTTGATTTCTGTTAAAAATTCATTTAACTCTTCATCGGAGATATGCGGGCGATCGTAACAAATGAGATAGTTACGCATTCCGTTTTTTGCTTTCGCATCTTTCATATACATTCCATGGCCGGAGAAGTATAAAAAAACTGAGTCCTCTTTGCCGACTACTTTCCCCAATTGGCTGATGGCATTTTTGACATTATCACGAGTGACCATGGAACCTAACAGGACTTTGATATCCTTGAAGTTTCCTTTTTTTTGAATTTTTTCTTTTAAGAAAGTGGCATCTGCTTCACAGAGATTCAACTCAGGGATTTTTGCGGTGTTTCCTTTGTAGTTGGTTCCAATGAACAACGCATAACGGTTTTGCCCAAACACCGGTAATCCGATGAGATAGGCCGTTAGAATACAAACAAATATGTTTCGAAACGAAAACATGATTGGGTTTCCTCTTATCCGAATGGAGTGCCTAATTCTCCATCACCGGAAATCGGAAATCAATTGGATTTTTGTTTGGAATGCAAAAAACGAAACACTTGGGGGATTACAAAATTACGGAATTCTTCGTTTACCCGTTTTTCCCCTTGGCAATCGTAATGGATATTATCTACAAATCTCTCGCTTGGGTAAGAAGAATCAGGAAAGAAAAAAAGGCCTGCATCCGGATTCTCTCGGAAAAAAACTTTTAGGTCACGAAGTAAATCCTGTGATTCCCTTGTGTTTTGCCTTTCCTTTAGCCAAGGCATATAAACGAGTCCAAACCCAATGCCCCTTGCCCGAGTGTATTCGATTAAATCTTTGAGTACCACAAAATCTGGACTTGTGTAAACATAAGGAATCGGATTTTTTAATTCTTCCTCCAATTCCTTACGAACCAGTTGTTTGGAAAACATCACAAGTTCTGGTTTCAATCGATTGGAGATATTGTATTTTCCTAAATGACGAGTGATTTGGTCTTCAATGGTAAGATTGTCCTCTAATTGGGAAGGAGACGGTTTACAAAGGCCCGCTTCTATATTTTCACATGATTCGCAGAAAAGAGACCTTTCTTTGTAATTTTTATCTACTTTCCAATTGGATCCACTGAGTGCATTGCGAATGGCTCCGTGGAAACGGTAAGATTCGTATAACAAAGGTGCTGCTTTGGATAGAATGAACAATCTTTCCACACCTGAATATTGTTCGGAAAGTTCAGAATAAGTAAATTGGTGTAAGTATCTATGACCAAAAAATTCCCAAAGGATTTGGTTGAAGTCTTCTTGTTTTCCACTGTAACTCACAATATTACTTGGTGCCGGAGTTCGAAAAAAATTCTTTTCGATTCCTTCGTTCCACCTGCGGTTCAAATAAGTAGAAACGGATTCGTTTTCCTTAACTTGTTTTGCATCTGGATCATACAGCGGTGGGCCGTAACCCGTCGAATAGAGTTTAGGTGATGCGGCAAACAAAACCATTTTTGGCTTTGTATTTCCTTTTTGTAAGTATTTATCCAAAAAGAAACGGTAGTATTTTGGCCCCATCGCAGGTAAACTATGGTTATAAACCGAAAATTCAATTCCCGATTGTTTTGCATATCCCGCAAGGGCCATCGACCTGGAATCACCTAACACAATGATATCGGCATCACCCGTTCCAGATTCCACGAACTTTTTCTTTAAGTTAACAAAAAAGATCTCTGGTTGTTCCAGATAGTGAACTCCGGTAAACCGAACCACAATTTCCAAAACTAAAAACAATAAAAGGGTAATCCCTATTCCTAAAAATTTAGAACGCAAAGTAGATTACCTCCTTTCCAAAAACTCCTCGTGTGAGGATGAGAAATCCCATAAAAAACAAAACAAAAACTTGAATGAGTGGATGAGATAAAAATACCCAATACCTTTCCTTTTTGAAATAGGTGATTCCATCGATGATGAGGAGAGGTAAAAAAATCTTAAAATACTCTTCAAAAAGACCCAACATGTCCTTAACGTTATTATTTGGATTTAAGTCCCAATCCCAAACCATTAAGAATTTTTTCATATAGAGAAACATCATACTGGCATCGTAAGAACGAAATCCAACGGCACTAAATACAACCAGTGTATAAATGAGTAATCTAGAAAAAGTTCCAGAAAGGATACTTTGGATTTTTCCCCATAGAGTCGGCGTGGGTATTTCCAAATCACTTGATTTGTCTTCTTTCTTTTTGGCAAAGGCAACTAGGTAAATGATTGTATAGACACCTTGTAAACAACCCCAAGTGATAAAGGTCCAATTGGCTCCATGCCAAAGTCCCGACAAAAAGAAGATAATGAATAAGTTTCTGTATTGTGCAAACTTTCCGTATTTACTCCCACCAAGTGAAATATAAATATAATCACGGAACCACCTGTTTAGCGTTACGTGCCAACGATTCCAAAACTCTGTTGGTGTTTTAGAAAATTCTGGGGTTTCAAAATTAACGGTGAGTGTGACACCGAGAAGCCTTGAGACTCCAAGAGCAATAAAAGAATAACCAGCAAAGTCACAATAAATTTGTGTTAAAAACAAAAATCCACCAGCAAAAACTTGGGATCCGTCCATGGCTTGGATGATGTCTGGATTTTGTGTATAAAGAGATTTACCAGCTAGGAAAACTTGGTCTACGTATGTGGATAAATTATCCGCAACAAAGACCTTCATAAAGTAACCAAGAAGGATATCATATAATCCTTTTTGTACTCCGTCCCAAGTAGGGAATTTTGGTTTTTTCAATTGAGGAAGAAGGTCCGCGGCCCGTTCGATGGGACCTGCCACAAGTTGTGGGAAATAATTCACAAAAAGAGCAAAATCAAAAAAGTCACGTTCCGCTTTGATTTGTCTGCGAAACACATCAATCGTATAAGACATGGTTTGGAAGGTATAAAAACTAATTCCCACTGGTAAGATGATATTTCTTAACAGATACGTATGGGAATCCGTTACGGCAGTGTAACCCATCCACAAGGACAATTGGTTCCAGGAATCAATGAGATTCACTGCGAAAAAATCGTAGTACTTCATTGTAAAAAGTAGGCCCAAGTTGGCAACAATCGAAACTGATAGATAAAGACGACGACGAACTTGGTTTTCCGTATTCTCAATAAAGATCGCAGCACAGTAGTCGATGATGGTACTAATGAGGATGAGGGTTAGGAAAAACCATTCCCACCATCCGTAAAAAAAATAGGATGCAAGGAGTAACCATAGGTTTTGTGCCCGGTAGGCCCATTTCTGTTTTCCGGCAAACCATCCGAATCCCAAAAAGACCGAATACACGACCAGAAAGAATAACAAAAAGACAAAAGTATTAAAAAGCATCGGTCTTCGTTACAATTTCCGGATCACTCGATTCTGTAAAATTGAAAAAATGAGGGTAAAATGGGGAATCTTATCGTTGACCCTTTCGGATTTACAGAAATCGTGAGAGTTACCTTGGATCTACGTTCGGAACTCAAAACCAAATTCGGTTTTTCGGAATTTCGCCCGGGCCAAGAAGAGGCCATTCGTTCCGTCCTGAGTGGACAAGATACCTTGGCCATTTTACCTACGGGGGCCGGAAAGTCTCTCATCTACCAACTTCCCGCAACCATCCAAAAAGACAAACTAACGTTAGTTATCTCACCTCTCATTGCTCTGATGAAAGACCAAACGGAGAGTTTGCTTGCCAAAGGAATTCCTGCTGCGTTTTGTAATTCCACCCAAGACGAAGTCGAACAAATGACGATCCTTGCCAAATCGGTAAAAGGAGAAATCCGAGTCCTACTCGTTTCACCAGAGAGAGCCCTTTCGAATGGATTTTTACATATCTTTCGGGAATTGGATTTGTTTGCCCTGGTTGTGGACGAAGCCCATTGTGTTTCGCAGTGGGGTCATGATTTTCGCCCCGAATACCGTCAAATCCATGTTTTGCGGGAGCGCCACCCTCGTCCTAATTTTCCAATCCTTGCACTAACTGCCACGGCCACAACCAAAGTCCAATCCGATGTTCAAGCAGCATTGGGAATGAAATCACCCAAAGTGGTGCTTTCTACTTTTTATAGACCCAATTTAAAATTCAGTGTGGAATATCCGGCTGCCGAAAGGGACAAAGCAGATCGATTGATCGAACTATTAGAACCTTGGAAAGATGGAAGAAAATTTCCGGGTCGAGCCATTGTTTATTGTGCCACAAGAAAAAAAACAGACGAGGTTTATGAACTTTTAAAAGACTTTGGATTCTCTGTTGGAAAGTACCATGCCGGTAGAACCGATGGGATTCGAGAACGAACACAAAATGCCTACTCTTCTGGAAAAGTTCCCATCCTTGTTGCCACCAATGCCTTTGGAATGGGGATGGACCAACCTGATGTTCGTTTGGTGGTACATTACCAAGTACCTGCTTCTTTGGAAGCCTATTACCAAGAAGCGGGCCGTGCGGGAAGAGACGGACTAAATTCGGAATGTGTTTTGTTTTTTAAATCGGGTGATGTGGCCACACAAGCCTTTATGTTATCCAAAGAAACCAATTTCAAAGGTGGGGATACTCTTCTTAAGTATATTAAGGAATATGCAAACAAAGAAGAATGTAGGCAAGTCCAACTCTGTTCTTATTTTGGTGAATCCATTTCTCTTTGTGGAAGTTGTGATATCTGCACTGAGACAGGAACCAATCTCCATCGTACTCATTTTTTAAAATCGGAAGCGGCAAAAATTCAAAAGAAAAATGAAAAAAGAGATTATCCCCTTTCTGATTGGGAAGAAGAAACCATTCAAAATTTTTTAAAAGAACATCCGGCTGTATTTGGAAAAACCATCATCGCTAAAACTCTTGTAGGCAAACGTACAAAAGATGTACTCCGCTACCGAATGGAGAGAAATCCCTTTCATGGAAAGTTGGATGGGATTCCCGAAGAAGCAGTGGTGGCAAAATTAGAAACGTGGGTGGAAGATAAAAAAGTTTTGGTGGCCGGATCCAAATACCCAAAATTATATTTACCCAATTTTGCAAAAACCAAATCAAAAATTTCCTCATCTAACTCTGATGATACGAACTCTTCGCCATCAAAATTAAAAAAACCACCCACTCTTCATTCACAAATATTAAAAGAACTCATAAACTACCGAGATCGTAAGGCCAGACAACTCAAATGGAAAAAGTTTATGGTATTTCAAAATCCTGTTCTCAAACGAATCGCCGAAAGAAAACCTAAAAATCTTTCGGAACTAGAAGCCACAAAAGGTGTGGGCCCTGCCAAAGTAGAACGATTTGGAAAAGATATTATCGAAATCTTATCCAAGTGGGATTAAGGAATTATTTTTTTTTCCGTACCTTTGAAACTTACGAACAGGGTTCTAGACTCTCAAATCCAAAGTAAATTCCCTTGAAACTTTCCATGTCTCTTAGAATCTGCAGATTCATAGGGGCAAAATGGAAAAAATTGCAGGGAAGATCGTCACTCACGAAAAGGAATTCGAGGGCACAATCGAATTTGATTCGAATACTGGGCTTATCACAGATGTGAAAGATGGGATCGATCCAGATGCCCGCCAGTTTTCTGATGGTTCAGTGATTTTTCCTGGTTTTGGTGATATCCACATCCACGCAAGGGAAGATGTGAGTGGAAAACATACATACAAAGAAGATTTTATCTCAGCCGGCAATGCTGCCATCAACGGTGGTGTGATCCATGTGGCTGATATGCCAAACAATCCAGTTCCTCCCATTGATGACGAATCCTATGCCGCAAAACAAGCGCTCACCAAGAAAGCTCCCATTCATATTACCTTGTATGCAGGGATTGGACCTCATACAAAACCACTAACAAAAAAAGTTCCTTATAAAGTGTTTATGGGCCCGTCAATTGGAGAATTGTTTTTTCATGACAATGCTTCATTGGAAGAAGTGATCAAACACTATGTGGGCCAAGACATTAGTTTCCACTGCGAAGATCCAGAGATTTTAATTGCCAACCAAACACAACCCACTCATGAATCAAGACGTCCGAAAGAAGCAGAAACTGTTGCCACTGATTTTGCTTTGTATTTGATCGAAAAATACAACCTCAAAGGTAAACTTTGCCACTACTCGACAAAAGACGGTCTTTCTAAAATCATCGCTGCTAAAAAACGAGGAGTGAACGTAACTTGTGAAGTGACACCCACTCATTTGATGTTTGATACAGATATGTTAACAGAAACCAATCACAAATGGTTTCAAATGAATCCACCACTACGTGGCAAAGAAGACCGCGAAGCAATGGTGAGAGGGATTTTGGATGGACATATTGACTATTTAGCAACAGATCATGCTCCCCACTCCATTGAAGAAAAACAAAAAGGAACCAGTGGAATTTCACAACTCGATACCTATGGGTTATTTGTAACCTATATGATACTCAAATTAAACATTCCGATGAAGACCATAGCAAAAATATGTTCCAAAAATCCAGGAGAGTTTGTAGCACCTTACTTACCGAATCAATTTGGGAAAGGGGTTGGGGTCATTAATCAAGGTTATGCGGCTAATTTTTCTGTCTTAAATTTAAAAAAACCAGTTGAATTTAAAAAATCAATGGTTAAAAGTAAGTCCGGCTGGTCACCCTTTGAAGGATTCAGTTTTCCTGGATCCATTGAGGCCGTTTACTTTTTAGGCAAAGAAATACATGCAAAATGAGCCATTAGGCAGTAAAATTCTCTCTGGACTCACAGTTAAGTCTCTCCTTTCGGAATATCCGAATAGCTTTCAAGTTTTAGATTGGGAAGGAAATTTTATATCGGTTACCGAACGTTTTGCTCGATTTTTGGAGTTTGAACCCAAAGAAATTGTAGGCAAATCCATTGTTGACTTTGCTCACGAAGACGACAAAGAGAACACAAAATACACCTTTGATAGTCTAGCTGAAAATCCGCATATTGTAAATTTCGAAAATCGTTTGGTCACCAACTCAAAAGAAGAAGTGTGGATCATTTGGTTACTCATTCCACTACGTGAATCCAAAATCATTTTGGGTTTTGATCGTGATATCACCATCCAAAAAGACATATCGTTTGAATTCCTCCTCCAACAACAAAAGTACAAATCTATCTTTGATAACCTACCGATGGGAATTGCCATCACAGACGAAAAAGGGAAAATTATTGAAACCAATAAAACAGCAAGAACCTATTTCAACATCCAAGATGGAGAACTGTTAAATCGTACTTTAAACATTCGTAAATATACTCTCATCCAACCGAATGGAAATAAAATTTATCCAAGAAATTCGAGTCTTATGCGAGCCCTTCGCCACAAAGAAGTGATTCGTAATTTGGAAATTGGTCTAATCAAAGAAGAAAAAATCACTTGGTTTGATATTTTAGCCACACCAATCCCGATGGAAAACTTTGGACTCGCGGTTGCCTTCCTCGACATCACACAAAGAAGGCACGCGGAAGAAAAAATTGCTTATATGGCATTTTTTGACCAACTCACAAACCTACCCAACCGAAACTCTCTCATTGATAAACTATTTCCCATTTTTGAAGAAGCAAGAAGGCATGGAAATCTTGTCGGAGTTCTTGCAATTGATTTAGATAATTTTAAAATCATTAATGATTCTCGTGGTCACGACTTCGGTGACAAAATCATCAAACTCGTTGCTTATCGAATCCGGGAAAGTATCCGTGTGTATGATTTGATCAGTAGGCAAGGTGGAGATGAGTTTACAGTTGTATTACCCGATCTTTCGAACGAACGTGATGCCGCCGTCATTTCTGAATCTATCTTGGATGCGATGACCCATCCATTTGTCATCGATGGAGAAAGAATTTTTGTTAACATATCAATTGGTATCGCACTTTATCCAACAGACGGAAAAGATTCTAACACTCTTCTAAAAAATGCAGACAGTGCCCTCAACTTGGCAAAATCCCAAGGTAAAAACTGTTATGTATTTTTTACAGAAGAACTACAAACCGTCGTTGCGGAAAGATTAGAAATCGAAAATCGAATGCGAATTGCCATCATCGAAAATCAATTCACATTGATGTACCAACCCAAAATCGATCTTTATACAAAAAAACCAACGGGTGTAGAAGCTCTCATTCGTTGGCGTCATCCGGAACGTGGGCTTATCTCTCCGAATGTTTTTATTCCTATCTCTGAAGAAACAGGAATGATTTTGGCAATTGGAGAATGGGTAATTAAATCAGCCATCCAAACCATGAGGTTTTGGAAAGATGAAGGGATTAGTGATGTTTCGATGGCGGTGAATATCTCCACCAAACAGTTCAAACACGAAAGACTCATCTCTACCATCGCGGAAAACTTAAAACTTTTTAAAGTGGATCCACATGACTTGGAAGTGGAACTCACAGAAAGTTCGGTAATGGAAAATGCTGATGCTGCCGTTCGTACGATGCAAGAGATTCGAAAACTCGGGGCTAAAATCGCCATTGATGATTTTGGAACGGGATACAGTAGTTTGGGATATTTGAAAAAACTCCCCATTTCTTCCTTAAAAATTGACCGATCTTTTGTATCAGAAATCACTTCCGACAAAGATTCCAAAACCATCATCCATGCTGTTTCCAACTTGGCACATAACCTTGGTTTGAGTGTGGTTGCCGAAGGTGCAGAAACCGAGGAACAAGTCAGATTACTTGCTGAAAGTGGGGTGGATCTCATCCAGGGATTTTATTTTGCCAAACCGATGACTTCTGAGGATTGCCTTCATTTTCTGAAGACAGAACTTGGAATTTCGGATTGACCCGACCGCTTTCCCGCCGTTTCTATCAATTAAGGATTTCACTTGAAACTTTCAGTTGATTGGTTAAACGAATTTACCCCGCTCTCCCAGATCCCATTTGAGAAGGTTCTGGAAAAAATTAATACATCCATTTGCGAGATCGATGATGTGGAAGAATTTAAAATCCACCTATCATCGGTTATCACTGTCAAAATCAAATCACTTGAAAAACATCCCAATGCGGAAAAACTTTCCACAACGATAGCTACAGATGGTTCCAAAGATTATCAAATTGTCACTGCGGCCACCAATGTAAAGGTGGGTGACATTGTTCCTTTGGCACTTCCGGGAACCAAATTGGATGGAAAAGAAATTTTAGATTCGGAACTTCGTGGTGTTCGTTCCCAAGGAATGTATTGTTCTGAAAAAGAATTGGGCCTCGCATTAGAATCCTCTGGAGTTTTGATTTTCCCCGCTGACACAAGTCTTGGAATTTCTGTACGCAAACTTTATTTATGGGAGGATACCATTCTCACAATTGATAATAAGTCCATCACACATAGACCAGACCTATGGAATCATTTTGGATTTGCACGTGAACTCGCATCGCAACTCCAATTGCCTTTAAACGACTTTCCATTCCAAACAAATACAAAATGGGAATCGGGAAACGAAGGTTTGGTGGTAGAAAAATCGGATAACGCTCATGCGTATTATGTTTCTTCCATCCAAAATGTAAACATCGCTCCATCGAATACTAAAATCAAATCTAGACTCGAAAAATGTGGAATTCGTTCCATCAACAATGTTGTGGATGTATCCAACTATCTTTTGTTAGAACTTGGCCAACCCACACATTTTTTTGATCGTGAAAAATTAAAATCCACAACCTTCTCAGTTGTAAAATCAAAAGATGGCGACAAATTTCCATTGTTAGATGATACCACTCCCAAATTACAAAAAGACTTACTCCTCATTCAAAATGGAAAAGATCCTGTTGCCCTCGCTGGTGCGATGGGAGGAAAAGAATCTGCAGTAACCGATTCTACAAAAAACATAGTGATAGAATCTGCTGTTTTCAAAAGAGAAGATGTTCGTTATACAATTCGTAAAACAAATATCCGCACAGAATCTGCTGTTCGATACGAAAAAGGATTAGACAGTTACACTTGTTTACCTGTTATCAAACGGGCTGTACAACTTTTAAAAGAAAACGGAAATCCAAATATCAAAGTTTATGAACCACAAGGATTCAACCAAACAGAATCAAAATCAGTTACCATCCAAACAAATCTAAGTTTCCTTCGTCATAAACTTGGAAAAAATATTTCTCAAACTGAAGTCACAGAAATATTAAACCGACTTGGGTTCAAAGTCACAAACAAAGACGAAGAACTATCCGTCCTTGTTCCAAGATTCAGACAAAATTACGATGTGACCATCCCCGAAGATCTTGTAGAAGAAATTGGAAGAACCATTGGTTATGCTTCCATCAAAACCGAAGCACTTTCTATGGCAGTGGAAACACCAATACGTAATCCATTACGAGAATTAGAAAGAAGAGTGAAAAACTTCCTCGCTTTAGAAGTGGGATTCAATGAAGTTTATAATTATTCTTTTGCCTCACCTACTGATTCTAAATTAGAATCAAAGGAAGAAAGTTCGTCTTTAAAAATTGCAAACGAAATGCCCGACGAACATTCGTTACTACGAAACAGTTTATTCCCAGGACTTATCAAACAAGCCAAACTAAACCAAGACCGATTTGAGTCTGTTAATTTGTTTGAACTTGGTAGAACCTATCATAAAGAAGGAAAAGGAACGGAACTTGCGGAAGAAAGACGTTGGATGTCTATCCTTTCACTTTCTAAAAACAAACCAAATGATTTATCCGCGGTTGAATTAGAATTTTTACAAGTAAGAGAAACTATTTCCGAACTTTTCCAATATTTAAACCTTCCTAAGTACGAATGGGCAAAAACGAATCGCAACTATTTCCATCCCAACGCTGGACTTGTTTTGTCCTATGATGGAATTGAAATTGCCGAATTAGGAATCCTTCACACACGTTATGCGGACGAATATGATTTAAAACGTAGGGCTATCCTATCTAAAATTAACATGGAAAAGTTAGTGGAAGTATGGGAAAAACAAGGTAGGAATTCACATTTTGTTCCACCGTCTAACTTTCCTCAAGGCCAATTGGATCTTTCCTTACTAATGAACGAAAAAGATACGACAGAATCCTTTGTCACTCTTGTTCGAGGTATGCAAATTCCAGAGTTAGAATCCGTATTTGTTCAAACGATCTTCCAAGGAGAAACGGTGGGGGAAGGTAAAAAATCTGTTACCTATCGATTTAGACTTATGTCCTATGACAAAACGTTTACACAAGATCGATTCAAAGAACTTTCAGATTCCCTTGTAGAAACAGCCAAAGCGAACGGTTATAACTTAAGATAAATTTGTTTTGACAAATCCCGATTTTTATCGGGAAATCATCCGAGTTTATGCGGACACTCCTAACGGTCATTTTGTCGGGTTTGCTATTTTCTTGTTCCCGATTGGAAATTCAAAAATCCATTACCGATGATAGTTTTGTTCCGCAAAAAATCGATTATGCGATCTCTTCTGGCTCGGACATTAATTTTCAAAAACTCCGATGGACACCGATATTTAAAAACAATTTAAGTTTGGGTTTCCAATCGGATCATGTTTATCTTCGGATCAAAGCTACTAACCAAACTTCTGCCAACAAACTGATCTTAGATTTAGGAAATCCACATTTAGATTTTGTACGTGTATATGAAGAAGGAAATCTAGAACCCATCAAAGAAGGTGGAGATTTTATCGCACATTCACACTGGGATGCTTTTTCTAAATCCATCGCTTTCGAATTGGATTGGAAAGAAAATGAAACAAAAACTCTAATCCTGGAAACAAAATCATCATCAAATGTAAGTTACCTGATTCGATTTTATTCCAAAGAAACGTTTTATTTAAAAGAAAATTTAGAAAATACCATTTTGGGATTTTTTTACGGAACCATATTTATTATGGTGATTTATAATTTATTCATATATTTTATCTTAAAAGAAAAGGCATACATTTCATATTCCATATCAATTTTTTTTAATTTGGCCTTACAAATGTATTTGAATGGAATCCTCAATCAGGTAGTCACATTAGACCATCCAGAAATTCACAACCGAATTGGCAGTATCATTGTCACTTGTTCAGCCGTATCAGGTTGGACTTTTGCTCAACAAACATTAAATCTGCGAGAATTAAATCCTTGGTCTCACAAACTCATCCAATCATTAAAAATCATTGTTTTGTTTTATATTTTGATTCCTTATTCCTATTTGCCAATTCCCATTGCCGTTCGTTTGGGTAATGTCATTGCACAGTTATTCGTAGTTTCTGTTCTTGTAGTTGCATTGATCAATTATAGTACAGGAAATAAACAAGCCAGATTATTTCTTTTTGGTTGGATTACCTTACTTTTTGGAATTTTAATGTACACTTTGATGCAAAACGGTGTATTACCTGTAAATCTATTCACCATTTATGCAAATCAAATTGGTTCCACTTTGGAAGCAGGCATTTTATCACTTGCTCTTGCCAACAAAATCAACGAATTAAAAGAAGAAAAAGCAAATACCCAAGCCTTAGCACTAGTGACATTGGAAGAAAAAGTTAGGGAACGAACAAAAACTTTAGATGAATCATTGAACTTGATTAAAAAAGATTTGAATGTTGCTAAAAAAATTCAAAAAACTTTATTTTCCGACATTAAAACAAGCGATCCAAGAATTCATTTTCATTCCTATTACCAATCGATGTCAGAAGTTGGTGGTGATTTTTATGACCTAACACAGGTAAAACCTGACTACTATCGCATCTTTGTGGCAGATGCCACAGGTCACGGAATCCAAGCCGCTCTTATCACCATGGCAATCAAAGCCGAATACGAATCACTCAAAATGATTTATGATCATCCTGACGATTTAATATTTCATATGAACCAAATTTTTATTAACAAGTATAGTAATGTTCAAACAATATTTACTTGTTCTGTCTGTGATATTGATCTCAAAAACAAAATGTTATTTTATGCTTCTGCAGGACATCCCGACCAAATCCATCAGAGAATTCATGACATAAAGTTACTTCCAAGAACTGGAAAAATCATTGGGCTTATGGATCATACCCAATACAGGATCATTGAACACCAAATCGAAGAAGGTGATCGTATTTTCCTTTTTACCGACGGAATTTTTGAACAATTTAACGAAGAGAAAGAACTTTTTGGTGAAGACCGTTTGTATGATATTTTAAAAGAAAACTTAAAGATGAGTTTGGATCATACAATGGCAAAAGTACTCACCGAACTCGCTTCGTTTACTGAAGGAGATGTAAAACAAGACGATATTACATTTATCGGTTGCGAAATTCAAAGTCTAAGTTGATTTTGATATCATGTCCTATTCAGAAATTCCCGTTTTTACAAAACCATTCATCCACCCTTCAGCCACTGCCTTCGGTATGATTGAATATGGAACTTCCGTATCTTTATGGCCGGGTGCTGTGGTGCGGGCCGATATGAACACAATCAAACTAGGAAGTTATGTCAATATCCAAGACAACTCTACTTTGCATACAGATAGCACAAGTCCTATAAGTATCGGCGAATGGACATTAGTTGGTCATAACGTAATGATTCATGGTTGTAAAATTGGAAGAGGTGTTCTTATCGGAATTGGATCAATCGTTTTAGACAATGCGGAAATTGGAGATGGTTCCCAAATTGCTGCTGGATGTATGATCCGAGGTGGAAAAAAAATTCCTGCCAGATCTCTTGTGATTCCCGATGGATCGGATATTAAAATTTTTCCAGGTAAAGCAAAACCAGAATTAACGGTAGCAGGTTGTATTGAATACGCACATCTATCGGTTCGATTTGAAAAAAACATCTTTGTTCCATTTAAAAAAGAAGAAGAAGTACATTTTGTATCCCAAGCTAAGGAAATTATTTCTAAGTTGGGAATCTAAGTTTTGAAAATCGAAACCCAAAAATCTAAAACTTACGCTTTATATGAAAAACATTATAGATAAAATACAAATCCTAGGAATATTTTCAATCACTCAAACTGTCTTCCAAATTGGAACTGTCATGATTATGGCAGTTTCTGCTTTGGCAGGCCAAAACATAGCACCTGCTCCCGAATCTGCTTCCTTACCCATATCCTTTGTGATTTTGGGTACTCTTCTCGGCTTAGTTCCAGCATCTAGGATCATGAAGTGGAAAGGTAGTAAATTTGGATTACTCACAGGAACTATCATTGGAATCTTTGGTGCAATTCTTGTTTCTTATGCGATGTATGAGAAAAACTTTATTCTATTTTCCGCTGCACACTTGTTATATGGATTTCATCAAGCATTTGTCCAATACTTAAGATTTGTTGCCATGGAATCAGTTCCAACTCATGACCGCGCAAGTGCTTTATCATGGATTTTAATTGCAGGAATTCCTGCGGCATTTCTTGGTCCACTGGCTGGTCTCTACGGAAAAGATTTTTTTCCAAATTCAGTTTATTTAGGATGTTATTTAATTTTAATCTTTAACTTATGTTTACAATTTTTATTGATTCTATTTTTACCAACACCTAACAAAGAAACTAAAAAAAATACAGAAGTAACAATTGATCCTTCTCCCAGATTATTGGCCCGACCTTTTTCTTTTCATGTTCAAAATTTCGGATTGTGGATTTCCATTTTAGCAACTGCCTTTAGTTTTGGAATCATGGCGATGCTTATGTCTGCTTTACCCATTGCGATGAAATCACATGGCCACGAAATGCATGCATCCACCCTTATTTTACAATGGCATATCTTAGGAATGTACATTCCTTCTTTTTTTTCAGGCCAATTGGTACGAAAAATGACAGCACCCTATTTGATTCTTTTAGGGATTTTTATTATGGGACTAGAAAGTTTTGCCGCAATCCAAGGCACAGAATTTTTACCTTTTGCAACAGCCCTCATTTTACTCGGTATTGGTTGGAATTTTATGTATGTGGGTGGAACCAATTTACTTGTGGAACAGTATCATCCTTCGGAAAAAAATACGATCCAATCTGTAAATGATACAATCGTTTATTCTTTTGCGATTCTATCCACATATAGCGCAGGTTATTTGGAGAATAAAGTTGGTTGGCTTTCTCTCAATTTGGTAAGTATTCCATTTTTAGTTGTGATGGCAGTTCTGGTAATTTTCTTTATCCAGAAGAATAGAAAAAAACTTAAGGTTTTATAACTAGTCATTGTTCTAAATAATCAATATCAAAAAGATACAAAATGTAATTTAATTTTATATGCGGTAAAAATATGGAAAAACAATTATTATCATTGGAAACTATTATAGGAATCCAAGTAAAGGATGATGAACTTTATGCGAAATATAGAGCAGAAATGAAATATTTATTAGATAAGTATGAAGGTGGTTTTCGGTATGATTTTAAAATCCAAGAGACATTAAGATCGGAAACGGAAAATTCCATCAACCGTCTATTTTTGATTTATTTCAAAAACAAAGAAAACAAACTCAGTTTTTTTGCGGATCCCGAGTACAAAAACATAAGGGAAAAGTATTTTGTACCTTCCGTGGAAAGTACAACTCAAATCGCTGAGTATGAAAGATATAATTAAATATCTTTTCTTCCCACTTTGATTCTAGCAGCAAATTCCTTTGCCATCTCAATTCGAAGTTTTCCCTCTGCAAACCTACGTTTTTCTAGTTCTGAATCCAATCGTAAAGGAGGAACAGGGCATGGTTTTTTATTCGAGTCCAAAGCAACAAACGATAAATAGGCGGTAGTAGCTCGAACCATTTCCCCTGTATATGGATTTTCTCGGTTCACTTGCACTCCTACTTCCATCGAAGTAGTACCCACATAATTGACCATGGCCTTAAGATTGACATGGTCACCAATTTGAATCGGTGTAATAAAATTTATTCTATCGATACTTGCTGTAACAGCTTCGTGACCGGAATGTCTTTGTGCTGACATCGCCGCAATCGAATCGATCCAACTCATGATAGCCCCGCCAAATGCAGTTCCATAATGGTTAGCATCGTTAGGAAGTACAAGATGTCGAGTTTCTACTGCTGAATCTCGAGGAGACTTGGCCGGTAAATCATTAGTATTCATCACAATGAGGATAACTTAGTCTTGACCAATCGCTAAGGAAAGGCTTTTTTAAGGTTTTCCGGAACAAGTTTCAATCGTCTAATGAGAACCAAATGGTAACAGAGAGATACAACTATGTCTATTGGACGAAGTTCAGAAAGGATACAAGTCCACTACTACGTCGTTTTTTATTAGTTACATCTGCTTTGTTTATCTTCGCGGCCATTTTACACATCATTCCATTTTTTACAAACCAAGGTGAAATCGATTATATTTTCCTTTTTGTCGATTTAGGAATATCTGGAATCTTATACCTAGAATATTTATTAAAAAACAAAGTTCCATTGATCGTTCGAGTTTTTAGTTTGATTGGTACCACTATTTTCATATCCGTTTTGTCATTTGTTCGCAGCGGATTACTCGGAACCGGAGAAATTTCCTTAGCCTTTATCATCATTTCATTTTTTGTTTTCCTTCCACCTATCTTAAGTTTGGTTTCGTCACTTTTAATATCCATCCTTCCTGGGATATTTGGTGTCATGGTCTATTTCTCTTGGATTCAATTCCCAGAGTTTTTAGGAATTAGAAATAATAGCCCAAGAGAGTGGTATTTTAAATCTGTTAGTCTTATAATTTTTTCAATATTAAGTGGATTTTTAATCCAAAGACTGAGAGCAAAATTAATCAAAAATATTGTTTTTCTAAAAGATTCAAGACGCAAAATACTTAAAAACAAAAAACATATCGATAAACTTGCATTTTATGATTCTTTAACCCATTTACCGAATAGATATTTATTCGAAAATATAATTAAAAATAAAATTGAGTTAAGTAAACCTGAAACATTTCTATTGCTCATCAACATAAAAGGAATTAAAGTGATCAACGCTTTACACGGAATAAGTTTTGGTGACCAAATTCTCGGTCTGATTGGAAGTGTTTTAAAACAATTCAATGAAGAAAGACCAGATATACTCGTTGCCAGTTTAGGTGGTGATGAATTCATTCTATGGATTCAAAATTCAAGTAAAACAAAAATTGAGGACGCAATCGTAAGATTTGACTTAAATAACAACGAAATTCTCACTCCAGAACGATTGGGACATAGATTACAATATCGTGTTTCAGGAATTCAATTCGCAAATGATACAAATAATTTAGATGAAATGATTCGTAAACTTTCGATTGCGATGAACGTAGCAAGGGAAGAATCCCTTCCAAAATTAGTTTGGTTCCAACCAGACATGGAATTAAAAATAGAAAGAGAACAAAAACTTAAAATCTATCTAGAAAAAACAATCAATCAAAAAAGTTTTAAAATTGCCTACCAAGAAAAAGTTGATATTAGTTCTGGAAAAACTATAGGCCTGGAAGCGCTCGCAAGATGGAATGCACCGGAATTTGGAAATGTGCCTCCTGACGAATTCATTCCAATTATCACCAAATCAGAGTTAATTGTCCCGTTTGGAAAATGTATTTTCGAAAAAGTAATTTCACACATTCCTAAACTACTTGAAACCTACGGAAAAGGAATTCAAGTTTCTATCAACATATCACCCATTTTCTTTTTATATCCAAACTTTAATGAATATATCATCCATTGTTTAACAGAACAAAAAATAGATCCAAAAAATATAATATTCGAAATCACAGAAGATGTATTCTTGGATGAAATCGAAACCATTGAACGAATTGTTTCTGAACTTAGATCCAAAGGAATTTCTGTATCCTTAGATGATTTTGGAAAAGGTTATTCTTCTCTTCATTATATGCAGAAAATTCAATTTGATGAATTAAAAATTGATAAATCGTTTTTAGATGATATTGCAAGTTCCGATAGAAATTTTCTACTTCTAGAATCAATTTGCCACTTAGCTGATTCCTTAGGATTAAAGACTATTGCAGAAGGGATTGAAAACGAAGACCAAATCCTCCGGCTAAAACAAACTTCTTGTCATGTAGTCCAGGGTTATCTATATTCAAGACCAGAAATACTGTTTGATTGATTAATCCCAATCCTATCATTTGATTTTGTTTTCCCCTCTTTCTTTAGTTGCAGAGAAAAAACGAATCTAAAAATATATCCTCTATGGGACAAGGTCATAATCATTCTAAACACGACCATCATTCGCACAACCATAACCACAATCATTCTTCTTCCTCGTCTAAAAATCTAGCCTGGGCATTTTTACTTAATTTAAGTTTTTCAATTCTAGAACTGATCGGGGGTCTTTTTTCTAATAGCATCGCCATCATCTCCGATGCCTTCCATGATTTTGGCGATGCTTTATCATTGGCCCTTGTTTGGTATCTGCAAAAAATTTCGACAAAACCAAAAGACAATTTATTTGATTATGGATACAAACGATTTTCCATACTTGGTGCACTCATCATATCCGTAATACTTTCTGTTGGTTCCATATTTATGATCATCGAATCCATAAAAAGATTCGTCACGCCAGAAGAAACAAAAGCAGATGTAATGTTTGTCCTCGCTATCATAGGTGTTATTGTCAACGGGATTGCCATGATTCGACTCAACCATGGCAAATCACTCGCTGAAAAAGCAGTGTTTCTTCATTTTTTAGAGGATATACTGGGATGGGTCGCAGTCCTTATCGGTAGTGTTGTTATGATGTATTTCAAAGTCCCTTGGTTTGATCCGTTATTATCATTATCGATTGCATTATGGATTTTATGGAATGCATACGGTAACATCAAACAAGTAATGATTGTAATGTTACAAGCTGTTCCCGAATCAGTGGATCGTAATGACCTCATTGAACACTGGGAAAAAATCAAAGGGATTCAGTCGGTTCATGATATCAAAATCTGGAGTTTAGATGGAAGTCATCATGTGGCTTCCCTACATGTGCTCATAGACAAAACAGTCAAACTAAATGAATTTCAAAAGATTAAAGAAAAAATTAGAGAAATTGCCTTAGAATTTGAAATCATTCACACTACCATCGAACTAGAAACAGACGCTGAACAATGTAAACTTCATTCAGAATGAATTCATTGGTTTAAATTTATCTAAAGATTGGATTCGTTTGATCCAATCTAAGATCTTAGGATACAAAGATAAATCAAATCCACCTTCATGAGCAACATGAGTGTAAGCAAATAAAGATATATCTGCCGTAGTCATAAAATCTCCAACCAGAAACATTGTTTTTGTTAGTTGAGTTTCCATAACTTGTAAGGCCTTATGACCGCCAACTTGTTTTGATTCGTATTCGGCACGTCTCTCTTCAGGAATCCCCAAATAATGACTGATAAATCTTGCTACTGCAATGTATGGTTCATGACTGTACTGTTCAAAAAACTGCCATTGAAACATTTTGGCTCTTTCAAAGTTATCTTTGGGAATCAGATAACTTCCTTCTGCTAAAAAATTCAAAATGGCATTGGACTCAGATAAAATCCTTCCATCATTCCAAATCAAAACGGGGATTTTTCCATTGGGATTCATCTGTAAAAATGAATCTGTTTTGGTTTCTCCTTTTCTGATATCAATGTCTATCCATTCGTAAGGAATTTCTAAGAAGGAAGTTACTAGTAAAAGTTTATAACTGTTTCCTGATTGTCTGTCACCGTAAATTTTCATTTTCTTTCCTATAAAGATTCGGTAAAAATTTTTCGAACTGACCTACTTCTTCAATGTTATGTTTGATCCAAAAAAAACCATGTTGTTTGTCAAAAAACAAAAATTCAAAGATGTGTCGTATCAATTTAAAACTAAATCCCTTCCATCCAATAATCAAACGATTTTCATAACGAGTTCCTTCGGCGCTGTCCTTAAAACTATATTCCATTCTTGCAATAGGTAAAAAACCATATAGTTTTGGATTATGAATGAAACCTTCTTCATCTAATTTTTCAATGGGACTCATTACATTTACTAAATAGTTTTTGTTTCTACCCAAGTATTCTACGAATCTTAATGCCGCTCCAGGTTCCACACTACCATCAGGTTTTCTCTTTTCATAACTGATATGAACATGATCTTCGGGATGCCAAACATGGTATCTATTGTAAATCTTTCCTTCATATTCAATATCTCCTTCTAAATGTTGGAACCACCAAACCAACATTTTTGGGTGCACGCCCTTGATTGTATCATGTCGAATCCAATATTTGACGCGTCCGTCCGCGAGCACCTCTCTTCCCGATTCAGCTGAATCCACAGACTTCCTCGTTCATTCAATTTCCAACTTTGGCAACAAACCTAATTGAACTTTTTTCATTTCGATCCCCTCGGTATAGTAAATGCTGCTGAGGATGTATTTGCTGAGTTAGGATTTACTGGTGCCACAACAGCAGAACTGGCGAAAAGAGCCGGTGTTACAGAACGCACTCTCTTTAAATATTTTCCGTCAAAGAATGATTTATACAGACGGGTTTTATCGGGATTACTTCTATCCACAATTGTGCCAGGTCATATGTCGGACCTAAAAGAAAGATTACAAACTCTGAAACCAAATTTTAAAGATTGGTACATTTCTATTTTAAAGGCAAGGTATGAAGCTGTAGCAAAAGAACCCAAAAAATTAAAACTACTTTTAGGTGCCCTTCTTTTTTCCAAAGAATTCGCTGAGATCTTTGGAAATCTTTGGAAGACAAATTTATACGATACCTCAGTCCAGGCTTTCCAATACTTTCAAGAAAATGGAGAGATCAGAAAGGATTTGGATCCAAATCAAATTGTAAGAGCATCTTTTAGTTTGGCTGCGAGTTTTCTAATTACTAAATTTGTTTTAGCACCAAAATATCCCTTAGATCCAAACCAAGAAATCGAATCAATTTTTTTGATTTTCTATCAAGGAATCAAAAACGAAACGTAAAAAGTTCTCTAACATTAAAAGAAATTTATTTATTTCTAGTTTTCTCTTTTTTAGGAAGTAACAAAATCACTTTTCCTTTGGTTAACAAATTGTTTGCCATTTCTTCCGCACCGTCCCCACTTCCCAAATAATAATCCAAACGACCAAGACCGGTGATTGCATTTCCTCTATCATGAACAAACACCAAACGGTCGTTTATCGTTTCTTCAGCCGATTGAAAAGAAAGAAATACGGGCAATCCTAATGGAATTCCTTTGTCCATAGCAACAGATCGAAATGAAACCAGACGAATTCCGTCACTTCCCATTGGTCCGAATGAATTTTCATTTACTTGGTTTTTTGGAAACGATTCTTTTTCAAAAAATATATATCTTGGATTCTTTAAAATGGCTTCAGTAACTTCTTTAGGTTTGGATTGGATACAATTTGAAAGATGGTATGGTTTTAAACTGGGACAAATTCCTTGAAGGTGAATAGAAGGACTGATATAATTCTGACCATTATCTGCAGCATAATTGATTCGAAATTTTTCTTTTGTTTCTGTTTCGACAACTGCGGATCCTTCCAACTGGGCTAAATGTAAGTCTGTCAATCGTAGGTAAATGATCGGTTTGGAATATTTCTCCCAAATAGATTTTTGATTCCATTTTTCCCTAAGAAAGAGTTTTGGATTTTCTGACATCGTAAGATCAAATTTGGGCGGAAACAATGCAGGATATTGATATTCTCCCTGTGGTTTGTTTTTCCCATGAATTCGTATTTCATAATATCCTGTTATAGTTGGTGGTTCATCAGAAGGACTCAACACAACAGATAAAAAATGTTTTTTGATTTCATTTTGAATTTGGTGAGAGGGTGTATCTCGGATGATCGTTTGGAGATTTTCTAAAGAACGAAGGATCTCCTCATTTGTATATTCCTCTTCTCCAAAACGAAATTTGCTGTCTTTAGGTCTCCTCTCAAAATGATGGATGGACTCCTTAAAAGCAAACTCTAGATCCAGATCTTTTGTATGATCCGAATTTTTGAAGGAGTTAGAAGTTTGAGGGTTCTGCGAAACTAAGGATAGGTCTGTTCGTTTCTGACTCTTTCTGTAACTTCGATTCTGCTTTGGCTCTGCAAGTAAAGCCAAAGTCCAAAGTAAGCCGATCACAAAGGAAACCGAGGCAATTTTGAACATCAGTTGAAAAGGTAAGTCACTTTCTTTTTTCAGCTGGTTACCGTTGCACATAGGGTATTGTTTCATTTAGCGCCAAGATTTTGAATACCTTTAAAAGAATAGAAACCGAGGCCAAGAAATTCATGAAAGAAGGTTTCTAATTTTCTTTGGAAAGTGATGGGAAAAGGTAACTCAGTTTCGAAGTAAAGTGATACGATAGGGTAACTCGGTTTCGAGAGAAAACGGTGCGAAAAAAGAACTCGCTATCAAAGGAAAGAGACTTTAAAAAATGTGTCAGTTTCAAAGGAAAGCGATGCGATAAGGTAACTCAGTTTCGAGAAAATGGAACGAGAAAAGATCATTGAGTTTCCTTGGAAAATAACGCGATGAAGTGACTCTCTTTCAAACGAAAGCCACTGGAAAAGGTAAGTCACTCACCTCAAAGGGAATGTTTTTGCCTTATGTCTCATAAGAAAGTCGCTGTCCAATCATTTTTACCAATTCCCCTTGACTTCCATGGGGGTACCAAAAACCTTTCAAAAGACCTCATATTTTTGCGATCATATATAGATTAATTAGGTGTTTCATGAAACGTACATTCCAACCGAGTAAAATTAAACGCGTGAGAACTCACGGATTCCGAGCCAGAATGGCTACCCCAGGCGGAAGAAATGTGATAGCCAACAGAAGAAGAAAAGGGCGTGCTAAATTGACTGTTTCCGACGAAAAAATCGGGAGAAAGTTCTAATTTAGGAGCTTCCTGCGGAGACCCTTCGCGACCAAACCAGGATCCAGGAACTCTTTCGTCAGAATCGTAAAATGGGCAGGCCACCGATGCGATGGCTTGTCCGAAAAAACGGCCTTCCGTTTGCCAGTTTTTTATTTTGTCCCGATAAAACTCACAAAACAGCCGTTGCACGAAACCGTTCCAAACGAATTCTCAGAGAACTGGTTCGGAACCATATTTCTTTAATACCAGTAGGATACGACTGTGCCCTACTGGTTCAGAAAGAATTTGCGAAGTTATCTAAGGAAGACCGAGAGGTTCTGTTCCTTTCGGCTCTAAAACAATTCCCATGAATCGGCTGTTTTTGGTTCTTATTTACCTCTACAAAAAACTGCTGTCCCCACTATTGCCTCCGGCTTGCCGGTTTACCCCCAGTTGTTCTGAATACGCCAAACAAGCGTTTGAAACCTATCCATGGTACAAAGCGTTTGTTCTCAGTGTAGTTCGAATTTCTAAATGCCATCCTTATCATGAGGGTGGGCATGACCCATTACCGAAATCCTTTAACAAGAGTTAACTTATGCAAAATGATTCCACTAACAGACAAAGTCGTTTATTCCTCGCGCTATTTTTAAGTTTAGCAGTATGGATGGGTATAAACTACTTCTTCTTTCCACCACAAACACCGAAACCAAAAACCGCAGATGAAGTCTCCAACAAGGAAACCTCCGAAAAAGAGAAAACTAACGGAACTACTACAGATCCGAAAGCAGAATTAAAAAAACCAACAACTGAAACAACAAAGTTAAATCCGGTAAAACCAGAAGATGTAAAAACCTTTGCGTTAAAGACAGATTCTTTTTTAGTTCGTTTTTCTAGTTTAGGTGGAAGGATCACTGAATATTATATCAAAGATCATAAAGAACCAGATGGTTCCGAATTTGCCATCGCAAAAGATCCTAAGTTTCAAATTGAATTTGATGGACAAACTGAAAAAGCAGTCGAACTCTCGAGGGGTCAAGGTTTTGACTTCAACATCATTGAAGACAAAGACACCATTCCTTTTTCAGCTTACAACTTAGTAAACTTTAGCTCCAGTTACAACTCTGAAACAAAAACTGTAATCTTCGAAGCACCTTCGTTAGATGGAAAATTTACCATCCAAAAGAAATTTCAATTTTTTCCTTCTGAAAATTATTTCAAATTTCATTTAACACTTAAAAATAGATCAAACGAAACCATCAATATTTCTTCATCAAAATCTGATGTTTATTTTAGATCCTTTAGTTCCCTTGGTCCAGTACTTAAGAAAAAAGAAGATTTTAACGATCGGGACAATGCTCACTACTTCCGTTATTACTATTTGGATGGAAGTTTTAAAGACCACGTAGACGGAACAACAACACAGGGATTTTTTGATAATCTATTTGGTTCCAATGATGGAAAAGACACTCGTTACGAAATCAAAAAAGGTTCGAATGACCGCGTTGACTTTGTAGGGACAGGAAGTCGTTATTTCATTGGGGTTATCGATCCATTAAATGATAAACCAGCTGGTGTTCTTCTCGATAATCGTAAAGGAAATGAAACAGGTGTTCTTCTTGTTTATGATAATTGGAAACTTGGTCCCGGTGAAGAAGTTAACTTAGACTACGCGGCTTATGTTGGTGTTCGGGAACTTGATGGAACCGCTTTCCGTGACAGCAAACTTGATCCAAAAATCAACAAAGACTCTGTATTTGCAGGCCTTAGTGATTCTCTCGACAAATCATTCAACCAAGGGATTACGACCCCTCTTCGTAATGGAATTGTTTGGATTCTAAAAAAGATTTATCTCGTCATTCCTAACTACGGTTGGGCGATTGTTATTTTTGCCATACTTTTCAAATTAGCATTTTATCCGCTGAACAAAAAACAAGCGGAATCGATGAAGAAGATGCAGGAGTTATCTCCACAAATCAAACTCATCAACGAAAAATATGCGGATGATCCAAAACTCAAACAAGAAAAAACTGTAGAGTTATACAAAAAGAACGGAACCAATCCAATGGCTGGTTGCCTTCCGATGCTCATCCAAATTCCTATCTTTATCGCATTGTATACTGCTTTCTCTGATACAGTGGATCTTTGGAATTCTCCATTTTTATGGATCACCGATTTAAGTGAACCAGACACCGTTTACACAACTCCAAAGTTAGCTTTTATTGGTGCCCTTGCGATCAATATCCTTCCACTCATTATGGTGGCTACACAAGTTGTTCAGTCTCGAATGACAACTGTTTCCTCAGATCCTAACCAAAAGATGATGATGTACATGATGCCTGTAATCATGTTATACTTCTTTTGGTCTATGCCTGCTGGTGTGACAATGTATTGGACAATGCAAAACATTCTGTCCATCGCACAACAATTGTATACGAACAAGTTTGTTAAATCGGAAGATAAAAAACCAAAAAATAATGGACCAGAACCAGCAAACAACGCTTCAGCGGTTGCAAGACCGGGTTTTAGAAACCAGAACAAAAAGAAAAAATGAAATCATTGTTTAACAAGGAAGATCACAGATGAATAATTACATTTTCGAAGCCGAAGGAAAAACTAAAAGTGAGGCAGAAGAATATTCACTCGAAACACTTCGCCTCCAACCAGGCGATTTACGATTCGAAGTAGTTGATTCCGGAAAATCCGGATTTTTAGGAATCACACAAAAAAAACCAGCCGTCGTACGTGCGTTTGTTGCGAACAACGACATCCCATCCGAAAAAATCATTCATGGAGTGATCATTACTATTTTGAAAAAAATGGGGATCCCTGCCGAAGTGGTTGGAATGGGTGATGTAGATGGAAAAATCTATGTCGAACTTACTAGTAAAGAATCTGGACTCATTATTGGAAAAAGAGGCGGCACATTAGATTCACTTCAATTCCTTCTCAACCTAATGGTCGATCCAAAAATTCGTCATAACCGAAAAATCGTTTTGGATATTGAATCGTATCGCGACAAACGCGAGTTATCTCTCATTCGATTGGCAAAATCAATAGCTGCATCTGTCATCAAATCGGGTAGATCAAAACTACTCGATCCAATGAATCCTTTTGAAAGAAGAATTGTTCACATGGCAATCCAAGAAGACGAAAGAGTGTTCACAAGATCAGAAGGAAACGGAACTTTCAAACGAGTTCGAGTCATCTCAGCAAAAGAAAAACATAAATATAAAGATTTGGAAGATCCAACTAAAAAAGGCCTTCCAGTGGAAGACTTTGCTGACGGAGTAGACCAAGAAGATCTTGATTGATACCATTGCGGCATTGTCCACAGCCTCAGGGCCCGGAGCGATTGGCATCCTTCGGGTATCGGGCTCTGCCGTATTGCCAATTGCCCTTGCCGTTCTCCAAAAAAACGGATCTCCTCTCACCGAAGAATTCATCTCAAACCAAAAACGCACTGCCATCTTCTGTGATTTTATAGATTCAGAAAAACCATTAGACCAAATTGTATTTTTTTACTTTCCGGCACCTAACTCATATACAGGTGAAGGTTTAGCGGAGTTCCACTTACATGGAAATCCAATCCTTCTCAAACGTGCCTTACAAATTCTTTTTGAAAAAGGAGCAAGACCTGCGCAAAAGGGTGAGTTCACAAAAAGAGCTTATTTAAATGGAAAAATCAATTTATCCGGTGCAGAAGCGATTGGTCGACTCATTGAAGCTCGCTCTCGATATGAATTAGAGTTAGCACAAAAAAATGTATTTGGCGAAATTACAAAGTTAAGCTCTAAAATTCGCAGTGATCTCATTTCACTGAAAGCAGAATGCGAAGCAGAAATAGATTTTTCTACGGAAGACTTAACCTTTGAAAGTTTGGAAGAAAGAAAAAATCGAATGATTTCTTTAAAGAATCTTTGTTCCAAATTAATTAAAGATTCAGAACGTGCAGAAACTTTGATTTTGCAATCCACTGTTGTTCTATTTGGAGAGCCAAATACAGGTAAGTCGAGTCTTATGAATTTACTCATTGGAAAAGATCGTTCGATTATCTCTGACATTCCCGGCACTACCAGAGATTATATCGCTGAGGAATTGAGTTTGGACGGAATTCCGATTCGACTCGTGGACACTGCAGGCATTCGAGATACATCAGATAACATAGAACAAATGGGAATTGAACGGAGTAAACGCGAAGCGGACAGTGCGAATGTAAAATTACTTCTCATCGATACATCCCTTCCCTTTGACAAAACTTCATTTTTGACAAAACATAAAGAAAGGCTTCATGGTGCCATCCTTGTTGCCAACAAAATCGATGATCAAAACAAAGATTGGAACAGAAACCAATTAGATGAGTTAAAGAATGAATTCGAATTGGAAATAACAGAGATCTCTTGTAAGACAAAAATCGGGATTCCTCATTTATTAGAACTTTTGAAAACCAAACTTACTTCCCAAGATAACTCGGAAGATGTGGTTCTATTGGAAGACCGACAAAGATATCATATTCAAAAAATAGAATCTAGTTTATCAGAAGCCATCCGACTGATGGAAGATAATGCACCTGCAGAAATTTACATTCAGGAAATCAACTCCTCCCTTAAAGAAATTGGTGAAGTCAACGGACATGTGGACAACGAAGAAATCCTCGGTAGAATTTTTAGCAAATTTTGCGTTGGTAAATAATTCACAAAAATCCTAAAATTTACGATTGTCTATTCATCGAAATAGTATCTAATAGGTGCACATTCCATACGAGGTAAAAAATGAAAAAAATTCTTGTGATTCTCTCTATTTTCTCTTTCAGCACTTTTGGTGTTTTTGCTCAAACAGAAGCAGACGAAGAGCCTACAATGCAAACTGAAGAGGCTTCCGAAACCGTTAAACCTAAAAAAGAAAAAATCAATAATAAAGACGGTGAGAAAAAAGAGAAAAAAAATCATAAACATGGCGAGAAAAAAGGTAAAAAAGCTAAGAAAGCCAAAAAAGAGAAAAAAGCAAAAAAAGACGCAGAGTAATCTAAGTCTTTCTAAAGCAAGGAACCCCTGGTTACAGGGGTTTTTTTATGCCCTAAAAAACAAATGAAACCCATCACTAAAATGACAACCAATCTCTCGTTAGCAGTAATCTTTCTTTTAATCATTTCTTGTTCTAGTTCTGAAAGGAAAGATTCGGAAATTACAAAACCAATATCCGTAAGTTTCCAATTCAAACTCAAAGCCATTCCCAAAGAGTTGAAAGGGGAAAGCATTTCTTATCGCTTAAAATTCTATTTTTGTCCAAATACAAGTGGTAAAGACTGTTATACTCCCGTTGCCATCCTATCGCATAAGAACGCAAAAAAAATTCAGTCATCTACGGATCAAATAAGTTTTCAAGAGGTTACACCAAACCAGTGGACTCATCTTTCCATTCGCTTAGAAGGAATAGAAAAAGTTTACGGAAAATATTCGCCAGGTCATAATCCATTTTGGATTCAAAATACAGATTCGTTTTCTAAAAATCCAAACATAACTCATGAGTTTACTTTTGTGAGCCAAGAGAACTTAATTCCTAATCGAAAACAAGAGGAGTTAGCATCAAAATTTGCGCCCATCCTTGTCTTTCACAAAGATAAAAAATACTTACCAACAAATATAGAAAAATATGCAGACTACTTTCAATCGAAAGAATACACACTTCCTATTAAAGACATTCGTCGCAAATCCCTTGGTCAAACCACTTGGAACTATGTAGAATTTCCTGACCTAAGAGAATCAGGAAAACAAACCCATTTGTACTATCATGTACGTTATGCCAAAACCACTGTATCGGGAACTGGGAAGGAAGCCTTACCTGGATTTAGAGATAATGGAAACTACTGGTATGAAGTTGGAAATGGAGATATGGTTATTTCGTATTGGATTTGGTATGATTGGAATGAAGGGCCAACCAAATTTGGAAACATCCACCAAGGGGATTTAGAATCCTATGCCCTACTTGTCTCAAAAGATGGAAAACCAAAACGAATTTTACTCACAGGCCATGACCATATCTTACTTGATACGGATTTTAAAAATATTAACTCTTTAAAAAATCATCCCATCCTTTATGTGGCCACAGGGAATATGGGCTCCGATGGGGGAAATCCAACATCAGCTTATGGTGGTTACACGGTTAAACTCCATGCAGGAAATGCACTCTTTAATTATATTTCTGATCCTTGGGATGTATTTCCTAGTTTCGATCCGGAAAATTCAATTCTTATCATTCCCAAAGATCTAACTGAAAAAGATTTAACGAGTGTTAAGATTGGATCGGGAGTCAGAGACAAAACAACTACACTCGATGATTGTGATTGTAAAGACCTTCCCGAGCCCACTCGTTATGTGGATGCACGGAAAATGATCAAAGCAAGAATTGAAAGGCTCGTTTCTTGGGAAGAACCAGGATGGGTGGGCCAACCGGCAGACAAAGATCCCGACGGCCACCATAAAGTAGATCCAAAGGTATCCGCGTTTTTTCAGTTCCAAGGAAGACTTGGAAAACATCCGAGATCCGATTTAAGGATTCGAGAATTACACCAATACGGCGAATCTCCGGAGAATGCACCTTTCAAAACCAATATCGAACAACATTATACTTTTGAAAGTCCCAAAACGGAGAGATCTTATTCTGACAGAGAAGGAAACTATGGACCAAAATTTTTAGGAGATGATTCCACTCCACAAAAGTAGTCCGATTTAACCTATAAAATAAAATATAATCAAACTAGAACTAGATTAGTTCAACTAACTTTGCTTTGGTTAATTCTTCTGGTTTGAAAGGTTTTTCTTTTCGAATAAATTCGATCATTTCTTCTCGGCGTACATACCCCGCGCCGAGGATTGCTTTTTGGATCACAAAATCCTTCCAAGTTTTGAACGAATGACCAAACTTTTCACGGTCAAGTAACCTCGTGATTGATTCCTCATTTTCTCCCCACACAAAAGGATTGGCACCGGCATGGAGTAAATCTGTCATACATTCGACTGCGTCGGCAGAAGCAGATAAAAACAAAGCCGTATTTCCGAAATTATCTTTTGTTTCTAATGAAACTTTTTCTTCTTCCAAAAGAAACGAACATAACTCATGTAAGTTTCTCTCAGCAACCAAATGGAGTGCTGTTTTTCCTTCACGATCAATTTGTTGGACGATATCTGGAAACTTTGACAAAAGTTTAGTTACGATCTCAATTCGGTCTTCGATGATTGCTTCTAAAAATACAGATCGACCTTCTTCATTTCGCAAAGAAACAATCTCATCCGATAAGGAATTGAATAATACATCCCAAAGAGATTCTGCTGACTCAAGAACTGCCGAATGAAAGATGGTGTTCCCGTTTTTATCTCTGGTGAGAAGGTGATTTGAATTTTTCCAAACAGAAACTGTATCCACTAAGATTTGAAGGAAAGAATCTTTGTTTTGATTCACTACATCAAAGATAACATTGCCTGGAATGCGATAAGGAGATAAGGGATCGGCCCCCTTTTGGATGGCGTGACGAAAGAGCTCCGCACTCTCCATCTTTAACATCCAGGAGAGAGCATTCGTTCCATAAGAATCTAATTCATTCGGATCGGATCCGGCACTGATCGCGGCATCCCATTCCTCGATGTTACCTGATTTGGCTATGTCAATCAAACTCATTTAGGTTATGATACGCGTGTCCTCACTGGAGTCGATTTTTTAACGGAAGATTTCTTTGGAACAGATCCAAGGATTTTATCAAAACCCTTTTTTGTTTCAAAGGACAAAAATTGTGTTGGTGCTTTGTCTTTGGTTGGAACAAAACTCATGGCTCGTTCGGAAAGGGCCGTAATGGTCAAACTGGGATTCACACCTAAGTTTACTGTAAGCATGGACGCGTCACAAACACGTAGGTTCTCGTATCCAAAAACTTTGTTTTCCATATCGATCACACCCCTTTCCGGTGTGTCAGCCACAATACATCCACCCATGATATGGCCTGTCAAAGGGGCACTGAGTAAAGTGTCATTGAAAGAACTGCGAGGAATCCCACCAACAATCTCTGCGAGTTTCCTTGTAAAGGCATTGGCAATCGGAATATAAGTTGGTGTGGGTTCACCAGTGGAAAGAGCCGATGTGATGGTTCTTTGGAAAGGCCAAATGATTCGTCTTTTACGAACAAGTCGTACGCTATTATCAACAGTTTGCATCACAAGTAAGATGATGGAGTTTTTTGCAAACCCAACTGGGTTATGGGCTTTTAAAAAATAAATGGGATGGCGAAGCATTGTCCAAAAAAATTTAAGTGGTCTTGGAAACTTTCCTCCCCCATCGGTCATCACACTGGCAAGGAGAGCAAAAAAATCAGATCCTTTCGAATACCGAACCGGTTCAATATGAGTATTTTCATCCGGATGGACAGAGGAAGTAATGGCAATCCCACGTGAATAATCCACACCTTTGCTTGCGGGAACTGTTACTGGTAAAACTGTTTCACTATTGGTACGAACGGTATCACCTAACTTTTCTGACAATCGAATCATTTTGTTTTCAAATTGCATTTTGAGTAGAAGCCCAACCGTTCCCATCACACCGGCAGAAAGCACTACTTGTTTGGAACGAAATTTTCTTTTTGGATAACCAAACCAACCAGTGGTACTGTTTGTTTCTAATTCATATCCAAACTCACCACTTGCTTCTGGATCAGGAATTCCTTTTTCATTGAGTGGGACAAGAGAAGTGACTTTTGTTTCGGGAAGGATTACAGCACCTAACTTTTCTGCTAAGAATAAATAATTTTTGTCAAGAGTGTTTTTCGCGTTATGACGACAACCCACCATACAACCACCACAAAAGTTACAAGGATCTCGGTCGGGACCATCACCTCCAAAAAAAGGATCCTTGGGATCTTTTTTGTTTCCAAAATAAATTCCAACAGGTGTTCTGCGGAAGGTATCTTCCTTACCGAAGGATTTGGCAGTTTCTAATAAAATTTGATCCGGTTCCCAGAGTTGCGGGTTCTCTGTGACTCCAAGCATATGCTTTGCAACATCATAATATGGTAATAATGATTTTTCCCCACCCATTTTAGAATACAAAGGAGAGTTTAATACTTTAGAAGATGGAACATATAACGTACAAGCATAAACTAACGAACCACCACCTACACCCGCACCACTCACAAGTAGAAAATCATTGAGTAAGTTGATTCTTTGGATTCCGTAAAAACCTAACTTTGGCATCCATAAGTATTTACGAAGACTCCAATTGGTTTTGGGGAAGTCGGTTGATTTCCATCTTTTACCAGATTCAATCACTAAAACCTTATAACCTTTTTGTGATAACCTGTAAGCAGAAACAGAACCTCCAAAACCAGACCCTACTATAATAAAGTCATAATCATAATTTTGTTCTTTTGGAATGGATTGACTCATGGTTCGTTTTTCCTTCTTTATGCTGCGTGAGCGAAACTGAGTCTGCAAATGATTTCGATTTCTGTCAATTCGCTCTTATTAATTCTAATAAAAACTTCTCGCCGAAAGTGATGAATCCTTTTGAATCAGTTTATGCCTGAGATTAAAAAACAAATCCCTTTACTAAAAACTGATGGAACCCTTACAGAAGAAGGTTGGGCTAGGTCTCCTTTTTGGATTTATAACCGTGAAAGTATCGCCGCCTCCGCATTAAAAATCAAGGAATGGGATTATTACTCTATTTTGTCGCCTACAAAAGAATTTGGAATCACAATAACGGCATCTGATTTAGGTTATGCGGGACTATTTGCAATTTGTTTTTTAGATTTCAAACAAGGAACATTCAAACAAATTGATACTCTCTCTGTTTTACCTTTGGGTTCTACTGGATTCCCTCGTGTTAATAGCAGTGGACTCGTTCAGTTTGAAGATAAAAAATTACGAATTCGATTTGAAGTCATAAACGGAAAACGAATTTTAGAATTTGAATCCAAGTCTTTTGACGCGCCCGATGGTCACAAAGGTATCCAGGGAAAAATTGAACTTACCGAACCCAAAATGGATTCGATGAATATCGCAACCTCTTGGAAAGAAAACAGAAAAGCATTCTATTATAATACTAAAATCAATTGTATGCCTGCTTCGGGCCAAGTGTCTGTTGGAAATACCATTTATCAATTTGATTCCAAAAAAGACTTTGGAGCCCTAGATTGGGGGCGTGGTGTTTGGACTTATAAAAACAGATGGTATTGGAGTTCCGTCTCGGCTTGGGTGGATGGGAAACCATTTGGTCTCAATTTAGGATATGGATTTACAGACCGAAGTCCTGCTTCTGAAAATATCATTCTTTATGATGGCAAAATTCATAAACTAGAGGAAGTGGATTTTATCATCGATACCAAAAACTACATGGCTCCATGGAAATTTACTTCCAATAACAATCGTTTGGAATTAGATTTTACGCCAATTGTCGATAGAAATTCTTATATGAATTTTTTAATCATTAAAACAGTCCAACACCAAGTGTTCGGAACTTTTAACGGAACCGTGGTTTTAGACAATGGAAAAAAATTGAAACTTGAGAACATCCTCGGGTTTGCCGAAGATGTTCTGAATCATTACTAATACAACTAACTTACGTTCGTTTTTTTAGTTTGTAATAAGCAGAGAAACTTGCAGGGATAAAGATGAGTGATCCAAAGGTTCCAAATCCAAGTCCCCATGCCAAAGAAAGTGTCATAGGAATTAGAAGGGGATCCGATCCACCGATCGCATAAGCAGTAGGAATCATTCCGGCCATGGTGGTGAGTGTTGTTACCAAAATCGGTCGGAATCTTTCTGCTGATGCGGTAATGAGAGAATTATACAAACCTTCTCCCTTCGCCTGGAATTCTTCGATGGTATCCACAAGTACAATGGAGGCGTTCACGATCACTCCCGCAAGACCAATGATCCCGATCATAGCAAGAAAACTTAAAGCCTTTCCTGAAATCAAAAACCCAAATACAACCCCAACAAATCCTAAAGGAATCGATAACAAAATCAGAATTGGTTTTTTGATACTATTGAAGATGATCGCAAGGATTGCAAAAATTCCAAAGAATGCCAGAACACCGGCGGTAAGAAGTGAAACCATAGACTTGGCAGTTTCTTCTTGTTCTCCTCGAAATTTGATTTTATAACCAGGATACTTTTTACCAATGTTTCCAAACTCATCCACGATTTTAGCATTCACAATAGAAGAACTTGTTTTGGCTTCATCCACGTCAGCAAGGACAGTAATGGCTTTTTCATAATCATTATGATACAACGCTTCAATCCCTTGGACGGTAGTTTTTGTAGTAACCGCGGTGATTGGTGTTAGGAGGCCAAATTTATTGGATATTTGAATGGAATCCAAATCTTCCATTCCATCTCGGAACTGGTCATCATTCTGGATTACGATTTTGACTTCATCTTTACCCTTACGTAGATTAGATGCCTCTAATCCTTCCATGGCGGTTCGCACATAATAAGCAGTAACTTCTGTATCAATTCCCGTAATGGCAGAGGCAGTATCTTTCATACGAATTTGAATTTCTTCTCTACCAGGTTTGTAATCATCGTTGATATTGATGACACCGTCTTGTTTCCGTAGAAAATCTTGCATCTCATTCGAAATTTGTTTCAAAGTTTTATAATCGCGTCCTTCGATTGCAACAGTCACCGCAGCCCCAATTGGTGGGCCGTTCACAACCAAATCCACCATAACTGAAACAGCACCTGGAAGTTTTTTTAAATCTGGTTCTAATTCACCAAAAATTTCCTGGGCAGTTCGTTTTCGTTCTGTTTCAGGAACTAGAATGATCTGTGCCATTCCCAACTGTTCCCCAATCCGGGTGAGTGGATCTGTTGGATCGGTTTGTTGGATTCCAATTTTTAAAATAATACTTTGGACTTCTTCTTTTGGAATTTTATTCAAAATGGGTTGGAAGTATTGCAATTGTTTGGTGGTTTCTTGAGCAGAGAAGTCTGGAGGAAATTCCGCACGTACCATTACATAATCAATTCCTTCTTTCGGAAACAAATTGAAGTTCATGAGTCCGACAAGCCCACAAGAAGACAAAAACACAATTAAGATGGAACCCAGGGTTAGGAAAGGACGATTCACAACCTTTGTAATAAAATTGGTGAATCCTGATTTTAAAGAATCAAATCCATTTTCTAAGGCAGTACGAAACCTTTCACGTTGTTTCGAACGTTTTTTGACTTCATGTGATGTGAACTGTGCATACCGAACAGGAAGTAATAAAAAGGATTCAAACAAAGATAAAGTCAAAGCCACAATCACCATAAATGGAATTTGCCAAATGAATTTACCCATAATTCCGGACATAAAAGCCATCGGTAAAAAAGCTGCTACTGTTGTGAGATACGATCCAATAATCGGAACAAACAACTCGCTGGCACCAAGGACTGCAGCTTCTTTAGAATCAACTTTTTTAGATCGATGTTTGTAGATATTTTCAGAGATAATAATACTATTATCAACTAACATGCCCAGGGAAATGATAATCCCTAGCATTGATACTAAGTTGAAGGATACATCAAAGATAGGAAATGCAATCGTTGTTGCAAACAATGTTAGCGGTAGAGAAAGACTTGTGAGCAGTGAATCTTTAAGACTAAAAAAGAGGATTAGAACAACTACAACCAAAAACAAACCTTGAAGTGAGTTGGTGATCACCACATCCAATCGTTTGATGGCTCGTGCCCCTTCGTTGTTTAATTCCGTAAATTGGATGTTTGCTGGAATTTGTTTTTTTAATTCATCAATTCGTTCTTGGACAGCTTGTACAGTTCGAATGATGTCGGCACTGTCTTTTTTAATGATTTGTAAGACATAGGCCGGTTCCCCATTCACAACCGCAATCACACGTGGCCTTTCATAAGTATCTTTTACATTGGCAACTTGCGATAAAAGAATCGTATTTCCGGTTTCATTCGAACGAATAGGAATGTTCTTAATATCATTGATTTCATTAATTTCACCAGTCACTCGAATGTCTTGAGTGATTGGTCTTAAAAAAGAACCTGCAGGAACACTGATATTTCTTTTGGAAATGGCGTTGATGATATCAGAAAAACCAAGTGTATAACGTTTTTTTAAGTCAGGATCAACGCGAATGCGCCACTCTTCTTTTCTTTTTCCAAAAGCATCCACACGTGACACACCAGAAACTTTGCGCATTTCATCTTCGATGAACCTACCCATTTCTTGTAGTTCCATTTCGTTCATGGCACCATGGATCGCTACCTCTAACACAGGAAAGTTGGAACTTTTCTGTTCAGTGACAATGGGCCTGTCTTTCACTTGTGTTGGTAAATTAGTCACACGATCCACAGCTCGCCTGATATCGTTCACAACACCATCAGGGTTATTGTGTTCTAAATCGATTTTGATGCTGATATCGGATTCAGAGTTACGAGAGATGGAACGAACAGAATCCAATCCTTCTACTTCGCGTAATTTCTCTTCAATGGGAATGGTAACTTTTTTCTCTACGTCCACAGGACTTGCGCCAGGATAAACCGTGAGAACACGTACCTGGCGAAAGTTTACCCGAGGGAACGCTTCTCGTTTCATAGATAAAACGGAAATCATCCCCGCAAGGAACAAAAAGATAAAAACCAAATTGGCAACTAATGGTTTGTAGACGAAGAAATGGATAACTTTTTTCATAAATAGAATTCGATTAGAATCAATCTAAAAATCTTGAATGTTCGGTCAAGATGAAACGTTAATTTATTGACTTTGTTTTTCTGACTCGCGTTCTTTTAAAACCGTTTCGATCACTTCTACAAAAACGGAAGGGTCTTGCGCGCCACTCACAGCATATTTCCCACCAATGATAAAGTATGGAACACCGCTGATTCCATTTTGATGGTAATAAGAAATTTCTTGTCGGATATTTTCTTTGAGTTCTGGGTTTTCAAAAATGGAATCAAACTTACCACGATCTTTGTACAATGGTTCTGCCACCTTCCAAATGGTTTCTTTGTCAGTAAGATCCTTTCCTTCTGAAAAATTAGCAGCAAAAAACAAATCCACGAGTTTAGCTTGTTCTTCCAAAGTAGGAAGTCCAGCTACAAGTGCATGTAAAATGAGTGTATTGGTTGCTTTTGGAATGGCTTCAAACTGAAAAGGGATACCTACTGATCTTCCAATTTCGGTAAGACGTTGCCAAGCTCCATCGAGCCTATCCAAACTTCCAAATTTTTGTGTTAGGTGCTCTTTGTAATCGATTCCTTCTTCTGGAATTTCAGGAGAAAGTTGGAAAGGTCTCCATCGAACTTGTGGATCGATTTTATCACCAACGGTTTGGAGGGCCAACTCCAGTTTCTTTTTTCCGACATAACACCAGGGGCAAGCTACATCAGATACGATATCAATGGAAAAAGGTTCAGAGTTGGTTGACATATTAGATTAGACTCCGATTCAATTAAGGTCTAGAACCATAAATGAGAAAATAATGAAGCTCACAAGAAAAAGATTTCTAATCAACAGTTTTGCCTCAGGTGCCCTAGTTTCCCTCTCCACATTACAAAAAAATTTATTTGCCTATGGGGCCGAATCCTCCGCCCTCCACAGAAAAGATCCCATTGGATTTGCAGAATCACTTGGGTTTACTAAACCATTGGAGCAAATCCTTCTTACGGCTCTTCTCGCCCCCAATTCCCATAATTCACAACCTTGGAAAATTAAAAAGGTATCGGATTCCGAATTTTTACTTTTTGGTGACGGAGAAAAACAACTTCCCGAAATTGATTCCCTCAACCGGCAATTTTTTCACACACAAGGGACTTTTTTAGAACTCGCTCATTTAACAGCCGATAAACTTATGTTTGATACCAATATCACATATTTTCCAAAAGGAAAACCAAGTTCTAAAACGTTTTCTACTTTGCCAGTAGCTAAATTTCAAATTGCCCCAAAATCAAAATGTGTTCATGACTTTTTATTTTCTGGAGTCAGTGACCGTAGAATGGACAGGTCTATCTATTCAGGAAATTTCATTACGAACGAAGAAATCAATGATTTAAAAATATTAATGGGGCCAACCAAACATAAATTACTCTTTGTGAATGATCCCAAACAATTAGAAACCATCTTACCTATACTAGATGCAGCATTCGCTATGGAAACCAATCGTACAGAATCGAATGAACTAAATCGCAAATGGTTTCGAGTTTCCAAAGAAGATATCTATCAAAAACGAGATGGACTTACCCTGGAAGGGAATGGACTTTCCGGAATCAAACTTTGGTTTGCCAAAACATTTTTCGTAGATTTATCGAAAGAAGCCTGGCATTCGAAATCTTCTAAGGATGCTGGAATCCAAATGTTTCAAAACCAAGTCTATTCTTCGAAGGCTCTTGTTTTTTTCATTACAGAAGGTTCTGATGAGGAACGTACTTGGATGGAAGTGGGACGAGATTTTATGCGAGTGAGTTTGGCCTCTGCTGTGCGTAAAATTGCCTTTCACACCATGAACCAATCTGTGGAAGATTATCCAGAAAGTAGAGAGTTCACCAAACAACTGAAAACGATACTGGGATTAAAATCAAAAGAACAAATCCAATTGATTGCAAGGCTCGGAAGAAGTTCCTATGAATACAATTCCCCTAGACGTGAATTAGAAAGTTTTTTAATTTAAAGAGTTGGATAGAACACTTCACCAGCGGATTCAAAGGCTGGTTTGGAAAACAAATAACCTTGGTAAAGAGAAATTCCCATATCTACCAAAACTTTCAATTCTTCGATTGTTTCAACACCCTCGGCAATCACCTTAATTCCAATTTCTTGGCATACACCCGCAATGGCCTTGGTTAATTTTTGTGCCACCGAATTGGTATGGATGTTACGGATGAGTTCCATATCTAATTTAATCAAATCAGGTTGGAATTTTGCGAGTAAATTAAGTCCTGAGTAACCAGATCCAAAATCATCAATCGCAGTCAAAAATCCATATTCTTGGTATTTTTTAAAAATATTAATGATGTGATCATGATCTTGTACTTCTTCACCTTCCGTTAATTCAAATACCAATCGATTCAATGGGAATTGGTATTCTTGGCTGGCTTCTAAAGTTGTTCGAATACAAGTTTCTGGTTGGTAGACAGCATTTGGCAAAAAGTTAATATTCAAATATGAGGGAATACCAATCTGACTTGCCAATTGAATGGCTTTAATGCGACACGATTGATCAAACTGGTATCTGTTAGTGGCATTAAGCTTAGAAAGAATGGAATACGCGGACTCGCCACTCGTCCCGCGAACCAGTGCCTCATGGGAATAAATTGTTTTTTGGTTCCAATCGATGATGGGTTGGAAGGCCATCGTAAAAGAAAAATCTAGGCCTGCCCCATTACGACACTCTGCACAACTATACAACTTTGGGATTTTACCTGAGGGTGCTTCGATGAGTTGGTCTTCCGGAAATTTATGCTTCATAAGCGTGTTACTTTTTAGACGAAACCTAGAAATAATTTGAAATTATACAATTAGAATTTTGGAAGTTTCCCAATCACATACCAAATCACAACTAAGAATTGGAACGTGGCCGTAACTAGAAGGATGGTGTAAGGTTTGGCATTGATTGCTTTTAATGATCCTATCCTTGCCCCAAAAATCCCACCAAAACTTCCAATGAGTGCCAATTCCAAATGTAATTTACCTTGGAAAAAATACAATATACTGGTTCCAAAGGAAGTGAGAAAAATTCCGAGGAAAGAAGTGGCAACAGCCTCAACAGGACTCATTCGAAAGTAATACACAAATAAAGGGACTGCTAAGAATCCTCCACCTATTCCAAAAAAAGAAGAAAACAAACCAAAAAAGATTCCCGTCAAAAGGACAATCACTACCGATTTGCGAGAATAAGAAAAAGATTCTGAATGATTCTTTTGAGTCGATGCAGACAAATCTACGTTTGAACCAGAATTGGAATTAGAATCAGAGATTTCGGAAGAGGCCATAAGAGTTGGATAAGAATTTTGAGACTGCGCCTCCAAAGATTGGTAGTATTTTTTCCTTCTTTTTAGTGCTGTTACCAAATTATAAATCGCAAGGATTCCTAAAAAAACAGTAAATACAATTAGATAGATAAACTCCGAAAACGGAATTCCATAATACAGCTGTTTGCCGAGTTCGGTGTCCTCAAACCTACCAAATTTATAACCGGTGTACTGGGCTGTAGGGATTGACGTACAAAGTAAAAGGAACCCTTGTTTCCATCTAATTTTATTGTTTTTATAATAAACAACAAGTCCGGATAGAGAAGATACCGGCATCTGCGCTAAAGAAACAGCAACAGCTTGAACTGCCGTTAGATGGAAAAAACTATGAAAGAAAGGGGTGTAAATGAATCCACCCCCGAGTCCTAAAAACGATGCTAAATATCCAACAAAAAACCCAACTGCAAATACAACGATGATCCCAGGCCAAAATCCCCAAATAAATTCATTGTATATTTGAAAGTTGAGATCCAATGATTTTAGAAATGTTCCTTGGCATCCTCAAAAAACTTGAGAGTGGTTCTTTCGAATACTTCTCTTTCCGTTGCAGTTTCAAAATTGTACCAAGAGATAGGAACAAACAAAAGCCACTGCGCATAGGTTCTAAAAATATGGTAATCATAAGTTGCTACTTTTTTTCCATCTTTATAGAGAAGGTATTGGATATCGTATCCGTCTTGTGTTGACCAAGCAGGAAGTAAGGTAGCCGTTAGAGTTGAAATTCCAAGAAATACTGTTGCTTCTGGAGACGGTGAACGGTAGTTAACCTTTACATTCACCAAATATCCTGACTTTGGTACATCCACTCCTTCCACCGTATTTTTAAAACGCGTTTTGTTTTGAAAATAATTCTTTAAGGCTTCCCTTCCCCCTAAGTTGAGTTGAGGAAAAGTGGGAAGAACATAAACAAAATTTGCATCAATTGTTTTTTCTTCCGCAGGAAGAGGAAGAATTTTCGGATGATCTTTATAACTGATCAAACAATTGGATAAAACAAAAAATACTGAGATTAATAATCCTAATTTTAAAACTTTAGTTCTGGCTATGGTCATGTAAACCTTCCTCATCATGTCTTCTTTCTAATTCTTCGTACAATTCTTCTTGGTCTTCACTAAAAAATAATTCGAATCCAATTCGCAAACAAACGGGATCATCCTCAATAGAAACATTACTAGGTAAAATTAAATTCATCACGTAGAATGTATTGGATTCTGCTTCTTCTAAAAAAACTTCTGTGGCATCCCACTCATCAAATTCTTCTACATCGGGTTTACGAAATTCTTTTAAAATTTCATCAAAGGATTCTGTGATGTAGTTAAATTCGCCAGATTCACTATCGATGATAAACTGAATGTGGTGGCAACCTGGCCCTTCTTCTTCTAAAGGGCTGAGTACCAAACTGCCACAAGCCGGGCAATGAATGATGGGATCGATGGCTCCGCTTGGCCAATTGATATTGATGGTTTCGATCATGTGGCAAACCTCAGGCTCCCCATTCTAATGAAACTACTTCTTAGGGAAACCGGAATTTGTTTTTCTTTTTCAAAAAACATTTTAAATCTTTCTTAGAAAAAATGAGATAAAATTTGCCTTAAATCTGGGGTTTTATTTCTATCAAAAAATAAATGGGGATCACAACCGAATACCAATCTGCTTTTACATCTAGTTTTCAAGAATTTTTTGGAAATGCAAAAGATATAGGTTGGGAACTCTACCACTTGAGTTCGGAACCAGAAAATGATTTTCCTACTTGGCTCACTTTCACCATCAGAAATCCGTTAGGTGGAAGAGCCTTGGTATTTCGTTACCATAGTTTAGAAAATAAATTTTATGCACATCTCAAAGTTCAAGTCATCCCTGGAGAAGAAAATTGGAGCCTTGACCAATTGTTTCATAAAAAAGGATACACCGATCTCGATGCGGATGATATCCTTTCTTCTGGTGGAGAGTGGCTTTTCTTTTCGCTCGCACGCCACTACTTTGGAATCATAATTTCTTTTTGTCCAAGGATTCTAGAACCTGATTATTTTTTAGACTGAGATTTTTTATTCCGATCATCAGCAAGTACTTGGTTCCATAAAAATCCCCAAATAAAAAATGTTGAGTTGATATAAGTGTACAACATAAGAACTACCATTTTAGAAATCAAGTCATAGGCTAAGGAATAATTCACACCTACGTTTTTCATTTTTAAATAAAATTGAAATCCAAAACTCATTCCAAGAACCAGTAGTGACGCAACGATCGCACCTGGTAAATTTTCTTTTAAAGTGGTTTTTGCTTTGGTAATATAAGCATAATAGAATGTAAAAAGCCCAATGCTATAAGGCAAAATAATCAGAGAAACAGAAAGATAAGGACTATTTCGAAAAAATCCAAACCGAAACTTTTGAAACAAAATCTTTTCCGCGTGAACCATTCCATAAGTTAAATAAAAGTATAAAACGAGTAAAACAAGAGAGATTACAAGCAAACGAAAGTTGATCCACTGAGAAGCGATAAATCCAACTTTTGTTTCATCCCGGGAAATAAATCGGAGTGCTTTGGAGATGGTTCCAAAAATAGTCAAACTCGAAAAAAACGAAATCGCAATGCTTAAAGCAATTACATTATAACTTTTAACTTTTGTTAGATTTTCTACGCTTTTGTCTATGGGTTGAAAGATGGGTGCGGGTAAAAATTTCCCAATTTGGTCTGTCACCAAATTGATGGTTTTTGGGTCTTGCAAAAGCCCAAGTAAGGTTACAAAAACCACAAGAAGTGGGAAGAGAGTCAGAAGGAAAGTAAACGAAAGTTCCGAAGCCAGACCATGGACATCGTACAAGTACACTTCACTGAAAAATCGTCGGAGTCGTTTCATCCGGTCAGTTTGCAACTTGTCTGTATTTTTGTCTTATTTTTCTTGCAGTCTCAATTCGTGAGGAAACCCTGGAAGAATCTCAGTGACGTACCTAAAAGGGGAAAACTTCCATGTCAGAAGAAAAAGAAAAGAAGAACAAAAAAATCGCGAAAATGACTGTAGCAGAAATTGACTCAGCCATCAGCAAATCAGTGGAAACCATGAACGGTGAATCTAGCCTTTATGTAAAACACCTTCGCGAAAGAAAGGCGGAACTTCTAGCCAAGAAATAAGGTTAGTCCCTCCTAAATTCCCCGCCTTACGGCGGGTTTTCGCAAAGCGCTTTGATCCAATTCATCCAAATCCACCAACACTTCGGCCCCAAAGTCCTCTTTGAGGGATTCAGCTGGCATATCAAACCTGGTTGCCGCGTAGCGATTGTTGGCCCAAACGGTTCCGGAAAAACCACCCTATTCCAAATGGCCGCAGGAAAGATGAAACCCGAATCCGGGGAAGTCATTCGTTCCAAAAATACCGTCCTTTCCCTTTTCCAACAGATTCCAGAATTCAGTCCCGAAACTTCAGTGATCGATACGGTTCTCGATGAAAACAAACTCTATGCAGAGTATGATGGAAAACGAAAACTCATCGAATCCAAATTCGAAACCATAGATCATGAAGATCCGGCATTTGAAGATTTACTCCACGAACAAAGTGATTTAGAAGAATTTGCCCACTTACACGACTTACACGGTCTAGAAGCTCGTGCGAAAAAAATTCTTTCTGGTCTTGGATTTTCCACGGCCGACTTCCTTCGTAAAACCAAAGAATTTTCTCCTGGATATCATCACCGTATTGGTCTTGCCATTGCCCTTCTCAACCCACATAATTTATTATTACTCGATGAACCAACAAACCATTTGGATGATAAAACCAAATCGTGGTTAGCTGACTTTTTAGTATCTCAAAACCAAGCCTTTGTTCTTGTGACTCACGATCCAGAATTTCTAAACCAAACGGTTGATACCATCATTGAAATCAATCCTCATGGAACTTTTGAATTCCAAGGAAGTTTGGAAGAATTTTTTGAAGCCAAAAATGAAATCCAAGAACAACTAAGAGCCCAATTCGAAAAAGAAGAAACTTATCTAAAAAGCCGAATGGAATGGGTGGAACGATTTCGTGCCCAAGCAACAAAAGCAAGGCAAGTCCAATCAGTCATCAAACGATTAGAAAAAAGAGACAAACTGGAAAATCCGGAAGAATCTTTCTGGAACCAAAAACCTGATTACCAATTCCAATTTGTTCCCTCTAGTAATATCATCCTTCGTTTAGAAAATGCCTCCTTTTCTTATCCCGATAAAAATACAGGTGTGAAAAAAACGATTTTTGAAAATGCAGAAATCGAAATTTCTGCTGGCGACAAAGTGGCGCTCGTTGGCCCGAATGGAGCAGGGAAATCAACCCTAATGCGTTGTCTTTTAGAAAGGCATAAGTTGGATTCTGGTTCTCTCTATTATGGCCCAAAAACCAAACTAGGATACTTTTCCCAAACTCACGGGGAAGATCTGGATGAAAGCCTGAACCTTGTCGAAACCGTAATCAAAAAATATCCAGAACTGAGCGCCGAAAGAGCAAGAACCTTACTTGGACATTTTGCCTTTCCAGGGGATGGGGTTTTTAAATCCGTAAAACATTTATCGGGAGGGGAACAAAGTCGCCTCCGATTGGCACTCCTTGTCAACCACCCTTCCAATTGTTTATTTTTGGATGAACCCACAAACCACTTGGACATCGTGATTCGAGAAGCGGTCAAACGGGCTCTCATTGATTTTCCAGGAAGCCTTCTCATCATCAGCCACGATCCGGATTTTATGAAAGGCCTTTGTAACCGCACCTTCCAACTTTCCGGCGGTGTCTTACAAAACCTAAATTGCAGTTTTGACGACTACCTCAAGTTCCACAAAGAAGACGAAACGGAATCTCCGGCCCAAAATACCACCGGCAAATCTAAATTTGAAGAAAAAAAAGCCAATCCACAAGCAAGCAAAAACAAACGAAAAAAATTAGAGAAAGAAATTTCCGATTTGGAAGTCCAAATAGAAAGACTGGAAAAAAATAAAAAGGACAAAGAGGAACTTTTACAGGATCCAGAGTTCTTTAAAAACAGAAGTTTTCAGTTGGAAATGGACACTTATAACGATATTAAAAGAGAGATATCCCTCCTTACGAAACGTTGGGAGGATATTACAATAGAACTAGAGGAAATGGGCGGAGTCACATAATGGTACCGGAAATCGATGTAGTTAGTTTTAAAAAACGTCTGGATGCACGTGCAGAAGGAAAGGATGATTTTTTTGTATTGGATGTAAGAAACCCAAATGAACAACAAATTGCTCTAGTTCCAGGTACTGACAAACTCATTCCCGTAAGCGAACTTGCAGCCCGAATCGAAGAAATCAAAAACCAAATTGATAAAGAAATTTTAGTGTATTGCCGTTCTGGTGGAAGGTCTGGTATGGCTTGTGGAATTTTAGCCCAAGCAGGATTTAAGTCTTATAAAAACGTAGCCGGAGGAACTCTAGCCTATTCCGATTTAGTCGATCCTTCCATGCAAAAGTATTAATTATGAAACCTACAGCCAATTTAAGAATTTTAGAACAACACAATCTCATCCCTCCATCTGTCATTATAGAAGAACTTCCATTGACAGACCAAGCCTGCGAAGTGGTAGTCCGCACCAGAAGTGAAATTTCTGATATCATCCACGGAAAAGACAACAAACGTATGTTAGTTGTCGTAGGCCCTTGTTCTGTCCATGACATTGATGCCGTGATGGAATATGCATCCAAACTCAAACCAAAAATTGAAGAGTATAAAAACGAACTTCTGATTGTGATGCGTGTTTATTTTGAAAAACCAAGAACCACTGTGGGTTGGAAGGGACTTATCAACGATCCCGATTTAGACGGATCGTTTCATATCAACAAAGGTTTACAACTTGCCCGCAAACTTCTGTTAGATCTCAATAACATGGGAATCCCTTGCGGAACCGAATTTTTAGATGTGATTTCTCCTCAGTACATTGCTGACTTAGTGGCATGGGGTGCCATTGGTGCTAGAACCACAGAAAGCCAAGTACACAGGGAACTCGCATCTGGTCTTTCAGCACCCATTGGTTTTAAAAATGGAACGGATGGGAATGTTCAGATCGCTGTGGATGCCATTCGTTCGGCAAGTTCTAGCCATCATTTTCTTTCTGTGACTAACCAAGGTAGTAGTGCCATTTTTCGAACCGCAGGAAACAAAGACACTCATGTAATTTTACGTGGGGGAAACAAAGGGCCTAACTTCGATGAGGCGTCTGTCAATGAACTCGGTGCCCAAATTGAAAAAGCAGGCCTTCCTCCCAAAGTAATGATCGATTGTTCTCATGGAAATAGCCAAAAGGACTTTCGCAAACAACCAGCAGTGATTGAGGCTGTAGCAGAACAATTTGCCAAAGGTAGTAACTACATCCTAGGTGTGATGGTGGAAAGTCATTTGAAAGAAGGAAACCAGTCCATTGATGCGAAACCTCTGACTTATGGCCAGTCCATCACAGATGCTTGTGTCTCTTGGGAAACAACTGTTCCTATGTTTGAACGATTGGCAGAAGCTGCTAGAAAGAGAAAATAAATTTTAAGTATCTGAAAAAACGTGGGCATCCGACGGATACTCACGTTTCGTAACTTCGCGGTGGTACAAATTCACTGCATCCTTTACCGCCCCGCTAAGATTTCCAAACTTCTTCAAAAACTTAGGATGAAAGTCTTCATTGAGGCCCAGTAAATCCTGCATCACAAGCACCTGGCCCGAAGTGTACTTTCCAGCTCCAATCCCAATTGTAGGAATGCGAATGGATTCTGTGATTTCTTTTCCGAGAGATTCGGGAACCATCTCGAGTAACAAGGCAAAAGCGCCTGCTTCGGCAAGTTCTCTGGATTTACGAACCATTTTGGAACGTGCGGCTTCCGTTTTTCCTTGGACACGGTGGCCACCAAGAGTGTGAACCGATTGTGGAGTGAGACCCAAATGAGCAAACACAGGAATTCCTGATTCCGTCATCCTTTTTGTCAGTTCGATGATAAAGTCAGAATCTCCTTCCAGTTTCACACAAGAGGCATTGGTTTCTTTGAGCACACGGCCTGCAGAACGAATCCCGTCTTCAATGGATGTTTGGTAAGATAAAAATGGCAAATCGGCAACAATGGTTTTGTCAGGAGCTCCCTTACAAACCGCTTTTGTATGATAGATGATTTCATCTAAAGTAACAGGTAGTGTGGAATGATTTCCTTGGATCACCATTCCGAGAGAATCACCCACAAGGAGGCAATCCACTTCTGTTCTGTTAAAAAGTGTCGCAAAGGTATAATCGTAACAAGTGATGACAGAGATGGGATCACCTGCATCGTATTTTTTTTTATACTGTAGAATAATGTTTTTCATGGTTTAGTTCCAAAAAGAGTGCATACACTCCAATTTCTCCCATATCAGTTAATAGCTGTTTGATGAATGGTCTTGAATAAAGCGAATGGTGAGGCAGGTGTAAAAAATCTGTTTTCATCACGACAGCTTCATAAGTAAGGATATCGATATCAATTTCTCTAGGACCTTTCCAAGATCTACGTTTACGGCCGAGTTTGTCTTCAATGGCTTGGAGGGAATCGAGTAAACAAGGAAGTGTGAAAGCAGAAGATACCATCACTTTTAAAATTTGGTTTAGAAAGTATGGTTGGTTTGTATTTTCCAGTGGGGCCGTTTCCAACCGTTCCGATTGCTGTAAAATTTGCACTTCTGGTAAGGTAGAAATTTCCCAAATTGCCTGGTCCATAAAATGGTGTCTGTCACCGATGTTGGAACCCAGAGACAAAAAGGCAATGTTGGAATATTTCATAATCTTACCTCTTTACAAACTTAGTGCGATAATCGGGACATTTGAGTTCAATTTCTTTGGTCATTTCCATGAGCCGGGAATAAAGGCGACCTTGCCCACGATCTCTCCACTCGACTAGCGAATGATTGGATGTGAGAAGAGTGAGTTTTTCTTGTTCATAACGGCTATCAATCAGATCGTATAACTTTCGATTGTTGAATTCGGATTCTTTTTGGACACCGAAGTCATCAATCACAAGTACATCTACGTTTGCAAATTCCCTTTCGATGGAACGTTCTTGTCCATGGGTTTCGCTATCGGATTGATAAGTATCACGAATGGCCGACAAAAAGTCTTTATTGACTTTTGCATACTTACAAGTAATACCAAATCGAAAGATGAGTTCGTTCAAAATCACACAAGCAAGTAAGGTTTTCCCAGATCCTGTCCCACCCCAAAGATAAAACCCTTGCGGCGAAAAATCAGCGTTTTTAAAATTATGAACGAGTTCGTTTGCCCAGTCGTGAGCTACAATAAAGGTCATATCGGGATCGTTGACTGTATCTCCAATGTCAATATTGGATAAAAATTGGAAACGGTACCTGGCAGGAATGTTGGCCTTTTCGACCAAATTTTCAAGGTTTCGGAGGGAAAACCTTGCATTATGACAAACACAAGGGAGCATTTTGTCTAACTTTCTATCAAAGGTCATGTAAGGGGCTTGCCCCTTCGACTCACAAGTGTTACAGTCACTTCCAATACAATGACAGAGGACAAGAGCGCCAGAACGCGAGCCGCGAACATGTTCCGCTAAGGTAATTCCAACCCCGCCACAGGTTTTGCACTGTGGATTTCCGTCCCGGATGGCAGTAATTTCGGATAAATTCATCTCCAAGGAGCAATCTTCTCGAATTCTCTAAGCTGTCAAGGAATGAGATTTTTTAGGCGAATCAGGACTTATGTCCCTTTAAACCAAAGAGAATCGGAAGAAAAAGTTCACAATTAGGTTTTTTTCCTCTTTAATTCGTTATTATTGACTCTTGCCATTCCGATACTTTCATTGAAGAAATAGATAAACCTATTCCTTCAAAATATTGAAAGAGACAAAAGGGTCACACGACTATGAAGATTATTAAGTATCTCCTTATTCTCCAACTGGTGTCCGGCTTTAGTGTGCTATTCGCACAAACTCAGCCTGCGAACGCTCAAGATAGCCAAGCGGCTAAAGACCAAGTCGACGAACTTCTCAAAGGCGAACTCGTTCCTGAGAATGACGATGCGGAACTTACCGAAGACCAAAAAAAGAGAAAGAAAGAAATTATGGAACAAGAATCTCTTTGGAAAAACCCAGACTATAAAGGGTATAACAAAACTTTCCAAGAGTTACACCAACTTTCTAAAACTTTCGCAAACAACCAATTCCGATTGGCTCTTTCCAACTACCAATCCGGTGTTAACACCGTTATGAAAAATAGAGATTGGGTGGAACAGTACCGCAAAGAAGAAGCTGAGAAAAAACGCTTAGATGAAAAATGGTACTGGCAAAAAGTTGATCGTAAATCTAGAGAAGAACGAGTTGTTTACCGTGAAAAAATGAAAGCGAAACAAGACGCTCTCAACTACTTCTCTAAAGCGATCAATCACCTTGATGAAATTAAAAACCCTGATTTAAGAGAAAGACCTGAGTTTAAAAGACTTCTTTCTGATGTTTATCGTTCATGGGTAATGGCTGAGTATGACTTACAAAATCTTCCTCAAACCATCCCAATTCTTGAACTTTACATCGAAATCGATGATAACGAGAAAGAATATCCTGCTCACAAGTATCTTGCAAGTGCATATAGCTTCGAAGAAAACATGATCAAAAAGACAAAAGGTCCAGATGATATGCTCTTCAAGTATCGTTACAAAAAGAACGTTCACTTATTACGTGCCACTGAGTTAAAATATGGAAAGGATTCTCCTGAATACAAACATATTGTTAACGTAATCAACCGAGATGAGGTTATTTCGGTAGCACAATAATCCCGAAAACATCTCTTTCAATGAGAAAGCCCGGTATGTTACCCGGGCTTTTTTGTTTTTAAGCAGAAAGAAAAACCTTTTTTAATTTAAATTCTCATCTTTGTATTACAAAAGAACTCATATATAAAAAAGATCTGATTCAGAAACAATTTCTTCTCTCTATTTGATTTCCTTTAAGACCGTCTTCGTTGGCATTCGAAAGAAACTAAAAAGTCCAAACGCATACAAACTCACAGTCACTAGACAAATTCCTAAAAACACCAAACTCAGTTGTCTGTAAGGATAAACACTTCTTAACTCCAAAACCAGCCGATTCAAAACTTCATTGGATACAACGGCATAAATCAGTCCGAGTAAAAACGAAATCACTGAAACAAGCAATGCTTCCCTGAGGAAATGTTTTACCATAAAACGACTATTGGCGCCAATCACTCGTAAAAGGGCAAACTCCCGTTTTCTTTCGGATTGGCTGGCGTATAACGTTGTAAAAACGAGAACAAAAGAAGCGGCTAAAATAAAAGCGGTCATCAGGGCCATCATCTGTGTGACCTTTTCCAAAATACCCATAAAGGCTTGGATGGTTTTTTCCGTATCAATCACTGTGATATTCGGAAACTGATTTACGATGACCTTTTGTAGTTGGTATCTGCTTTCCCCAGAATCAATGAGTAAGGATACGATATAAAACCGTGGGGCTTTCTCCAAAATTCCTTTGGAAAATAAAACCACAAAGTTTGGTTTCATATCCGCCCAGTTCACTGAACGTAAATTGGTGATTTTTCCAGAAACTTCCCGGCCTTGGACATTGAAGGTGAGTTCATCACCCACTCCCGCCTGCAAATACCCTGCAAAATCCCTTTCCACGGAAATTTCATTGCGCCCCGCATTGTCCCACCAGGAACCTTTGGTCACCTCTTCCGTATCATACAACTCGTCCCGATAAGATAAAAAGTATTCCCGGGTTCTTGCGGTAGCACGCCAATTCCGATCCATTGCATTTTTGATCGTATCTTCTTTTTTAATGGGTTCTCCATTGACTTTGGATAACCTTGCCCCAATCACAGGAGCTAAAAACTGTTTATCCACAGGAAAGGATTTAATGGCCGTTAGTAGGTCATCTTTCTGTGTTTCTCGGATGTCGAGAAGAAACATATTGGGTCTACGTTCAATTTCACGGGCCCCACTCAGTTCGAGTAAACTTTCCTGTAAGATGAGTGATAAGGTGAGGATGAACAGTGCGGATCCAAGACCAATGATAGAAAGCCTAAGTGCTCCCGACTTACGAGTGACTTTTTTTGTCACAAGGCTCCATTCTTTGGACAACCATCCTAGTTTCGATATTTTTGTAATGAGAAGTCCAAGTAAAATGTACAATCCGTACACTAGAACTGGCAAGGTTAACAAAACCAATGTAAAGAGGATTCCTTTAAAGATACTTTCAGTTTCGAGAACAGCAAGACTGGTAAACAAAACATAAATCAAAAGAAAGGATCCAAATTGCCATTTGGATGTGGAAAGTTTTCCACTGGTTTGTGATTCTACTTCTTTTAAAGCTGCCAGTGGTTTGACAGATCTTGTTTCTAAAACAAGGGGAATGGAGATAAGAAGTGGTAACAGAACTCCAAGCACCAAACTCCATAGCAGAGAAGAAAAAGAAAGGCCAAAGGCAATACCAGTTTCTACTGACATCAGACCACTGATATCAGGTAATACCGATTGGATCCCATAACCAAGGACAAGACCAAGTGTGGTTCCTAGTATTGATAAAATGAATATTTCTGCAAAAACCAAAAGTAAAATCACATTTGGTTTGGCACCAAGGCACATAAGAATTGCAATTTCATTTCGTTTTTCCAATAACCTGGTTCGAACGGCTGTATAAACAGATATGGCACCTAAGAAAAAACCTGCAAGAGCCAGGAGTGCCATATAATCGAATGTGTTTTTGATAAATTGTTGGGAGCCGGAATTGACTTCTGTATTGTGATAGATGGTTAAATCTTCTTTGATCAGGGCTTCAAACTCTTTGTCCTTCCAACCCAAACTGTCTACAGTATCTGGAAATTTCGCATAAATGGTATAACGAATCCGACTTCCTCGTTGCACGAGCCCCGTACTATTTGCGGTATCTCTTAAAATGATGGAACCGGGAGCCGATCCCACAAAGGAACCCACTGCACCTGGTTCCTTCACCACAACACCAGCTAACACTAGCAAACTATCACCCAATCGCACACGGTCGCCGATTTTTAGTTTTAAGTTTTCTACGAGTGATTTATCGAGTAATACTTGGTTTGGTTTTAAATTATGATATGCGGACTCTGGTTCTGTCTTCATTTCCCCGTAAAAAGGGTAATTGGTTTCGACCGCTTTGATAAAACTAAGGGAGTTTTCTTCCCCCGATTCATTGGAAATCATGGATAAAAATTGGATGGAAGCACTGGTTTCAGATCCATTAGGAAGGCTCGTTTCTACCAATTTTTCAGCTGTTTTTGTGATTTCTTGGGGAGATTGGAGGGCAATATCGGCCCCCATAATCGATTTTGCCTCTCTTTTGATAGCATTTGCCGTATTGTCTTTGTAAGAATGGATTCCAATCACAGAACCCACACCAAGAGTAATGGAGACTACAATGAGGAGTGAATACCTAAAACGAGAAAAAAGCTCACGTTTTAGGTAAAAACGAAATAAAGAAACTTTCATCGACGCGCCTGCTTAGAAGTAATGTTCGTATTCTTTTGTTTGGTGGTCTTTTTTATGGTTTGTTTTTTAGAAGAACCGGCACCTGGTTTCTTTTTATTCCTAGAATCCGAAATAATTTCCCCATCTTTCATTTCCAAAACACGATCTGCCAGTTTTGCCACATCCGGATCATGAGTGACAACAACAAGAGTGGTTCCTTGTTCTTTGTTTCTATACAACAAAAGATCTAAAACCGTTTTGCTATTTTTAAAATCTAAATTGGCAGTGGGTTCATCTGCAAAAATAATTTTTGGATCGTTCACAAAACTTCTTGCAATGGCAATCCTTTGTTCTTCACCACCTGACAATTGTTTTGGGAAGTGAGTAGCTCTGTGAGCCATAGCCACTGATTCTAAAATTTTTTCTGATTTTTTTAGAATCTCTCCTTCCGTCATTGATGATTTTAAATACAATGGAATCCCGACATTCTCAATGGCATTGAGACCAGGGAGTAATTGGAAGTTTTGAAAGATAAATCCAATCTTATCTGCACGTAAATCAGCTAAATTAGATTCATTTTCCTTTGTGATATCAATTCCATCGAGTGCCACAACCCCAGTATCTGGTTTATCTAGACCGGCCGCTACACCAAGAAGTGTTGACTTACCTGAGCCAGACGGGCCTATAATCGCTACAAATTCACCCGTTTCAATGCGAAATGAAATATTTTTCAACACATCAATCGTTTCTGATTCATTGTGAAATGACTTAAACACATTTTTAAATTCCAACACTAGGTTTTTCCCCCAAAGATTTTATCACCTAACAAAAAAGACATGACTAATAACGGGCATTTATTAGAAAAAAAACCGCCTAACAACGATTTTTTAATTTTTTCCATAACAGTTATAATTTTTTTAATTTTCATTTTCGTTCCAACTATATTGCACCGATTCGAAAAAATTCTGACAAATTTTTACTTATCTTTTTGGGCGTACATCCTAATTTTTTTTGACCCCAAAGGGCTTGTTTCATATAAAGTAACTTCATCGTAGTGTTTCCCCTCTCCCCTTTTGGGGAGAATTTTGGGAGTTATGAACAGCACTGTCGATAAGCGGACTCATACAGGTAAATATAGAATGCTCGAATGCAATACACAGATAAAAAATGCAGACTTTATGAATGTGAAAATTAACAATCTTAAACCTTGTGCGGAATGTGGATCCGTCACTAACCTCTTTCAATACAATCTCTGCAAAGTTTGTTTGTCCAAGAGTTTCAAAAAGCTTGTAAAAATCATCGACTCCGTGAGAAAGTAGAATTACTACACTTTCTCTACGTTAGTCGATGAATTATCCATTCCAAGATATTGAACAAAAATGGCAAAAACACTGGGACGACCACCAGACCTTTCGCACAAACGCCCATTCAACCAAACCTAAATACTATTGTTTAGACATGTTTCCTTACCCAAGTGGCGCTGGCCTTCACGTAGGCCATCCTGAGGGATATACAGCCACTGACATCATTTCACGACTCAAACGAATGGAAGGATTTGAAGTCCTCCATCCCATGGGATGGGACGCATTTGGTTTACCCGCAGAACGATATGCGATGACGACCGGTGTCCACCCTCGCACCACAACAAAAAACAATATTGATACATTCCGTCGCCAAATCAAAAGCCTTGGCCTTTCTTACGACTGGGAAAGAGAAATCTCCACAACACATCCTGATTATTACCGTTGGACCCAGTGGATTTTTTTGCAAATCTACAATTCCTATTTTGACAGAAAACAAAACAAAGCAGTCCCCATTGTAGAACTGATCAAAACCTTCGAAAGAGAAGGATCTAGTTTTTTTGAAGGAAAAGAACTTCCGAAAGGTGTGCAGTTCTCTGCGGCTGATTGGAAGTCCAAATCTCGCAAAGAAAAAGAAGATATTTTATCCCATTTCCGATTGGTTTACGAAGCCAATATCCCAGTCAACTGGTGCGAAGCACTCGGAACCGTTCTTGCCAACGAAGAAGTGGAAGAATGGACCTCCAAAGGGTATTCTGTAGAAAGAAAACCCATGCGCCAATACATGATGCGCATCACATCCTACGCCGAACGACTATTAAATGACCTTTCCCTTTGTGAATGGCCTACCTCTACCTTAGAGATGCAAAGAAATTGGATTGGGAAATCAGAAGGATTGGAACTGAGTTTCCACGTTCCGCGCGTTTCCAAAGACATCACCGTTTATACAACAAGACCTGATACCATTTTTGGTGCTACTTACCTTGTCCTTGCTCCAGAACATCCTTTGGTAAAAGAACTCACCACTGCAGAACAAAAATCCGCAGTCGAAAAATACCAAAAAGATTGTTCTTTAAAAAGTGATTTGGAACGAACCGAACTGAATAAAGATAAAACCGGGGTTTTTACAGGATCTTATGCCAGTTTGCCAACAGATTCCTCTATACAAGTTCCGATTTATATTTCCGATTATGTTTTAATCTCCTACGGAACTGGTGCCATTATGGCCGTTCCTGCTCATGACCAAAGAGACTATGACTTTGCCGTGAAGTTCCAACTTCCGATCAAACAAGTGATCGATGGAAAAATGGAACCAAACCTTGCTTTTGATTCGAAAGACTCTGTTTGTATCAACTCTTCTTCCGCAGAAGTTAAGTTAGATGGTAAATCTTATAAAGACGCCTTCCAAACAATGTCCACTTGGGCCGAAGGAAAAGGAATTGGTCGCAAAAAAATCCAATTCAAACTCAGAGATTGGCTTTTTGCTAGACAAAGGTATTGGGGAGAACCCATTCCACTCGTTCACTTTGCTGATGGAACTCCGAAAGCCCTCTCTGAATCAGAACTTCCTTTAGTATTACCTGACTTAGAAGAATTCAAACCTTCGGGTACTGGTGAATCTCCTCTTGCCTTAGCAAAAGATTGGCTTGTTTATACAGATCCTGAAACAGGTGAAGTGGGAAAAAGAGAAACCAATACCATGCCGCAGTGGGCAGGTTCTTGTTATTATTATCTCCGTTATATCGATCCAAGAAACAACGAGAAACTCATTGATCCTGAACTTGAAAAGGCTTGGATGCCTGTGGAAGTTTATGTGGGTGGGGCAGAACACGCCGTATTGCACTTGTTATACTCTAGATTTTGGCACAAAATTCTTTTTGATTTAGGCCATGTTTCTTCCCCAGAACCTTTCCAAAAATTAGTCCACCAAGGTCTCATTCTTGGAGAAGACAAAGGAAAAATGTCAAAGTCCCGTGGAAACGTTGTCAATCCAGATGATGTGGTTTCCGAATTTGGAGCTGACACACTCCGACTTTTTGAAATGTTTATGGGTCCGTTTGAAATGTCCAAACCTTGGAGTAAAAACGGAGTGGATGGAGTCTTTCGATTTTTAAATCGAGTTTGGAGACTCTTTCATTCTGGTGAAAACGAATCTTTCTTTGTAGAAGATATCGAACCAAATGAAGCAGAACTTAAAACCCTTCATCGTACGATTAAAAAAGTAAAAGACGATATCGATCACTTCTCATTCAACACAGCCGTATCGCAAATGATGATCTTCATCAATGAGTTCACAAGTAATCCAAGAAAACCTAAAAAAGTATTGGAACCTTTTGTTCTCGCACTTTCTCCTTTTGCTCCCCATTTAGCAGAGGAACTTTGGGCCAAACTTGGTTATAAAGAATCGCTAGCTTACCATCCTTATCCGAAATGGGAAGAGAAGTATTTAGTAGATGCCAATATAACCATTGTGGTGCAAGTGAATGGAAAGATGCGAGGAGAGTTCCTTGCCCCTCGTGACATAGAAGAAAAAGAAGTTTTGAATCTTGCCAAAGCCGTAGAAAAAGCAAAACCATTTTGGGAAGGCAAAGAGATCAAAAAAGAAATCTATGTGAAGGGAAAACTCGTCAATATTGTAGTGGCCGGGTGATCTATTATAAGATCACCATCACAAAAATCAAAACCCCAAAAAGTACAAGCGTCACAAAGGCACCCATTAACATAAACAAGTTGCTGCCTGATGATTTTGATTCTTGGGCCTGAGCATTCCCCGTTTTTTTCTTAGCACCTTGGCTCGCTGCACCTTTGTTTGTTGAGTTTGTCATACCTGTTGGTTTAGGAATGGCAACCTTTACAGGATGTTCTTCTACTGAATGTAATAAGTATTGATTTGGGCCTTCGGCAAAGATATGGTATTCTGTTTTATTTCCCGCAATTCCGAGAAACTTTCCGACCACTGGATCTTTTTTTATTTTTCCTTCCTCATCAATGAGTCCGAGAATTTCTGCATTGGTTAAACCTTCCGGGGTTTCCGTTGGTACCCGAAATAAAATCTCCATCCCTTCCATTAAATTATCAAACTCCACACCATTGATAGGTGAAATGACCGTTTTCATATTTAGTTCTTTAGGGAAGGCAGTTCGGTATTGAGCAATTTGACGATCCAGTGGAGAAAGTTCACCTCTGGTTGGTTCGGTGGAAACTCCCGGGACAGAAGCATCTTTCGCGGTTGGAGTTTCATCATCTGGTTTAGGAATCGGAAGGATTACACCTTTCATAGGATTTTCATAACGAAACTTTGCTGTAGAAAGTTTATCCACTTCTGCTTGGAGTTTTATATTTCTTCCTTTGGTTGCAGCGAGGATTGGCATTTCCAAAAGTTCAGAGATATGGGAAGGGTCTTTTTTTTGCCAAAGGGGAAGTAGTTCCTCTAACTTCTCTTTGGTGAACGCTCTGTGGACAGCACGCCCAATATTTTCAGATATAGCAGGATCATATCCGCCGGTTTTTCCAATATCACCTAAGTCAGTTGAAATTTGAACATGATCTGCGAAGGTACGAATTCGTCGAAAGGTTGGTGAAGTCCCTACTACGGCATAAAGTTCCATTACATGTTTACGAATAGAGGACACAAGAATGAGAACCATTCCGTTCAAACTGTCCAGATCGATTTTAATTTTTACTAGATAACCATCGGTAATTTTACCTTGTAAAACTTCCTTGGCTTGTTCGTCCGTAAACACGGCTTCTCTTGTTAGACCAATTAGGTCTGCTTGTCTTTTGAGTTGGTCTGCTTTTGAGCTTAATTCGGACATTATTCTACAAACAACTGTTCGTGGGTCTCATTCGATTTTGGTATCTCACTTAAATTGACTTCCACTCGCGCTATTGTTTCCTTTTTTCTTTCTGATGAATATATAGAGAGCAATCGACGATCAAAACCAGATTGGGACAATAATATTTCTACCATTGTGATTCCCATTCCCGCTCCTTCCGTATTATCTCCGTGTTCCATAAAGAACTCGAATAGATTATCATACTTTTTCGCATTAATAAACTTTTCTTTTACTCGTTCGGCCTCGATGGGCAATAATGGAAAATTATTTCTGATTTCTAGATGGATTTTGTCTTTTTGATAGATGCACGTGATCTTAACAAACAGTCCCATTTCCCGCATTTTCTTTTTATAATTAGGAAATTTCCTTTCATTGAGACTGGTTTTAAAGAGTTTCATCCCCTCTTCATAATCTTGTAAATTTTGAATGTTGAGTTTGAGTTCTTCAAAGATGATTCGTTTGATCGCCGCTTTGGTGGAATTGACGATGAGTTCCTTGGCGGCAGTGTAAAAAAGTTCCATCAAATCTTCACGGCCAAGGGAACCCAAAATTCGATACAGAATGTATTTCAGTTTGGCTTCCCCAATATCCCCCATCACATAAGTGATCATGGATATCTTTTTCCCCTGAACCACGGCACGATCTACCGTGGTACAAAACTGGGAAGTTAGTTGGATCTCTTGGGACATACCGGTAAACTGAAAAAATTTGCCAACATGTAGGGGATTTGTCTAGCGATTTATGGTTTCTTAAGTTGTTTGCCTAGGATTTCCATCACTCCGCTAAGGTTCGGTTTACAAGATTGGATTCGGTTCCTCAGTTTCTCGTCAATGTTAGGGATTTTCCCTTCATGGTAGGCCAATTTGAACTCGGTAAATTTTAGGCCATTGGCAGTAGAAATCACAACCACTGATTCACCTTTTTTCACCACACCGGAATCCAAAGATTTCAAAAGTGCAGCAAGAGCCACACCGGTATGAGGGTCGTTGTAAAGTCCGTACAAATCACCGCGAGCGGCCGCATTGGCCAACTCTTCTTCCGTTGCCACTTCCACAACACCGTTGAATTTCTTTAAAACACGAATGGCTTTTTTCACAGAAACTGGATCTCCGATTTGGATCGCAGAGGCTAAAGTTTTTTCGGCTGTCACAGGTGCAAATTCTGCAAAACCTTTCTTATACGATTCATACAGTGGGCTTGCGTTTTTCGCCTGAGCTAAAATAATTCTTGGTAATTTATCAATCAGTCCAAGTTCCAACAACATTTCAAATCCCATTCCGAGAGCAGAAACATTTCCTAGGTTTCCACCAGGAATGACAATCCAATCTGGAACCTTCCAGCCTAACTGTTGTGTGATCTCAATTGAAATTGTTTTTTGACCTTCGATTCGCAGCGAATTCATTGAGTTTGCTAGATAAATTGATTTTTCTTTGGTGAGTTCTTTCACCACTGCCATACAACCATCAAAGTCTGTTTCTAACGCCAAAACAAGCGCCCCATTGGACACCGGTTGGATGAGTTGGGCCGTTGATACCTTGTTTGCTGGTAAAAGAATAATGGAAGGAATTCCTGCTTTCGCTGCATAGGATGCAAGAGCTGCAGAAGTATCACCAGTGGAAGCACAAGCTACCGCTTGGATGGGCACACCGTCCGCGATCATTTGGTTGACTTGGCTTACAAGAACCGTCATTCCTAAATCTTTAAAAGAGCCAGTATGAGAAACCCCACACTGTTTGACATGAAGACTTCCGAGGCCCAAGTCCTTGGCAAATCGTGAAGCATCATATAAATGAGAGGTTCCTTCTCCCGAAGTGATGATATTTTCATCCTGAATTCCAGGGAGAACCCATTCCTTTTTCCCCCAAACTCCAGAAGCATTCGGAAATTGGCTGGAACGGAACCTAGTTTCAAATTCCGATTTCCATTCTTTTGCCGAAACTTGTTTGAGACTGTCTATATCATGTTCGACATTTAAAAGTTCCCCACAAGATTCGCAGGAATAAATCACTTGGTGGAGGGGATAGGTTTTGCCACAGGAGTCGTTCGTACAACGAAACTGTGCTCGGAATTGATATTTTGTAAGTGACATAGACTTCTCTAGGCTTCAGATTTACGGAAAGTTCCTTTTCCATTTTTGAGAAAGGGGAAAAATGCACGAATGATTTTTATCGTTTTTTGATGGATATGGAAACAGAAACTAAAGTCTCCCGCCTGTGGGCCAAATTCAAACGTTACACTCGGCGTAGCATTTTGATCTTTTTCTTTCTCTGTTTCCTCTTATTTGTGCGTATCTTTTTATTCCAAATTTATTCCATCCAAGGAAATTCCATGTATCCCACCCTGGAACACGGATCTGTGGTTTTTGTTTGGAAAGGTGGATTTGCCATTTCTGCCAAATTCTTTGGAACAGAACTTCTTTATACAGATCCCAAAATTGATAAATTGGATTTGGTTTTATTTGTTAGCCAAGAGGATGAACTTGTCGTCAAACGAGTGATAGGTTTGCCAGGAGAATTTTATTCCATCGAAGCCGGACGAGTGTTAATCGACTCCACTGAGTTATTAGAAAACTATCTTCCCAAAGGAACTTATACAAGCGAACCGAGTACATCCATTTTTATCAATCGCCACAACTCGCCATTTCTTGCGATGGACAGACAAGGGAGAATTCCCCCTGGTTATTATCTTCTTCTGGGTGACAACAGACAGTATTCAACGGACTCACGTTCGTTTGGACTTGTGCCTGTTGAAAAAATCAAAGGCAAAGTAATCTTTTATTTCTGACGATGACCGAATACAAACAACGTTTTAAGTATATCATTCTTTTTATACTCTCTTTATTCGTAATTTTACTCTTTCGAGTAATTTATCTTACCTATTTTAATGATAATATCATCAATCTGAAATCGAGTAAATATGTCCAACGGGGAACCATCTTTGATAGACGTGGCATTGAACTTGCCATCTCTCGTGAGTCGGCAACAGTGGGGATTGATCCGACAAACATTTATGATCCCGAACTCACCGCACAGGAGTTAGGCCCCATACTTGGGGTCACACCCAACAAACTCATTGAAACGATAAGAGAAAAACAAAATTACTTTTTATTAAAAAGAGAAATCGAACTTACCAAAGCGGAAAAAATAAAAGCTTTGTCTCTTCCGGGTGTTCGTGTGGAAAAAGAATACAAACGAATATATCCACAAGGTAGTTTGGCCGCGAGTTTACTTGGTTTTACTGGTTATGATGATGACAAAGCACTCTCTGGCCTTGAGATGTTATTCAATTTGGAATTGTTATCCACTCCCGATGCCGAATCTAGCAAAGGAAATAATGTCCATCTAACAATCGATAGTATCATTCAATACCGATTAGAAAAATCATTACAAAAAGCTTTTATCCAAACCGCATCCAAACGTGGGATTGGAATGATTATGGATACAGAAACGGGAAAAATTTTAGCGATGGCATCTTTTCCTAGTTTTGATCCCAACCATTTCCAAGATTTTCCATTGGAATCTCATACCAATTGGTCCATCCGCCACGTGTATGAACCAGGTTCTACGATGAAAATCTTCATTGCACTTATGTTACTCAACGAAGGAAAAATCCTACCAGGGGAAAGGTTCCATTGTCCAGGTTATATTGAAATTGGAAGAACCACAATTCGTTGTACTGACAATCATGGTCATGTCAATTTGGATGAAATTTTACAATACTCGTGTAACGTAGGTATCATCAAAGCTGCACAAAAAATTGATGAAGCAACTTACTATAATTATATGGAAAAATTTAAGTTCGGAAAACGAACCAATTTTTCCATTCATGAAGCCAAAGGATATTTACCTCCTTTAAATAAATGGAATAAAAGTACACCCTACTTTTTATCTATAGGCCAAGGACTTTCTGTCACACCCATCCAACTCATTTCCGCAGCTGCTGCTGTTGTGAACGGGGGAATTTTGTTTGAACCATCCGTAGTTTCTCAGGTCACCAATTCGTATGGCGAACTGGTGCATGAGTTTTCAATCAAAAACGAATTACTAGGAATCAAAGAAGGGGCTGCCAAAAAAACCTTAAACGCGATGGGTAAAGCAGTCTCTCAAGGAACAGGGAAAAAAGCCTATTTAGAGAACTACTTTATCGCGGGAAAAACGGGGACTTCACAAAAAGCAAAAGCAGGTGCCGGTTACCAAGCTGGTCTTTTTACTGCGAGTTTTCTTGGATTTTTCCCTGCCGACAAACCTAAGTATGTGGGTCTCATTGTTTTTGATGAACCTGGTGGAGAAGCTCATACTGGAGGTGGGATTGCAGCACCTGTCTTTCGTGAGGTGGTGGAAAGCATCATCCCGATTGTTGAAAAAAGTGAGAAGGCCCTTGTTTACCGCTTAAAAGGTGAAAGAAACAAAATCTACAAACTAGATCCGAGAGTCATGCCAGACTTAACTGGATTTACAGCATCCGAAACCATTCAAATTGTAAAACAGCTACAACAAGAATATAAATTGGAAGGATCTGGATTTGTCAAATCACAAGAACCGAAAGCAGGATCTCCGCTTTCACCCAATACCGCGATCAAAATTGTTTTGGAACCATAAGTGAACCATTCGTATCTGGAAAAAAATCTGGCTGCTTTACCATCTCAGTTAGCGGAACTCATTCAAAATTCAGGAAACCAATCCCCAAAGGCAAATACATTCGATTCGGAAATCAATCCCAGTTACCAACTGACAAAATCAAAAGTCGGAGATCCTACTTTAGAACTAGATGGAGTTTGGATCCATAGCCGGTTTGATCCTAAAAAAGAAGCCGAACGATTTGCGACCGAACTTCCTCATGACGGGAGTGAACGCATTTATTTATTGTTTGGTGCAGGTCTTGGATATATCATTCCATACCTTATAGAAAGAGAAAAAGTAACCATCATTTGGATGGAACCACATACTTTTTTTATCAGTGAGGCATTTCAAATTTTTGATTTTTCCAAACCATTGTTAGAAGGAAAACTTGTAATTATCACTGGCGAGGGAATGGAAGAACAACTTTCCGATGCAGTCAAAGGGAAGGGTACACATCCTATTAGTTTTGTTCCTCATCGGGGGGCTTGGCAATGGAGAGAATCGGATTATATAAAACTTCGTTATACCGCCGAACAGATGTTCCATAAAAAAGATGTGAACCTTGCCACCCTCACTCGGTTTGAAAAAATCTGGGCCAAAAATATTTGTTATAACCTTCCTGAACTATCTAAGTTTCGGCCCGTGTCGGTTCTATTTGGAATCGCAGAAGGAATCTCTATTGTGGTTTGTGGTGCAGGCCCGAGTCTTTCCGAATCCATACCGGAACTCAGAAAGTATAGAAACCAATTTCTTCTTCTCGCCGTGGATACAGCCCTTCCCATCCTCACCTCTTTTGGTGTTGATCCTGATTTGATTTTTTCTGTCGACCCGCAAGCTCTAAACAGCCAATACCTAGAAGATTATACCGGGAATGGGATTCTCATTTTTGATCCTACGTCTACCTATTTGAGTTTACGATTAGACAAAGGGCCAAACAAGGGTTTTGTGACCTCTTCCCCTTTTCCTTTGATTGGTCTACTAGAAAGAACTGGTATTAGTGAAATTGGATCCGTTCCTTTTGGAGGTTCCGTATCTACCAATGCGGCAAGCCTAGCCACTCTAATGGGGGCAAAGTCCATATATTTAGTAGGCCAAGATTTGAGTTTTACCAAAGGTCTTGCCCATTCCAAGGGAGCAGTCCTCGAAGAACGATTGAACTATTTAGAATCCAGAAAGTTTCGCCGCGAAAAACACAATTACAAACAACTGTTCGCCTTACCTCAAAAAAAAGTCACTGGAAACTTGGGTGAAACTTATATCACTAATGAAAAGATGTTAATCTTTAAAAAATGGTTCGAAGACCATGCGAAAGAAAATCCTTGGACAAACCTCACTAAGTTTGGTGCCAAACTAGAGGGAATTTCTCATTCCCTTTTTGAAAAAGAGTTTGCGAGTAATGAAAACGAAATTAAAATCCAAACCAATTTAGTACAATCTGTTCGAAACCAAATCCAATCTCAATTAAAAACAGAAAATTCTTTTTTCGATCGAAAACAATTGGTTTCAGAAATTAAATCCACAACTGAAAGTTTATTAGACTTTGTGTCCACTGTCAAACGAGGACTTACAGTATCAGAACGGATATACAACCAAATCAAAAGAAACCAAATCAATCCCAAAACCTTTTCGGAAGACATCAAACAAATGGATGCAATCGACGAACAAGTATCTGGGAAAAAAGGTTTGAACGAAATTTTAAGTTTAGGAATCCAAAGAGTGATTTTAACCATCACAGAAGGTTATGATGACAACTTAACTTTGGAAGAAAAAGAAAATCCCAGGTTAGCTGTGGCAAAAAAATCTTTGTTATTGTATGAAGGATTGTACGCCTCCGTTCAGTCCACCAAACGGATGCTCACTAAGTCTCTCTATCGACTGTTGTAAAGAATGTAACTATTCTTTAACAGATAAAACTGTAAAATCCACCCGTCTATTTTTGATTCGACCAGCTTCTGTAGAATTAGATTCTATTTCTGCTGTTTCACCAAACCCACGATAGTCGAGTTGTGTCGCGCTGACACCATTTTTTACTAGTTCATCAAAGATAAATTTCGCACGTTCATCAGATAAAATTTTATTTTCATCCATTTCACCAATAAAACAAGTATGGCCTTTCACTCGAATCCGAACACCTGGATATGCTTTTAATGCTTCTGCTAGAGTTGCAATTTTATCATTCGCACTATCTTCTGTTTGCATACTTTGTTTGATAAAACGAATTTGTAAATCATTGATATAACGGATGGCCGAAGCTCTGGATTCAAACCGGCTAGATACCTTACCTTGCGATAATTCCACTCGTTCCAAAGATCGTGATCCTGTTGATTCCGAAGAAACATTTGTTTCTTGGTTTATGTTTTCTGAGGATTTCGAACTTCGATTGCAACTACGGATTCCAAAAATGATGAGAACTATAAAAAATACGAATATCAAACTGAGTAAAATAATTCTTCCAAGTCGATTTTGTTTTGGTGTGATTTGAAATTTATTTAGAGCAACTAGTTCATTGTATTCAGGTGTAGGAGCTATTTCGTCATGAGATGTTTCACCAAACTCATAACTGTCGGTATAAGGTGTGAATCCTTCCACCGAAGACTTAGAAGAACGAGCAGAACTTCGTTTTGTAGTAGTTTCTTTTTTTGCAGAAGCCTTAGTTGAAGATTTTTTCTTTGCAGCAGGAACAGAAATTTTTGCTGCCCACTTACGAATTTCCGAACGAAGGTATTCATCAGCTTCAGGGCTAAACTTAAAATTGTCTCGAATGTATTTTACAGTCCGTTTTTCTACATCTGTATAATCACCGCCATCTTTAATGGCATCAAATAAGGTCTTGGCGACGTTTTTACCAATGGGAGCTTTGCTACGTTTGGTGGCTTTTTCAGCAATTTCTAACAATTCATTATCATATTGTTTACCACTGATGGTACGGTAATAACTATCTGCCACGTGAAAGCTCCTTAGTAATCATATCGACAGATGAGGCCAATCTATCCATTCTTTTCTGACTTTAGGTGTTGAATCCGTCCAGAAATTGGTTATTTTTGATCTTATATTGCAAAGAACCTCGGCTAATTCCTAGAAGTTTGGCTGCCTCTTCTTGAGTGGAAACTCGTTGGAAGGCCTCTTTAATCCAAATTGCCTCCAATCGTTCAATGGCGATATTGAGAGATAAATTTTCCGAAGGAGAAAGAATCTCTGTACCAACACCAAAACTCTGAACCTTTGTTGGAACCTCAGTGTCACGTTTCCCATCTTGCGAAAAGGAATGAGGTTCTAGTACCGTTTCTGGCGGGACAAGCACAGCATATTGAATGACACTTTGTAATTGTCTTACATTTCCACTCCAGGGCATACCCGTGAGAGCTCTTAAAGCATCTGTCGAAAACGTTTTGTTTCTTCCATATTGTTTGTTGTATTGATATAAAAAGTGATGTGCGAGAAGTGGGACATCCCCTCTTCGTTCGCGTAACGGTGAGACACGTAACGGAACTTCTGCTAGGCGATAATACAAATCCATCGAAAAAGTTTCTTTCTGAATATCTTCTAATAAATCTCTTTTGCTACCTGTAAAAATTCTGATATTTAAAACTTCGTCCTTCTTTTTGGCAGAAGGATTTGGCATTGTTTTATCCCTTAAGGTATGAAATAATCTTGTTTGTAAATTTGATGGTAAATCGCCAATAGATTCAATGTATAATGATCCACCGTTGGCTTGTTCCAACTTTCCTGGATTGAATATTTTTCCACTTTGAGCACCGAAAAGTTCTGCTTCTAATAATTCATAACTAAGACCAGAACAATCAACAGTAAAAAATGGGCCGTTCTTTCTTTGGGAGATATAATGTAAGGCCTTAGCGATTAAATTTTTTCCAGCACCTTCCTCGCCAATGATCATCACCGATGTATCAGAAGGGCCCACTTGCCGAATTCTATGTTTTAAAAATAAAATACTAGGATCATAACCAAGAATTTCTTCAACTGGATCTTCTTCTCGTTTGGATTTTTCAAAAGCTTCTTTAGCAATTCGTTCTTCTAAAATAACAATTGTTAACTGAGATGCAAATAATGTGGCCTGGTTGATAATGTCAGGTGAGAAAAAATTTACCTTATCCGATTCTAAGTTCAAAACTCCAATGGTGGAATCTCTTGTAACAAGAGGAATAGCAAGTTCAGAACGAACGGTTTCGATGAGTTTTACATAGTCTTTATCTAAAGTTACATCAGGAACGTAAATAATTTCTCTGGTGGAGGCAGCGCGACCAGTCACACCCAAGTTAAATGGAAGTTTGGCGGCGATTTTCTTTTCCCAATCCATCCCTTTGGCAGCCACAATGGTGAGGACTTTTTCTTCCTGATCCATAATTGAAATACTACCGGTAGAAGCTCCAAACAAAGTTAGAGTCATGTCCAAAATGAAATTCAATCGATCCGTAATATTCGGAAGTTGTTGAATTTCTTTTTGGATTTTCCTTAAAGTACCGGAAATATCCTGTTTTACAGACATTTGGTTATACTTTCGCGTTTGCCTTTTGGTTTGTCAGGTATTTTAAATAAGCAATGATAAAATCTTCCAAGTCTCCATCCATCACGGCATGAACGTTTCCTGTTTCAAAATCAGTTCTATGGTCTTTTACTAAATTGTATGGATGAAACACATAACTTCGAATTTGTGATCCCCAAGAGATATCACGTTTTTCACCGGCTTTTTTAGCGTTTTCTTCTTCGGCTTTTTGTTTTTCCATTTCATACAAACGAGCACGAAGCATCTTCATCGCAGTATCACGGTTTTTGATTTGGGATCTTTCCATCTGACAAGAAACGACAACTCCTGTAGGGATATGTGTAATTCGCACAGCAGAGTCTGTTGTGTTTACGTGTTGTCCCCCAGCACCAGAAGAGCGATACACATCCACACGAAGGTCTTTTTCTTCGATGTTCACTTGGATGTCATCATCGACTTCCGGCGTTACATAAACTGAAGCAAAGGAAGTATGTCTTCTTTTATTGGAATCAAAAGGAGAGATACGAACCAAACGGTGTACACCGGATTCACATTTTAAATAACCAAAAGGATGATCCCCTTGGATGTAGAGTGTAGCATTCTTGATGCCTGCAGTTTCTCCCGGTTGGTAATCCACAAGTTCCGCACGATACCCTTTTTGTTCACAAAACCTTGTGTACATTCGCAGTAACATATCAGCCCAGTCTTGAGATTCGGTACCACCGGCACCGGGATGGATATTGATAAAAGCTGCTTTGCCATCATCTTTACCGGCAAGTGCATCTAAGATTTGCAAGTTTTCAAACGTCTCAAACATTCGATCAAAATCATCGTTTAAAGATTTTAATCCCGCCTCACCCATTTCTTCGGATGTAAGTTCAATCAAATCAGGAAAATCAATCAGTTCCTTTTTTAAATCCAACCAAGGATCTAACTTTAGTTGTAACTCGTTTCGTTTTTGAGTGATTGTTTTTGCTTGGTCAGGTGAATCCCATATTTTTGGATCGTTTGCTTTTTCAATGAGTGAGGATAAACGGTCGTAGTCTTCCTGAAAATTTTGCGCTGTCCAATAGGTTTGGAAAGTCTCAATCATTTCTGATGTTTGTTTTTTTAATTCTTTTAGTGATCTATCCATAATGCGTAAATCCGAAGTGGAAGTTTAAAATAGAGAATCTTTACGAAGTCGTTCCACTTCCCATTGGAATATGGTTTCTCTGAGTTGTGGAGTGTTTCCTTCCACAGTTCCTACAAGAGAGTAACTTGATTCTTTTCCGTATGTATCAGGTAAACGTTTGAGTATGAATTTACCTGACTTAATGAGTTCAATGACATGGAGTAAAAAAGGATCTTTTTCTTTTCTACTCATCTCTTCCATAGAATAATAAAAAGTAGAAAGACCTTTATAAAACCAATCGATGTATTCGTTTTTGCCGCGTGGCCAAATTTGTTCCAAACGAATTTCTGATTCTTGGACAAGCGATTTACCAAGAAAAGGTTTTTGCAAAACACGACACTGGGAATAAATTTCAAAATTTAAATCTCGGTCTCCACCCTTTTCAAAATCCACACCGATCCAACGAATCCAAGATTTTTTTTCTTTGATGGATAAGGCTGGAATCAGTGCAAACAAATAACCTTGGTCTTTGAATATCCTTTCATGAGCCAAATGTTCCAAAATTTCCATCGGAATCATATAATGGCCCTTTGACCATTCAATCACATAAGGAATGGATTCCAATTGCAGGTATTCTGGTGGAGTTTCCGAACGAATGATATCACCAAATTGAGTGAGGATAAAAATAAAAGATAACAACTCCTGACGGCTGAGTCCCGAAAGCACACTAACAGATCCACTCAAGTTTTGCAAAGCACGGCGAATCATCAAATGTTGTTGGAGTTGGGTTTGGTTCTCGGACAAAATGATCCCTAGATGTTTTTCAAAATTGCGAAGGTTGGTACGTTCACAAATTTTAAAATTTCCAGAGATACTAAATGGCATTAGAGAGCGCGCCGTCCTATATCTTTTCTATAAAACGTATCAGGTGCTTTGATTTTTGTTAAAAACGCATAACAATCATTAATTGCATCTTTTAAGGAACTTCCAAAGGAAGTGATTCCAAGAATTCGCCCACCATTTGCCGAAACTTGGCTTTCTTGGCGTTTGGTTCCTGCATGGTAGACCACCACATTTCCCTCGTTAGATGGAATCTCCAAAAGCATTCCTTTCTGCGGAGAATCGGGATACCCTTTGGCAGCAAGTACGACAACTGCCGATGATCCCTCTTTTAATTTTAGATTTCTCTCAGGGAGATTGCCCATTGCCGATGCATAAAAAATCGGTAAAATATCTTCATCTAACAAACGCAGCACACACTGGGTTTCTGGATCTCCAAACCGACAGTTAAATTCCACTACATTTGGATTTCCTTCTTTGGTAATCATAAGACCAACATAAAGAAGCCCTTTGTAAGGATGGCCGGCCGAATTAAATTCAGCTAACATTGGCTCGATGACTTGTTCCTTAACTTTTGTAAGTACCGTATCCGTAACAATCGGTGCTGGCGCATACGCACCCATTCCGCCAGTGTTTGGCCCGATGTCTCCATCATAAGCACGTTTGTGGTCTTGAGCTGCAGGAAGGCACATATACCTTTCCCCGTCTGTGATGACAAAAAGTGATGCTTCTTCTCCTTCTAAAAAGGATTCCAAAACTACCTTGTTACCACTTTCCCCAAACTTTGATTCTAAAAAGATTTCATCTAATGCTTGTTTCACCTCTTTCATTTCGAAAGCAACTGTGACACCCTTTCCAGCAGCAAGGCCATCTGCTTTGACAACCAAAGGTAAAATTTCTTTTTGGGCATAACTCCAAGCCGATTCATGATCCGTAAATACAGCAAAAGAAGCCGTAGGAACTTTGGCTCGTTTCATCATTTCTTTGGCAAAATGTTTGCTACCTTCCACTTGGGCACAATAAGCAGAAGGTCCAAAACAAGGGATACCTATTTCAGCACACCAATCAGAAAGTCCGTTAACTAGCGGATCTTCTGGGCCAACCACAACCAGGTTTGTTCCAGAAGATTTTATATAATCAAAAAACTTTGATTTATCGGTGATGGATATATGATTTGCATCCAATAATAAATCTTTTGAGAAACCACCGTTCCCCGGAAATACTTTCAGAGATTCCAATGATTTTGATTTAGAGATAGCATCCGCTAACGCATGTTCTCTTCCGCCACTTCCAATGAGTAAAACTTTAAATTTATGATCCAATTTTTTCTAAAGCCCTTACCGTACTATCTAGTTTCTCTTTCCAAGTATTATACTTTTCTCTTTCTTTTTCTACCACATCAGGTTTTGCTTTTTCTAAGAAAGATGGATTGTTGATTTTATTTTCCAACTTTTCCATTTCCAATTGGATTTGTTTTTTCTCTTTTTCCAGTCGTTGTTTTTCTTTTTCAAAATCAAAAATACCTTCCAAAGGAAGAAAAATTTCTCCGATGGAAAAAGCACCTACGGAATCTGTATTTTTTGCCTCATAAGAATCTAAAAATTCCAAACTTTCTGCTTTGGAAAGTTGGAGGATGGATTTGATTTCTCTTTCCATCATTTCTTTTAATTCTTTATGGCTACACTTGATGATGACCTTACATTTTTTCTCAGGTTTGACTCCGAGTTCTGCACGCATGTTTCGAATCTTTGTGATGATCTCACGTACGAGCTCCATTCGAACCACAGCCGGTGCGGAATCAGAAACTCCATACGGTTTTGGAAATTCTGTTTTCGCAAGTTCTGTCTGTTCTAGTAATGAATGAATTTCTTCTGTGATAAAAGGCATAAACGGATGTAATAGTCCGAGTGATTTTTTCAAAACACTAACAAGAACAAGGCGAGCTTTCTCTTGCGATTCTGGTGTTACGTTGCCATAAACACGAGCTTTGGTTAATTCCAAATACCAATCGCAGAAAGATCCCCAAACAAAATCATACACAGCATTTGCCATTTCGAAAAAGAGATAACCGGCGTAGGCTTTTTCATACTTACTAAGCATCCGATCAAACTCATTCAAAATCCAAAGGTCAGTGTCTTCTAAAGAATTGAGTTCTGGTTCTTTGGTTGTGAACTCTTCCGGTAAGTTCATAAAAATAAACCGGCTTGAGTTCCAAATTTTATTACAAAAAGACCTGTATCCGTCTAACCGTGATTCGTCGAAAAGAATGTCCTTTCCTTCCGGCAAAACAGCTGCGAGAAAAAATCGAAACGAATCGGTTCCGTATTTAGTCATCATATCCAAAGGATCTACTACGTTTCCAAGGGACTTACTAAACTTCTTACCATCTTTATCACGAACAAGGCCATGGATGAGAACCTTATGGAAAGGAACATCTCCCATAAATTTAAGACCGTTCATAATCATCCGAGCGACCCAGAAGAAGATGATATCAAATCCAGTCACCAGCACAGAAGTAGGATAGTATTGTTTGAGTTCGGTTGAATTTTCAGGCCAACCAAATACAGTAAAAGGCCAAAGTCCTGAAGAGAACCAAGTGTCCAAAACATCTTCATCTTGTTTGATGGTTTCTTTGGTTACTGAAATTCCTTTTTTAGAAAATAGAGATACCGCTTCCTCGACGGATTCAGCGACCACCATCTCACCGTTTGGTGCATAATAAGCAGGAATTCTGTGACCCCACCAAAGTTGGCGAGAAATACACCAATCGCGAATATTTTCCATCCACTCAAAGTATGTTTTTTCCCACATCTTTGGTTGGAATTGAACCTTTCCAGATTTCACCACTTCAATAGCAGGTTTTGCAAGAGATTCAATTTTTACAAACCACTGAGTCGATAACAACGGTTCGATGACCGCTCCCCCTCTTTGGTTGTGTCCCACACTATGGATATGAGTTTCTATTTTTTCAATATAACCATTCGTTTCGAGTTCTTCCACAACTCGTTTGCGAGCTTCGAACCGGTCGAGTCCATTGTATTTACCTGTATGTTCGTTTAAAGTTCCATCCAAGTTCATAATGTTGAGTGGAGTGAGTTTCAAACGAAGGCCCGCTTCATAGTCATTGATGTCATGGGCCGGAGTGATTTTCACAAGCCCTGATCCAAATTCTTTATCTACAAAGGAATCAAACAAAACGGGAATCTCTTTTCCCGCAATTGGTAAAAATACAAATTTATCTTTTAGATTAGTATAACGCGCGTCATCTGGATGAGCACAAACAGCCACGTCACCAAACATCGTTTCGGGTCTTGTTGTTGCCACAACAATGTATTCCCCTTTGTTAAGAGTTTTTGGATCTTTCGATTTAAATTCGGCTTTAGGATATTTGATATGATAGAGTTTGCCTTGTTTTTCTTTATACTCGACTTCAATGTCAGAGATGGCAGTTTTCGTAACCGGGCACCAGTTGATGATTCGTTCGCCACGGTAAATCAGTCCTTCATCATACAAACTACGGAATACTTTGATGACTGCTTTGGAAAGTCCTTCATCAAAGGTAAATCTCTCACGTGACCAATCAACTGATTCACCGAGTAACCGTTGTTGTTTGGCGATCATTCCACCAGAATGCGCCTTCCATTCCCAAACTTTTTCGATAAACCCTTCACGAGTAAAATCAGTTCTAGACTTTCCTTCTTTTCCTAACTCACGTTCCACAACCACTTGTGTGGCAATCCCAGCGTGGTCCATTCCAGGAACCCAAACTACATTTTTACCTTTTTTACGTTCGATACGAATGATGATGTCTTGGATGGTATGATTGAGTGCATGTCCAATGTGTAAATTCCCTGTTACGTTTGGCGGAGGGATGACGATCGAAAATGTTTCTTTGCGAGAAGAGTCAGGAGCAAAGGTTTTTTTTTCTTCCCAAGTTTTTATCCATTTGGGCTCTACAGATTCGGGATCGTAACGGTCAGGTAGCTGTGATTTCATAGGGTCTTTGGATTTCTTGCACTTTACTATGTTTCGTAAAGAGTTTAGGGGTCAAGGATGAAACAGCAACCAAGGTTCGCATTGACAGAAAGGAGAGGCAAAAGAATCTGGTTGGCATGAACGCAAAAACAGCAAAAATCCTCGGCAAATATGCAACCTTCAAAGGTGTTTCAGAAAAACAATTGAAACGCGATTGGTTGTCTCTTTCCCATATCGATAAAGATAAAAAAAGACAAGAAATCCTAAAAGAAATCGCTAAGAAATAAGATACGCGGAAGGATCCTTCCGCTTTTTTCTATGGAATACAGATTCCGAATTTTATTCTCTCTCCTGATTTTTGGAACTTCCCTCTCTGCTTTCTCTTACTGCTCCAAACAAAGTGACATAATACTTTCCAATTACGAAGAAAGTTTGGTTTTGGCAAAAAAATCGAACCGGAAACTCATCGTTGTTTTTGGTGCTGATTGGTGTCCCGACTGTAGAGCATTAGATGGGATCTTTAATGAACCGGAACCAAAAACTCTACTCAAAGAAAATTTTATCATCTTCAAAGTTGATGTGGGTCGTTTCGACAAAAACTTAAGTCTAAATGATAAACTTGGGAACCCCATTCAAAATGGAATCCCTGCTTTGGTTGTTGTAAAGCCAGATGGAAATATTCTCACCTCCACAAAGGGAGGAGAATTCTCTAACGCGAGTAAGATGACAAAAGAACAAGTTTTAGAATATTTATATCGCCTTTAGGAGAAGGTTGTTAAGGCAACCTACATGTTTATGAACCAATTCCAAATCATTAGAAAGAAGGTTGTTTTGAACTTTAAATCATTCTCCATTTACAGAAATTCCATTCATTATCTAATCCTTCTTCCCATACTCATTTTAAACTTATCGCTTTTTGCAGAAGAACCTACCGCTCCCACACCTACCTTAGTGGTTGGAAATTCCCTTCCAGAAATCAATTATACAAACCAGTGGGAAGAACCGAGTCCACTTCCAGCAGAAACCACAAAGGTAATTTTTATTTCCGATATGGATGCTAGTAAAATCATCCATCCTATTTTGGAAAAAGAAGGAAAAGGATATTTGGAAGGAAAACAAGCAGTGCTTATTTCGGATATCCACAAAATGCCAAGCCTTATCACAAAGTTTGTGGCTTTACCAAAAATGAAATCTTATCCGTATACTCTTCGTTTGGTGAGAGAAGAAAAATTGGCAGATCCGTATCCTAGAACCAAAGGATCTCTGACTCTCATCCAACTAAAAGCGGGTAAAATTACCAAAATCCAAATATCGAATTTGGAATCTGAAATTCGTTCCTTCTTGGAAACCCAAGAGAAACCCTCTAAACCCAATCGTTAAACATTGAATATGTGTCAAAATGACGATTTTTTTCCTTAGAAATGTAAAATCTTCTTGATAACATCGTTCTCTATTCGCAAAATCTCTCCCTAGTCTATCTTTAGTTTTGAGAGAAATACTATGGCACTTCCCAAAGTTTGTGTAATTGGCGCCGGATCTTCCGGTATCACAGTCATTAAATCATTAAAGGAAAACGGAATCCCTTTTGATTGTTATGAAAAAGGAAGTGATGTGGGTGGGAATTGGCGTTATAAAAACGACAATGGTCTCAGTAACATTTACAAATCCCTCCATATCAACACACACCGAGATCGTATGGAATACCGCGATTATCCCATGCCGACAAATTATGCGGATTATCCAAACCATGAACCCATTCAAAATTATTTTTTATCCTATGTAGATCACTTTGGACTTCGTAAACACATCCAATTCAAAAATGGAGTGAAAAAAGCAGAACGCACTGAAGATGGAATTTGGAAAATCACTCCAGAAAAAGGTCCCATTAAATACTATGACGCGTTAGTTGTCGCTAACGGACACCATTGGAATGAACGTTGGCCAGATCCTGCTTTCCCTGGAAAATTTTCTGGTCAAACCATACACTCGCATTCCTACGTTGACCCCAAAACACCCGTTAACTGTGAAGGAAAAAACGTCGTCGTCCTTGGGATGGGAAACAGTGCCATGGATATCTCTGTAGAACTATCGAGACCCGGCGTTGCTAAAAAAGTTTTTTTATCAGCAAGGCGTGGTGCTTATGTCATTCCTAACTATTTATTTGGAAAACCTTTAGATAAATTAACAGAATACACACCTCATTGGGTTCCCTTTTTTATCCAACAAACACTCGCTCACCTGTTGATTCGATTTGGTGTTGGAAAAATGGAAGACTTTGGTTTGCCAAAACCAGATCATAAATTTGGTTCTGCTCATCCTACCATCTCACAAGATTTACTCGTAAGGCTTGGTCGAGGAGATATCAAACCAAAACCAGTGATCACAGAACTCAAAGGTAAAAAAATTGCCTTTGCTGATGGAACAGAAGAAGATGCAGATGTTCTCATTTATTGCACGGGATACAATATCAAGTTTCCATTCTTTGATGAAGACTTTTTAGCAGCACCTAACAATTACATTCCACTATTCTACAAAATGATCAAACCAGGTGTTAACGATTTATTTTTTGTGGGCCTTATGCAACCGTTAGGTGCCATTATGCCACTGGCGGAATGCCAAGGGAAGTGGATCGCACAATACCTTACTGGAAATTATGTTTTACCTTCTAAAGAAGATATGGAAAAATCTATAAAACGTGACCAAGAAAAAATGAAAAAAAGGTATGTGAGTAGCACTCGTCACACCATCCAAGTGGACTACGATTCCTTCCTATATGAGATGAAAGAAGAAATGGCATCTGGTAAAAAAAGATCCGCAAAACTCGGAAACCATTTGCCAATCGAAGCACGAGCGGAATTCCTTTCGGAAAGACGTCATGTTTCTTCTAAATCATCGAGACCTTCCCCTCAAAAATTGGTTCGTAACAAATAACCAAGTTTTTCTTTTTTTCTTCACAACCTGCCTATCGGTATTCGGGACAGGTTGTGCCTCCAAAGGTTACTCCTACCAAGGAAACCCACTCTTCGGATGGATGGAATCATCGGGCGAAGTTCGCACCACAGACCCCTACCCCATTTTAAAACGTTATCCTTCTTTCCAAGCCACCGATTTTGAATTTCCTGTGGGTGGTAAGTACGCAGAAGGATATTATTTAGCCCAAAAATTTGGAGCTGAAAATGGAAAATTTGGTGGTAGAAAACATTTAGGCGAAGATTGGAATGCGATGACTGGTGGTGATAGCGATTATGCGGCCCCAGTATATACGTTTGGAAACGGAGTGGTTTCTGAAATTGCCGATTATGGTGGTGGTTGGGGAAAGGTAGTTCGGATTGTTCACTATCATAATGTAGGGAATGGAGACTTTTGGTATTTGGAATCTGTTTATGCCCATCTCCATACCATTGATGTAGAACCTGGACAATTGGTGAAAAAAACAGAATGGATTGGAACCATTGGTGATGCTGGTGGAAGTTATCCGGCGCATTTACATTTTGAACTTCGTTCGGTCATTGGTGCACCGTTAGGTGGAGGGTATGGACTAAAAACAGAAGGATTTTTGCCACCAACACGGTGGCTTATGCAATACGGGCCAAAAGAGAAGGCCTTTACGGAAGAAAGTTTTCAGTTTTTGATGGAAAAGGGCGGCACCCTTTAACTCAAACTTGTATCGTTTAAAAAATATGAGTATTAGTAACTGCTAATAAAACCTAACACTTCGTCTTCTTTTTCAGCATTTGTGTCATAAAAATTACAATGAATTTCATAGAGAGGTTCACTCCCTATCTTTTCACTCTTTAAAGTTTTCACAAGGAAATCAACAGATCCTGTCATCGATATCATTTTTAAGGATATTTTTAATATCGAAGGCACTTCAATGTCATAAGGATGGTAAAACATGATTCCCCTCGCGCTGATGTGTTTTTTAGAATCATAATCTTTTAGTTGTTCCAATTGAACTTCGAACGTCGCTGGAATTTCTGTATAATGATTTGGTTTCATGGTCTTCGTGTATATAGCAACAAACATAGGATAATTAAACTCTCATTCAATTACTATTTTATTACGTACGTATAAATCTTTATGCAAAAACGATATTAAATCCAGCAAGAAGGACAATGAGTCCAACTCCCCAGGCTAAAATTCGCGGATCCCAAAATGGATTGGAGTGATCCCGATCCGAATAAACCAGCCCATGTAAATCTTTATCTGGATCTGCTTTTTCGATCATACTGACAGTTACCATTGTTACAAAACAAAATAATCCAGAGACGATGGCCCCGTAAAAATTGGAAACCATATCTGATTTGTAATATATAATCCCGAATGAATACAATATAAAATGAAGGAGTCCACTTGATGTACCCATTAACATCCCATAGAAGGCACTCCAACCAGAAGCACGTTTCCAAAACATTCCGAGTAAAAAGATAGAAATCAGTGGAGCATTAAAAAAGGAAAATAACAACTGGATGTAGTTCATAATATTTTCAAATTGCATCGCGATATAAGAGGCAAAAATGGCAAATACCACGGCAATCATAGTACAGAGTTTTCCAATTTTTAAATAATCCTTATCTTCTCTGTTTGGATCGATGTATGTTTGGTAAATGTCATAAGTAAAAATTGTGTTCATTGCTGTGATGGAACTAGACATACCCGCCATAAAAGCAGCAAGTAAAGCGGTAGTCCCAAGACCGAGCATCCCAGAAGGATAAAAGTTCTTTAATAAGATTAAAAAACTTTTATTATACTCTCCATTCATTTCTTTTGAAAATTCTGTTAAGGCAATTAACCCAGGAATGACTGTTAGAAATGGTAAAAACAATTTGAACATAGCTCCAATGAGAGGAGTCCTTCTTGCGGCTCTATAATCTTTTGCAGCCATTGCTCTTTGCACTTCCGTAAACCCACAAGTCCAATAGGAAAAAGACAAAACAAAACCTAAACCAACGGTCACACTTAACAAATCCCAACCGAGTTCATTCTGTCCATTGGCGAGCCCCTGCCACATATGTTTGTGTGAATTGGGAATTTTTTGCATCAGACCATCCCAACCACCTAACTTTACTAAACCTACAATGACTAGGGGAAACAAACCAAGAACCGTTAGAAAAAATTGCATTACCTCTGTATAAATTGAAGAACTTAGTCCCCCAAAGTATGTATAAACCAAAACAATAAAGGCACTAAATAAAATGGATAGATGAGGGTTCCAACCAAACATCGTTTCGAACACCAAGGACAATGAATAAAGATAAATCCCCGATCCGAGTGCTAACGATAACAAGGTGATGGATGCATTCAAAAGATGGGCTGGTCGATTGAACCTAAAACGTAAGTATTCTGGTACACTTCTAATTTTTGATGAATAATAAAATGGCATCATAAAGATCCCAAGAAAAATCATTCCAGGAATCGCCCCCAAGTAGTAAAAATGGAAGGTTAAAAAACCGTATTCCGCACCACTGGCGCTCATTCCGAGTAGTTCCAAAGCGGAGATATTGGCTGAAATAAATGCAATTCCTGTGATCCAACTAGGTATTTTTCGACCCGCCAGAAGAAAATCACTAGAATGGTTCATGGATTTTTTAAGAAGTACCCCAATCAGAACCATAAACCCGACAAAAACAAATAGGATGGAATAATCGATAGGAGCAAGTGAGACAAACATACGCTCGCATAGGATGTGAAAATCCAACTTTGTAAAGAGGAAATCCCGAATCTCACCTATCGGAGATTATTTTCCTTCAAAATTTCCCAGACTGACCGACACTCATGGTAACTCTTTGCTCGAAAAAGACTTTCCGAATTATGTCACATTGCTAGATTCGGAACCACCAGGAGGATCTATGTTCTATCTTCTTTTAGCCCTTCTCCACGAAGACTATTCTTCCGGCAGAATCGATTTCCCAACTTATTTTGAGAATACAGTCCTCCTTGCCTTGGACCACGAACGCATTAAATCCAATCTCGAACAAAGTAAAGCCGCTTAATTTGGTAACTCGTGCGATTTGGAAAGCCGCTCACCTCGGTGAGGGACTTTCTTTCGATACTCCCTATCGTTCGAAACTAACTTAATTTCGTAAGTGGCTTTCCTTGGAAAGTCACTGGAAAAGGTAACTGACTTTCTTTTTTAACTCAACACAACCCAAGACAACCGCAAACAGTGAACCTGCCTTGCCACCACCCATTGCCTTATTCCGAATAAGCTAGAGAGAACAAGTTCGGTGGTAAAAATGAGTCTACCGAGTCCAAGGACTTTCTAAATCCAGTCACTTCCCAGATTCGGTCGTGCGGAAACTGAAGCCAGTTTTGGTTTCTAGTATCTTTGGAAATCCATTTTCCAAATCCAGATAGGTACAAAAGTAAAGTCACTTTCCCTTTACACCCAGTTTCCTTCTCCAACCACGCGAAAAAGTAACTCACTTACCTTTTTCACCCGCTTTCCTTCGCAACTAAAGATCCAATTTAACTCACCTTCCATCGATCCTAACGTTCGAATCCCCGTGACTTTCCCTCGAAATTCACTCTCCAACGCAATCAAATGCAAAAATCCACTCCCTTTCCTCGGTTCCTCCCTTGAATTTTCTCCTTGTTCTAGGAAGTCCGATCTGTACGGTAACAGAAAAATCATATCTCAGGAAGATTAAATGACATCGGCCAAACTCCTTACTGCCACCCTCCAAAATTCACAAAAATTTTTCCTTCAATTTGGAGGACAGGGTTCACCTTATCTAAAAGAACTCGTAAAATTATACGCAGAACCAGAACTCAAAGAATTTTTCGAAACAAGTTTCAAAACCATTGCTGAAATTGCTGCCCGTGATGGCAAAAGTCCGCTTCTCAATGAAGGATTTGATTTCAAGGCTTGGATTGAGAATCCAGACGCCGCGCCTTCTGAAGATTATCTAGCGCGCGCACCGATTTCTGTTCCGGGAATCTTTATGACACAAATTGCAAATTACGTTTTAGTTTCAAAACGTGGTTACCCAACAGCTGAACTCATCAAAGCAACTGGTGCTGTCAGTGGACATAGCCAAGGGGTCATTGCTTCTGCTCTTGTTGGTCTTGGAAAAGACGGAGCCGATTTTCTAACTGCATACTCTGATTTCTTAAAATTTGTTTTTTATCTTGGATTCAATGGTCAAAAAGTTTATCCTAACTTTGTTGTTCCAGAAGAAGTTGTGAAAGAAAACGAAGCCAACGGAGATAAAAATCCAGCACCAATGGTTGCAGTGATTGGTTATACAAAAGATGAATTAGAAGAAAGAGTTAAAAAAACAAATGATTCCCTTGGACTCAAAGGCCAAGACACAGTTTTTATTTCTCTCTACAACACTCCAGATTCTATGATTCTTTCTGCACTTCCTTCTTCCCTTCTTGCATTCCGTAAACAATGGAAAGCAGAAATGGACGAAAAGAAATTTAAGTTTGTGTATTTGAAAACAACTGCACCTTTCCATTGCCCATTTATGGAAACATCACTTGATAAATTCAATGCAGATGATGCATCTGTTGTTCCATTCCCTTATACTGGTGCTGATTTAAAAGTTCCTGTATACAGTATCTTTGATGGTCACAACCTTCAAAAAGATGGAAACCTTCGTGACATTCTTTTTAAAATGGTTCTCATTGAGCCACTTTACTGGGATTTGGCGATTGCTCCTATTTTTAATGACAGTGCCATCAACACAATCATTGACTTTGGACCAAGTGTTGTGAGCCAAAGATTAACTGGTGGACACTTAAAAGCCAAAAATATCGAAAAACAATCATTATGCGCTTCTAACGCAAAGGAATTAAAAGTAATTCTAGAAGCATAATGAATCCATCTACTGCTCGGGCTGCTTCCAAGTTAAATTTAATCCGCCTTCTGGCTTCACACCCAGAAGGACTTGGATTAGAGGAAATCCAAAGTGTAACGGGTCATAAATCAATCGCAGCTCTCAAAAAAGATTTGGGGGAGTTGTATATGATTGAGATGTATCCGTATTCTCCAACTGATGCAGTAGATTTAGATTTTGATGGGGAGAAAGTAAAAATCCGACTACCCATTGCCGTTGATTCTGCACTCCCACTTTCCCCAAAAGAATGGTCTCTCCTTCGTTCTTTGTTAGTCACCGATACAAAAACAGAAGACTCTAATGTTAAAAAATCAATTTTAAACAAAATTGATTCCGTTATCCCTTCAGGTGATTGGTCTCCTTACCAAAAAACAAAAGAAACCATCGTCGAAGCCATTAATTCTAAAAAAACACTAACAATTGTTTATTGGAAAAGAGATACTAAAGAAAAAGAAACTAGAACCTTGGCTCCTTGGTTATTGTGGGAAGAAAACGATTCCTATTTATTGGCTTATGATCTAAAAAAAGAAGGATTCAGGTCCTTTCGTTTGGATTATATTTTAGACCTAAACATTTCTGAGACAAAATACCCAACCTTACCCGAAACCGCGGGTGAGTTTCTCGAAGGATTCAAACAATTATTTGGTGCCGATTCGGAAAACAAAGAGAAAGCAAAACTTTGGATTACTGATGGAGCTTCCTATCATTTGGGAATGAAACTCACCCTATCCCCAACTGGTAACCAAAAACAAATCGGAGATACCACATACCGCGAATTCGAAACACAAATTCGAGATCAAAACTGGTTCATCCAAACGATTTTAGGCTACGGAACATCAGTTCTCGTTTCAGAACCAAAAGAAATCAAAACATCTATTTTGTTACACTTACAATCGTTAGCTCCTTCTAAACAAAACTTAAACTCGCTACCTTAGGATATTTTCCTTGAAATCCATTTCATTAGGAAAAATTAACATTGGTTTGTTTGTACCTTTCAAACGTGAAGATGGACTCCACGAAATTAGAAGTGTATTTGTTCCAATTAGTTTGGGAGATCCTATGGATGTGGAAATCAGTTCCCTTCCTAGCGGGTCAAACTCAGAGATCCACCTATCTTCCGAAAACCATCTAAAGGGATACCGTCACGCGAAGTTCGAAGAAGTTTCCGAAAGAGGAGATTTTAAGAGAAACATTCTCTACAAGGCCTTTCAAAAGTTAGTCACTTACCTTTCACACCCAGTTTCCGTCTCCATTCACTTGCAAAAGTATCTCCCTCCAGAAGGGGGAATTGGAGGCGGAAGTAGCAATGCGGGGACTTTGTTAAAGGAACTCTTTCCATTAACAAAACTTATCGAAGATGAACAAATTTCCCTGGCCAAGTCCATAGGGGCCGACGTTCCTTTTTTCCTACAATCCTCTCCTTGTTTTGTGAGTGGGATCGGTGAAGTGCTTGAACCCATCTCTGTAGCCAAAGGGACTGGGATTTTGGCCATTCCTCCCTTCGGACTTTCTACCGCATCTATGTACGCAGGCCTTCAAAAAAGTTTACAAAAACCCTATGGTTCCCAAGTATGGAAATCTCTGGCAGAGGATTTAATTCGAAATCTTCAAGTCGGGGATTGGGCATACCTGCAAAACAGGCTTGAGAACGAGTTTGAAAAAATAGCTTTTCAGACCCAACCCTTACTAAAGGAATTGAGATTAGGGTTTTTTGAGTCGGGAGCAGTCTATGCTTCTTTATCGGGTTCGGGTTCTTGCTTTTACGGCATTTATCCTTCAGATAGAGAAAGAGACGAAGCCCTTCGCATTGTCTCCAATCGATTTCCCGATATGGAATTTCGAACGTTCTCTTTTTAGAAACTGGCCTGTAGCCAAGCGGTAAGGCAGCGGTTTTTGGTATCGCCATTCCCTAGGTTCGAATCCTAGCAGGCCAGCCAGTTTTAAAAGATCCGATAGAACGAACGATGAACCTACATAATACTGTAACTGCTGTTATTTTGGCGGCGGGGAAAGGAACTCGAATGAAGAGTGAACTTCCCAAGGTTGCGGTTGTACTGAACGAATCTCCACTTTTACTCCACGTTCTTCGTAATATCGAATCCGCCGGCATCGAACGCAAAGTCGTCGTTGTCGGTTACCGCAAAGATATCGTTACCGATATCGCAAAATCATTTCCCGGTGTGGAATTTGCAGAACAAACAGAACAATTGGGAACAGGTCATGCTGTTCTTTCCGCTGAAACACAACTAGCACCTTACACAGGATATACGATTGTGGCTTGCGGAGATGCACCATTAATTTCTGCAAAATCATTTTCTGAACTTATAGAACTTCATAAATCCAATGGTTACTCGGCGACTGTTCTTTCTGCAAAGATGGAAAACCCAACAGGTTATGGTCGTATCATTCGTTCTGCTGATGACGGCAGTCTTTTGCGGATTGTAGAAGAAAAAGACGCAAGTCCTGAAGAGAAAATTGTGAACGAAGTGAACACAGGAACCTACTGTTTTAACACAGAAGATTTGTTTGGTGCTTTGAAACAAATTGGAAATAACAACGCGCAGAAAGAATATTACCTCACAGACGTGATTAAAATTTTTAGATCATTGGGAAAAAAAGTCGGAGCAAAAACTTTGGCAAATGCTTTAGAAAGCCATGGTATCAATTCTCCTGATGATTTGGCTCTCGCAAAACAATATATAGATAAAGGGTTGGTTGGAGTATGAATCCCAGCGAAGTAGTTGTATTTTCTGGAAATGCAAATAGACCTCTTGCCGAGGAAATCTGTAAACACCTGGGCATTCCGAACGGCCAAATCTCTGTAAAGAGATTCTCCGATGGAGAAAGTTCTGTAAAAATCGAAGAAAACGTTCGTGGCCGTGATGTGTTCGTGGTTCAATCCATCAGCTATCCAGCTAATGACAGTTTGATGGAACTTTTACTGATCATCGATGCGGCAAGAAGAGCTTCTGCTCGCCGTATCACCGCAGTCATTCCTTATTATGGTTACGGACGCCAAGATAGAAAAGTGGAACCACGAGTTCCTATCTCTGCACGTATGGTTGCCGATTTAATCGAAACTGTTGGTCCAGATCGTGTTCTCACTATGGACTTACACGCTGACCAAATCCAAGGATTCTTTCGTATTCCTGTAGACCATTTGTATTTCTCACCAGTCCTTGCTGAGTATATCAACTCACTGGGTATGGAAGACCTCGTGATTGTTTCTCCAGATTCTGGTGGAGCAGAACGAGCTCGTAACTTTGGTAAAAAAGTAAACGGATCACTTGCGATCATTGACAAACGTAGACCAAAAGCTAACGAGTCTGTGGTGATGCATGTCATTGGTGAAATCAAAGATAAAAACTGTTTATTACTCGATGATATGATTGATACAGGGGGAACCATTGCGAAAGCAGCCACTGCCCTGTACCAAAATGGAGCAAAATCGGTATTGTGTTGTGCATCTCACGGAGTTCTCTCCGGAGAAGCACCAATTAAATTGAATGAAGGCAACTTCAAACAAATCGTGCTCTCAAATTCTATCGCCATTCCGGAGACCAAAAAAATAAATCACTTGAAAACGCTCTCCATCGCCCCACTCTTTGCTAAAGCCATCGAGCGGATTCATAACGAAGAATCAATCTCTAGTCTGTTTTCATAACTTTAAGGAACATAATCATGGAAAAAATCAGTATCAAAGCACAAACAAGAACTTCTAAAGGAAAAGGTCCTGCAAGAAGAATGCGTGTGGAAGGTTTAGTACCGGCGAACATCATCGGAAACGGTGAAGCAAGATCGGCAAGTGTTGTCGAAAAAGAAATTCAAAGACTCATCGACTCCGGAATCCGTAAGGCAACTCTCATCGACCTAGAACTCGATGGTAAAACAGAAAGAGTTTTCGTAAAAGAAATCCAAAGATTTCCACACACAGGACAAATCCGTCATATCGACTTCTTTAAAGTAACTCCTGGTAAAAAGATCCTTACTACAGTAGCCATCAAAACATCTGGTGTAGCAAAAGGTTCTAAAGCTGGTGGTCAGTTCGAACACCTCGTTCACGAAATTAAAGTAAAATCAACTCCAGAAGATTTAACTGACGTAATCACAATTGATGTAAGTGGATTGGATATCGGAGGTATGATTAAAGTTTCCGAACTTCCTCACCCTGCATCTTGGGAAATCCTTGTGAATGGTGATCCGATTGTTGCTTCTTGTAGCAAAACAAAAGCGATCCTTGCTGCAGAGCGTGCTGAAAAAGCAGAAGCTGACAGCAAAGGGAAACCAGCAGCGAAAAAAGCTGGAAAAAAATAAGATCTACTTTTAGGAACCAATGAAGTTAATTGTAGGGCTGGGAAATCCTGGCGATAAATATAACAACAATCGATCTAACATTGGTTTCAAGATTCTCGATGTCATTGCAAACAACATTGGCATCGAAATCAAAACGAAGAAAAAGAAATCTCTCATCGGTCGTGGTGACTTTGAAGGGGACGAAGTGGTTTTGCTCAAACCACAAACCTTCAGCGACCTATCCGGTGAGTCGGTTCTCTACATTGCCTCCTTTTTAAAAATCCAGGTAAAAGATATCGTTGTCATCCACGAAGATGTCGGGTTAGATCTCGGCCAAATTGTGGTCACCAAAGGTGGGGAAAACGACGTCAACCCTGGGGTCAACTCGGTTTCTGTCTCATTACGATCCCCCAATTTTATACGAATTCGGATCGGCGTTCTTAATTCGAGCTTCAATCCTAAAAAAAGAGAAGAATTTTTACGTGAAGATTTTGAGCCATTAGAGAACCTGAGTTTGATACAGATCATCAATGACGCCGAAGCGGCGATTCGTTCCATATCCATGGGGGATATTGACGAAGTGATTCAGAAATATCACCTTTGATTTCAGTCTAATCATCGAGAAGTCTTTACATGAATAAAAACATCAAAACCGTATTTCTATTTTTGCTCGTATTCCTTGTCATTTTGGCAACGGTTTATAAAGGTCAGGACTTCGCCGGTAAACCCGACGAAATCAGTTATTCCGATTTTTTAAATATGGTAGAACCCATCGAAGGTAAAAAGCCGATTGGGAAAATTACCTCCAAAGACGGAAAGGAAGCTTCCGCAAAACAACAAATCATCATTGATCGTGAGCTCATTGAAGGTTGGTACATTCCTGAAAATAGTAAGGACAACAAACCAAAACTTTTCAAAACCAATGTAGCACAAGTGAACGATGATTTGGTGACAAAACTTCGTAAGTCACGACTCAGTTTTACTGCGAAATCTACAGAAGAAAATAAGTTTTGGAGTGTTGTATCAGGCATCATTCCTTGGTTATTCGCTCTTGGTATCATTTGGTTCATTATGATGCGCCAACTCCAAGCATCAGGCAACAAAGCATTTACCTTTGGTAAGTCTCGTGCCAAGATGAATGTGGATCCAAAAGTCAAAGTTACCTTTAACGATGTTGCTGGATGTGAAGAAGCAAAAGTTGAACTTCTCGAAATCATTGAGTTCTTAAAAGATCCAAAAAAATTCCAAGCGATTGGAGCACGAATTCCTAAGGGAGTTCTTCTTGTGGGTCCACCAGGAACCGGTAAAACCTTACTTGCGAAAGCGGTTGCTGGAGAAGCAGGAGTTCCTTTCTTCTCCATTTCTGGATCTGACTTTGTTGAAATGTTTGTGGGTGTGGGAGCTTCTCGTGTCCGCGATCTATTTGACCAAGGAAAAAAGAATGCTCCTTGTATCATCTTTATCGATGAGATTGATGCTGTCGGTCGCCTTCGTGGGGCAGGCCTCGGTGGTGGACATGACGAAAGAGAACAGACCCTCAATCAGATGTTAGTCGAGATGGACGGATTTGAAATGAACGAAGGTGTTATTGTGATGGCGGCTACAAACCGTGCCGACGTCCTTGACCCAGCTCTCCTTCGGCCAGGTCGTTTTGACAGACAAGTGATTGTGGATCTTCCTGACCTAAAAGGCCGTGAAGAAATTTTAGCAGTCCATGCTAAAAAAGTTCCACTCGTATCTGATATTTCTCTTAACTCCATTGCTCGCGGAACTCCTGGATTTACAGGAGCGGATCTTGCGAACCTCATCAACGAAGCAGCCCTACTTGCCGCGCGTCGGAACAAAAAACGTGTGACCCAAGAAGAATTGGAAGAAGCTCGTGATAAGGTCATGATGGGACCTGAGCGTAAGTCTATGTTTATCTCTGACAAAGAGAAAGAAATGACGGCTTACCATGAAGCAGGCCACGCACTCCTCGGCACCTTACTGCCGTATACCGAACCGGTTCATAAAGTAACCATCATCCCTCGCGGGCGTGCCCTTGGTCTTACCCAATCCCTTCCTGTGGAAGACAGACATTCTTATCGTAAAAACTATTGTTTGGATCGAATTGTGATGTCTATGGGTGGATATATTGCCGAAGAACTCATCTTTGGTGATCCTTCCAATGGATCTTCTAACGACATCCAACAAGCAACCAACATTGCTCGTCGTATGGTTTGTGAATGGGGAATGTCTGAAAAACTCGGAACCATCCATTACGGATCTGGTGAGACCTCTCCATTTATGGGAAGAGACTACGGACATACTAGCAAACCTTACTCTGAAGAATTTGCAGCTATGATTGACCAAGAAGTCAAACGCATCATCCAAACTTGTCTCGACAAAGGTCGTGATTTGGTGAAAAAGAACCAAAAGAAATTGGATGCCATTGCTAAAGCTCTTCTTGCTAAAGAAACCATTGATGCTCAGGAACTGACTGACATTGTTCAACCTTCTTTTGATAAATTCTCTGATTCCAAATCAGGGATAGGATCTAAAAAAGGAAAAGGGTCGTCTGCGACTAAACCTGCTTACTCTGCATAAAAAACTTCAATGAAGTATTGGCTCTTTAAAACAGAACCAGATGTATTTTCCATCGACAACCTAATAAGAGAAAAACTCTCTTATTGGGAAGGGGTAAGAAATTACCAAGCACGTAATTATCTACGCGATGAAGTGAAGTTAGGTGACTTGGTTTTATTTTATCATAGTAGACTTGATCCACCAGGGATTGTAGGCATTGCTGAAGTGGCGAAAGAAGCAACGCCTGACCCTTACCAATTTGATCCAAACCATAAATACTTTGATCCAAAATTAAAAGGAACAGAACCCAGATGGTATGGAGTGCACTTAAAACCGCATACAAAATTTAAAGAATTAATTCCTTTAGATACACTTCGTAACACAAAGGGACTCGAAAAAATGGTAGTGACTCAAAAAGGATCACGACTATCAATCCAACCTGTGACAAAAAAAGAATTTGATATCATTATCAAAATGGCTTCGAAGTAAGATCAATTCATTGCGTAAATGATTTCTTTTAGTTTCTCTAAGGTGATGGGTTTTACAATGTAATTGTTGCTGAGATTGTACTTCTCTGCCCTTCTCAGGTCATCTTCGTTGGAAGAACTAGTCACAATATAAATGGTTATTTTTTGATCTAAAGAGATAGAAGTAATTTCGTCTAAAAATTGCCAACCATCCCAGACTGGCATATTCAAATCTAATAAAATTAAATCAGGCAAAGTTTCCGAACTAGAAATACGAGAGATAAGCATATCATAAGCATCTTTTCCATTTTGACAAACTACGGTTTGTTTGACCATTCCGGAAAGATTGATGACTTGTCTTGTCAAAAATAGATGAACTGGATCATCCTCCACAACGCAGGCTAAATTAATTTCATTCATAGGGTAAAAATACAGTAAACTTTGTACACTTTCCTACGGTACTTTCAACCTCTATTTTTCCTCCCATCGTTTCTATTTGGTTTTTTGAAATAAATAATCCAACTCCCCTTGCTTCTTTATTCTCATGAAAGGTCTTATACATGCCGAAGAGTTTATCACCGTGTTTTTTTAGATCAATTCCTTGCCCATTGTCTTCAAATTGAACTTCTAAAAATTTATTTTTGCGAAATCCGGAGATTTTGAGAAAACTATCTCGATCCTTTGCTTTGTATTTGATGGCATTGGTGATTAAATTTAAAACAATACTATCCAGATACGCAGGAATCACACGTACAAGGCATTGATCTTCTAAGTTCACTTCCACTTTTAATTTTGATTCAATAATTTGAAGGGCCAAACTTTCTAAATTTTTCTGAACTACTTGACCAATGTCGACCAATTCATAATTTTCCTGAGCTAAATTCACCTTAATCACTGCGGTCAAATCTTCAATTGTACGTTTTAAATTTTCTGTGGCTCCGAGTAATAAAGACATCATTTCATTTTGGAAATAATCGGGATATGTTCTTTGCAGTATATCCATCATTCCGCTAATTCCAAAACTATGAGATCGTAAATTATGAGAAACAATGTTGGTGAAATTTTTTAATCGATTATTTTGTTCACTAGTTATGTCAAGTAATGATTGAATTTCAGCCTCTGCTTTTTTAAGTTCAGAAATATCAACTGCCATACCAAGATAACCAGAGATTTTATCGTTTTGTTTAACTGCGGTAATAGACAAAAGAACGGGAAATGTAGATCCATCCTTTCGTTTATGTATCCATTCTAATGTATTTGGTTTTCCAATTTTTGCATTGTAAGTTAATATCTCAAATCCTTGAAATTGCCGATTATATTCGCTAGAAAGTAACTTTCCTCTCTTTTCTACTTCTTTTTCTATATGAAAAATCTGAGGTGTAAACTTTCCAATGAGTTCAGCTGCAAGATAACCCAACATCTTTTCAGCACCATGATTGAATTCGGTTATAATACCATCTGTATCAGTACTAATGATGGCAACAAGTGTACTGGCGTCCAAAATAGCCTGGTTTTTTGCTAAAGCTATCTTTAATTTTTTTTCAACTAACTTCCATTCTGTGATATCTATGATTTGAGATACGAAATAAAGGACTTTTCCTTCTTCATTTTTTACCATAGAAACTGCTAAAATGGCATATACTATGTTACCATTTTTATGGAGATATCGTTTTTCCATTTGGTAAAACATTCGTTTGTCAGCTACAAGCTCTTCCAGATATGTTAAATCTGCATTTAAATCATCTGGATGAGTGATGTCTTGAAAAGTGAGTAACATGAGTTCTGCTTCTGTATATCCGATAATGTCACAAACACGTTTGTTGACTCTTAGCCATTTCCCATGTTCATCGAGTAAAGCCATCCCAATCGCTGCGTTATCAAAATTTCCGCGGAAGGCAGCTTCCGTCGCACGAAGTTCTCTTTCTATTTTTTTGATTTCAGTGATAGCTTGGTTGGATCCAAATACAGATAATGTGGAATCATTCGGACTTCTTCCTTGTAAAATCAATTCACTCATTGGTAATTCATTCGTTTTGTGGTCGATTAAATCCGAAGTTCTCTTTGTAATTTCTCCCAACAATTTGATCTGGGTTTCATTTAATTTTTTAGACTTTTCATCGAAGATAATTAAATAACCTAAAACGACTCCTTCTTTTTGGATTAACGGAATCCCAATAAAAAATTGGATAGAGATATCTTTTGTGAATGGAGGGCTTAAAGTGAAATTTTGGATTTGTTCTAGATTTTCAAAGATGAGAATGTCTTTTGTTTCACCTAACAATGCTTTTGAAAAGGATACGAATATGGAATTTTGATCTGGTAAAATTCCATATTCGGCCATTGCACTTTGTTCGTTTTCCTCTAAAGTAGTGATCAGCGAAATTTTTGAATCCGTAACCTGAGCTGCAAGTTTTGCCAAAAAATAAAATTCATTTACGTCCAATAAAACAACTTCCTAACGTTCGAATGATCCTAAACAGAATCTCTATTTTAATTTTTAAGGTTTTGCAGTGAATACTTGCACAGCTTTCACTTTATCAATATCATAAAACTTTTTGTCTTTGTAAAAGGAAGTCCCCGCACCCATATAAGTAAATTCTGGGTTGAGAATATTTTTTCTATGGCTCGGTGAATTAAACCAAGTTTCAACGACGGCTTTTGCCAAACTCAAATAGGTATGATTGGGAATGGGTGTTCCCGCTTTTGTATAACTGAAAAAAGCTCCACCGTTTTGAACAGGTGTAAACACAGCCCGTCCTCCTTGGTATTGAATCCCAAATGAATTGATAATATTTTCTGCAGAATATGTATCAGAAATTCCCACCAAATCCAAACGATCTCGTAAAGTTTCTTTTCCATTCACTGTACTTGTATGTGAATAAAAATCATAAGTTACCATGTCTTGAGCATGTCCAAAGGCCGCCTGTTCACATTTTTCAGAATATTTAAACGGACGTAGGCCCAGATTTTTTCTTTCTTTTGAAGTTATATAAAAGATAGCAGCATTTAACAGTGGATAATCGACTTTTGCAAAATCTATATTTGTATTTGCCGGTGCATAAGAAGGAAAAGTCTCTTCTGTAAATACATCGTACTGTTCTGCTTTCCATTTATCAGATTCAGGTAATTCTCTACCATCTTCAATGCTTTCTAAAAATGCTAAATTAGGATCTTGTGCTTCGACAACTTTTTCAACTGGTTCTGGTTTTTTCACTTCTACAACAGGATCTTTTTTGACTTCAGGAGTTTTACAAACAAATGTAAAAGAACTGAAAAGAAAAATGATAGTTAAGGTTCTAAGTTGAGTTGTTGGAAAGTTAGTTTTAGTAAAAAAGTTCATAAAATCTCCTATAAGTAACGATTGTAATCTTGCACCACATTGTGGATTAAATTCTTTTCTTTATTAAAATGAATTGTTTTCGCTTCTTTGATTCCAGCTTCCCAGATAAAAATAAAGGGAACTCCAAATAGTGTAGAATGTTTTTGTCTGTATTTCTCTCGTCCGACAAGTTTGTCGTTTATATAAAAATCTGCATGAAGGACTCTTTCTTTAGAATAAATAGACGGTAACAATCCAGCAGTGCCTAACATAAATAAGGTGGAAATGGAAGAAATCCAAAAATGTTCATATTCATTCACTTCACTTGTATACAAATCAATATGGTGATTGGCCCTCACCCCATCTGATAAAACTCGTCCAAAATATCCTGTTTCCATTAAATACTTAGTATAAATAGACGTAATTTCTCGTTTGGTTTTATCATTTTCAGGAGTGGAAACTTTGATCGTAAGGATTCCAATTTGTTGTTTAAAGTCCGGTCTAGAAATGATGGGGACATCTTCGCTCATGTAATTGTAACAAGAGAAAAGAGAGAATGAGACAAAAGATGTGAAAAATATCAAAAATCGAAAAGTTCGCATAATTCGAAAGTAGGCTAATGGATATAAAGGAGAGGAAAAGTCTTTTTTTTAAAACCTAGAAAAATCGACAATGCCCAATATATGTAAAATCAGACCCCCGAGAGTCACAAAAAAGATCCAGGCAATGATGGAGATGATTCCACCAACCTTTAACATCTCAAAACTTTTAATTCCACCATAACTAAAAGCCAATGCATTGGGTGGAGTGGATACGGGGAGCGGCATGGCAAGGGAGGCACCGATAGTAGCACCAATTGCCGCAGGTAAAATGAGATGAGTAGGCAAACCCATAGTAATAGGAAGGATGAGATTGGCAACACTGGTATTACTCAGGAAACACGAAAGCCCAAGTGATAGGATGGAAAAAAATATAAACAAACCGAATTGATTTGAATCACCTAACACAAACAATTCGACAAAATGTTTTGCAAGACCTGTTTCTTCAAATGCCTTTCCGAGAGCAATTCCCCCACCCATGAGAATTAATACATCCCAAGACAAGTTCCGGAATTCTTTTAAGTCCAAAAGTCTAAATCCAAAAAAGACAATGATTGGAAATAGAGCAACGGTTCCGTTAGAAATTCCATGCAGATCAGAACTGATCCAACCTAAGATTGTAATACAAATAATTCCAAATGCGATCGTTCGATCTCTTTTCGAAACTGATAAGTTGGAATTAAAAATTTGAATCGATGCGATCGAAAGTTCGGATTTGTCTTTTTTTAAGTACAGAATGTACAAAAGTATAGCAAGTGACAATACAGAGAGAACAAATACAGGAAAAGCAAAGGCCATCCAGTTTAAAAACCCAACCTCCAATCCTCTTTCCTGCAAATAAGCAATCCCGATGACATTGGGAAGGGTGCCCACTGGTGTTCCAATCCCACCTAAATTGGCAGAAAAAGGAACGATGAATAGAAGTGATTTTCGTAAGGGATTGTTCTCTTCTAAAGACTTCATCATCGAAGAAACAAGTCCAAGCATCATGGCAGCAGTAGCTGTATTGTTCATGAAGCAAGACAAAAAACCTGTGGCAAAACCCAATGAAAGTACAAGTAAAAAGGCTGAACCTTTCGTTTTTTGGATCACAAAACGGGCGATGGCAGAATCCAATCCATAAGTTGTGATTGCCGAAGAAATCACAAAGCCACCTAAGAAGAGTAAAATGGTCTCAGAAAAATAACAAGATAGAAAAGTAATCGTTTTTGGGGCACCTGGCCCCCATGCCGGGAGTAACCAGACCAATTCCAAAAATAAAACTAAAAAACCCGTGACATAGAGAGGAAAAAGTTCTGTCACCCAAAGAAAAGATACAAGTAAGGCAATGGCCAAATTGATCTCTTGTGGTCGAGTGAGACCGAGCCAGAGTTGATACCAGCCAAAGAGGGCCGGGAAAACGGCAAGACTTGAAAATACAATACCAGCTCGAATCATTGTGACTTGACGATTTACACTCTCCTGATACTTTTTCGATAGACTCGAATCGTTTCAAGCAAACAAATAAAGTGAGATTCCCCCTCGATTCGTATTGTTAATTTTTTATGCAAATAGCCTATAACGACTTAAAACAAGCAGTTCTGGGAAGCGGCCCCATGGGTATCATCATCGCTTCCGTACTGGCACAGAAGTTCGACCCCATCACTCTCTGGATTCCCGACAAAGAATTAGTAGAGGTTTTAAAAAAACGCCGCCAAACAGAAATTATGGGAAAGACGATAGACCTTCCCGATCATATCGACATAGTCTCCAGTTTAGATGCTTTCGGACGAGATGATTGGGTTTTTCATATTGCCGTTCCCTCTCGCTCTTTTTTGGATAGTGTCCATGCTCTTTTGGAGGTTTTAGATCCAACCAATAGTTATGTATTTTCTTTTTTAACCAAAGGAATTTTAGATTCCAAAAATAGAAAAAAAACAGGATTCATTACTTATTCGCAATACTTACAAAACTTCTTAAAAGAAAGAAATTTTTCTAATTCATCCGTGGCAGTGGTCAATGGACCATCGTTACTCGGAGAAATTTTGGATGAAAAATTTAGTTTTTTCAATATTGGATCTTATGAAAAAGAAACCTCTGAGTTTCTAGCTGAGGTTCTTTCTTCTAATTTTATCAATACTTCTGTTACCGATGATGTTGTGGGAATGGAAATTGTGGGAGTCGCAAAAAATCCGATGGCCATTGCAAGTGGGATCGTTTCACTTCTCCCTCGTTACGGTGCAAATTTACTGGGTGAAATTTTATCTGTAGGATTTCAGGAAGTAAGAGACCTTGCTATGCGTTATGGTGCAAGACCCGATACAGTGATGGGAAGATCAGGACTTGCTGATTTTATCACAACGGCAACTAGCAACAAAAGTAGAAACCGTGGATTTGGACAGAAAATTGTCGGCGAACTACTCTCAGGTGGTGAGAAATTAAGTATCAAAGATCGAATTGAGATCTTTTTTGCACCAAGGTCATTTATTGAAAGAGAATCTACGAAATGGCATGATAACGTAGAAGGAACATATGCACTTAGCATTCTCATTGAACTTGCCAATGAGATCCGTCTTCCTTTTACCTTACACAGAACTTTGTTTGATGTTCTCACAAGAAAACAACCACCAGATTCACTGATTGATTTGATTTGTGGTAAAAAAACAGAATCAAAAAACATCCCCCTCGTGGTTCAAAAAAAAGTCGGACTTAACTTAACCTCTGGAATTGATTTTCAGAATTTGTTAGTGGATCGGATTCTTAAACATATCAGCAATGTTCCAGGAACTGTGGCTCGTGTTAAAAAACAATCATCCGCAGTCATTGAATCCACACAAAAACGCCTTACCAAAGCTACGCGTAAAAAACAAAAGTTGGATGAGGTTAAATTTGCTTCAGAACTTGAAATTTGGCAACGATTCCAAAATTGCCAAAAAGATGAAGAGAACACTCTTGTTAAAGAACTCGTAAGATTCTATGTAACAGAAATCGCTGATAACTATAGCCCGACAGTCAGGGAATCTGTACTTCGGTTTGTAGCTCCCATTCGACTTTTTTCTGGTGGTTTTCTAAAAGGATCGATGATCCCTCACGTTGGTGGCAAAACAGAAGTGGTGAAGGCATTATCTTCTAAATACAATTTATTGTATGCTCCCACTCATAGATCTCATTTAGATTCGGTGGAAGTTGCTTATTCCTTATTCCACTTGGGACTACCTGTTCCTCGTTATGCGGCTGGTATCAACTTAATGTCTAATCCTTTTTGGGAATGGATGTTAAAGTCACTTGGTGCTTATGCTGTGGATCGCGAGAGAACACGTAACAGTTTGTACTTAGAATGTTTGACTTTGTATTCACAAGTGATGTTGGAACAAGGGATTCCTTCGCTTGTTTATCCAGAAGGAACTCGATCTCGCACAGGCGGAATTGTTCCTGTAAAAACAGGACTTTTGACAACGGCAGTAAATGCATTTCGTAGTTCTGGAACAGAGATAGTAATTGTTCCCATCTCTGTGTCGTATGAAACTGTTCCAGAAGATAACCAATTTTGTAATATGCCAGAAGAGTTAGGAATGGCGGGATTTCTTGCCAAACGTTCCAATGTGTATGTAGAGTTTTGTGATCCCATTCCTATCTCTGAATATGCGCACACGGAAGATCCAACACTGGAGCTCAGTTACCGCATCACCAAAGGTTGGAAACAGTATCATAAAATTTTACCAAACCAAATTGTTGCTAAAATTTTAGCGGAGAATGATTTTTCCGTCGAAGTTTCACAGAGTACAATGTTAGTTGAAGATTTTATTTCTCGTCATGATGGAAATTATCTCATCAAAGACCCGGAAGAAGTTTGGGAAAAAGGAAAAAGGATTTTGGAAAAAAGAAAGATGATTGAAGAATCCAATCGAGTCGTTCATTCCAAAAATGATGCTTTGCTTCTGTATTACGCGAGTATGATTCCAGAAGACGAAGATAAAAAATACTAAAGCTACTAAATATACATAAGGATAAGGAAACGCTCTTTTTATCCTTATGTATTCTGAACGGGGAGTTTTCCCCGTTTGCGAATATAAACTGTCTTTTCCAATTTTGCGATCACTTCCCCCGCTTCGTTTTTCACATCCGTAGTAAAAAGATAATCTCCCTTTTTTTTAACTTCAATTTCCTCTTTGATCCTTTGAATCTCCGAATCCGGAATTTGAAATTCAGCAATCACCTTTCCCATTCCTGGTTTGACAAAGATCATATTGCCAGCTTTGTCCCAAACAATATAATCGGAACCAAGCCTTTCTAAAAGGATCAACATAAAAAACGGATCACACATTGAATAGAGGGAACCACCGAAATGCACTCCCACATAATTTTTGTTATAGAATCGTAAATTCATTTCGGAACGGAAATAGGAAAAGTCGGGAGCAATTTCTTTGATTCGGATCCCTGCTCCCACATAAGGTGGATAAAAGTTATACAACCAAATTTTGAATCGTTTTTTCCAAGATGTAAATTTCTTCAAAGATTTGGTTCCTTTTTCTTTTGTTTCGAATTGATCAGATACACAGCAAGGATTGCCAATGATCCCCCAATGATGACTGGAATTTGTATCACTTCATTCAAAATCAAAAAACTACTCAGATAGGCAGAAAGAGGGACTATAAAAATAAAACTACTCGCAATCTCAGATCCAAGTCTTGTGGCCGCATAAAAGTAAACAGTGGTTCCAAAGGTAGTTGAGATTACAGTTAAATAAAAGATGGAAGCCCAGAAGGAAAAACCCATATCCCATACCTTCCAAAAACTGGGATCATTAAAACAAAATAGAAGTTCAATGACAGAACCCACGGCATATACATAAAAACTATAAGTCACAGGAGACATTGACTTTCCAGTGGATTGGCTATTGAGGGAAAGGATGGCCCAAACAAAAGAACATAACAAAAAGAATAAGTTACCAGATAACAATAAATAATCGATACTGATCTTCCATACTTGTAGAATCACAAGCCCACCAATAAATCCAAAAAATAATCCAATCACCTGTCGTTTGGAAATTCGTTTCTTTTGTACGAGGACAACGATAAAAAAAGTAACAATGGGATTGAGGGTGGTGACAAGTACTCCTCCAGCACCAGGAAGGCCATTTTTTAAACCCATAAAAAAGAACTGATTGTAAAAAGTATAAATGATTCCTCCAACCAGAACATTCCAATAGTCCTTTCCTGTTTTGAGCAAAAAGGGAATCCGCATAACGACGAGTAATGGAATTACCGAAAGGAAAGTTGCTAAAAATCGCCAAAACACTAATACAGAAACAGGAACTGTGCCTGCGATCATTTTACCGATGGGCCAAGAGATTCCCCAAGAGACCATCGCAAGAACTAGTAGGAGTAAAAATTTTAGGTTCAAATGTAGTTTCCTTTCAACAGAAAGTTGAGTGCGTATGTGGTGCCAAAGGAAATAGGAATTCCAATTCCCAACATAAGGCTTGCTAAATGGGGAGAAATATTTTTTTCAATTGTAATGACTGTGGAAGTGACCATAGGAGCCATCGCCGATTCCAAAACAATGGTTTGGAAAAGTAAAGAGTCCTCTTTTAATGGAAAATAAACCCAATACACGAGTAATGGTGCCAGGATGAGTTTAAACCCAAGACCCAAAACCAAAACTCTGCCATGACCTGCAATGGTACGCAAATCCAACATATACCCTACAGATACGAGGGCAAGAGGAGTCAGAGTATCTCCCAAACGAAGTAAAACGATCTTAAGTGCTTCAGGATAACCAAATTGCCTCGTGAAAATAGCAACAAACAAAGCATAAATGGGAGCAAATCCCAAAACACGTTTCACAAGTGTGGAAAAGTCCCATTTCCCATCCATCGCAATCGAAGCCAAAATGATTCCAGGAAAACTAAGAACCATAAAAGTTCCGAGTTGGTCTGCCAAAATTCCATATCCCAAAGATTCTCTGCCTAGATAAGTTTCGAGTAATGGAAAACCCACAAAGGAAGTATTCCCAAGTCCAGCAGTTAACACCAAACAGACGGCAGTGTGAAACTTTAAAATCTTTAGTTTATACAATCCAAGAAAAAATACGGTTGCAATTCCAAAGACTACCCAAGGCATAGAAGAAGGCAAAAGCGAAGTCGCATCCACTTTCAATTCATGGACATGATACAAAACAAGAGAAGGCAAAGAAATAAAAAGGATAAACCCGTTTAACACTTTAGGAGTGGATTCTGGAAACTGAGGAAGCCTTCGAAAAAACAACCCCAGTCCAAAACAAATTCCCAGCAGTAAAAAATTTTCCATAGAATTTAGAAAGAAAGGAAAGTCTCCATGGCTTTAGGATCAAAGAAGACTCCTTCTTTTTGTCTAGGTGCTTCCAACCCGTCTCGCACCATCTCAGCGTACCCATTAGCAAAATAAAGATACTTTGCTGCGAGTTTATTTGTGATATCGTAAACCGCCTGCTCTAAAAACTCTGCGAGTAAAAACACTTGGTAGGTTACATCAGCAATATAAACACGATTCATATCCTTCCAATCTTTAGATTCATTTTTAATGCAGTTTTCTAATTCCTTTCGTTTGTTTTGGAATACAGTGAAGGCATTTTTAAGTTCTGGATGATTACCGACGGACTTAGTTAGTTCATCTAATAAAGTTTGGAAAGCTGTATAAACCTTTGGTTTTTGTAAGGCATGCAAACAATGATCCGTAATGATAAGATGTGTTCCTTCCCAAGTTTCATTGATGATAGAATCGTTATGAAGTCGCGGGAGTGGAGAGAAGTCCCCGATGATTCCGTTGCCTCCTAAAGTTAAAATTGCTTTTTGAGTGATATAACTTGCTTGCGAAGAGGATTTATATTTCATCAGTGGAACCGTAATCTCTGCCGCATCGTCACCTTTCTCGGAAAGATTTGCAGAGCGAAAGTTTACAAAACAATTACCCGTTTGCAAAATTTGCATTTCTGCTAAGGTCTTTGTAAAAGAAGGAAATTCTAAAATCTTTTTCCCGTAAGCTGTTCTAAACTTTGCATATTCTGATGCTTCCATCACGGATCTTCTTGCATTTCCACTAGAACCAAGTCCCACATGCAATCGAGAGGTTTTGATGATATAACGGATGAGGTTGACTAGTCCATGACCGGGCCGACCAAACTCTTCCGCTTCCACTTTATCATAAATAATTTCTACAGTGAGTTTTCCGCGAGATCCGATGATATCTTTTTTACGTAAGATATGATGCCCATTTAACTCCCCATTTTCTTTGATTCTCGGAACAAGAAACATACCTACAGTGTTGGTTCCTTCCATCTTTGCCGTAGTGACCCAAAGATCACCAGGATTGGAACAAAACCATTTTTCACCAGTTAACTCCCATTTGCCGTTTGGAAGTTTTTTGGCAATGGTACGATTGGCAGAAACATTACTCCCGCCCACTCTTTCCGTTACATATTGCCCAGCCATAAAATGAGAAGAACTTCCCTTTCCCGCAACAAGTGGAAGGTATTTTTTCTTTTGTTCTTCTGTTCCAATTTTTTTGAGTGCGAGGATGATTCCATCGGTCATTGCCAAAGGACAAGCAACACCACCTTCCCCATTCATATTCATCAAATAGGTTAGCGCATAACGATGAATATGTGTAAAATCATATTTCCATTCAGGATGAAAATCCAAATTAACAACACCGTGATCATAAGAAATTTTACGTGCTAATTTTTGTTCTTCCGAGTATTTGATAAAATCGATTCGTTTTCCGGTTCTGTCAAACTTAACAACCTCACCATACTTTCCTTCTTTATGGCACTCTTCAGTGAGTTCATCCAAAATCCCACCTACGAGTTCCCCGTATTTTCTGATATGTTCTTCCATTGCTTTTTTATGGTCAGGGGCAAAGGATTCAGAATACCGATGGACCACTCTTTGTAAGGCGGGGTCTATTTCGTAAAAGTTTTTACCTCGAACTCCCTTGTATTCGGAAATATCGAACGGTTGTAAAGACGGATGTTCTGAAATATGGTGGCTCATTCTTCCAGTTCAAAAAAAGGAATAGGATTCACTAGCAAAAAAGTCGCCCAGGTTTGAAATTGGCTCTAGAGTCGATTCTGTATGGTCCAAAGAGTAGAAACGAAAAAATCCAAACAAATTCTGCACGATGTGATCTTTGAACTTCAGAACGTTTCAGAGTCCATGTTATGGTTTTTGTCCTATGACCGACTTTCTGAACTTTTAGAAATCAAAAAGGAAGAATGCCTTCGCAAAGTTTATCAATTCAAATCGGCAAAACCACAGATGACACTTTCCGGTGGATTCCATGAAGTGGACGGGGATCTACTCATCGATTTTCTCGCCTGGAGTTTAGAATTAGACGAAGTCGCAGAAGAGTTCCTAAGAGGTGGGATTTTTTTTAGTGAACGTCCGTTATATGAACTTCGCGAATCTTATAAAACTCTGATCCAAAAAACAATCGCCAACCACAAATTAGATAGAGAACTTCTATTACTTCTGACAGCGGCCACTGTGGATTACGATGATGCGGTTGATTCTTATCTGATGGATAAATTCGAAATTGATTTTTTTGTGAGACGTTCCATCCATCAATTTTTAGAAAAATTCGAAATCCATCCCGAATACGGAGCAGAAGAATTTTTATATGAGTATTTAAAAAGTCTGATTCCCACAAAAATTCTCAACTTCCGAGACATCACTCGCGAGTTTAGAGATAGAACCTATTACGAGTTATATGGTAGATTTCGAGAAACCAAAAAGAAAAAAAAGAAAATCGTAAAAACAGTTTCTGATGAAGTCAAAGACTTACTTGCTTTTTTTGATTTAGAACCTGGTGCTGGCATCACCGACGTTAAAAAGAAATTCAAAGAACTTTTAAAAAAATACCACCCTGATATCAATAAAAAAGGGGAAGAGATGACCAAACGAATCATATTAAAATACAATCGTTTGGTGGAATTGATTGGGAATTAAACCAACGCTTAATTAGGTGAAGATCTAATACCTACCTAGCCCCATCTATCTTCTATTCATTTCAACCCAATCTGAAACTGATACTTCACTCGAATTTCATCCTTTGCTTTCATAAAAAGAAGCGACGGATTTTCTAATTCATATTCAGAGAACCTAACCACTAGGGATCCATCGACAAGAAGGGAATTTGGGTTCTCTGGTTTTACCAAAGCATCTGAGACAAAATCTTTTGTATTCCCATGAATGGTTAATTTACCTTTTACTATGTAAGTTTGGTCTTTACCAGGTTGTACTGAATCAATTTTTACAAGTATGTTCGGGGAATCAGGGTAACCTAGAATTTCTTGGATATGGGAATCGCGATTTGTATCCCCAGAAGTAATTTTCAAAAGAGGAATTTTAATTTCAAAGGGAGATTTTAAAATGTAATTATTTCCCGAAACCTGGATATTCGGTGTGCCCATTTGAATTTCATTACAAACACCCGTTACATTTTTGGTAGTATGTTCTACATAAAATTCTATATTCTTTTTTGTGACTTCGACGGCGAAAATATTTGCCCCAAACAACAATACCATTAAACAAACAAAAATCTTTTTCATAAAATTTAACTTATCCTTGAATTCAAAATGTAATGACGAGTAATGCGATGGACATAGCACCAAAACCTGCCCAACCCACTTGTTCCATTTGGTGGGCTGCCCGTGGGCCTTCTTTTTCTATCCGAGCGCCTAATCCAGGTAATAATAACATAGAAGCTAAATGAATCGGGATCATTGCTTTGTGCGCAAAGATAGGACTATAAATTTTGGGGCCATCATCATCTGTTTCTGATTCAATTTTAGACGGTGAAAAAAAGGCAAGACTCGCAGTAACTATATACATACTAAACGTCGCCATCGCTAAATTTTTATGCATCGCCGCAGAGTGTTTGGTTTCCCATTCTTCATTTGCTTTTAATGCTAAATACAATCCAGCATTATTGGTTGGATCTTTTAATAGAAAATAATCGGCGGCAATACTATGTCGATTTAAGGAACCCATAGCAACTAAATACATTGGGTCATTAGCCGCATATTGTGGATTTGTTAGTAATAATCCTTGCGCATACTGGTCTGATTTTCGATACAAAGTTTCAGAGGCTTTGTCCCCTTCCAAGTTGGTGGCAAGCCAGAGTGCTAAAGTGGTTAACCCTGCGATTTGGTGCCATTCCAAAAGGTTCCTTCTTTTTTTGAGGGATTCTTTTGTCACCTGAGGTTTGTCATTTTGCTGGATGAGGGGTATCGACTGGGCGAAGGCAGTCGAAAAGGATAAAAGACTTACAAACAAAATGATCTGTATTCTCACAAAGAAAATACTAACACAAGGAATGTTATTGTAAATAAATAATATTCTCCATCTATTGATAAAAATTAGAGACATAGCTTAGAAGGATTTTAAAAACCAAATCCTGAGAATTTACTCGTATATAAACTAATATTATTTAGGTGAAGAAATTGGAATGGAACCTTTCCAGGTAGAAACACCACTTCCATCAATAGGATAAGGTTTGCCTAAATATTTTGGTGGAGTGTCCCATTGGATGTCCCACCAAGCAAGAATTCTTGCCGAAAACTCCCTGAAAGAATAATAAGTTTCTTTTTTATAAGTTCTTAAATTACATTCGTAACCGTATAACTCCAGTTCTAACTCGCGTCCTAAATATATCGCTCGGGGTAAAAAGAAAGATTGGCTCACAAAAATGGCTTTATTTACAAGGAAAACTTCTTTCGCGCGAATGAGGGTGTCGAGTGTTCGAAACCCAGCGTGGTCAACAAAGATGTCCTCTGGTTTTACTTTATGTTGCAACATAAATTCCAACATGGGTCGAAGTTCATTATAATCCGACTTACCATTGTCCCCAGAGAGTAAGATTTTTTTAACACGACCCGTGTTATACAAATCCAAACCGCAGGCCAATCGATCCATAAGAATGGGCGAAGGAGTTTTTCCATAAACGGCAGCACCGGGAACGATCGCCACTTCCGCTTCAGGGATTTCCGTCGGCTGGTCGGAATGAATCGAAGTCTGGTAAACATACCAAATTCTTAAGTTCATTGCCAATGCGACAAAACTCAAGAATCCCAAAACAAGAATCATTCCAAGAAATAGGGATTTCCACTTGACCCTTGAGAGGAATCGGAGCGTTATATTTATGTAGGATACGCGGTTCGTCATGAAGAAAAAAATTAAAGAGATTAGGTCTGTTTTTTCACAGGACAATCCGAAAATCAAGAAACAGATTGATAAGGTGAAAGAAAAAGGTCACCAACGAATGACCATTCTTGTCATTCCTCACGGATACGATAGTTCTTTCCACTTCCAAATTTCTCATTTTACCATTCTATTTTTTTTAGGCCTAACGGTTGGTTTACTCAGCCTTGCGATTTTTGGGATTGTTGGTTCTAGTTCTACCCAAACACAAATCAACCAACTCTCAAAAATTTACGGAACATACTTTGATACGTACATCACTCATGCCAATCAGTTGGAAGAGATGAAAGAAGAGTATTCCAAACTAAACGAAAGTATGTTGGAACTCTTTACACTGATTGATGGACAAGATGAAGAACTTCTAAAAATTCCCGCAGAAGATTTGATTGAAACGGCGGCGATCGAGTCTCTCCAAAAAGAAGAAAAAGAAGACAAACAATTGGACGTGGGCCGTAAGTACTTAAGCGAAATTTATGACCTTCGCCAATTGAAACATAGAATGGATAATTACCAACGTTTGGTGGAAGCCAATTACCAATTTTTATACCAACGTTCCGACATTTTATCTAGATCTCCTTTGTTTAATCCCATGTATTCTTACAATTTAACCTCTCCCTTTGGAATGAGAAAATCACCTACTACTGGTTATTGGGAATACCACGATGGTTTGGATATGGCAAATGCCACTGGCACTCCTATTTATGCATCTGCACCAGGGCGTGTGGTACGTGTGACTTATTCCAATGTCGGATACGGACACCACGTCATCATACAACACGAATTCGGCTTTAGCACGTTATACGGGCATTGTTCTAGAATTTATGTTAGGAATGGACAAGAAGTCAAAGCTGGCGAACAAATTGCCGAGGTGGGTGCGACAGGAAACGTAACTGGCCCTCACTTACATTACGAAATTTTTATTTCCGAAGAAGGAAAAACAGATCCTGAACAATACATGCAAGCAGGAGTTTACTGATTGCCTAAGAAAGAAAATCCTGCCAAACGAGTCGCAGAACTTCGAAAAGAGATCCAAAAACATAACGATCTCTATTATAAAAAAAATACTCCTAAAATTTCAGACAAAGAGTTTGATCTTTTGGTTAAAGAGTTACAATCTCTTGAAAAAGCTAACCCCGACTTGGTGGTTGCCTCTTCTCCTACATTACAAGTAGGATCAGACCTCTCTCCACAATTTAGTAAATTCAAACACAAAGTTCCAGTTTTATCCTTAGAGAACACTTATAATGAAACCGAACTCTCGGAATGGTTGGAAAAAACCGGTATCGATGAACTTTATTCCCTAGAATGGAAAATTGATGGCGCCTCAATCTTGTTATACTATGAAAATGGAAAACTCACACACTGCGTAACTAGGGGATCCGGCGGGATTGGTGACATTGTTACTGAAAATGTCAAAACCATTGAATCCATTCCGCAAACACTTTCCACACCACTAACCATTTCGGTGCGAGGGGAAATTTTTATGACCTTCGCCGATTTCGAAGAATTTAACGAAGAATATGGCGGAAAATTTGCAAACCCAAGGAATTTAGCGGCAGGTTCTATCAAACAAAAAGATCCGCAAGACGTCGCCAAACGACCGTTACGAATTTATGTATATGATGTATATTTTTCTTCTTCCAGAAAAGGGATTAACAAACACAAAGACATCATCACTTTATTAAAAAAAGAAAAGTTTCCTCTGGCTCCCGATTCCACAATCATCACCGGAAAAACTCTCCTCAAAGAAATTGAATCCTTCAAAAAGAAAAAAGATAAAATGCCATTCCCTGTGGATGGACTTGTCATCAAACTAGATGATCTCAACCTTCGTGAAAGTTTAGGGGAAACAAGCCAGTCGCCTCGTTGGGCTCGTGCCTTCAAGTTTGATGCCTTACTCAAAGAAACCACAATTGAAGAAATTGATTTTGCCATTGGCCGAACAGGGAAAATCACACCAAGGGCCAAGGTAACACCAATTTCCCTTGCCGGAACCACTGTCACCTACGCCACCTTACACAACCAAGACTATATCGACCAACTGGGTGCAGGAATCGGAGCAAAAGTTCTTATCTCCAAACGCGGTGAAATCATTCCCGCTGTGGAAAAAGTAACGGTCCCTCCAAAATCAGTTTTTGTATTACCTAAAGAATGTCCCGCATGTAATACCAAACTAACAAAAGTAGACGATTCCGTTGATTTTTTCTGCACCAATCGCAATTGCCCAGAACGCAAACTAAACCAACTCATATTTTTTTGTTCCAAAAAACAAATGAACATCGAAGGACTCGGAGAAAGACAAATTCAGATCTTTTTTGAAAAAGGTTGGGTCAAAGACATTCCAGACTTATATACACTCAACAAATACAAAGACACCATACTTGAGTTAGATGGATTCGGTGATAAGTCTGTAAAAATCATTTTTGATGCGATCGAAAAATCGAAAGAAAAGGATTTTCGATTTACCCTACCTTCCATCGGACTAAATGAAGTTGGTCCCAAGGTCACAGAAATTCTCATTGAACATGGATTTGATTCTTGGGAGAAACTAGTCACGCTTGCCAAATCTAAAAATGCAGAAGAGGAACTAACTTCCATTCATGGAATTGGCCCAAGAACCATTGATGCCTTACTCACTCACCTAAAAGACAAAGAAACTTTAAAACTCGTAAGCACTCTCATCAAACTCGGTCTTAAATTCCAAGCGGACGAAACGGAAAAAAGCGACTTACAACCATTTGTTGGTCAAAGTTGGTGTGTGACAGGAAGTTTCGAAAACTTCCAACCGCGTGATGTCGCAATGGATCTCATTACAAAACACGGTGGTAAAAAAGTCTCCGGTGTTTCTTCCAAAACCACTCACCTACTCTATGGCCCTGGCGCCGGCTCCAAACTGGAAAAAGCAACCGAACTTGGAGTTACTTTGGTATCGGAATCAGATTTTTTAAAACTATTGAAAAAAGAAGGAATACCGTTACCGTAAAAGGATTCCTATTTTGACTCGCGAGTTTGTGTCATCCATGGTTACCTATAAGTGACGCCTCGTCGCTTGGTTAATAGAAGTATTTTTTTAATTGATTGGGCGCCTCGAATTGGTTAGTCGATCAATATTTTTTCTAAAACCGACCGCGCTATCCGCTCCAATCTTTCCGATCTGTTTCTAGATAACAATTGTTATGAATAAGGAAAGGATTTCCGCTCCTATCGCTGGCGCGGAAGTTTGATCGTAAGAATTAAACACTATAACAATATATTTCAGAAGTTTTTATGTATTGTGATTAATCATTATTAACATTTTCCTTTTCGGCGAAATAATAAATAAATCTATATCACCGACCCAACCATCGCCATGTGAGTTATAAAAATATGCGTAATAATTGTTTGATTCGTTTAAAATTGAAGTAACCAATTTACTTGGAATTTCAGTTTTTCTATTGATCGTCGCTTCTATGTTATATGAACCATCTAACGCAAATTTTAAATACAACAGTTCATTTTTCTGTATTGGTGTTTTTTTCCAATTAACCTTGGTCCAATGATTTTGGTATTCAGGCAACAAGGGAAATTCATTAAAGAAATCTTTTTTGGGAGTTAGAAAGTATTGCGCCGTCTCTTCACTAATTTCAAATATTTGAATTGAATATCCATCGCCGTTCCAAGCTCTCTCCGAATGGTAAGCGAATACTTCCTTGGTATTAAATTTGAGTCCTGTTAGATCATTAGTGAAATCCTTGGGTTCAAAACTGAAAAATAATCCAAAATAAGTAAGAATCGAAATTAATAGAATAATAAAACTTTTGATAAAGAACATAGCTTTTAATACTTTTTAGTTTGGATCACTGACATTATGTGCAGTGTCTAACTCCTCAATTTACGTGTGTGTCTTTTCCTTTGTTATTCGCTGTTCTATGTTAATATTATAATTGTTTAGGTGCAATGGTGGTGATTCTACATCCTTTACACAAAGGATACGAATCTATAATCGACTTGAAATTATTTTTCATATCTTCAGCGTTTAAGCCATAAAAATATAGAGCAGTTTCTGTTTCGCCTTGCCAGTAACTTTCCATTTTTCCAAGATCACCGATACTAATATTTAATTTTTCAATTAAGTCATTTATATCCGAATTTTCATATACTTCTTTAGAAAGATTAATTCCATCAAGGTAGATGGCTACACCTTCCTTTTTACCGAATGCAATTTGTTTAGAATTTGAATCATCCTGTATATGAAGGATTGAGGATTTTGGCGCACCAAGTTCTTCTAATTTGTTAATCAGAAATGGAATACCGTCTTCTAAGTTATAAAGTAATATCTCAACATCAATGTGGGCAATTTCTCCAGTATTAAGTTGCATAGTTCCGCCACCATCAACTTCACCAAATTTTAAAGATTTTAAGGCTTCATCAAGAGGATCTTCGTATATATTTCCTCTATCAATTGGCATAAGCAAATGGTTTAATTGAGCGGTAATATGTACTACTTTTTGTTTTGGTTTCACGAGTTTAAATATATTTGAAAAAATTCCCACGATTAGATTCCTTATATTTGATTTTAAAATTTAGTTTTGTTTATTTCACCTAACAAAATGGGCTATTCGATGATTCCCTCTATTGTGCTTTAACAGGATGCTGGGAACCTGCATATAGTTTATGCAAGCGAGCGAGGCAGCAAATGCCGAAGCACAGTGCCAAGCTGCTATGATTTGTAGAAAATATTTATTAGATTAATTGGCTACAAAGCATTTCTGATTAGGAAAATAAAAAATTCTTAAATAGAAACTTTTCTTTAGAAAAGAATTTGTTAGCAAATACTACTACCTATGGGCATGGATTGTAATATTTTTCTCTTTCAAACCTGAAACCTTCAATAGTTTTTATATATGGTTTCGCTAATCCACCTTGAACTCCATTACAAATAAAAACTGTTTGATATTCTTTTACTTCAAAACTTATATTCATTAGGCTTGAGCGTCTCCCTAATGTTTGAATATAAATATCGATGTTATGTTTACCCGGTTTGATAACAAACATTTCATTAAATCCCATTGTTAAGTTTTCACTATCTAGCCTTACTCCATAAACATAAGTGTCAAGGACGAGAAGAGAATGCATTTTTGTTGGCATTAATGGATCGCCAGGCTTAGCATAAGTCGTCACACCAGGTTTGGAAATATGGGCAAGATCTTTCGTGTAAATAAAATAATGCCCGCTACATCCAGAAATTGAGGCAATAAGAAAAACTATAGAAACTAAATAGGCTAGTGCAGATTTCATGCCATCTTATCCTATATTTTTTGAGATATGTCAAGATTTTTATTTAGATTAATTTCACCTAACAAAATGGATTTCTCGACGTTTTCTCCCCTGAGTCCAAACGGGACACGTTAGGAACTAGTCAAGGCTACAGTGATTAACGCCAATTTAACGACATTCTTGTTATAAATAAATTTCCAAATCAATGTCATTAAAATCAAATTTCTTCTCACTGGACGAATAATCTGCATAAAGTTCAAATTTTCCCTCACTTTTTGAATTGTCTTTTAAAAATGTTAAAATTCCTTTAATTCGAATTGTTAAATCACCATTAATTGAATATGTCCAGTTCCGATAAGCTTCAATTATTCTAGCTGATTTAATTGAAGAAATTTTTACGATATCGCTTTTCTGTAGTTCATCAACAGAAATTGTAATAAGCTTACCAAAGAGCTTTTCTGAATTAATTAGATTATTTAATTTATTAACAAGAATCTTCTCAGTTTCTAGATTTTCAGATTTTAATAATTCAATATCATTTAATAGTTTTGAAAATTCACATTCAAAAAATTGTTTCAGTGATGTGTATACTATCACTGAATTTTCTGGTAAATTTAATTTTGCCAGATCTTTTTTTAAATCTTCGTGAATACGATAAGCACCATTGTGATTTTTTTCTTTTGAACAGAAATCATTGATATTTGCAGAAATAAAAACAATTGGATTCTCATCGTCAGAGTACATTTTGACCATTTGAAGAATATTTTCCCAGATCAATGCATCTCGAAATCCTTTTTCATTCTCTCGAAAAGGTCTTTTTTTTAACAAAGCTTTGTTAAAAATATTTTCAAAATTTATATTTTGATAAAGATAAAAGCGAGTGTTTCTGGTTTTTTTGGTCTTTCTTTGGAATAGGTAAATTTTTTATTTAGAAAATATCTATATTTATTTGTTAGATCTTCTATTATATTTTGAGGAATAGAATTTAAGTATTCTTTTAGAATAAATTGCAAATTTCTTTTATTTAATTCGTTAAATTTTTTGATTTCTTCTGAAAATTTATTAATAGTTTCCTCAATTGCTACATTGCTTATTAACAATTTATATCCGCACATTTCATGATTTTCTAAAAATAGCTCTGCAATTTTGCTATTTAAATAATAATCGCTAATTAGTATTGATGAATCAAAAGTTATATACATAAAATCATAAACCTTCGTATAACGAACTAGGCTAACCAATGTAAACTGTTCCGGAGTCCCGAAGCGCATCGGTTAGTCTCTGCCATACGCTGGAATTCTAGTCTGTAAAATTTGATATTCCATTCTGTGTTGTCAGGTTTCATTCGCTTTTCCGCAAAATCTTCAAAGTCAAGATAAAGATGTGTTGTAGGAAAATAATTCGAATTTTTATTTTTTTTGTTATCCAAGTTAAGTGAACTGTTGCAAATTCACTTGCGTTACCTTGTTTTTTAACTCTAAAAAGAACATCATCATTTGGATAGTATCTAGCAAAAGTTGAAATTTCAGCATCAACTAAAATATGGTAATTAGTTCTGTCTGCAGACAAGAAACTAAAAGGAGATTTAAGAGGAGTAATTTCTTTTATTAGCTGATCCTCAAAATTAATTTTCTGAGAAATGTCTATAGTCGCCCAAGGTTCAAGTAAAGTGTCTTTATTATAACTTAAAGTTTCAAAATCAATACCAGCTATCTCAATTCGCTTAGTTTAGTGTGGAAAATCAGGACTGTCGTCAAATGTGTAGCCTCCCTCAGGAAAAAGAAAAAAACCATTCTCAAGTTGTACGTTAAAGCGCAATGAATTCCATTTGTTGTAGTTTGGTTTATTCGTCGTGCAAAACTCCCAAACATATTTTTGAATGTTTTTGAAGTAGTTGTCGTTGGGAATAAATTGTCCGAATACACATCTCATACTCTCGTCTCCGATTTGTAAGTCGGTAGTCCCGATGATTGTTTTATGTGAGTAGATTGTTGCGTTCATTTTCTAATATCTTTCTGTTATTTGACTGTCTGTTGAGTCTTTCGCATAACAAACTTTTTCGACCTTGAGTCCCAAAAGCACAGAGGTTAGTCGCTATTATGCGGAGTTGTGCTTTTTATCAATATTGGATCTTGATTTTTCAATATATTTTATAGCTAACAAAATAGTATATCAAGTGGTTTAGATATCTTCTTGATCTATTTCTTCATTGTTTCCAGTAAGATGAGCCATTATTAAATCTTCCAAAGTTGTTAGTGTTGCATCCCACTTTTCAATTGCGGCGTGGAAGTCATGTGAAGCAAAATTGAGAAAATCTGTTACATCTTTGAGATAATTTGAATCAGCTTCTTCGTCAATTAAATCGATTAGATGTAGAATTTCAAAGCGAAGCATTAATTTTTCAACTTCAGGGTTTGGGTAATGCTTAGTAAAAATGTCAAGTGTAGAGTATTTCGTTCTCAATTTCTGAATAATTTCAGCTATTAGCTCCTTAAACTCGAGAAGATACAGTTCTTCTTCTATTTCTAATTTTTCACCTATACTTTCCAGTTTAGAAAGAAGTTCTTCTTCATTTGCACGAGCGAGAGCATAGAACAATGTATGAAAAATTCTGGAATCTTCATCAAAAAATTCGATATTATCATCGTATAGATCTGTATTTTGTTCTTCATTTTCCATTATATTTGTCCCTTTTCTGTTAATATTTTTTTAAGAATTTAATTAGCACAATTGCGTATAACGAACTAGGCTTCCCGAAGTTCCCTGTAGCTGAGCCTCTGCAGGAGGCGTTAGCGTCGGCGCGTCTTCTTGCGAAGCAAGAAGCGTGACGGAAGGGAATTTGCCGTAGGCCGAGTGAGACCAGGCCGTAAGTGCCGAAACGTAGCGGGAAGACGCTGTTATGCGTAGGTCTTGTGTGAATGGAATATTTTTATTAGCAAGAAAAACTATAAACATAAATTAATTCCCAACGACCATTACTAAATTTGAAATGCCAGGAGTAATAGTGTGATCCGCCCTGGTCTATTTCTACTTCAATTATATTGTTCTTATATTTAAAAATGCTTGGAAAATAATTTGTCTTACCAGATCCATCGGAGCCTATTATATTTAATTTAGATAAGTCGAGGGTGTTTCTATCCAGTGTTGTACAGTTTTCATTTTCAGAATCATCTATTGGAGGATTGCATGATTTAAGTTTAAAATTTTTGCTGAATCTTTCAATGTCTGATCTTCTATTTTTATAGGTATTTAGATAAAAAGAACTGAAGAATTTATGAAATTTTTCTTCATCATTATTGTAATCAATAAAGGCATCAAACACATATCCGCGATTTCCATTTTCTAACTCTATTTCAATCCATCGTCCGAAATATTTATCTACGAATAGATAGTCTGTAGCTACAGAGATTAAGTTTACATTTTGCGTATTCTTTAGAAAAATTATTGTTTTTGCCTTTTCTGATGGATTTGAACGCATGCGAACATTGTTTCCACTAATAGTAATATTGTTTGAATCAGAATAAATTCTATTAGTTAAAATTAGAAGAATAACTAGAATAAAATTTTGAATTTTTTTAATAATTAGCATGGTGAAATTCTCTATTTATAAGAATTCTCTCTTTTTATTGTGAAGTGTCTTTAGATTATTTATTTTTCTTGTGAAAAATATTCAAGACTTTCGCATAACAAGCAAATATTCGCGTTTCGTTTAACCACATTCCCCTCCTCCAAAATTCCGAGAACCCACTTTCCGTAGAAAAAAAATTCGAAACCAACCACAAATCTCTTTCTTTTAAGCACATTTTATTCTTGACATGCAGGTAAATACCTGCATAATATCGAATATGCCCAAAGAAGTGGAGGGAGCTGATCATGTTTTTAAGGCAATGGCAGACCCAAATCGCAGAAAGGTTTTGGATCTTTTATATGCCAACAATGGCCAAACACTTTCGTCACTCTGCGAACAACTTGACATGCAAAGGCAATCGGCAACCCAACACATAGAAATTCTTATCAAAGCAAACCTGGTAACAGTTGTTTGGAGAGGTCGAGAAAAACTTCACTTTATCAACCCTGTGCCAATTTACGAAGTTTATGCGCGTTGGGTTAGAAAATTTGAACAAAACCGCTTAGGTTTTTTACACGACTTAAAAACAGAACTCGAAGGAGAGAACCATGGAACCACATAACTTTGTTTATGTTACTTATATACTCAGCACACCTGAGAAGGTATGGAATGCAATCATTGATCCAGAAATTACAAGTAAATACTGGTCTGATCCATTATCAAAAAACCCGGCTCATATCAATGTATCCGAATGGAAGGTTGGCTCTGAATGGAAACATGTAAAGATGGATGATGAAAAAACAATCGATATCATCGGTAAAGTTTTGGAAATCACACCTCCACAGAAATTAGTTTTATCTTGGTCAAGACCAACAGAATTCAATGATGAATCAAAACACTCCCGAGTTACATTTGATATAGAAGCATATGCCGATGGACTTGTTCGTTTGGTTGTCACACATGAGGATCTTGACCCACAGATGTTAAAAGGTATTTCTAGTGGTTGGCCAAGTGTTCTTTCGAATCTCAAAACATTTTTGGAATCGGGCCGACCGTTAGCAGGTTATATTTCAATTTCTTAATAAATTAATTTAAAGATGATTCTTGGCAAATTCGAATCAAAGCGTGGAGGATGATATGAATCAAATTTATAACGGTGGATGTGCTTGCGGAAACATTCGATATAAAATCACAGAAGAACCTATTTTTATGAACGATTGCCAATGCCGCGACTGTCAGCGTATGAGCGGAACAGGACATGGATCCTATCTCACATTTCCATCTCGGAAATCTGTGAGTCTGGAAGGAAAAACAGCTAACTTTGATATGGTGGGTGATAGCGGAAATACCAAAACCAGTAGCTTTTGTCCAAAATGTGGTTCACCTGTCTACATGACCTTCGCCGCCATGCCCGAACTATTTACCATCCATGCTGCAAGTCTCAATGATCCAAATCTCTACAAACCACAGGCCGTAACATATACGATAAAGGGATTAAGCTGGGACCATCTGAATCCAGCAGTATCAAAATTTGAAAAGATGCCTCCGATGTAAAAATTTCAAAATCGTTTAATTTTCTGTGCGCCTCGAATCCGTTAGTCGATTGAAATTAGATTATATAACGACCGCGCTATCCGCTCCAATCTTTCCGATTTGTTTGTAGATCGAAATAATAATTAATATGGAAAGGATTTCCGCTACTATCGCTGGCGTGGGAACTTGTTTTTTTACGTAGAAAAATTACTTTGAAGTGATTCATTAAGGTAAATTCTTTCCCTTAATCGAAAAGTTTATTCTCAAAAGAACTAAACAATAGTTGTCAAATTAAAATAAACTTTGTGCAAATACACGCAACACAATTAAATTCCGATAAGCGGCAATTATATGCTATTCGTTTATTATATTAAACTTTTTTAAAAATTGACTTTAATTCGTTATTTGTATAGAAGCGATAGTTTTTCTATTTAGATTCTATCGTTCGAATTCACCGAAACCCAAATCTTATCTATTTCCCAACTTAATTCAACGGATACGTAAAATGAATTACCTCCTCTGGTAATCCTCCCGTTGCTCTATAAAAATCCAAAGCATAATCATCCACCAAATCTGCTTGGACAAACACTTCTTCGGCTCCCATTTTTTTACAATAAACATTAATCTCTTCGATTAGTGATTTGCCAATTCCTTGGCGTTGGTATTTGGTAAGGACAGCTAGGTCAAAAATGTAAACTAAAGGTTTTTCAGAATAATATTGACGAAGTGTATATGCAGTCAAACCACCAATCACTTGATTCTGAGAGATAGAAACAAAAACAAAAAAATCATCCCGCGATAAAAGAGATTGAAGGTAGTTTTGATTTGGCATTTGAAAGTTTTTCATTTCAAAGACATCTTCAAAAACTCGAACGAGTTCAATAAATTGGTTTAAGTCAGCAGTGGATAGTTTTTTAATTTCTACATTTTCCATATTACTTCTTTCATTTGAATATTTATATTCGAATAGCGTATAGCCACTGCCTAGAAATATATTCGCATATTTCATCCGAATACTTATATACGAATAGCTCGTATTCGCAATATAGTATTAGACTTTTATATCTCAGTTTTCATTCAGATTCTCATATGCGTAATGCGTATAAACGCCATACAATAAAATTTATGATTGTTACTTCAATCGTTCCAACACACCTTTTCGTTTTACAATATTTTTATAGTCCCATTGGATTTTTTTAGCCTGGCTAAGCCAACGTTTCAGATCTTTTTTCTTAATTTGACTCACCTCCGTATATCGGGCTTCTGCTGCTTTAAAACTTCCTTCTGGTTCTAGTCCCTCTTCTTCAAAACTTTGGCCACTCCAAAACAGAAGACGAATACAAGTTTTTAATTTACTATAACCAACAATAGGATTCCCATCCAAAAACCAAACGGGATGTGCATGCCAAATTTTCTTTTCTGCTTTCGGTAAGTATAAATTGATTTCCTGATACAGAAGATCACAAATTTCCTTATCTGTTGGTGATTGGGATTGATTATATGTTTCGATCTCTTGACTCAATTCGGGCAACTCACCTTTTCCAAAGAAACGATTCGTGAATCATTCTGCAGTAGCGATTTATGAATCAAACGTAATCATGGGAACAAAATATGTAACTACCAAATCGTTCGGAAATTTCCAAAAACGATTTGGCATCAATTTTTATTTACAAACTTTCTTTATGGTTGATACAACCTTTACGTCAACAGTAGGCCAGAGTTTACTCAATCCATCAGACCCTTTGTGTAAATCATTGCATTCAGCATTTAATTTACTAAGTCCCGATTGTAATCCTAGTGCCACAACATCAACCGTACCAGTCACTTCGAGAACATGATCTTTCCAAACAAAATTGACAGGCACTGACGTTTTTGAATTTCCGAATCGTAAGTTTAGTTTTGCAGTTCCGGTTTCCCCTGTGCTAATGTCAGAAAAGGATCCAGAGATTTTTCCATTTCCTTTCACAGATCCAAAAAAGAATTTTTTAATTTTTCCATCCCGATCAGGAACTCCCGAATTAACAGTAGAAGAATCAATTTGGAATTGAATCGATTTTACTGCACCAAACTTTGATTTGTCTTTTTGTTTGCCAGTTACCTTAATGGAATCAAACTTGCCTTTAACACCTGTTTTCTCTGTAAATTTGAACGCTGTCCACTCTAATGAGGTTTGGGATGGATCATATTCGTATGTGCAGTTTTCTTGTGCAATCAGTCCGGTGGAAAAATTGAGTGCGATTAGTACCAAAATGGAATAAAAAATTTTCATAGGAACCTCTGGTTGAAAATAGAAAATCTAGAACAAAGTTTTGTCAAGTGTAGTCTAAGGATCGAATCGCAATTCACATGTTAAAATTTTTACGTTTGTTGGTATTTCATTTAAAACACCAACTCTTCAAGGCAAAAGAAGAAAGTTTTGATCCAAGACTTTTTTCCCATGAAGATTTGGCAAAATCCGTTTTAGACTTTTTATCTGAGTCTTTGCACATCCATTCTGTCCCAAGCCAAATTATAGAAGGATTTCGCTCTCTTAGAAGTAAATATAGAATCCTTTCCAATCAGAATTTTTATGATTTTCTTTTTGCGGCATCACACCAATACCAAATCCGCCTTAATATCGTCCAAAAAACCTTACAAGACATAAAATCTTTCATCTCGCAAGACTCACCGTTTGTTTTTCAAATTCCGAGTGAGGATCATAACTTATCTGAATTTTACGCAATCATCAGTTACCAAACTTCTTCCTATTTAGTAAAACCTCTACATGGATTTGACAATGAAGGTGAATGGTATTCTGAAAAAGAATTAATGAAATTCATCGGAATCAAATCAAACAAAGATTCTGTGGATTGGATCATTGCCGAACCAACCTTTCCATTCTCAACAAACAAAGAAACCACAGGTTCTTACTCCGCTGTCAAAAATGCATTAAAACAAATTTCCCATTTGATCCGAATGGAATCTAAAGATGTTTGGATTGTATTTATTTACGGAATTGGAATTGGAATTTTATCTTTAGTTGTACCTGTTGCAACTTCCTCACTTGTTAATATTGTTGCCTTTGGAGTTTTAATCCAACCAGTCATCATATTAACATTGTTAGTTGTATTTTTTCTAGGTTTTGCGGGCGCCATGCAAACCATTCAAATCTACGTTGTGGAAATCTTACAAAGACGTGTGTTTGTAAGAATCGCTACAGAGTTCGCTGTCAAATTTCCAAAAATAAGGCAAGATGTTTTGGACAAACACCACAACCCAGAACTTGTGAATCGTTTTTTTGATACAATGACCATTCAAAAATCCATTCATTCCTTATTAGTTGATGGTTTATCTGTCGTTTTAACTACCGTCATTGGTTTTGTTCTGATTTCTTTTTATCACCCTATCTTTATCGTATTTTCTTTTCTCATTTTGTTCATTGGCGGGTATTGGGTTACGTATCGATTAGGAAAACCAGCCGCAGAAAACTATATCAAAATCTCGAAAGAAAAATACAAAGTAGCTGCATGGTTGGAAGAAATATCCCGACATTCCGCCCTCTTTCATTCTACATTTGGTTCCAACTTTGCCTTAGACAAAGCTGATTCCTTTATCCGGGATTATTTGTACGCTAGAAAAAAATACTTTTTTAACTATATCCGCCAAATCATCGGTCTTGTTGGGATCCAAGCCCTCGCCAGCGCCATTGTACTCGGATTAGGTGGATATCTAGTAATCCACAGACAACTTACGATTGGACAACTTGTTGCTGCAGAACTTGTCATTGCAAAAGTTCTGAGCGATATTTCTAAATTTGGAAAACAATTGGATAGTTTTTATAGTTTGATTGCTGCTGTTGACAAAATCAATTCCGTATTTCACTTACCAACAATTCCAGTCAAAACGGTAGAATTTGAAATTCCGGAAGGGCCAATCCAAGTGCAACTTTCTGGAATCCATTATTCTCTCACGAATGGTCACAAAATTTTCAACCGATTTGATTTAAAATTACCAGCTGGCAAATCCATTGGAATCACTTCCAACACTCCTTATGACGCACATATATTATTGGATCTGATCTGTGGAATGCGAACACCAACATCGGGAATTGTGGAATACAACCACCAAAACATTCACGAAGTTTCTAAAGAACAGATTCATTCCTTTACTTTTCTCATTCGTGGAAATGAAATTTTTGAAGGAAGTATTCTGGAAAACATTCGCGTGGGTAGGGAAGAAATTTCTCTGATAGAAATCAGACAACTTTTAGAAGAATTAGGAATTTGGGAAACCATCCAATCCCTTCCCAATGGAATCCACACTCCACTTTTAACATTTGGTCATCCCTTTGATACGATCCAAACCACCGTGATTTCTATCGCTCGGGCAATTCTTGGAAAACCAAAACTTTTGTTAATTGATGGAAACTTAGATCTTTTGCCTCCGCATCTACTGACTGCATGTCTCAAAGTTTTGTTGCAGAAAAATAGGAACTGGACTCTACTTGTCGTTTCTAAATCTCCAAATCTCCTTTCACAAATGGATCAGATTTTACGATTGGAAAACGATTCCCATTCCTTAAAGGTAAACTCTTAAGTTTGGTTTATAAAAACTGATATGTCACAAAAATGGAAACTTCATAAAAATTTACCTTCCTATCGATTGGTACAAACAGCATTGCCTGCACAAAGCCTTGCTTATCTACTTACGATCATTTTCTTTCTGAGTGTTCTTATCTTATTATATGTACCTTGGCAACAAACTACGATGGGATTTGGAAGGGTGGTTGCTTATGCTCCCCTCGACCGCCAACAGGTCATCGAATCTCCCATCAGTGGACGTGTTGTAAAATGGCATGTACATGAAGGAACACGTGTCAAAAAGGGAGATCCAATCATTGATATTTCTGACAACGATCCGAATTTTATCAATCGGATCCGAGAAGAAAAAAATGCACTTTTACAAAGATTAGAAGCCGCAAGAGCCAGAGAGGATAACATTCGTTCGCGGATCATTAGTTTACGTTCTTCCCGAGGTAGTGCTGTTGATGCGGCAGACTCTAGACGGATGATGGCAAAAGATCGAGTACGTGCCAGCGAACAAGCAGTTGATGCGGCAAAAGCTGCTTTAAAAACCGCTAATCTCAATTTAGATCGTCAAAAACAATTATGGGAAAAAGGACTCACTTCTAAACGTACATTAGAACTTGCAGAACTAGATCATACAAATGCAGAAACAGGACTTGACCGAGCCAAAGCCACATACGATGCAGCCATCAAAGAAGAAAGAGCACTATACAGCGATACAGGAAAAGTAGCCCAAGATGCAGAAGCATCTATCAATGACGCAAGAGCTTCCTTAGCATCGGCACAATCAGAAGTGGCTCGTGTATTAGAAGACCTTCCCAAATTAGAAGCCCGGTTATCAAGGCAAGAAACCCAAGAAATATTTGCACCAAGAGACGGAACCATCATGCGAATTTTGGTGAACCCGGACACCCAACAAGTAAAAGAAGGGGACGGGGTTGCCATCCTTGTTCCCGATGCAGAAGACAAAGCAGTCGAACTTTTTATCTCTGGCAACGATATACCGCTCGTTGGTGAAGGACGAAAGGTTCGATTACAATTCCAAGGATACCCTGTTTTACAAATCAGCGGTTGGCCAGAAACTGCTGTGGGAACTTTTGGTGGAACTGTTAAACTTGTTGATATTACTGACAATGGTTCTGGAAATTTCCGAGTGCTTGTCATTCCCGATAGAGATGATAGAAAATGGCCTTCTAGCCGTTATCTCAGGCAAGGTGTAAGAGCCAAAGGTTGGATTTTTCTCAACCGTGTGAGTGTTGGTTACGAACTCTGGAGAAGATTTAACGACTTTCCACCAAATTTACCAATGGATGACCCTGAAATGAAATCACTGTTAGATGAAAATGGGAGTGGGGATAAGGTCAAATGATTCGTAGACTAAATCGAGCCCTACTCGCGTTTCTTTGTCCTTTCGGAATGTTTTTTGCCTTTGTCATTGAGGCAGACCCAACACGTGATCCATTTGAATCTTTACATGGCCCGAACATTTACTCTCAGGATTATATCAACCAACAACCTGGGGTTCTCACGTTAGGTGAACTTTTAAAATCCGTAGAAAAATCTTATCCTTTAGTCCTTGCCGCAGAAAAACTTTTAACGGAAGCAGAGTACAACTATCTCGCAGCCGAAGGTGCTTTTGATTTACAATTTAAATCCATGGGAACTACAAAACCAATGGGTTATTATACAAACAACGCTGCAGATGCCGTATTTGAAAAACCAACACCTCTTGGGGGAACTTCCTTTTTCGCTGGTTATCGGATTGGGCGCGGAACCTTTCCTGTTTATGATGGAAAGAGAGAAACAAACGATCATGGAGAAGTTCGGGCGGGTGCTATCTTTCCCCTGATGCGCAATCGAGAGATTGATAAAAACAGAGCCGATATCAAAAAGGCAGACCTTGATAGAAGATTAGCAGAACTTTCCATTCAAAAATTAAAAATCGAAGTCACTAAAGAAGCAACAAGACGTTATTGGAAGTGGGTTGCGAGTGGCCAAGAATATTTAGTCAACAAAGACTTGTTAGCAATGGCGAAAAACAGACAAGATCAAATTACGCAACGTATTAAGTTAGGTGATATTCCAAAAATGGAAGGAACGGAAAATGACCGCGCCATTTTACAAAGAGAATCTCAATTTGTTTCTGCAGAACGAGAGATGCAAAAAGCTGCTATCGATTTATCTTTATTTCTACGTGCCCCGGATGGAAATTTAATCCTTCCCACAACGAACAGATTACCCATTGGATTTCCCAAACCCATTGATTATAAAAAAATGGAATTGGAAAAAAGTATCAAACTTGCTTGGAAGTTTAGACCAGAACTACAAGACTTCGAATTCAAACGAGACAAAGTCCGCGTTGACCAAGACATGGGATACAATTCATTAAAACCCCAAGTGGATTTAGTGGTAGCAGGTTCCCAAGACTTTGGGCCAGGTTCTGTCACAAAGGCAAAACCGGAACTCGAAGCCTCTCTCATCCTGAACATTCCCATCCAAACCAAAAGGCCGAGGGGACTTATCGGTGCCGCAGAAGCAAAGATTGCCCAGCTCGATCAAGAATTACAATTCTCAAAAGACAAAATCAAAACCGAAGTCCAAGATTCCATTTCCGAGGTGATTGCTTCGGCAAAACGTGTAGCTGTTACTCAGAATGAAGTCGAATTAGCCAGAAAGTTAGAAGAGATGGAAAGAGAACGTTTTGCACTGGGTGACTCTACACTTTTGTTCGTGAATATTAGAGAACAGACAAGTGCGGAAGCTGCCGTTCGAGAAATTAAGGCATTGTACGATCACCATGTAGCCATTGCCCATTTCCAAGCTGCCACGGCTTCGATTCTACAAATTTCCCCCTTTCCTTAAGCTGATTTATAGTTCGGAAAAAAAAACGACTTTCACTACTCAATGAATTTCTAAACTTCTTCCTAAAGAAGGTTTCTATGCACGGGGAAGAGTCGCTATTACAAGACATCGGTCTTAGTATTATTTTCGCTACAGTCTTAAGTCACATTGCCAGAGTCCTCAAACAACCGTTAATTTTAGGTTATATTATCGGTGGGGCTATGCTTGGCAAAGAAATGGGTTTCGAACTTGTCACCAATGAAGCCAGTATCGAACTCATTTCGGAAATTGGACTCATCCTACTACTTTTCATCATCGGATTAGAAATCAATTTGGCTGAACTCGCAAAAATGGGTAAGGCTATGTTCACTCTGGGAATCCTTCAGTTTACACTTTCCGTTGCCTTCGTATATTCCGTGTTTCCTTTTTTCGGGCTGCCCATTGGTTCTGAAAAATTTGATCTCCTCTATATTGCTGTCGCACTCTCCCTTAGTTCTACACTAATCGTTGTTAAGTTACTACAGGACAAAGTTGAAATCAACACCCTCTCAGGAAAACTAACCGTAGGGGTTTTGGTTTTCCAAGACATCTGGGCCATTTTGTTTATGGGGGTACAACCTAACTTAAACAATCCTGAAATCTTAAAAATCCTCACTTCTGTTGGAATCATCGTTTTACTGATCGCTTTTAGTTTTAGTGTCAGTCGTTATGTTTTGGCAAAGTTGTACAAAGCATGCGCGAGTAGCCCAGAACTCATTCTTTTAACATCAATTATGTGGTGTTTCTTTGTTTGTGGGATCGCAGGTAAAGTGGGACTATCAAAAGAAATGGGTGCTCTTGTTGCCGGTATGAGTATTGCCGCTTTCCCTTATGGTGCTGATGTCATATCCAAACTGATTGGTATCCGAGACTTTTTTGTGACTCTATTCTTTGTGGCTCTAGGACTAAAAGTACCTCTTCCTAGTTTGGAAGTCATCGGCCTATCTGCAGCCATCATCACTCTTATGTTATTTGTAAGGATGATTACTATTGCTCCCGTCATCATCAAACTCAACAAAGGGGTTCGGAATGGTTTTTTAACTGCACTCAACCTAGCACAAATTTCAGAGTTCTCTCTCGTGATCTTAGCGTTAGGTGCTGGGTTCGAACACATCACCCCAAAACTACAAGCGGTGATTTTAACTTCGACCATCATTGCATCAGTTCTCTCCACATACATCATTATGTATAACCATAATATCGCTGCGACCTTTGAAAGATTACTCGCTCGTGTAGGAATTTCTGATCAAACGGAAGATTCTGGAAAGGATGATAAATCAGGTCACGGTGGGCATGGCGGCCATGGTGATGGAATGGTACGAGATATTATTGTCCTTGGTTATTTCCGCATTGCCCGTGCCTTTGTGGAATACTTAGAAGACTTATCTCCGTCCCTCATCAAACGGATCATCATTGCTGACTACAATCCTGCTTTTAAGGACGAACTCACAAACAAAGGATTCCAATGGGCTTATGCTGATCTTGCCCATCCCGATTCTTTATCCCATATTGGCCTCCACGATGCTTCGATGGTGATTTGTACTATTTCTGATTCCTTTTTAAAAGGAACCAATAACAACCGTTTGCTTTCTACTCTTAGCAAACTCGCACCGAACGCTAAAATCATTCTCACTAGTGATGAACCTGGCGAAGCTAAAAAGTTAGTTGCTGATGGAGCTCAAAAAGTCATCATCCCCGGTGTGATTACCGGAGAGTTTTTGTATGAATATATCTCTCGAGGGATGAGAAATAACGAAAGAGAAGTGTAGTATTTTTTTCCGTTACAAATGGATTAGAATTAAATGGTCTCTGTTAAAAAAACAGAGGCTCGATTCTATGCTGTTAGCCGATATTCCTAAATTAAACAAATATAAGTATGGAAATTTTTACCGAAAATCCACGAGAAAAAATCTGGCAGATGCTAGACAGATTTCAATATTCAAGCAATATCATTTCTCATTTTGAAAAAAACAATCTAATATACGATATTTCTCTTGCAGATTCAATATCAGGCTCAATAGCACAATCTAGAGAATACTTCAGCGCAGCAGCAAATTCTTCCCTACAGATTTCGCCACTCTTATTATATTACGGAACCACTAATCTCTATTATGCGACATATATATATTAGTTAACGGCAAACTACCTAGCATTAATTCACATGGAATGAAGTTACTCAAACCAGAAAGATTAAATTACATAGGAGATATCATTGTCAAAATTCTAAATAGTGAGACTGGAGCAATAAATATTTATACAAAGTTATTTGAATGCCAGAATATGGCAGGGGATTGGAGTTTAATCGATTTCCTTAAATCCATTCCAGAATTGTATGAAATTTTTTTAGAATGTTACAAAGAAAAACAAAGCAATTTAATTCCCATTACAATTACAAAGAAAAGAGATGATATATTTGAAACATTTCCGATAGAGGCTTTAGCAAGAGTTCAATATTCAGATCAATTTCCAAAAAATATTATCAATTTTCAAAAATCATATCTTAGCCCGCAACAATCGATGGACAAAAAAAGAATCATTCTTCGCCCAAAACTAAATTCTATTGATATTGGCGTTTACTCATACACTGGTCAAAAATACCTTCAAGTAGCATATTCGAAAAATAATTCACTTCATCAAATGCCGCTTCCTATCTTATTCCTCTCGTCCTTGTATGCTCTTGGATTCCTTACAAGATATAATCCAGAAATTTGGTCAAATTTTAATCGAACTGACTCAACAGGAGAGAAGCTTGTATTCGAAAATTTCACTGATCTTTGCCAACGTTTAATACCAAATTATGCACTAAATAAGATTCATTCAACAAATCATCAATTTACGAATAGTAGACAAGGAATTAGGGATTTTCAACATTCCTTAAGAGAGTTAGATGTTAAAGAATTAATAAAAGAATACCTTGAGGAAAATCGAGAATGAGCATTCAAGAAAGCGTATTTAAACTAACTACAGAAATTATAAAACACGAAAAGAGGCAGGAGATCTATGAGCTAATAACAAAAATGCGTATTTCAAAAACTGCAGAAAATCAAGTAGACATTGATCACTCACAGCTATGGTATTTTGCTCATCAGGAAAACATTCAATTTCTTGGTCTTTTGATTCTAAATGAAAATGCTGGCAGCGTTTCATTAAATGAAACTGGAATAGTAATGAATAAATTATCTAATCATGATTTAAAAATTATTGAGTCATGGTATAGAACAACTATTTATATATTAGAGTATTTTACTGAATTATTAAGCCCATATGGAAATATTATAAAAAATATATCAAATCCATACTATCATTATGCAAAACCTAGCTTAATTACTAATTCTGAGATAATTTCATTAAGCGACCAAACGATTAAAAATATTAGGGTTGAGTTAGAAAGCCACCCCACTTGTTTATTGTTAAAAGATTTATCTCAAAAATTTAAAAAAGAAATTGAACAGATTTCTTCATCATTACCTCAAGCAGTCCTGAAAATTGAAAATGATATTCATAGAGCCTCTATTACCTCTACAAATCGAGAAATATTTGATCTTCAAATTACTCAAAATCTTATGGATTTAGCATTCTCAGATAAAACTGTCGCAAAATTAATCTTTGCAATTATAAACTTGCGCTCAACTATGAGGATAATTTCACAATTAATATTTCAAGCTACTTATCAAAATAATTTACCTCAGATAGGAAACAATAATATTACTAAGATTCATAATCACCACTCTACAAATATCGGAAAAGTCTTAACTTGTTCAATTCAACCAACAGGTGAAGAGATTTCAACAAAGCCTGGAGACATAATCTATTATAATATCGATGAGGAAACTCACAAATATAAAGGAATAGCAAAGATTTGCAATTTCACTTTCAAGATGTCGCAAGAAGAAGGAACAATAATGAAATTTGGATTACGATTGATTGATGATCATTTAAATTATTTCGAAAATCTTTAAATATTAGCTACACTATTTAATAATATCATCTCGCTGCGATAGATAGGCACTTGTCTTACTTATGCATATGGAAGTTTATTCTATATCAAATTATAACTTGACCTTCTTTGTATATACACTAGTATATACATATGACTCATGCATCAAAAGTTTTTATTAGTGGTAATAGTCAGGCTGTGCGGATTCCAAAAGAATTTCAAGTATCGGAAAAAGAATTATATATTCAAAAAGTCGGGAATACTCTTTTCTTATTTCCTAAATCTGACCCTTGGAAAGCTTTTGAGGAGAGCCTCCATGAATTTTCGGAAGACTTTTTTTCAGATGGCAGATCTCAACCAGAAAGTCAAATTCGAGATACATTTTAATGTATTTAATTGATACAAATATTTGTATCTACTTTATTAAAAATAATCCGAAATCCGTAGTTCAAAAAGTTCAATCCATTCAACCATATCAAATAAAAATTTCATCTATTACTGTTGCTGAATTAGAATATGGCGCAGTTAAAAGTCAATTTCCTGAAAGAAATAGAATGACACTAATTAAATTCTTATCTGCCTTTGATATCATTCCATTTACTGATTCAGATGCTGAAGTATACGGTTACATAAGATCTGCTTTAGAAAAAAATGGCAAAATTATCGGGCCTTATGACATACAGATTGCAGCACAAGCTATTTCTAGAAATTTAATCCTAGTTTCAAACAATACAAAAGAATTTACAAGAGTTCCAAATTTAAAACTAGAAAATTGGATTTAATTGGTTAAACTTTCAAAAACGCATAACAATAGCTATATGTTTTTCATTTTATTTATATAAGTCAGAAATTCCATAATATATTTCTTCCAATCTTGTTGATTAGAAGCGTAAAGGTAATCATGAGATACCTTTGAAATAATTGCTAAAGATTTATACGATTTTGTATTATATACAATTCTTTGAATATCTTCAAGAAATACCCTGTTATCTTTTTCACCTATTAAATATAAAACTGGAATATTTAAATCTTTTGCATATTTGTATGGATTGAATGCAAAAAGATTTGTAAATAGAGTAACACTCCCAAATAAAACCAAAAATTCAGCAAAAGGAAAGGAGGGAATTTTTAGAATTCTGAATCTATTTCTGGTTGTATTAAGAAAAGAATCAAACGGAGCCTGAAGAATTATGGCTTTAGGATCAATTTTGTATTTATAAATTGCCCGAAGAATCGCAACACTACCTAATGAATGACCAAATAGAATTATTTTTTTGTTCTTATATTTGTGTTTAAAAAAATTAAAAATTTGAAATACGTCTTCTGATTCATAAGTTCCCATTCCTGTATAAGATTCCGAAGATTGACCACTTCCACGAAAATCTACTAATACTGTAGAATATCCATTCGAAATAAAGAATTCTGATTCATCGAATAATTGCGTTTTTGAAACTGCATATCCATGAAATAAGATAACAATAGTAGTTGACTCAGTATTTTTAGATAGCCAGTAATTAAGTTTTATATTTCTAAATTCTAAGAACTGCGAAATATAATTGTTATTAATACAAATGTGACCTATGGGTTTTGGTATTCTTATTCTTATTCCTATTAAAAATACTTTTAATAAATCAAGTATTGAATAATCCTCAGGTTTTTTAGTATTTCCTATTTTGTCTGTAAAATGAGAAAATCGATAAACATGGTTTAAGAAAAAAGTAATCAATAGAATTATTAGAATTAATGTTAATGTCATTATCATAAACTATTTACTAAATATCACATAACAGTAACTAGTTATCCCAAATAATCCTCTGCCAATATTGACTCTAAATCAAACCCTTCTCTTTAAAATCGCGAATCACCACTTCTAAATCGGCAGGGGAATCCACACCCAAGTTGGCCTTATCCGAAAGATAAACCCCGATCGTTGATCCATTCTGCAAAGCACGAAGTTGTTCCAATGACTCTACCGTTTCCCAATCGGAAGCCGGCAAATGGTTGTATTTCATTAAGAATTCTCTTTCATAGGCATAAATTCCTAAATGCCGATGGTAAGTTGCCTCTCCCTTAAAGGAAGCGGGGATAGGTGAACGAGAAAAGTAATTAGCACGTCCAGTTCTGTCAAAGACCACCTTTACTTTGTTAGGGTCTTTCGGGTCTTCAGATGCGGTAAAGGGAACCGCCGCCGTAGTCATTTCCCAATTTCTATTTTTGGTTTTTAAATCCAAAACCCCATCCATGAGGTTGGGTTCCATCCCTGGTTCGTCGCCTTGGATGTTGAGAATGATTCCGTAGTTAGGAAATTTTTCTGCGACTTCGATGATACGATCAGTTCCTGTGGAATGGTCAGGACTTGTGAGAACAGACTCACCTCCAAATCCTAAAACAACATCATGGATTCGTTTGTCATCTGTGGCGACCACCAAACGGTGGATAGATTTAGAAAGGGATGCGTGGTGGTAAGTCCACTGGATCATTGGTTTTGTGCCAATGAGGGCCAGTGGTTTTCCGGGAAGTCTCGTGCTCGCGTAACGAGCAGGGATCACACCGAGGATTTGGTCGGACATAGTCCTAGTTTACCAAGAACTCGGTAAAGTAAACCTCTTTGATTTTTCCATTCGTCAAAATATGATTTAAGTGGGCTTTGAGTTCCTCACGTAAATCCAATTGGTTCGTAATGGATTTTAGATCATCTTTTGTCTTACGAGCTATCACCAAGTTAATGATATTTTGCATTTGAGCCACACGTGCTGCCAGTTCCGCAGAAAGAGCAGGTTGTCCAGATTCAAACCCAAGAGACATTTTTAACTTAACAAAATGTGATTCACCAACATCAGAAGTATTCACTCTAAATTCTTCTTGAAATGTGTAAACTTCCAAAGGAGGGGGAGCTTTCACCAGAGAGATATTCTTTTGTTGTTTAAACACACTTGTTGCTGTTTTTTGAGCAACAAACATTGATATAACGGTTACAATGATAATCCCGAAAATGGCAGCAGCAATGTACAATAACCATTTGACAATGGGAGACATCCCTGCAGAGGCGGAACTACCTTCGGCTAACCCACCTTCTTCTTCATCTACTTCACGGTCACCCATGTTAAAATTCTCCTTCTACATTTGTTTCAGTGTTCGGCAAACGAGTGTCAGGTAGTCCATATTTACTTTCCCCTGGCCCTCGTTTGGTAGACTTCTCAGTTAGGATAATGATATCTACCCTTCGGTTGAAAGCTTTTGCTTCCGGTGTACCTTCATTTTCCAATACAAGAGGTCTGTAGGATCCAAAACTAACCGCTTGGAACCAACTTGGTTCAATTTCTTCTGAATTGATCATAAAAACGGTAGCGTTCACAGCCCTTGCTCCCGCCAAATCCCAGTTATTGATATATTCACGTTCTTCACGACCAGGACGATTCACAGGATTGACTGCATCGTCATCACTATGTCCTTCCACTCGCACAAATCGTTCGAGTCCTTTGATAAGGCCCGCGGCTTTTCTTAAGGTTTCACGGATAGCAGGTGTTAGGATAGCTGAACCTGGATAAAAATAATCAGCACCCACAAGAGAAATCACAAGTCCTCTTTCATTTTCAGAAATTCGAACTTTTCCTGCTTCTACTTCAGGTTTAAAAACTTCATGTGCATCTTTTTTTGCTTTGGAAAGGTTACGTCCTACTACTTGAGATGGAAGGGATTCAATTTGCATACCCATCTCTTCCAACGATCCTTTCGAAAGTGTTTGTCCACCGGTGAAAAATCCTGTTGTAGATTTGAATGCAGATAAAATGATCTGCATCTCCTTTGCATCTGTTTTCCCTGTTGTATACAAAAGGATAAAGAAACAAAGGAGAAGTGTCACCATGTCTCCGTAAGTTGCCATGAACTCGGGAACTTTTTGGATGCACTCAGGACATTTTTCTTTTTTAGCCATAACTAAAAATTAATCTCCGTCGTCTTTGAGCGCAGATCGTTCTGCAGGAGTTAAGAAACTCGCCAGTTTCTCTTTTACAATTCGTGGGTTGTCCCCGGATTGAATGGATAAAGTTCCTTCCACCATAACTTGTTTGATCACAAGTTCATCTTCAGAGCGGCGTGTTAGTTTTCTAACAATCGGTGCTGCAAATAAGTTCTGTGCCAGTGATCCGTATAATGTGGTAATTAGAGCCGTCGCCATACCTTGTCCAATGGCACTCGCATCCCCACCACCTAAGTTCTTTAACATCCCCACAAGACCCACAAGGGTTCCAAGCATCCCGAACCCCGGCGCAAAACCTGCGTAAGCATCCCACCAAGCGCGACCATAAGCATGCCTTGACGCTGTATTCCCAATTTCGGTTTCCATAATATTTCGAACCAGTTCGGGATCGGTTCCATCCACTACGAGTTGGATTCCCTTCTTTAAAAATTCTTCAGGAAGTTCATTGATATCATCTTCCAAGGCAAGTAAACCTTCACGACGTGCTTTTTCAGAAAAACTAACGAGTGTCGTAATGAGTCCAGGTAAATCGGAGGGAGGGTTTTGGAAGGCTTTTTTGGTAACAGCTCCCACCCCAATGGTAGAGGTCCAAGGAAAGGAAATGATCGTGGCGGCAGCGGCCCCACCAAATGTAATCATCATCGAGGGTATATCGATAAGGTCTGTCAATGCAAGACCACCCGAAACCACCCCAAGTAACATCAAGGCCACTCCAAGGGCCAAACCAATGACTGTAGCTATATCCATTTCTTATGTTTCCTCAGGCCCTCTTTCACCAACTCGGGGAAGGTTATGGATTCTCGTTTGGTAAGCGATTACCTTTTCCACAACTTCCGCTACAGGCTCTTGTACAATGAATTTCTTTTCATTCACAAGAGTGATGATCGTATCTGGATTTGCGTCAATGGTCTCAATCAAATCTGCATTGAGAACAAATTCCGCACCTTTAAGTCGATGTAAAATGACCAAGAGATCCCCCTTTCAGAGATTTCTATTTATGTCTATCGACTACCTTTCGAATTTCGCTCACGAATTTTTCTTCCGTAAATCGATTGATGGAATTTTGGAAATCACCGCGTTTGAAATGGATCTTTTCCGCCCTTTGGATGGCCTCATTTAAGGATTTTACCGTCTGTTCTTTAAAAAATACCCCGGTTCTGTCCTCTTTGACCGACTCGAGAGCTCCCCCCTTCCCGTAGGCGATGACAGGAGTGGCGTAGGCTTGCGATTCGACAGGGGTGATTCCGAAGTCTTCCATCCCTGGAAAAATAAACCCACGAGCTTTTTTGTAGAGTTCGACCACTTCGTTGCGAGGAAGTCCCTTTTTCCAAAGGATGTTTTTGGGAAGATTTTTGACGAGTTTTCCTTCTTCTTGGCCCCCACCCACAAGGATGAGGGGTTTTCCATTTTCGCGAAAGGCTTCTATGGCGAGATCAATTTTTTTATAAGGAGCAAAGGCCGAAACCATCAAGTAATAGTCATCTTTCGAAACATCATGAACCCGGAAGTCTTGGGGCAAACAGGGCGGATACACAATTTTATAATCACGACGATAATATTTTTGAATCCTACGTCCCACAAAATGCGAGTTACATGTAAAATAATCCACTCGGTTGGCAGAAGCCGCATCCCATGTGCGAAGGTAATTAGCAATGGCTTGTAATAGAAAAAATTTTAAACCTTTTCGACCAGGAAAATAATCGTAATACATATCCCAAACATAACGCATGGGGCTATGGATATAACTTAAATGGAAAGTATCGGGATGAGGGATGACACCTTTGGCCACACAATGGGATGAACTAATCACCACATCATAACCTTTTAGATCCAAAGATTCAATCGCAGTGGGAAATACTGGTAAATAGTAACGGTAGTATTTTTCTTTGAAAGGAAGATTGTTTGTGAAAGCGGTTGTGATCTTTCTATTTTCAATCCTATCGTTTAATTTTCCTTTGGAATAAAAAAGAGTAAATAAATCCGCGTCTGGAAATGCTTTTAATAAACTATCTAGTACGAGTTCTCCACCGCGCATACCGGTGAGCCAATCATGTATAATTGCAACTTTCATTATTCTTGTGGTCCAATCCTTCTTCCCGTAATTGGCGTTGTACGTCCGTAATACGATGCTGTAATTAAAAATGGAATGGGCATGGTGTTTTCTAAATTTCTAGAACTTTCCATATAACGCCGTCCTTCTTTTCCAATGGTTTCTGCGTCCTTTACAGTCGCAAGAAGTTCATCATACATTTCTGTACTTCCAATTAATTTGGGAATTGTACCTTCTGTATGATTTAATTTATCGGAGATGGATCGAAAATCCAATGTGATTTGTCTGAGATCTGCACGATTTTCTTCCATTGTCACGGAAGTTGCTTTGAAAAAATCATCAAAATACCGAGCAGAGGGCAAATAGTCAGGTGTTTTTTCTCCGTCGCGAAACGTTGGTTTGAAAAAGGAACGTTTCCCATCCGAACTACCTGGATTGATATTAATAATCCTTCCAGAAAACAAAGTCACAGTTTGAAAATCAACCTCATAATTATCCCAAAGAGTTAAGGGGTCTTCCAAAGCAATGTGGAGTTCAATCGCATGATCCATGTTATGGTCAAGGAATCGGCGATCAGGTACATCGATGAGTGGTCTTGAATCAATATGAGCCACATACCCCTTAGGGACTCCTAAAATCCGAACTTCGGTTCCTTCTTTAATTCCATCCACACGAGAATAAAATAAAGATAATCGGTAAGGATTTTTTTTGGCTGGGCGATCCGTTTCTACGACAGTTGCAAAAAAAGCAAAGACCAAAATAGAAAAAAAAATGATGCCTGTAAGGGATTCCTTCGATAACTTTTTTGGTTTCACAGCAGACTTAAAATTCTTCCTTCCAAAGAAAGAGTTGGCAAGCAGATTTTAAATGACTGAATGGGACGAGATGAAAGCAGTCACCATCCTCAAATACGACGAATCCGAACCTCAATTGGAACTCCGTGAAAAAGAAATTCCAACTCCCAAAGATAACGAAGTAAGGATCAAAATCCACCTTTCTCCGATCAATCCATCTGATCTAATGTTCATTCGCGGACTGTATGGGTTCAAAAAAAAAGCTCCTGTCTCAGCTGGGTTTGAAGCCAGCGGAATCGTCGATGCCGTGGGAAGTGCCATTAAAACTTTAAAAGTGGGAATGAACGTATCCTGCGTGGCTCCTCAAAACGACGGATCTTGGGCAGAATATATGATCACCACAGAAGACAACTGTTTACCGTTAGTTGATGGAGTGAGTCTAGACGAAGGATCCAGTTTTTTTGTAAACCCAATGACTGCTTGGGCGATGGTATCCAAATGTTCCAAAGAAGGTCATCCAGCCATGATCCAAACCGCAGCGGCCAGTGCCCTTGGTAAAATGGTAGTTCGACTTTGTAAAGAACGTGGAATCCCCTTAATCAATGTTGTGCGAAAGAAAGAACAAGAAGACAGTCTTTTAGAAATTGGAGCAGAAAATATTCTAAACTCCACTTCTCCCAACTACCAAAAAGATTTATTCAAAATTTCCAAAAAACTAAATGCAACGTATGCGATCGATGCAGTGGCAGGGGAAACGGCACAATCCCTAGTCGAATGTATGCCTTACGGATCGAAAGTGGTTTGTTACGGAGCACTCTCCGAAAAACCATTTTCTGTAAATTCTGGAATCATTTTGTTCCAAAACAAAAAAGTGGAAGGCTTTTGGTTGTCTTCTTGGATTTATGAAATTGGATTAGAAGAATTTCAAAAACAAGCCAAAGAAGCACAAAAATTTCTTAAAACTGTATTCCAAACAAAGATCAACAAACGATTTAAGTTTGAAGACTACAAAGAAGGTTTGGAATTTTACAAACAACATATGACCGAAGGGAAGGTAGTATTTGGTCCGTAGATATTTATTTTTATTCTCAGTTCTATTTTCCTTTGTTTTCACTCATTGTCTCAGTGATACAAAAAAGAATTTAGAAAGCCTTAAAGCGTGTAAATTTGATTTGGTGGATGTTCGTGTAGATCTCAAACCAAATCCAAATTTTCCTTTAATCCCTTTAGTAGATTTGTATCCACAAGTTTCCGTAACCAATCCAAACAACACCAAGGTAAGTATTTACCAATTTGATTTGGAGATAGAACTCCTCACCCCGAATGGAAAAGAATATATCGGCAAACTCCAAAACGAGACACCTCTTGAAGTGGATCCAAATTCCGAGTCGCTTGTGGTTCTAAAACTGGTACCCGACCAAAAAGGATCCATCCTTCCCAAACTTCTTTCGTTAGCAAAACAACTGTCAGATGCAGCAAGACGAGGAGAAGATGCCGAATTCGAAATTTACGGAACCGTACAAGTGGATAGTGCTTTTGGAAAACTTCCTATCCCTGTCAGGGAAGTCTCTCGGATCAAACTTAAAAAATGAATTTTAATTTTCTAAGGGTAGTGGGTCTGCCGATTCTCTGTTTTGGTTTATCGTTCCAATGCATTCAAAACAGAGACGATTTGTTTTATTCTGCTTTTGAGGCAAACCAAAAGACCTTTGAAACTTATGCCATGAAAAACTCCGCTTGTGGCAAAGAAAAACTTCCAGGTAGACTTTTTATCAGCAGAGTCAAAATTGATGACCTAAAACTATGTTTTCGCGCAATTGAACTGATCGATTGTATCACATGGAATACAGAAGGATACATTCCGGATACTTGTAAAGTCATTGGTACTAGTTTTCGATAGATATGTGGCGTTATTTATTCGATTTATCGACTTCTGAAATTTTTCTATTCGCATCACTGGCGTTTGCTGGTATTTTTCTATTATTATTTGGCAAACTCAGAAAAAAAGAAAGTCCCTTGGGTTCAAAGTCAAAACAAAGTTCTGGATCAGAAGATCCAACAAATTCGGGTTTGGGTAAGTCCAAAAAAGATTCCAAACAATCAAAAGATAACAATCTAAAGGTGATGGAAGTATTCGATTACAATGGAACAAAAATCCTCCACCAAGATGGAGCTTATACAGTGAACGACCAAGGTGTGGTTACCAATTATATGAATTGGAATCTCCTTCCCTCTAAATACCAAAAAATGGTAAAAGAATTGGATAATAGATCTTTAGGTGAAAAAGGAGAGGATTATTTTTTAGAAATGATCAACGGATTCTATTATGTTTCCCTGCCGGGAGGGAAAAAAAAGAAATACGACTCCATCCAAAGTATCCCGGCAGACATAAGAAAACGATTAGGAGTATAAGAACTCCAATCTAGATAGACAATACTTCTACTTTGTTTTTTATTTTAGAAGTTTGTTTAGATTCTTTTAATACTCGTTTCCTTTCCTTTTGTTCTCGGTCACGAAGAAGTCCTTCCTCAATCACTTTTTTCGGTGGTTTTTTTAGATCCCAAACAATTCCAAACCAACTGAGTACTTTTAAAACATAATAGGAAACATCCACTTCGTACCAATAGAACCCTTGGTTGACCGACGAACAGTAGTAATGATGGTTGTTATGCCAACCTTCCCCCATTGTGAGAAGTGCCAGCCATAAATTGTTTTTACTTGTGTCTCTTGAATCATACCTGACCGAACCATATACGTGCGAAAGGGAATTGATGGTCCAAGTAGCATGTCCTAGAAAAAAAGTAGAAACGGCATACCCATAAACAAGCCAAGCCCACCCACCCACTAGATACAGTAAGATAGCATAAGAAAGTGGCGCGATCCAATGGTGACGATCTAAAAACCTGAGTTCTGGATATTTGTAAAAATCCGGGATTAATTTGGCTTCATAATCATTGTAATCGTTTCTCAAAAACCAAAACATATGAGAATACCAAAACCCTTTTCGACTAGGGGAATGGATGTCCTTTTCTGTATCTGAAAATTTATGGTGGTTTCTATGGTGTGCTGCCCACCAGAGTGGACCTTTCTGCATGGACATCGCACCAATCCAAGCCAAAACAAATTGGAAAACCCTGGATGTTTTGAAGGAAGCATGGGAAAAATAACGATGGTAGGCGGCTGTGATTCCAAACATCCGAAGGAAGTAAGATGCGATGGCAAGCCCAACGAGTGACCATTCAAAAGGAACAGTGAAAACAGTTAGAACAGTGGCCTGAACCATAAAAAATAAAATCAGGAAGAGTAAGGGAGCCTGTTCTTTGACAACTGGCTCAACGGTGGTAGAAGAATTCATACAAATAAACCTATACCTATTGGAGTCCCCAATTTATGTTTGGTTGCAAAAAAATTCATTCTACTTGATTCCCGATTTGCCTGTAGCACCCTGTCCATATACCCATGTCATCGAAAATCGTTGTCCAAAAATACGGTGGAACCTCCGTTGGTGACACCACTAAAATCCAAAATGTGGCCAAACGCATCAAACGTTACCACGACGAAGGCCAAAAAGTTGCCGTTGTTGTTTCTGCAATGGGACATACTACCGACGAACTTGTAGACTTGGCTGACCAAATTTCAAAAAATCCTCCCAAACGAGAAATGGATATGTTACTCTCGACGGGTGAACAAGTGTCGATTGCTCTACTTGCCATTGCTTTAAATGAAATTGGAGTGCCTGCCCAATCCTTTACCGGTTCCCAATTAAAAATTTTAACCGATGGAAACTTCTCAAACGGAAAAATCGAAATGATCGACCGTTCTCGAATTGATGAAGCATTTAACAAGAACAAGGTGGTAATTGTTGCGGGTTTCCAAGGAATTGATAAGGACGAAAATATCGTAACTCTTGGCCGAGGAGGAAGTGATACTTCCGCTGTGGCTCTTGCTGCTGCCCTTGGTGCTGATGAATGTGAAATTTATACAGACGTTGACGGTGTTTACACTGCTGACCCAAGAAAAATTCCAACCGCAAAGATGCACAAACAAATCACTTACGAAGAAATGTTAGAACTCGCAAGCCTTGGTGCTGGAGTCCTTCACTCTCGAAGTGTTGAATTAGGTATGAACTATAACGTGGTCATCCACGTACGATCCAGTTTCCACGACAAACCGGGAACTTTAGTGATGAGTGAGGACAAAATTATGGAAAAAATGAAAGTGAGCGGTGTGACTGCCAAAGGTGACCAAGCTCGAGTAACGATTGCCGATGTAAAAGACAAACCAGGAATTGCTGCGGAGTTATTCACTCAATTGGCAAACAAAGATGTAATCGTGGATGTCATTGTTCAATCCTCTCCTAGAGATGGAATCAATACAATTTCTTTCACCATTGCTAAAAAAGACATTGCTGCCGCAAAACCAATCATTGATGCCTATGCGAAAGACCATGGAAATGGAAAAGCAGAAATCGATGAAAATATTTCGATTGTGTCCGCAGTTGGCGTGGGAATGAAATCTCATGTAGGTGTGGCCGCTAAGATGTTCCAATCTCTCGCGGAAAAAAACATCAATATTGAAATGATTTCTACATCGGAGATTAAAATTTCCTGCGTCATCAAACAAAACCAAGCAGAAGATGCAGTAAAGGCTTTACATACCACGTTCATCGGATAAATTTACGACCGTATGCAAAAAGGATCACGAATGTCTCGATTTCTCGTTTTGTTTTTTGCTACGGTTTTATCCTTTAGCCTTATTTTCACCCCTAACGTTAGTTTATATTCCTACGAATCCTTAAATGCAGTTCTAGCCATTGTTGGTCCTAAATCCATTTCCAGTTTGGATTATGAAGAAGGTGTGGAACGTTATAAAAACTTATCCCGTTTTTTTCCGAACTATCGCAAAAAGGGATCTCTTCATTCTCAGGTAATTGATTTTTTAATTGATCGAGCCGTGGTGGACAATGCTGCTGATGAAGAATCCATTCAGGTAAATGAAAAACGAATCGAAGCCGAAATCCAAAAAAGGATGGAAGCCCAAGGGATCAGTGACTTAGAACAATTTAAGAAGTCCGTCCAAAATCAATTCAATTTACCTTATGATATTTGGTTAGAAGATTTACCTTACCAAATCAAGAAAGGCCAACTTTTACAAATCAAGGTGAGTCCTCCACTACCTTCAGAACAAGAAGTTCAATCATGGTATAACAAAAACAAGGCGAAGGTGGGATCAGAGTTTCGATTTCGCGAAATCGTTCTTTCTCCAGCGAATGCATCCATTGACGAAGAAACAAGAGTGTTCAATGAACTCACTGAAATTCGGAATAAATCATTAAAAGATCCGTCTTTCTTTAAACTTGTAGCTTCTGGCCCAAGAAATGAATCTCGTTATCGGTTGAATGGGGGTCTCGTTAATTGGATTCCCACCTTTGAATTATACAAAACCCAACCAATCACTGCTTCTGTATTAACACAAGTAGGTGGGCCTGGAAAAATTTCTGAAGTTTTTAGAGATGATCGTAAACGTTACTGTATCGTTTTTATTGAAGGAATGAGACCAACACCACTGGATGCAGTGAGAAAAGGGATTCAAGGGTTTTTGTTTCGAGAAAAAGAACAAACTTCTTTTGAAGAGTGGGTCTCAAACACACGCAAAAATACATCTATATCTATCTTTGATCCCATCTATATCAAAGAACACAATATAAGTAACCCAGAAGAAAAATACAACATAGACTAATGATGAACCGAAAGGACTATAACCCAAGTTTTGCGGTAGTTTATTTGGACTCCCCTTCCATTCAGTTTCTAAATTTGAATTTTAGAATAGAACTCTGGGAAGAATTTGTGAATCGACTCTCCTTAGTATTTCCAAAAATACCCGTTCATATCAACCTTGATTCCAATCTTTCAAAAAAACTAGGTTCCACTTCCTTAGGAAACCGACTGACAATCCATGAAGATATCTCTAAAGAATATGAATTTTTACTTAAGTTAGGAAAACTTTTACCAGAATCTCAGTTCAAAGATCCTGATTGGGACGAAGTCTGTTTTCTTTATTTTACTGGAATTTCCCCACTTTTAGATGCTGATCTCACAGAAAAAGCTTGGGAACGTCATAAAAACTTTTTTAGCCAATATTCTTATTCTGAAAATTTACCACCGGGTCTTACTCCTACCATCATCACTCGCGAATTTTTAACCTCTTTACCCGATACATTATCCACAGACATTCACTCGTTTTTTCTAAAAAACATCAACCAATATGATGTAGATATTTTTTATAAGGCACCTGACCTTCGCCAACTTCGTTTGGACTTTCGGTTGGCATCCATTCGTTCCTTAACTCTCATCCAAGGTTTGTTACAAGTGGGTGAAAGTTTAAACTATGATAACCTACTTTCCAAATTAAAAGAAAAACCTGAGTTATTTCGCAGTGCCCCATCTTATTTGGAATGGGAAATTTATAAAGGTTGTGAACTTAAATGTACATTTTGTCCGCGTGAATTTGCCGATTTGTCTAACGACGGAAGTTTTGTTTCTTTGGAAGAAGTAAAAAATACCATCACAAAACTAAATACAGAACTTACCTCTCCCATTACAATCAGTCTTTCTGGAAATGGAGAACCACTCCTCCATCCTGAATTTAAAAACGTTGTTTTAGAAATTCTAAAACTAAATTTACTAAATGAACTCATCGTTGAAACAGCATTATATACAAATACCGATTCATTACTCACAGTTATTGGTACTTTAGATCCTTCTCTAAAAGAAAAAATTTGTATCATTGCCAATGTCACTAGTTTGAAACCTGATGTTTACAAATCATTATATGGAAAATCAGAACTAGAAAAAGTTCTTAGCACTATAGACAAACTTTCACAAATACTTCCAAACAAATCATTACACGTTCAGATGATCAAAATGAAAGAAGTGGAAGAAGAAATTGATCCTTATTTTACCCACTTTGAGAAAAAAGGAATCAACATCATCTTACAGAAATATAATACTTTTGCAAACAAACTCCCCGAACGTCGAGTGAGTGATTTAACTCCCATTCACCGGGATTTTTGTTGGCATTTGGTTCGTGATTTGTCTCTTTCTGTTGATGGAACGATTTCCATTTGCAAACAAACCCAAACAGAAATTGTTGGAAATTTATACAAAGAATCTTTAACGGATATTTGGCGAAAAGGTTTAGACTTTTTTAAACATAGTTTTAATGGAGAACACGGAAAAATTCCAGCTCCTTGTTTGCATTGTGATGAGTGGTATACTTTCAACGCGTGATTGTTTTGCCTTTATCCAGGCAAGACTAGGATCCACAAGGTTTCCAAAAAAAATCTTAAAATCCATTCCAGAAAATTCAAATACAACTGTCCTTGATCATATCCACAATCGACTCTCCACTATTTTTCCTAAAGAACAGATTGTATTTTTAGTTCCCGAAAGTGATACCGAACTTATAAAATTTTTACAAAACAGAAACTACCAATACTTCATAGGATCAGAAACTGATGTTCGGGATCGGTTTCGAAAAGCATGCCTTCATTTTCATGCCAAACATATCTTTCGATTAACAGGCGATAACCCATTTGTTGATTTAGAATCCATACGATATTTGTATGAAGCCATTACGTATATTTCTGATTCCTATTATAGCCTTTCGATGGTGGGTCTCCCCTTAGGGATGGGAGTGGAATGTTTTTCTGCAGATTCTCTTTTGTATGAAACAGAAGGCCCGATTCCCGAAAGATATACGGAACATGTTTCTCTCCATATCAAAGAACATCCAGAAATCCACAAACAAATCCGACTACAAACCCACCACCTAAGCCATCTAACAGATGTTTCACAAAATGCCTTGCGAATCACTGTTGATGAACCTAAAGATTATGAGCTTGTTTGTAAATTATGGAAAGAATTGGGACTGAAGGATCCATTTTTTGGAGCCAAAGAAGTCCTCCAATTGGCAAAAGAAAATCCAAAGTTTTTTTTAATCAATGCTTCTGTAGAACAAGTGGTTTTTTCATTACCAAAAGTGGATCGAAATTCCAAAAAAGTTCGGATTGTTTATGCAGAACCTGCTGAATATGGAACTGGACACTTAGAAAGATGTAAGTCTTTGGCTTTATTTTTAGAAATGAAAGGATATGAAGTAGAACTCTCAACAACACCAGACCTTCATTCGAAAGACCTGCCCCTGCCGCATGTCCTCGACATAAGAGAAAATGAATTCCATTTACCTCATGAGTTTTATATTGATAACACCAACCATTTACCAACAAAACCAAATTCTAGTTTTTTTCTGCCAAACCCCATTGCACCAATAACAAATAAAAATCTAATTTCTTATTTTAGTTCTCCTCTTTCTGATTTGGATTGGAACCAAACTACAATTCCAGGTCGAGTTCTTGTTTATGCAGGCAGTCTTGGGGATAAAAATTCAAAACAAATCGATGATTACTTGATCCGTTGTTTGCATTTGGAATCTCCGGACAAAAAAACTAACATTAGTTCCGTGATACGAATTGGAGGAAGTCCACCAATCGATCAAAATATAGAATTTATAGCCAGAGTTTCTTATATTGAATTTTTAAAACAAATTCAATCTTCTGAATTTGTACTCACATATTTTGGACAAACGATGATGGAATCCATAACCAACGGGCAAAAAATTTGTTTGGTAGGCATAACACCTATCCACGAATCCCTAGGTCAATTTGCGGAACAAGAATTAGGAATTCCCTATTTAGGATCTCTTTCTTCTTTAACCGAGAAAAAAAACTTCCCTATAGATTTTCCTCATTCAAAAATAAAATTAGTTCGCGATGCTCATATAAAAATTGTGAAATGGTTAGAATCAATTTATGAAAGCTAAAATTCAAATCCCAATCTTTGTTTTTCTTCTTTTTTTCTCTACCAACATGATTCACTCTGAATCAGAAGATAAAGAAACCATCGAAATCAATGCAAAAATTGAATTAGAAAAGGTCAGTCGAAATATCATCAATGCCCTTCGTTATGGAAGGTTTCTTTTAGCTGATACAGAATGGAAAAAAATCCAATCAGAGGTTTATAAATCTTATCCTGAGTATGATTATTTAAACGGAAGTTTATTGTACTCGCGAATGGAATGGCAAGAAGCCAAAGAAAGTTTAAACAAGGCGCTCAGAAAAGAACCAAACCATGAAGCCGCAAGTTTTTTACTCGGAATGATTTATGCGCAAGAAGACAGTTGGTCCGAAGCAAAAAATACTTGGTTGGAAACCAATCAAATTTCTCCTTATAATCCTTTTTATCATTACAATCTAGGGCTTGCTTATTATATATTGAAAGATTATAACAATGCTATTTTATCTTTAAACAAATCACTTGAATACAAAGCCAACTATAACGAAGCAAAATTAATTTTAGCAAAAACTTACTTAGAACTCAATGAAACAGAGAAAGCCAAAGCAGAACTAGTTACTATTTTAGAACAAGATCCTAAACACCTTCAAGCCTCACATCTCATGGGCCGTGTTGTTTATTCTGCTGAAAAAGATCCAAAAAAAGCTCTTACTTATTTGAAAAATCCAAGGCTTTTGGGATGGAGAGAAAAAAAAGTTTACGCAAGATGTTATTTTGAAATTCGAAAATGGCGAGATGCAGAAAACCTACTTCGACCTATCGCATACTCACCGTTTGCTGATGAATATGACCAAAGTTTTTATCTAAATTTACTTTTGAATTTAGGATATGATGAAAGAGCAAACGACTTCTTTCATTTCATCCAAAAACAATCCCAAAACGAATCTAAAATTGCAGAAGCATATAGAATGTTACTCTCTTCCCAAGAAGGAAAAGACTTACTTTATCATTACTTTAAACTTCGTTATTAAATTAAGAAACGACGATATCGGTTTTGGCTTGTGTGTATTTCCATTCCACAGCCACACGAATGAGTTTTTCGTTTTCAGTGATGCTGAGTTTGGATTTGATACGAGAACGTAAAGTTTCAATGGTAGAAGGAGCAAGTCCCATATTGGCTGCAATTTCTTTGACTGGCATACCTTCTCCAATCATAAGAAACACTTCCAATTCGCGGTTAGACAACCTGTCGATAGGATCTTTTTCATCTTTTTGAGAAGCTCTGTAGAGATGCCCAAGCAGTCGGGTAGCTTGAGAGGAACTTACAAAATAATCACCTTTGAGAACTGTATGAATGGCTTCTACAATTTGAGTGGTAGTATCTTCTTTAAAGACATACCCCATAGCACCAAGTTTAAAAGCACGATCTACAAAAGTATCATCCGTCAACATACTGATGATGATGACGGCGATATTTGGAAAAGTTGTTCTAAGACGTTTGAGTAACTGCAATCCGTTTTGGTTTTGTTTGAGTTGGATATCTATCAAAACCAGCGTTGGTTGCAGTTGTTCTATATCGTTAAATGCCTTTTCAATATTATCCGCACTCCCGATGCACTCTAAATCTTCTGATTTAGCGATTAAGTTTTGTAGTGCATCTACTACAAGTGGGTGGTCATCAACGATATAGACTTGTTTCTTCATATTTTCCGGCTCTAAGATTCTTTTAAAGCTGCGATCATCTCTTGAGTTGCTTTTTTACCATCACCAAACAACATCAAACAGTTGTCAGCAATGAAGAGTGGGTTAGGCACACCAGCAAATCCTGGACTAAGCGAACGTTTGATCACAACCACTGTTTTTGCATTTCCAACATCCAAAATCGGCATACCAGCAATTGGTGATTTTGGATCTGTTTTTGCAAGTGGGTTCGTTACGTCATTCGCACCATTAACGATCACAACATCAACATTTTCGAAAGTACTATTGATCTCGTCCATCTCTTTCAATCGATCATAAGGAATATCTGCTTCTGCAAGTAATACGTTCATATGACCAGGCATACGACCTGCTACTGGATGGATTGCAAATGTGACATCTATATTACGTGCAGTTAATAATTGGTATAAATCGCGAACAGTATGTTGTGCCTGCGCTACAGCCATACCATAACCAGGGACAATCACTACACTTCGTGCGACATCTAACAACATTGCTACTTCTTCCGCACTGGTTGATTTCACTTTACCTGAGTAAAAATCGCCATCATCTTTCATTTCTGTAGCGACAGCCCCGAATCCACCAAAAAGCACATTTGTCAAACTGCGATTCATCGCTTTACACATGATTTGTGTTAGAATGATTCCAGAGGCACCAACAAGAGAACCTGAGATAATTAGAACATTATTATTAAGTACAAATCCTGTTGCTGATGCTGCAATTCCCGAATAGGAGTTGAGAAGAGAGATCACAACCGGCATGTCGGCTCCACCAATCGGGATCACGAGGAATACCCCAAGAAGTAAACTCACACCACTTAAGATCCAATAAATGGATTCGTCCGTTGGCTCTAAACATCCATACACACCAAGGCCGATTGCAGTAAGACCAACAAGAATTTTGACTAGTTGGTCACCTGGGTAACGAACTGCTTTTTCTGTAATAAAACCTTGTAACTTACCAAAGGCGATAAAACTTCCAGAGAAAGTGATCCCACCAACGATGGCAGAGAAAACTATGGAAACAATCTCTTGGTAGTTGACTGCTGTGACATACTTTGGAATGGAAAGTTGTAAAGCTGCACCAGCAACAAATACAGAAGCAATACCACCAAAACCATTCAGCACCGCGACAAGTTGTGGCATCGCAGTCATTTGGATTTTGATTGCAAGGATGATACCAACAACAGACCCAATGAGAACTCCCACAAGGATCCAATCATAAGTTAAAATGGCTTGGTCAAATAGTGTTGCTACAACTGCAATGAGCATACCCAAGGCACCGAGTAAGTTTCCTCGGGTTGCCGTTTTTGGGTGAGCCAATTGTTTGATTCCAACAATAAAGAGGATGGAAGCAACAAGGTAAGAAAGGTTAAGAATGCTAACTAATTCCATTATTTAGGTGTATCCTTTTTCTTAAACATTCCAAGCATCCTGTGAGTGACGAGAAACCCACCCACTACGTTGATCGTAGCAAAAATTACCGAGAGAAGACCCAAAATTTTGGTGATATTACTCTCTTGGATTCCGGCAGCATAGAGGGCACCGATTAAGGTAATGCCGGAAATGGCGTTGGAACCCGACATAAGTGGGGTGTGGAGGATGGGAGGGATTTTTGTGATGATTTCAAATCCCACGAAGATCGCTAGAACGAAAATCGTGACGGCTGTAACAAATATTTCCATAAACTAGTAGTAGTTATGGAAAAAATGGCCATTTTGGAAACAAAATTTTCAGGAAATTTACCCAAACTAGGGCCTGATCCTAGCCTAGAATGGCCTTTCCAGAGAAATGATAACGAATCTGAGATCAAAAAATAGAATCGGAACAGCAGTTTTAGCAGAAGTAAACGAAAGATTTCCACTTTAGAGTCAGGCAAAACGGAGATATGACTCAAATGACCTCTAACCAAACTTAAAATTAAGTTAGTAATTAAACAAGAGTTTCCAGTTAAAGAAAATATCAGCTTTAAAACACCACCAAACATATGCTATCCGTCACTAACAAAACACGCTCAACCGTTATATCAAAGTTAGTTGGTCATATTAAAACTTCCTTAAGGATAGATTTCACTCTTGTAACATAGATTTGTCGATATTTTCATAAAATTGTAGCGCTCTTCATGAAAAAAATAAACCATTCGGGAACAAAACCTTACACTGTACTTTTTCCAAATTTGTGCCCTTTGAAAAAAATGACTGTGGATTTCCCTAAATAAATTGACTCGATCTCCAAAAGAGCCGACGCTAGCCGAGTAACTTCGGGTCAAAACCCTAAACATGGAGAACTTATTTGCGAAATTTAAGAAACCTACCAAATGCTTTTTTTAGTGTAAATTTAATCATTGTTAGCTTAATTAGCTTCACACTCGTTTCTTGTGAACCAGGAAATACTAACAACGACACAACGACTGCCGGTGCTCTTGCACTCGTGGCAAATAACAGTTCTACTTCTAGTAGTTCAACATCATCCTCATGTGTAACAACTGGAACTTGTAAAATATTTATCGCCACTCCAACAGCTCCTAACAATGCAGGTATTTCTGGCTTTGATACGCACTGTAACAATTCGCCAAATAAACCATCAGGTAGCTATGTCTATAAAGCCTTGATATCAGATGGAATAAAAAGAAGGGCCTGTTCTACTGCAAATTGCTCAGGTGGAACTTCAGAACATATCGATTGGGTTCTCAAACCAAACCAACAATACAAAAGAAAAGATGGAACCACAACCATCGGGACTACAAATGCCAATGGTATTTTTGTAACTTCACTGACCAATGTAATTGATCCAGATGTGATTGATGGATATACTGATAATGTTTTCACAGGTGTAAATGCAAACTGGACACCTGGTGATGATTGTTCTGATTGGACAGGATCTGGTGATACGATGACAGGAGCCTATCTTTATTCTGATATCCGAGCTTTTGCAGAAATGTCAAGAGGTTGTAGTGCTATGATTAATCAAGTCTTTAGAGGGAAAGCAATCTGCGTGGAACAATAGAATTCAGAAACAATGGAATTATGAAGAAACGTTCGCAGAACAATAGTTTTTGTAAACGATAAACAAAAACTTTTTTATCGAACAAATGAATATTATAACCATGAGGACAAATCCAAAGTGCCACAATGGGTATAATGATCAACAAGGAGATCTATTTTGAAATTTTTAAGTAACATACCAACCTCAAATCTTAACATTAAGTTAATCTTGATTAGCTTAATTAGCTTCACACTCGTTTCTTGTGAAACAAATAACACTGACAATACGATCGCAGCCAGTGTACTTGCACTCGTTGCAAATAACAGTTCTACTTCTAGTAGTTCAACATCATCTTGTTCCACAACAGGAACTTGTAAAATATTCATTACAAATTCAACGGCTCCTGTTAATGCAGGTGTTTCTGGCATTGATGCGCACTGTAATAATGCTACAAACAAACCTTCAGGTGGAGGGACTTACAAAGCTATGGTAAGTGATGGAACTTCCAGAACAGCATGTACTTCAGCAAATTGCACTACTGGTGGGACTTCTGAACATATCGATTGGGTTCTCAAACCAAACCAACAATACAAAAGAAATGATGGAACTACAGTGATTGGAACCACTAATGCAAATGGTCTTTTTCCTATTCCATTTACCAATTCAATGGAACCAAATTTACTAAATGCTAATAATTATGTGATTACAGGAATCAATGCCGACTGGATCAATAGTCTTGATTGTGATAATTGGACTACAATAGGAACTGCAACTTTAGCACCAAATGGGCTCTTTGGAAGACATCAAAATACGAATGCTCAGGCTTTTGCGTTTGCTACCTCATCATGTTATGACCTAGTAAATAACTATAATGCGAAAGCCATTTGTGTTGAACAATAAGCTTTTTTCTATTTCTCAAACGCCAACGATTTGTTAGCTTTTTGTTTTGACAAAACCTTGGGAACCACTAACCTCCTTGGTGGTTCCTTACATGAAATTCTTCTATATATTCCTCATTTTCTTTTTCAATTGCCAAATCAGTTGGTACCACACTCGAGTTTCTCCAAACCAGAGCGCAGAACTTCCCCTCTCTGAAGCACCGAAATTGGGTGGAGATTTTGGTACTTCTTGTTTTGTTTCGATAGTAAAATTTCAAGAAGTCGGTTCGCCAGAAGAAAACTCACCAGCAAATATACAAGCAATTGACTCTCAATTCATTGAAAATATCCGAACCAACTTAAATTTAAAAAATACAAATACTAGGCATATCAAACATATTTATGGAATTCCCAATTCTTGGCCCCATATCAAGGAACTAGAATCGTTTCGTACAAATAAATCCTTTGATCGGTTCAAATTAATTCATAACATCAGCACAGAACCCCACCACAAAAAAACACTTCTTAAGTATGCGGAAATGGCTGACGCTGATACTTATTTCCACACTACAAAAGATTCTTTATTGTTATTACAAGAAATTGAAAACTGCGATACCTACTACCACTTATATTATTCAAAAAGAGAAAAAGATAATTATAATGTAATTTTATGTTTAATTTCTCTTGGGATCATTCCCAGCGTAAATTATGAAAATCATTATTTTACAGTTTATAAACGAACTGCTTTAGAAATCAAACCATCTCTCACTACTTATAAATTTGGATATCGGAGGCTAATCACATGGCTTTTGTTACCAACATTTAATTTTTTTAATGATGTAGAAAACTATAACAAAGACTATCGATTCTTTGATCACACAAGAGATCAATTTTTAGCTGCCTTAGAAAACAAAAACAGCCAACCGCTGCCAATCAAACGCCTGAATCCAGTTTATGGTGATGTTCTCGGGGGGACTTATTCATCCGATTCTGATTTATTCAAAACAGAAATCCCTGTCGATAAACGTTTTGCGGTCATACGAGATGGGAAAAAAAATGTAAGTTTTTTTGATCCTATTCATGGTTTGTTTAAAATACAAGCCATCAATGTGAATCAAAAAATTCATTCTGATATCATCACAGATGGAATTGAAAAAACTCTAAAAACTTTTATTAATTCTAATCTCATAGATAAAATCAAAAAAAATTATCCTAAATCAGGAATCATTCATGAAATCTATTCCCCAGAATATAGAGATGGAACCTATACTTTTACCTTAGAAATTGCAAAACCAGATTTGGAAAAAGACCAGTTTAAAAAAGAATATTATGTTTTTTCCTGTTTCAAATCCCAAAGTCAAATTTATATTCTATCCAGAAGCCTACCAAACGAAACCAATTCGGAGAACTTACAAAAGTTAGCTGAATCTAACATCATTGATTTTTATTCACAAGTTACTTTTAAATCAAAGTATATAGAACCCAAACCTGTTGATTTGGATGTAGCCTCGGCAGATGAAAAAAAACAATCAGGAGATGACGAAGAAGAGGATGATGACGAGGAAGATGAGGAAGAACTTGCTGGCGGAGGTGGAAGTGGTGGAGAAACAGGAGCCATTGACCTTGGTGGTTTGTTTTCTCTCTTAAAAGAAAGAGCTTACATTCCTAAAGGGAAATTGGATATCAAACCAGGGCGTTTCAAATTCAATAATGCCAGATTCAATGCACCAAAATTCAATTCAGGATCCAAATTCCATTTCAAACCGAGTCGAACCAAAAACTTTTCGAGTCCCGCCAAATGGAGAAAATAGGAAATTAAGACTTGCCAGAAATGGAAGATGTAACTTTTATGGTTACAAGTAGTCTATATGTCAATCCCGAGTAGATATTCTGTTGCCATTCATATTTTAACCATTTTGGAAATGGACGGCGAAGCCTCTTCAGAAGAAATTGCAGGATCTGTAGGTACGAATCCTGCCATCATACGTTTGTTACTCGGAAAACTAAAAAAAGCTGGAATCATCAATGCACGCCGAGGAATCAAAGGTTCTTCTTTGTCAAAACCTGCTAAGGAAATCAATTTACTCGATATCTACAAAGCCACGGAGAAAGAAGAAAATTTGTTTCTTGTACATGAACATCCAAATCCCAATTGTCCCATTGGAAAAAACATCCAATCGGCCCTCACAGGAATTTTAGATGAGGCTCAAAAAGCTATGGAAACTAAACTTTCAAAATACAATTTATCGGACGTTAGTTCAGAAATTCGTCAAAGGACAGAATCAAAAAAATCTAAACCTATTCAAAAACATGCTTAGGAACTAAAATTTTTTTACTATAAGATGTAATAATGCAAGTTACAACAAAACAACAAAGGAGAAGAAAAAATGAAAATTACATTAATTGGAGCAACAGGGTTTATCGGAAGTAAAACCTTGGAAGAAAGTTTAAACAAAGGATACCAAGTGACGGCTGTTTTGCGTGATCCTTCTAAGTTAAAAACGGAACACAAAAATTTAACAAAAGTGCAAGGGGACATTTTTGATACCGATGGTTTGGCAAAAATCATTTCGGGTTCTGACGCTGTGTTAGATTCTTATAACCCAGGTTGGACAGATCCAAATATCCGAGAGAACATGATCAATGGATCTTTATCTATTCTTAATGCTACTAAAAAGGCTGGTGTGAAAAGGATCATTGTTATGGGTGGAGCCGGGTCTTTAGAAGTGCAACCTGGAGTGCAACTCATTGACACTCCGAATTTTCCTAAAGAATATTTTGGTGGTGCAGATGGTGCAAGGCAGATATTAAACCACTTACGTTCAGAAAACGATTTGGAATGGACTTTCCTTTCTCCTTCTGCCGTCATTGAACCAGAAGGGCCGAAAACGGGAAATTATCGTGTTTCCAAAGAATCTCTTCTTGTTGATAACAATGGACAAAGCCATATCTCCCTTGCCGATTTAGTAAAAGCTTTTGTCGATGAACTAGAAGAAAGAAAACATATAAAACAAAGGTTTACAGTCGGATATTAGTTCGATTCATCTGAAAGATACAATTCGTAACTCTGAACCTTATATGGTTACGGATTGTATTTTGTTAGTTTTCATTGATACTTCATTAAAAAAGCATCAGTTGTGCCTAGTTTGACCTGACCATCAATACTTCCATCAGTAAATCCAGAAAAATAAATGGTTCCATATCGATCGGCTGATATCCCTCTTCCGTAGAGAGTCGATCCACTATTGCCTGTTGTTTTAGTCCAAATCAAATTTCCGTTTCCATCGTATTTGGAAAGGTAGGCATCTTGCACACCAATGAGTGTGTTGCCGTTTAGATTACCTGTCGTATAACCCGTAGTATAAACATGGAAAGCATTGTCTGCATAAACTTGAATTCCATTGGTGTTTGATGTTCCGCCACCATTCAACAATCGTGTCCAAATTTTCTCACCGGATACACTAAATTTTGTGAGAGCTTGAACCGTATTTCCATCTTTAGATTGGCCATCTAAATTCCCGCTAGTATCTCCTACCAGATAAACAGAACCTTTTTTATCCAAGGACATTCCCACGATGTTAGTCGTTGCACTTGTTAATCCCAAATAGCGCGACCATTTCATTACACCATTTGTGTCTAAAGAAAATAAAAAAGAATCAGATACTCCTCCCGGTAACGTTGTACCTAAAAAGGAACCAGAACCTCCCACAATCCCTGTTACGAATAGATGATTAGACACCGGATCAAATTGAATTTGGTGTCCATAAGCTGTAAAACCTACCTGACCAATCAACCTTGTCCAAATTAAATCACCATTTCTGTTATATTTAATAATGATGACATTACGAGAATTACCTGCTGTTTCACCATTAACTACTTGCGTTTCAGTGTTACCCGTAATATAAACGTTTCCTTCATTATCGGATGTGATACCTGATCCTAATGTTTCATCGCCAGTCGGAAAAATTCTTGTCCATAATACGATTCCGGAAGGATGCATTTTAATCACAAGACTGCCTCCACCACTTGCTGGAAGTTCATTGAAAGGGCCATTGGAACTTCCAACAATATATAGATCTCCAAAAACATCGATATGAATCAGTTCTGCATATGTTGAAGAAGCCACTGGGCTACCCATCTGTTTCAACCGAGAAACATTTCCTTCTCGATCAAATTGTGATAGAAAAATATCCACATAATCGGAATCAGGTGATATTTTTTGCTGATTCATTAGAGATCCGGTTGTTGTACCAAGTTGATAAATATATCTATTTCTTTCAGCAGCATTGGATAGGGAATATGTATTGATCCCACCGGATTGGCCAAGTAACCTTGTCCATTGTTTGATCCCTTGATTGTCTTGTGGGATTTCGAAGCATTCTTTATCTTCCAAAAAACAACGAAGTAATTGTGTTTCTAAAAAAGCTTTTGTGTTTCCATCAGAAGGGTTGTTAAAAGGTAATGCTTTGCATTGATATACAACCAAAATGATAAGTAGGATAAATGATCGCATTTTAAACTAAATTTTCACTATAATTTATTTATATTGAATGACAAAAGCATCTTTTGTCCCTGTTTTTGTTTGTGCGTCCAAATTTCCAGTAGTTCCTCCGGTTAAGTAAATCGTACCATATCGATCGGAAGATAAAGCCGTTCCATCTAAAGTTACCAAACTGCTTCCGGATAACCTTGTCCATTCCAGATTTCCATTAAAATGATACTTCGATAGATAGGCGTCCTGAGTTCCATTCAATGTCACTCCCGAAAGATTCCCTGTAGTCCAACCTGTTGTATACACATTCCCTGCATTGTCAGCATAAATGCCTCTGGAAGTAGTTGTTGTACCCGTACCGGCACCTCTTAACTTCGTCCATTCTCTGTTTCCCTTACTATCAAATTTGACTATCAGCTCACCAACCGAACCAGAAAAACTTTCTCCATCGTAACCCGCACTAACATCACCAGCAATATAAAAGAATCCTCTTTTGTCTGCAGAAACACCTCTGATCCATAAATTGACACCAGTTTTACCCAAAATCTTCGCCCATTGGTAATAACCATCTGGATGAAATCCTAAAACAAAACTATCTTGGCTACCAGAAAGAGTTTGATCAAAAAAAGTTCCCGAGCCAATCACATGGCCCACGACGTAAATTTGGTTTGTAGAAGGATCATAGGTTGCTTTGACTCCATACATATCAATGCCATATCCACCTAACAAACGTTTCCATAATATGGAACCAGACTTGTTGTATTTGAAAACAAACAAGTTATAATTACCAGAGGCATTCTCATCATCAATATTTGTTAATTCCGTATGCCCTGTAATATAAATATTTCCTTGTAAATCGGAAGTGATCCCCACTCCCGCAATTAGTTGAGTTGCATTTGCGTAAAAGATTTTTGACCAGAGTAATTCCCCTGCACTAGAGAATTTGATCAATAAAGATCCAAAATCAGTAGATGAATATCCAACAAAGGCACCAACCGTTGACCCTGTTAAAATGACATCACCAAAAGTATCTACATGTATCGACTGAATATCGGAATGATAATTGCCTACAGAGCCCATCTGCCGAATCCACAGTCGATTCCCATTAGGATCGTACTTTGCTAAAAAAAGATCCGTATACAATCCATTAGCCATTTTTGTTTGCCCAGGAAGGGCTCCGGTTACTTTGCCAGCGATATAATTATTACCTTCGAAATCGGTAGCCGATGCAAAGGAATTCGTTGTTATTCCGGAAGTACCACCTAACAGTCTTGTCCATTGTTTGATACCTTGGTTTTGTTGTTTGATCTCAAAACAAGGAACAAGTTGGTTCAAACAAGTCCATATAGCAGTTTCTAAATATGCTTTTGAATTTGAATCTGATGGATTATTGAGATTACTTTGTTTACATTGAAAAGTAAGAAGAAGTATAATTAAAAATAAAAGTATTCGAATTCTCATGGAACCCTTCTAAGTTTTATTGGCTTTGTATGGCCGGATCTAAAATCCCAGCCTCTAAAAATCCTTTCGCCCTTAAAATACATGAATCACACTTACCACAAGGTTTTCCACGCACAGGATCATAACAAGAATGAGTTAGGTGGAGCGGAGCGTCTACCTGGATTCCCAGTTCAATAATTTCTTTTTTGCCCAAATGCAAAAGTGGAGTTTTGATTTGGATGGAATCACCATCGCCGCTCACACCTTTTTTTGTCCCTAAATTTGCCATCTTTTGGAAGGATTCGATAAACTCCGGACGGCAATCCGGGTATCCTGAATAATCCAATGCATTCACTCCAATATAAATAGAATCATAGCCTTGGCCTTCTGCGAGTGACAATGCAAACGATAGAAATAAAATATTACGCCCTGGGACATAAGTATTCGGAATTTCTTTTTCATTACCACTAAACAAGAATTTTGCGTTCTTTCTCACTTTGATTTTTTTTTCGGTGAGAGAACTTCCTAAAAAAAATCCAGGATCCAATTTTTGGATCACATGTTTGATTCCGAGAGTTTTTGCGATTTTTTTACTTTTGATCAGTTCAATTTTATGTTTTTGGGAATAATCGAAAGATAAAGCGAGTATTGGTAATTTTTTGTTTTTGGGATAACCAAATTCTTTGGCTGCAACATAAAGACAAGTCGTTGAATCGAGTCCGCCTGACAGAAGTACAACGGCGCCTTTTTTTTCAGATTTGGATTTAGGAGAGGAATCCTTAACGGAAACCATTTATTATTTCGGCCCTCTGTACACACAAGAGCTAGTGCAAGTTTCGTAGAGAGTGATTTTATCGAGCAGTGGCAATTTTGGTTTGAGTTGGTTCCAAAGCCAAACGGCAATGTTTTCGCTCGTAGGATTTTCTAAACCTGGAACATCATTCAAAACATAATGATCCAAATGTTCGTCTAAGATTGGTTTTACGATAGATTTTAATTCACCGAAATCCATGATCCAACCTGTATGCGGATCAATTTCTCCTTTGAGATACACAGCAAAACGAAAGCTATGGCCATGCATTCTTTTGCATTTATGGCCTTCGGGAACATTTGGTAAAAAATGTGCGGCTTCAAAACCAAAGGTTTTGGAAAGTTCAAGTTCTTCCATTACTCTTCCGTCGCGTATTCCGTAAAGAGTGACTTTTGGTTTCCCGCATGGTCTTGGAATTCCACCGGGTAATTGGATGTGAAACAAGCATCACAAAATCCACCACCCTTATGGCCTTCCACTGCTTTGTGCATTGTATCCAATGTTAAATAAGCAAGGGAATCCACACGTAGATACTTTTGGATTTCATCAATGCTATGAGTGGATGCAATCAATTCTTTGTGAGTAGGAATATCGATTCCGTAGTAACATGGTGAAACCGTTGGTGGTGCGGAAACTCTAAAGTGGATTTCTTTGGCACCAGCGTTACGAATCATTTTGATGATTTTACGGCTTGTCGTTCCCCGCATCACCGAGTCGTCAATGATGACCACGCGTTTTCCGTTCACTACTTCTTTCACTACATTGTATTTGATTTTGGCTCCAAAGTCCCGAATCTTTTGGTCCGGTTCAATGAAGGTTCGACCAATATAATGAGAACGCACTAGACCACTTTGGTAAGGAATCCCCGACTCTTCACTGTAACCAAGGGCCGCAATGTTTGCGGAATCCGGTACAGGGATGATCACGTCGGCTTCGACTGGCATAACACGCGCCAGCTGGCGACCGAGGGATTTTCTTACTTTGTAAACTGATTCTTCAAAAATATAAGAATCAGGTCTTGCGAAGTAGATATATTCAAAAATACAAAGGCTTGGTTTAGCTTTTGGGAATGGATAAAGAGAACGCATTCCGGTATGATCGATGACAACCATCTCTCCCGGTTCCACATCTCTTACATATTCTGTTTCTGTGATATCAAAAGCACAGGTTTCCGAAGCAAATACAATGGCTCCATCCGAACGTTTCCCCATCACCAGTGGTCGGAAACCGTTGGGATCACGCACCGCAATTAAGTATCTCGGAGTTAAAACTAACAGAGAGTAGGCACCGCGAACTTGTGCTAAAGATTCACAGAGTGCTTCTAACAAATCTGTTTTATGGCTTTTCGCCATTAAGTGGACAATGACTTCGGAATCGATGGTGGTTTGGAAGATCGATCCGTCTCTTTCGAGCTTATTTCGAATGTCCCAGGAGTTCACTAGGTTTCCATTATGGGCAAGAGCCACCGGACCTAAGTGGGATTCCACGCGGATGGGCTGAGCATTTCTAAGAAAACTCGCTCCCGTTGTGGAATACCGGTTGTGACCAATGGCCGCATCCCCAATGAGCTCTTTGATCTTCGGTTGAGTGAAGATATTTGCCACGAGACCCATGTTGGCATACCGGTATAAGTGAGATCCATCGGTTGTGACGATCCCACTGGACTCCTGGCCTCGGTGTTGCATTGAGTACAAACCTAGGTAGGTAAAATTAGCAGCTTCCTTGCTATTGTAGATGCCGAAAATGGCACATTCTTCTTTTGGTTTGTCAGATTGGAGAATCATTGTTAGAATGACAATTGCAGTATTTCCAAAATCCCAATTAGATGCAAATCAATTCCAACTATATTCTCGTTGATACAGCAAAAGCTTTGGATTTAGCTCTGATCAATCTCAGACAGTCCAAAATCATGTCAATCGACACCGAGTCCTCCGGTTATTACACGTACTATCCCAAAGTTTGCCTCATCCAGATCAATTCTAATGGCAAAAATTACCTGATTGACCCACTAAAGATCACAAATTTGTCAGCTTTGGGTCCTTTATTCGAAGATGAGAACATTCTCAAAATCTTCCACTCGGCACAAGACGACATCAAAGCCTTAAAAAGAGACTTTGGGTTTAAATTTGTGAACACGGCAGATACAATGATCAGTTCTCGTTTGTTGTCATTAGAACAAAGTTCATTGTCACACGTTGTGGAACATTATCATAAAGTCACACTTTCCAAAGTAGAACAAAAGTCTAATTGGGAAATTCGTCCTCTTCAAAAACAACAACTCAAATATGCAGCACTTGATACTGCTTATTTAGAATCCATTTGGTTGAAAATGGAAGAAGAACTCAAACGTAGATCTCTCTACGATGAGGCAAAATCAGAATTTGAATTCATTGCATCCGAAGAGTATGTAGCCAAAGAAGGAGAAGGATTTTCTCTTGGAAAATTTCCTGACATTCTCAATTTCACTCCACTCGAAAGAAGAAAGATTTTAGAACTACTTCGTTATCGTGACGAAAAAGCAAAACGAATCAACAAAGCAAGTTTCCGCGTTTTTAATAATGATCGTTTGTCACAAGCAGTCAAAGGTCATCCGAACGAAGAAAAATGTGTGGAATGGTTTGGCAAAAAAGACGGAACCGAAATTTTCAAACTTTTGACTGCGGAATACAATGATCCGATTGATACTTCTGAACTTTCTAAACGTCATGGCGAAGACCTAAACGAAGACGAAAATCATAAATTCGAAAACGCTAAAAAATGGCGACTCCGTATTATGCGCGCTAGACGAATGGAACATTCCCTTCTTCCTTCGAACAAACAACTCATTGTTATTTTGCGAGCTGCACCAAAAACATTAGAAGAACTAAAAGCCCTCCATGTGTTTTCAGATTGGAAAGTACAAAACTATGGCCCAAGTTTACTTGCTGCCATCCAAGGACTTCCTTTTGATTCGATGATCAACCGTTTGGTGGCGATTCGTTCCAAGGAAGCATTTGTTGCCAAACGTAGGAAAAAACAAAACCAAAACTCGAAAGACGAAGGTTGATGTTACCTTACCAGTCCTTTGTAGATAAACTTTCAAGGGACTTCGATGAGATTCCAGACACAACAGAAGTCAAATCAGGTGTGATCTTTCCACTTTTTGGATCCAAAGAATTTGCGGAAGGGATCATCCTAACGGAACGAGCCAAACATCTAAAATCACACCCCGGCCAAATTTCTTTTCCGGGTGGAGTCAAAGAAAAAGAAGATTCCAATCTTTTGGTCACGGCCCTTCGGGAATGGGAAGAAGAGATGGGTGTCCAAAGTTCTACTTTAAATGTTCTTGGAAAACTAGAAGGGCTCCATACAAGAACTGGTTTTCATATCACCCCGTTTTTAGCCACTTATGAAGGTGATTTTACCTTCCCACACAACAAAGAAGAAGTCGACCGAGTCCTCCTCGTTCGTTTTTCTGATCTTTGGACAAAACCGTTTTACGCCATCCAAATCCCTGGCCGGGAACATTTTGCTTATTATTTTGATTTAGGGGATGGCCTGCTTTGGGGAGCCACCTGCGAAATGATTTTGCGATTCCTACGGGCGCATTCTTCTTTTGACAGAACTCCCCTTCTCGTGAAACCAAACCTAGTGGTTCCGCCGTTTTTAGATCCCAAATCCCTCTAAGGTCAATTCCCGTTTTCGCCGATGGTGTACAGGTGCGGAAAGAAAATAAAATCCTAGGTTGGCGATTTGGCAAATTTTGTAGAATCGTATATTGTGGTTTGTTTTTATTTTCCTTTCTTCCTCTTTCCATACAATCACAACCTAACAAAAGATATGTGTTCATACTCGATGCCAGTGGTTCCATGTCAGAAAAATGGGATGGAAAAACAAGGATGGCGGTTGCCAAAGAAAAACTTTTACAAGTCCTCGGCGGAATGCCAAAAGATGTGAGTGTGGGCCTTGTGGCTTACGGGAACCGAATCGCAGGTTGTTCTTCCGCAAGATTGTATCACCCCATCCAACGTGGGGCAGCCTCCGTCGTGAGTCAAAAAATTTCATCCATTGTTCCTGCGGGATCCACTCCCATCGCACAGACCTTAAGTGTGGTTGGTGAGTTTCTATTGAATGATGTACAAGAAACGGAAATTATCTTTATCTCTGATGGAGTGGAAAGTTGCGATGGAGATCCGAAAGCCGTTCTTTACCAACTGAAACAATCGGGAAAAAAATTTCGATTGCAGGTGCTAGGAATCGACATTGATCCCAAAGGAGAAGAAGATCTCAAAAGGCTATCCATCCTTGGAGATGGAAACTATTATCCTTTGAAACGTCCGGAAGATTATGATTCATCTTTCAAACGAATCTTTTTCGCACAAGAACCAGAATCGGTAATTCTCTCAAATTCCGAATCAAAACCTTTGCAAACTCAAGATACAACCACAACCTACCAAAACCAAATCAAAATTCTAAACATCCTTCCTTACGAAGATGGATCCGAATCCGGCTATATTCTCAACTACGAATACTCAGGAAAAACCAATACTTCTTATATGGTTCAGTTGAATCTCTATCCTGCAGAAGAAAAATTACGAAGTTTTCCCGTCCCACCCTTGAGAGAAAGAAGGATGGGAGATCTTTCCAAACACCAAATTGAATTGAAGGTGGGACCAGAAGGGAAAGGACGATTTGTGTTTCCACTTCCTAAAGGAAAACGAATGAAAGCCTCAGCTGAACTCTGGGATCTGACAGGAATTCCTAAAATTCTTGCTCTTTCGGAAGAAAAACCCGTTCACGAGAATTAAGATTCCGACCGAAACTGATAGTAATGAGACAGAATTCTATCATCAGGCAGTTGGGAAATAAGGTCTTTTTTACGCTAGGAATCCTTATTTCTGCGGGAATAGTTCCCCTCGCTGCTGACCGTTCGGTAAGCCAAATTTTTGCAGAAGAACGAACGAAACAAGGGGATCTCCTCTTCAAAAAGGCAAAAGAATTTTTGGAAGACCGAAACCACTACCAATCAGTAGAATCCTGTAAAAGTTTTTTAATCCTCTATCCAGGCCATCCGAGAACACGAGAGGTAAGAAAGGCCCTAAGTTCCAATTACCGAATGACTGGTGATATTTTAGCTCTAGCAGAGAATGAGCTTAAAATATATAAAGAATATCCTAATACAGAAGAAGGGCTAGAATCCTACTTAATTTCAGGAAAGGCCTATGTGCGGATGGGCAGAGAAGACAAAGCCTATCAGATTTTTCAGGACATTATCAAAAATACGTATTCCAGCAAAATTGCCCAAGAAGCGGAATTAGAACTGACTCAGATGGAAATTTTAGGAGAGAGTAAAAATAAGTAATTTTTACGAAAATATTGCCCTAGGGATCTCCGATAATAAACTAGGCACGTTGAGCAAAAAGGGTTCAGAGATTTAAGAATGTCGTTTTTTCAAATGGTTACTTTCCCAGCGAACTCCTACATCATTGTAGAGGGGAAAAAGGATGCGAACAATTTCTATATCATCCGTGAGGGGAAGGTACGTGTCACTCGCGAGACAGCTGTAGTCGGTGAAGATCCTAACCAAGTATTAGGACCTGGTGATTTTTTTGGCGTAGTTGCTGCTATGAGCCAACACCCACAAATTGAATCGGCCACATCCCTTACCAATGTATCTTTAATCTCTGTTAGTTATGACCAATTTGGAACTTTAATCCAAAAGTCTACTGCCGTTGCAATGAATATCATTCGTTTCTTCTCCATGAAGTTACGTCAATTTGATACCACAATCACAAGATTGTCTTTTAGAAATGCTGTTGAAGAAGATCCAAACGAACTCTTTAAGATCGGTGAATACTACTTCCAACAACAGAATACGTCCCATGCAACCTTTGCTTACCAAAGTTATTTAAAACACCTTCCCAATGGGCAGTTTGTTCCGCAGGCAAAACTACGTTTGCAGACAATCAACCAGCCATTCCAATCACCTCCCATTGATTACAATAAATTCAATCGAAACTACAAAGATAGTGAGATGATCTTTTGTGAACACGAACCAGGTAAGGAATTGTTCATCTTACAAAGTGGAAAAGTAAAAATTTCCAAAATTGTAAACCAAAACGAAGTGATGCTCGCGGTTCTCCAAGCGGGAGATATCTTCGGCGAGATGGCCATCCTAGACAATAAACCTCGCTCTGCTTCTGCTGTGGCAGCGGGCGATGTCGAACTACTTGCCATCAACAAAGCCAACTTTGAAGGAATGGTGAAAGCCCAACCACAACTCGCCACTCGCCTCATCACTCTTTTGTCTGAACGGATTTGGATTGCCTACAAACAACTTGCGAACCTACTCCTAAAAGACCCACAAGGCCGTATCGTAGATACCCTAATGACTTTGGCTGAAAAAAATCGGATCAAAGTAGCTCCCAAACAAGCATATAATTTTGAAATTGGAACCAAAGACCTTCTCAAGATGGTTGGTCTCACCGATCCAAAAGACGAACTGATCATCTCCGATATCATGAAGAATAATAAATTTATTCGATTAGATATGGGAAAAATTGTTTGTTCTGACATGGCAGAGCTAGAAAAACTCGTCCAATTCTATCATAAAAAGGCTAACATGGAGAATAAGCTCAAGAAACTGAAATAACTTCTTGCCAACTTTGTCTCCTGACTTACGTTAGAGGCAAACAAAATATGAGTGATAAGATACTAGTCGAAGAAAAAGGAAATGCGATCCGTGTTCGTTTTATGGATCAAATTCTGGATGGGAATGCACCAGAACTCCGTGAAATTTTGGCAGAAATTTTAGAAAAGAACGTTCAAGAGATTTATTTAGACTTAGAGAAAGTGGTGATCGTGAGTTCCCTTGGGATTTCTCGTCTCCTCTCTTTCAAAAACAAAGCCGATGAAAAGAAAATGACAGTGAAGATTGTCAACATCCAAGACAAACTAAAAGAAACTTTGAAGAAGTTGATGTTGGATCAGTTTTTCGGCCTGTAACCAATCTAATTTTTTTTAAACACCTACCTAGCCCAATCTGGGAGAAGATTCCGATTGGGTTATTTATTTACCCCTAACATTCTAGATTAAACTAAATTCGAGTCAAAACAATTTGAATTGATTTTCAATTCTATCAATTTTTAATTTCCCGTTATGTCCAAACGCATTCAAAAAATCCTAAACCGGTTACAACTTGCCCATCTAACGAAAGGGCTAAGTGATGAAAGTGCTCGTGCTTTGCGAGTGAATGCCACTTTTCAAACAATTATGTTTTTTATTCCCACGTTATTACTGCCGGTGATTTATTTTACGGAACCTCCCGAAACTCATTTAATCTCTTTTGCTTCTTATTTGATTTTTGTTTTACCATTAGGATATTCTCGTTTTCTTTTATATAAAGGAAATTATGCAATGAGTGCTGTTTTTGCACTACTTGCGAGTAATTTCCATATAACTATACTTAGTTTATCTCAGGCTGATGATCCAGCACCTCTAGGATTTTTACTTTTTGCAGTGATTCCTTTTTTAATGATTCCTAGGCAAAATATTAAACTCAGATGGTTCTTTGTGAGTGTATCTGCATTTTTATTTTTAAGTTCACAATACTACTATCGAGTGATGGGTGGAGAAGGTATTTTTGGTCCACCGAAGTGGGTTGTACCAGCGGATTTTTTAATGCCTCCACTCATATTACTTGTTATCTTTTTTATTCTTTTAATCAATCAGTTTGTAAAAGCAGTCAATCGGGCTGAAGACAAACTCATCTCAGAACACCAAAAGTCCGAAAGTTTATTACTCAATGTTCTACCATTGGAAGTTGCAAGAGAATTAAAACAAAATGGCGTGAGTAAACCAAAACATTATTCATCAGCAACAGTTTGTTTTACTGATTTTGAAGGGTTTACAAAAATTGCAGAGACATTGTCACCAACAGAACTTGTGGAAGAACTCGATCGTTGTTTTTCTTATTTTGATAGCCTTATGGAACGTCATAAACTCGAAAAATTAAAAACCATTGGTGATAGTTATATGTTTGTTGGTGGGATTCCCAAAACCAATCTTACACATGCCATCGATAGTGTTTTAGCAGCACTGGAAATCCAAGCATTTATGAACCAAATGAAGGAAATTAAAACCGCGCAAGGTTTACCCTATTGGCAACTCCGACTAGGAATTCATTCAGGGGAACTGATTGCGGGAGTGATTGGGGATAAAAAATTTGCTTACGATGTTTGGAGTGATACTGTGAATACTGCCAGTCGGTGTGAATCTTCTGGAATGACAGGAAAAATTAATATTTCCTCATCAACTTATGAACTGGTCAAAGATTTTTTCCAATGTGAGTATAGAGGGGAAGTTCCTGCTAAACATAAGGGGAATATAAAAATGTATTTTGTAGAAGGACTCCTTCCCGAATTACAAAGGGAAGGCCATCCGCAAGTTCCCAACCAAGAGTTTGTAAACAGGTACAAAGCTCTCGGAATTACAACTTAAGACAGGATTTACCAATCTTAAGTTGTGTATTTGTGGTGAAGCCTAAAATCCTTGGTCTTTCAAATCAGCTTTCATCATGATTTGAACCAATTCTTTAAACTTAACTTTTGGTTCCCAACCTAACTGACGTTTTGCTTTTTCTGGGTTTCCAATCAGAAGTTCTACTTCCGTCGGTCTGTAGTATTTTGGATCAATTTTTACAAGGACTTGGCCAGATTTTTTATCCTTACCTACTTCCTTGTCATCTTTCCCTTCCCAAACCACTTCAAATCCGGCAATTTTATAAGACTCTTCAATGAACTCACGAACTGTATGTGTTTCGTTTGTCGCAACTACATAGTCATCTGCTTTGTCTTGTTGTAACATCATCCACATCATTTCGACGTAGTCTGGAGCATATCCCCAGTCACGTTTGGAATCAATGTTTCCCATTGTGATGTAAGGAAGTTTTCCTGCTTTGACAGCAGAAACACCAAGAGTGATTTTTCTAGTCACAAAGGTTTCTCCACGTCTTGGAGATTCATGATTGAAAAGAATTCCGTTTGATGCGTGCAAACCGTACGCTTCTCTATAGTTTACAACGGCCCAATATGCATATAGTTTTGCTACGGCATAAGGAGAACGTGGGTAAAATGGTGTTTTTTCTGTTTGTGGAACTTCTTGGACAAGGCCGTAAAGTTCCGATGTGGAGGCTTGGTAAAAACGAGATTTGATTCCTGTTTGTTTGATGGCATCTAAAATTCGCAAGGTCCCAACAGCATCCACTTCGGCAGTATATTCTGGAACCTCAAAAGAAACCTGCACATGGGACTGAGCCGCCAAGTTATAGATCTCTGATGGTTGGATTTTTTCTAAAATTCGGTTTAGGTTAGAGGAATCTGTCATATCTCCATAATGAAGGTGGAGATTTTGGTTTCCGTGCAGGTGTTCAATGCGATTGCGATTGAAAAGGCTTGTTCTGCGAACGATTCCGTGGACTTCGTAACCTTTTTGAAGCAGAAGTTCTGCTAAATAGGAACCGTCTTGGCCTGTGATTCCGGTAATGAGTGCTTTTTTCATAGATCAGAGATCAGTATTTTAAGTTTCTTTGGTAAGAAAAGGAAAAATGAGCCTGGAAAGGTAAATATTCTGAAAAAGTAATCTCGATTTCCTTTTGCCAATTCCTCTATTTTTTCAACTGTGACATTTATTACAAAAATCTCAGTTATGTTACATAAGATTCCTAATCCATTCCGATTGGTATTCCTATTTTGGTGTATCTACTCCCTTCCTCTTGCATTGGTTGCGGAAGAAAAACTAGAACCTAAAATAGAAACAAATACCAACCAGGCAAACCCACCAGCCACCACTCAAACGCCAGTGGTAACGGCTCCAGCGCCACCCACACAAGTCGTGAGCGCGCAAGAAAACAAATCCAATTGGGAAACGGGACTCGGCAAAGGAATCAAAGCAACATCCAATGATGGTAAACACAATATCCAACTGAGATTCAGATCCCAAGTCCAAGGAAACCAAAGTTTCCAACTGGATCCTTCTCAGGACACAACCAACTTTCTTGTCCGTCGCACAAGACTACAACTCAAAGCAGGTTTATTCAACGATACTTGGCTTGTGAATTTACAAATGGGATTTGCTGAACGAGATATGGAAAGCCAAAGGCGGAACACTTTAAGAGATGCGAACATTGTGTACAACCAGTATCGGGATATAAAAGTTGCTTTTGGCCAAATGAAAGTTCCTTTTAGTAGACAACGTTGGAATTCCTCCAGTGCCTTACAAACGGTTGATAGGTCTTCTGTTACCGCTGAATTTAATTTAGATCGTGATGTAGGAACTTATCTTTTTTCGGAAGATCTATTTGGCAGCAAACGAATGTTTGCTTATTATCTAGGTGTTTTTGGTGGGCAAGGGAGAAACCGAGTCGAAAGACAAACTCCCGGTGTTCTGACTGTTGCTAGATTTATTTTTTCTCCCTTTGGTGGGATGTCCAAATCCGGTTCTGATAATGATTGGTTGTCGGAAGGTGACTTTGCCAGATACAAAGAACCCAAATTGTCGATTGGAGTGTCTGGAGCTTATAATAAAAACTCAGACCGTTCTCTCAGTACACATGGAACAGAATTTACATTTGCAAAATTCAATTATAGCCATGCGGCTGGAGATATCTATTTCAAATGGATGGGTTTTTCCTTCCAATACGAATGGTTATGGCGAAGAGCAAACACTGCTTATGTGGAAAGAACAGTAAGCTCCGCACTCTCCAGAGAATATTCTAGAAGTGGACAGGGCCACTTTGTCCAATTGGGATATTTGTTTACGACTAATTATGAACTTAGTTTTCGTTTTGGTGAATTTCGTCCATTGGGAGAAACCGATCCTAGTTTGAAGTATTCTAGGGAAGTGGGAGGAGCGCTCTCTTATTATTTCGCAGAACACAATTTAAAATGGCAAACGGATTACTTTTATTATACAGGAACTCCAACGGCTGCGGAAGGGGATCATGTGGTTCGAACCCAAATACAGGTATTCTATTAAAATGAACCAATTGATAAGAACATATATCACAATATTTTTGTTAATTTCTTTTTTGGGACAATGTAAAGCCCAAAGAGAAGATAAAATTAAAGAAACACAAAACAAGTGTTTGGAGACTATGTATTTGGCAAGTCTCAATGCTGGAAAACCAGGATTCAGCGGAACATTCCAATTTTTAGGTTCTTGTTCTGGAACTTCCAACTATTCACCATCCTGTATCGAACAGTATGCAATTATAAAAGAAGAGATCACATGCCCACTCGGATATACAAAATCTACAGTCAAATGTTCGGTGCAAAACTTGGTGGGAGTTTGTAGATACCAACCAAATGGCGATACAACCAAGGTAACTACTGTAGTTTATGTTAAACCAAATGATACAAGTGAATCAGCCATCGCCAATTGCCAAAGTTATGGGACAGGTTCCCTATTTACAGAAACCTATCTTAACCCTGGAGACAGATCTACTTCTCTCGATTCCATCCTGACCACTGCCTTCGTTTGTATCGATAAGGCCGAAAAAAACTAAAACAGTCCTTCATACACTTTGGCTTTTTTGGTGGTTAACAAAAAGGGACGACCAAAGGAATTGGTCAGTGTGGCATCGGGATCGACTCCTGCCGCTTTGTAAATGGTAGCGACAAGATCTCGAACATGAAGTGCTTCATTTGGTTTTATTGGTTTGGATCCAGTTTCATCGGTTTCTCCCAAAACATAGCCTTTATCAAATGGGCCTCCACCAAGTAAAGTTGACCAAACTTTGGGATGGTGGTCACGACCATCCCTTGATCCCACATCAGGGGTTCTGCCAAATTCACTAGTAAGAACAAATAATGTTTGTTTGATGAGGCCAGTATGGTTTAGATCCTCTAACAAAGCCGCAATTCCCATATCGGTTTCTTTCATAATTTTTGTAATTTGTGCTTTGTTTCCGGTATGTGTGTCCCATCCTCCAAACGAAATATGAATGAATGGAACTTCCTGGGCTGCGAGTCGTTTGGCAAGTAACATGGCCTTGCCTTGCCAAGTGGTTCCGTAACGTGCTTTTGTTTTTTCATCTTCCAAACTGATCCGAAAACTATCTATGTTTTTGGAATTTCGAAATTCTTCCGCTGCTACAAGCATATTCTTCCAATGTTTGGATTCTCTTGTCGGATAGGTTTTTGCAAATTCTTCGTTCATAAAGGAAACCAAATCCTTTCTTCGAAGGATTCGATCATCGGCAAATTTTCCATAAGATGGATTTAAGTGTTGAATGGGTTCATCTACATTTCCTATATGATAACCAGAATAATCGATTCCGAGGAATCCAGCGTTTCCATTTTTCCCACCACGACCGCCAATCGACACATAACTTGGGAAATACGAAGGTTTGACTTTTGATTTTTTTGCATAAGCAATCACGGCCCCGAAATGGGGGATGTCAGGAAATCCCATAGCCTCTGTCATTCGGTATCCTGTACTCAGTAACATCTGTGCAAAACCGTGATCCCCTTCTTCACTCCAGGTTGATCGAATGATTCCAATCGTATGCAGTTGTTTGGCGGTAAGGGAAAAAGGTTCTAAAACGGAAAGTCCAGAAATACTGGAACTAACTTTTCCAAAAGCACTGTTTGGTTTGGGATCAAGAGTGTCTACATGGCTCATCCCTCCCATCATTTCAATAAAGATGACTGACTTTACCTTGGAAGGAAGAACAATGGACTCCTCTTCTTCATCGGCAAGCAAACTACCGGAAGAATTGGCAGAAAACAAAAAGGGACTCAGTCCCAAACTGAGAATTGATTTTTTTAAAAATTCTTTGCGATCCATTATGATTCCTTAGTTGATATGTTGGAACTCTTGGCTATTGATGAGAGCCCAGAGAATGTCTTGGAGTAAATCTTTGTCAAAAGTAGTATCTGGTTTTGAAAGAAGTGTTTTTATTTTTTCTTTTTCTTTCAAATTTGGTTCGCGACCTAAAAGTCGGAAGTAAAGGTTCGTGATGACTGCATTCATTGATTTTATTTGATCAAATTCAGCTTTCACAAGGGAATCTTTGTTTCCAAAATCCCATACCAGTTTTCCCACCACACGACCATTCATTAGTGTTAACATTTGTTCAATGGTGAGTTCTTCCACATCATCTGAAATATCCACACGGGGGCCAGATCCAAACACTGACAACATCGTGTGATAGGGTGCAGGCCTTTCCACTTCGACGGCGTTTGAAAATTCTTTTAAGTTGTCTTGAGGGAATCGAATAGATCCTGTACCTGCCAAATCATAAGGTTTTTTATCCATCAGGCCTGTGATCCAAGATAAATTCCTTTCGCGGATATTACTGATTTTTTGGGAATCGGAAATTCGAATGAGAGAGTTTAAGAGTTGGTCACTGTCCAATCGTTTGGGAGTAAAATAACGAATGGGATCTTGGTCACTTGGATTGTTTGTCAGCGAACGATTGTAAGCATTGGATGTGACAATGTATAAAATGAGTTCTTTGAGTTTTAAGTTGTTGGTTAAAAAATAAGAATCGAGATGGTTTAAAATTTCTTCTCCTGTAACAACTGTGTCTTCATTCCAATCGTCGAGTGGTGTGAAAAAACTCCAACCCATAAGTTCTGTCCATACTCTGTTGATGATGACTTTGCGGAACCTGTCATTGGATTTGTTTGTCAACCAATCAGCAAAGGCCTTTCTACGATCTTCGCCAGGTTTTAGTTTTGCTTCTTTTCCATCCAAGTACTTGGGCCGAACCAAATCTCCGCCGGGAGCATCATCTGTATGAGGAAAACGAAGTCCGAGTTTCGGTTGGTAATAAAGTGTGGCATACTCTACTTCATGTTTCTTTTGGTAGTCTTTTCGTTGTTCGTCGCTCCATTTGTTCCAATTGTCTCGATTCCAATCATTGTTTTTGTCTTGGAGATTTTTTTGGTCTTCCATAGGAAGATGGACTTCTAATTCTCTCGGAACATAACTAAACGATTTTCCATACCGATCGGCCTCCCAAGTGCCATCCCGAAAGAATTGTTGGCTAAAAAAAGCAGCCAAAGCATAATAATCCCTTCTTGTAAAATCAGAAATATAAGGATGGTCATGGCACCTAGCACAAGCCACTCGTTTTGCATAAAATAACCGACCTACATACTCTGCTGTTTGTAAAGGATCCGCCCCATCCCGAATGTAGAACATGGTAGCCGGTGATTCTTTTACATTGCCAGTAGAGGTTAACATCTCCTGCACCAATTGGTCATATGGTTTATTTTTATGAATCGATTGTGCTACATATTGAAAGAAAGCTCCTGTTGGGATTTTACGTCCCTTGGATTTGTCACGAAGCATGGATGTAAACTTGGTTCCCCAGTATTCGGCAAACTCTGGTTGTTTTAAAAAACTAACAGCAAACGATTCTAAACTTTGGTCGGGAGTTAGGGCATCTAATTCTTTCCATTCGCTCACACTGGGAATCACCCCGCGGAGTTGGAGAGAAAGCCTTCGAAAGGTAATTTTTCTTTCCGCCTTAACCATATTAGGTGAAAGTTTCAAGTATAAACTATCTAATGGATGAACCGCATTCTGTTTTGAACGCGACTGAATGTAACCAAATGAAATAATAACAAGGAGGAAAGACAGAATTAAGAAACGAAAATTGCCAAATGGTTTTAGTACCAATCTCATATTCTAAGGATTCTAGGATGGATTTTGGGAATTGAAAATATTTTTCTTGCAAAAGTCAATTTTTTGCGGATAAACCTTTGTTGCGATGGCAGAAGAAAAAATCTATGAAATGCTTTGGGACTGCGAGTTTTGCGGTTCTAAAAAGTTACTCGGTAAAACACATAGGCATTGTCCGAACTGCGGAGCCACACAAGATCCGGGCCGTAGATACTTTCCAAACGAAGCAGATAAAGTCGCTGTCCAAGATCATATTTATTATGGGGCAGATAAAACCTGTCCTTTCTGCCAAACTGCCAATGGTGCCAAAGCTACGTTTTGCGGGAACTGCGGTGGTTCTCTCGATGGTGCTCAAACTGTCAAACTTCGTTCTGACCAAGATGGGCTCACCGAAGATTCTGTTCAAAAAGCAAAAGAAGATCTAGCATTTGAAAATTCTGAATTCATCAAACCACATCCTAAAACTCCGAAATGGGTGTTATGGTTACTAGGAACCATTGTTTTTGGTGGGATAGGATTTGTTTGTCTTGGTGTGTTATGGACTGAAAAAGTAGAACTACAAATCACTCACCATGAATGGTCTCGCACCATTGCCATTGACCAATTCAAGCCAGTTTCAGAATCCGAATGGTGTGATTCGATGCCTATGGGTGCGTACAGTGTGTCCAGAAGTCGTCAGATTAGAAGTTATGACAGTATTCCTGATGGAGAAGATTGCCGTACAGTTCGTTCGGATCGTGGAGATGGAACTTTTTCAGAAAGTGAAAGTTGTACAACGAAATACAGAAAAGAACCTGTGTATGATGACCATTGCAGTTATCGAATTGATAAATGGGCCTTTGATCGCAACGCTGTGGCCAAAGGATTTGGAACCACACAGGAACCTTATTGGCCCACTCCCCAAATTCGCGAATGTTCCAGTACAAGTATCGGTTGCGAAAGGTTAGGTACAAAAGAAGAAAAGTACTTAGTCCATTTCACTGAGTCCAGTGGTAAAACCAAAGGTGAAAAACATGACTGCGAATTTGACCAAACAAAATGGAAATCACTTCCTGCCAAAGCCATTTACCAATCAGAAAAAAGTGTCATCTTTAACTACATCACATGTGACACCATACAAACATTAGACGGAATCGAAACAGAGGAATAAAATGGATCCAACTTGGTTAAAAACCACATTAGAACGATTTAAGAACGAACAAGATCCCATTCGAAAGTTCTTAAAAGAAACCAAACTATTTGAAGAAGCTCTGGCCAACCAAGAGTTTGAAAAAACGGATCTTTTAGTTCGTAAGGAACTTGGAGCGTTACTCTCTACCTTTAAAGAAAGTTTTCGTAAACTGGAAGAAGGTTTTGTGGCGAAAGCTCAAATCCAAAACATCGGGAAAACAAATCCAGCCACAACTTTACTAGACCGAATCATTATGAAGGTCAGTTCCGCAGGTTATGGAATGAATGGACTTGGCACCGGTGTCAAAGCCACATCGGCAGAAATAGAAAAACTATTAAACCATGACTTTTCTATGTTGGAAAAAGCAGATGTTTTACAAAAAGAAATTTTGGAAACACTACCAACCGCTTTTGCCTCAAATCCAGAAGCAGCCATTGAATCGACTAACAAACTATTGTTAGACTTCGAAACTCAATTTGAATCAAGAAACTCAATCTTTTTAAAATAACAGGATAAGGAAATAAAACATGGCACTAATAGATAGAATTAAATTTGAAGGCAGTCCCAATGAAATCGTTTGGAAATATCCATCTGATGAAATCAGTACCGCAGGCCAACTTGTTGTAGAGGAAAACCAAGAAGCCATTTTTTTTAAAGAAGGCAAAGCTTTGGATACCTTTGGTCCAGGAACTCATACTTTAAAAACGGGAAACATTCCCATCCTCGAAGCTCTCGTCAATCTTCCGTTTGGTGGAAAAACTCCTTTCACTGCAGAAGCATATTATGTAAACAAAGCCATTTTTGCAATGAAATGGGGAACCAACACTCCAATTCCCTTGGAAGATCCCAAATACAAAATTGTATTAAACATCCGTGCCTTCGGTGATTACAAATTCCGAATCAAAGATTCGAGATCCTTTTTACTCAATGTAGTGAAAGGTGGAAACAGAACTACAAACGAATCCGTAGATGAATTTTTAAAACCAAACATTGTGCGAGGAATTGGTGATTTTATTGCAGAAGTGATCTTAAACAACAACACTTCTGTGGTTGAAATTAACAAATTTAGAGATGAAAGTTCCACTGCAGGAAAAGTCAAACTCGCTCCTGAATTTGAAAAGTATGGAATCGATTTAACAGAGTTTAACGTATCTTCGGTGAACTTTGACCAAAACGATCCCAACTACCAACGAATCCAAAAAATCATCACCGACAAATTTGAAATTGATATGCTCGGTGATAAATACCAACAGAAGAAAATGTTCGATATTGGACAAGCGGCCGCAGAAAACGAAGGCCAAGGTGGTGGGGCCATGGGTGCCGGGATGGGCATGGGAATGGGGATGAATATGGGCCAGATGATGGGCAATATGATGAACCAAGGGGGAGGCCAAGGTGGTGGGGCACCGGCAGCGAATGATCCAGCAGCAAGAATTGCCAAACTCAAAGGACTACTGGATCAGGGTCTTATCAACGCAGAGGAATTTGAAGCAAAAAAAAAGGAAATCCTTTCCTCTTTGTAATTCGAATCTCCCAAACCAAACTTGAGCAAACCAAAAAAACACTCCATCTTGAGAAAGTATCTAACTTTCTTTAGGTGGAGATTGGAACTAAATAATTAGAAAATCAGAAAATTAACCAGAAACTGGTTTACTGTAATAAAATAACCAATTTTCAATTTGACAAATTGCACGAAACTCGTGTAAAATAATAAACATGAAAAGTATTACTTTTAGAGCTGATGAAAGGGCAATTGAAAAAGCTCGTCTAAAAGCAAGTAAACAAAAAAGGTCACTCAATGACATTTTTAATGAATGGCTCCGCGCTTATTCTGAATCTGAGCCAAAAGATTTCGATCTAGATGCATATTTGAAAAAATTTGAATATGTAAAAATAAACCGAAAAATAACCCGTGAAGAAGCAAATGAAAGGTAAAGTCTTCATCGATACGAATATATTTATTTCCTTCTTTTCACATAAGGATTTTGAAAAAAAGGAAATCTCTTCAAATATCATAAAAGCTTCTTTTAAATCTGATAGATTTTCTATAAGTTACCAAGTCATCCAAGAATTTAGTAATGTAATGCTTACAAAAGGACAACCACCGATGAAAGGTCAGGATATTTCAAGTTTCATAGAAAAAATCTTAGATCCAATTTGTTCTTTTTTCCCAACAATTGAATTTTACAAAAATGCTCTGAAATTAAGAGAGAAGAATAAATTATCTTATTATGATTCTTTGATTATTTTGGCTGCTTTAGAGCTCAATTGTGATTATTTATTGTCTGAAGACTTTAATGATGGAACAAAATTTAACAAATTAAAAATCATCAATCCATTCAATAAGATGAATACAAAATTACTAAACTCTATTCTATAATTCCCAATTTTCAACGCTTAAGAAAACAATTGTTTGATCTCTGCTAAGTTTGCTTCGGCTTCGGCTTCACCTTTATCAATGATTTCTTGGTAACGGGCAAAATCAAATAACTGAAACTCTTCTAAATGGAAGTGTACGAATAAATCCAATTTGGGCCTTTTCAGCCTTGTGATCTCTCGACCTTCCAAAGTGATAGTTCTTGTCATAATCTGCAAGATTGGTGGGTATTTTAAAGTATCCCAGATATAACGAAAAAATCCTTTTTCTGTTGTATTGCGATCTTCAAAAAGTTTGACCGGAACAATTTCCTGCATTGGAGATACGTTGATGCCCATCACCACATCCGCACCCTTAGAACGAATGAGATTTTCCGGAACGTTATTGATCATTCCACCATCAACTAACAACTTTTCGCCGAGCCTGTAAGGAGGAAAGGCTCCAGGCAAACTCATTGCACTGGTGAGTGCCTCTGTGATTGGGCCTTGGTCAAAAATATGTTCTTTCCCGGTTTGTAAATCCACAGCAGAAGTGGCAAAAGGAAGTGGAAGTTCTTCGATCCTTTGGTCACCAAAAGCTTTCTTTAACATTCGTTTCATTCGTTTCCCTTTAAAAAAGGCAACGACGGGAAGAGTAGGATCAAAGGCACTTTCCAATCCACCAAAGAAATTTTTTATCATTTCTTCAATTTCTTCAGGCGAATTTTTTCTCGCATATAGAGCGGCAATTACGGCTCCCATAGATGCACCCGATACAAAATCAAAATGAATTCCTTCTCTATGTAAAACTTTTAACAATCCAACATGAGCGAGGGCTCTGGCACCACCACCACCTAACGCTAAACCTCTGGTTTTGGAAACCAAATACCTTGCCAATGTATCTTTTTGGTAAAAGTTTTTGAGTGATTGGTCTTGAGGGAGATAACTTTTACGAACTCCACTTTCCATCAGACGGATAGCGCGGCCCTCAAAGTTTCGAATTCGGTTTTTCCAAAAATGAATGATTTCTTCTTTTTCCTTATAAAACTTTTCTGGTTCATCTTCCCAAAAAACGATAAAGTCAGACTGAACTACTAAATAATGTAAATCCATTCGCGAAGTGGCTTCATCAAAATAAATATGAAGTAAGGGTGTTTTGTTTCTAAGATTGGATAGATACTCTGAAATCTGAGTGGGATCCATTCCTTTAAAAGTGGATATGGGAATGGCTGATGATAATTTTTTGGTGACTTCACCATATTCATCAATGAAAGATTTTACTTTTTCGCCAAAATTATATTCAGGTTCCAAAGGGACATGAACACATAACCTGCGTAATCCGACAAAATTATCTTTGTGACTGGGTCTGTTTAAATTCTCTCGCATCCGAGATCCCATCATTTGGATGATGTTTTGTGCAAAAACTTTCTCTTGAGATGCCAATTGTAAAAACAATTTTCCATTCAAAACGTAAACGAGAGAATCAATGACTGCAATGGCAGATGTAGAATGATTGGAACTGGAGATAAGGGAATTTTCGGCCAACACTTGACCTGAACCCACATACACATGACTTTGACCGGCTACATTCTCGAGAAGGATTTCACCATACCTTACAATGTAAATGGATTCCGAAGACTCTCCTTTGTAATAGAGAGCTTCGTGGCTTCGAACTAATTTTTCTTGGACGTTGTTAGCAAGTCGTAACAGAACAGATGGGGGAAGTTTTTTGAACAAATCCACAGACTTTAAAAATTTTTGAATGGCCTGCCTTTCTTGTTCTGTTCGTTTCATTTTCCCCTCGTTCTATTAAATTCGTATGTTCACCCACTCCTTCTTACGAAATTTTCTGACAAAAAGCACTGCCATGAGTAAAATCCAAATAAAAAACGCAGACCAGATTCCAAAATTGCCCCACGCTAGGACTATCCCGAATAAATAGGCCAAAGGCAACATGATGAGAAAGGAAACAATGAGATAAACAAACATCACATAGTACATCATACCCGCACTACGAAGTGCAGAACCAATCACCATATGATAGGCATCTCCCACTTGGATGAGGGCCACAATACAAAGTGCAGGATAAGCAACCTTTGCTACGGCAGGAACATCTGTGAATAAACCAATGAGCCAAGGCCCACCGATGATAAAAAAGAGTCCCATACTTCCCATCACAATCGCAGAGAACGTGGCCGAACGCATGGTTCCTTCATAAGCCAATCGAATTTTTCCCTGACCCATAGATTGGCCAAGAATGGTAGTGGCTGCAATTCCAAATGAAAAACCTGGCATAAAAGACAAACTAAGGCATGTTAATACAACACTAGCCGAAGCTAAGGTGGTTGTGCTAATCATTCCTGCAATTTTATAAAATCCAGAGAAAGCAAAGTTTACAAGTGTTCCTTCGACAGCAGGTGCGAACCCAACCATACAAAGTTCTTTGATTGTCGCGATACTTGGTGCAAAAATCTCATATTGAAAGAATTTGATCACATCTTTACGGAAAAAATAAAATATCACAATGAGTAGAGATGGGATGGAAGACAAACTGGAAGCAATTGCTGCCCCTTTCACTCCCCAAGCTGGGAATCCCCAGTTTCCAAAAATGAGTAACCAATTGAAAAAAATATTGGTAACTGCAGCTAACATAGAAGAGATCATTCCCACTTGTACAATTCCAATTCCGTCAAAGAATCCACGTAAAGCGAATCCCACAAAAAAGAGAACGGTTCCTATAAATCGGTAGGAAAGATACACTCCTGCCACTTCGATCACTTGCGGATCATCTCCGATCCAACCCATAAGCTGAGGAGCGTAAATGAATCCAAAATAGGAAAGTAATGCACCTAAAACAAAGGATAAATAAACGGAATTAACTAGTGTGATTCCGACCCCTCTGTCATTTTTTTCGCCAAATCTGCGTGCTACGATGATTTGCACAGCCATGGATCCACCCATAAGGAAGGCAAAAATGGAAAAATAGACCATTCCGCCAAACCCAACTGCGGCGAGAGGGACTTCTCCCAGTTTACCAACCATAGCAGTGTCTGCTACCATGATGGCTGTATAACTGATCATTCCAAAAAAAACTGGGATTGCTAATCCAAGAATTTTCTGATTCAATCGAGTTGGCTGCAAGATGCGTCTAATTTTGTGAAGCATAGTTTTGTCATTCTTATATGTATTGCGATCTACACAACCACCTTTATGGATGTTTACCCCCCGAAACTTTGTTTCGAATTGGCAAAAATAACCCCGAACCTAGATGGCACTTATATCTAGATTCCTATGAAAAGGCTTATGGTCAAAAAATTAGACCTTCTACCTTTTTTGAAGATTATTCGGACATAAAAGATTTTTCCAAACTCTATCATTTTCGAGAAAAGGCTCCCTTTTTACATTTCCAAGCAAAGTTCAATTTGATCATCGCCTTAGTAAAGTTTGATGAAAAAGAAATTACAGAAGTCACTCATGATGTAGTTCTTTCCAATAGTTTGGAAGATATTAGTTATGCAGAATATCGTTTGATGTTTGGTAAAGAAGAACCTAAAGAAAGTTTTTATAGCAAACTGATGGCCTGTTTGGAAGGATTATCCAAAGGAGAAACTTCCGCCAAAAAAGAAGGCAAAACCATCCAGTCCAAACTAGTGATGTCCTTACATAGAGATATAAACTATGAAAGGCATTATGATTGGATGAAAAATTGGATGGAAAAAGATTCCGTCATTCGTAATGGACTTGTGGGAATTGACTTCTGTCATATCGAAGAAGGACATCCACCAAAAGATAAAAAAACTTTTTTCCAATCGATAATCAAAGACAACAAAGCGGAACCTAACACTGCCCTATCGATTCTTTATCATGTGGGTGAAAGTTTTAGAGATAAAACTCCTTTCTCTGCTGTACGTTGGGTTTTAGAATCAGCCGAGAATGGAGCCCATAGACTGGGTCATGCTTTGGCTCTTGGAATTGACTCTGATTATTTTTTAGGAGATGAAAGAACAGAGCTCGTATCGGAGGCCAAGGATCAAATAGAATGTGAATTGGAATCTTATGAAGAAATCACAAGTTTTGGACCCTTCTATCCCAAAGAAGAACTCGAACTCAAACGAAAGGATTTAAAAACAAAACCAGATTCTGAACTTTTAAAAATTCAGTTTGATGGAACTCAGTCCCAATACTTACATACCTTCCAAAACTATGTTATGTCAAAAATATCACAAACTGAGGCCGTTGTTGAATGTTGCCCTTCTTCCAATTTATACATTGGAATGTTAGAATCACATATTGATCATCCCATCACAAGGTTTTTGCAAAACGATATTAAACTTACCATAGGATCTGATGATCCTGGTCTATTTGGAACCACTATGTCAGAAGAATATGGACACGCCCATACGGCAGGAGTTTCCGAAAAAGATTTGGAGGCCATTCGGGAAAAGTCATTTTCTTACAGATCCACCAAACTTTCTGGACGTGAATTGGATTGACCCTGATACAGATTGGGTAAACTGGAATGTATGCGGATTTTTTCCCAAATTTTTGTGCCGATGATTGTTTTCTCTTTGGCGGTGGGCCCACTTCTTGGGCAAACCAAAGAAGGATTTTATGACACAAATAACTATGACTTAAGAAATCTTCCTAAGTCCGATCCGGAATCCAATGTTTTGCAGGATGTGACGCTTCCCCCGAAGTTTGACACTCCGGTTTTATCCACACCCAAAAGTGCAAAAACCCAATACAGTGGGATTGATTCCATCCCGGGTGCTGGTGCCTTAATGAATTCCAGAACGACATCTAACTCCAGTCAAAATGCAAACAATCCTTATAGTCTGACAGGCGCTCAAAATTCACCAATTAACCCGCTAACAGGCGAAATCAACGAACAAGCACTTCAGAACCAACTTCAAAAAAGTAGAACCAAACAAGAATTAAAGAAGAAACAAAAAGAAGAATTTGATGAAGATGCTGTTTACGAAGAAACAAAATTTCGCCGGGCTTATATCATTTTCTTTTTAACTTTACCATTTGCATTAGGTGTTTCAACAGGAATTGCTTCTGCATTGGCAATTGAAAAAACAATTGCAGGAAGTATCATCATGATTGGCGGAACCACCGGTCTTTCTGGTGCAAATGTTTATGCAGATAGGCAAAGATTAGAAGAACACAGAGAAAAGAAAAAACAACTGGCTGAAGTTTACCCTTGAAGTTCAAAAGGTTCCTTGTTTTTTTACAAAGATTTTACCTTTATTTACAAGTTCAAAGATTCGAAATTCGAAAGCTTTACATAGATCACTTCCGTTGGATTGGAAGAACCATCTATATCCTATTCGGATTTTTATCGGTTACCATTTTGATTTTGGATTTTGGATTTTATTATCCAGAATCATGGAAACCTTACGTTACTTTTTCCATTCGAACACTGGTATCTTTTTTTATCTTTTATGAATCCATCCATTTAATTTTCACAAACAAACGATGGAGAGAATATGTTTCTCTTCATAAAATAGAACTTATCATTTTACTTATGTTAGGATTGGAATTTATTTATGAAAAAGACATAGTTTCCATTTTGAAGTCATATCATATTTCGGGAGATGACACCACAATTATCTTTTTATCAGCCAATCAGATTCTGTTTTTATTTTCTAACTTGGCTCATTTCTTTCGGTTATCTAGAAAAAATGATTCTAAAAAATTAAACCCTTCCATTGTCTTTGTATCTTCTTTTGCTTTTATCATCCTAATCGGAATTTGTTTTTTACACTTTCCAAAGTCAACTAATGGCCCGGTTAAATCCATTGATTTAATTTTCACTACGATTAGTGCAACCTGTGTTACAGGGCTTTCTACTGTAGACATTGGAAGTCAATTCACTTTAACAGGACAACTGATTGTTTTACTCCTCATCCAAGTGGGTGGGCTTGGCCTTATGACCTTAACTAGTTTTTTTTCCATCTTCCTTGCGGGAAAAGTTTCTGTCAGTGATACAATGATGATCAAAGACCTTCTTTCCGAAGAAACAATGGGTCGTGCTAAAGAAATTTTAAAACAAATCACAATCCAAACCCTTGTCATCGAATCCATTGGTGCTGTATTATTATTTTATAGTTTCCCAGAAAACTTTCCGATTGCACTCTCTGAAAAAATTTATTATTCTATTTTTCATTCCATATCTGCATTTTGTAATGCTGGTTTTAGTTTGTTACCAAGTGGGTTAGCCACAGAAGCCTTCAAACATTCAGAAGGATTTTTATCTGTGATTATGTTTTTGATTGTTCTCGGAGGACTTGGTTTTCCTGTTTTATTCCAAATCCGAACAAAACTTTCCAATCCTTTTGATTTTAAATTTAGATGGTCAGTCACATCTAAACTAGTATTTTGGACGACCGGCAGTCTTTTGTTATTCGGTTGGGTTTCCTATTATTTCTTGGAGTTAAACTATACTTTACGAGGGCTCACCACTTCAGAACAAATCTTTCATTCCTTGTTTTATTCGGTAACTACAAGGACAGCTGGATTTAATACATTAGAGTTAAGCCAAATGGGATTCCCTATAACCTTTATTTCATTTTTTTTGATGTGGGTGGGAGCCTCTCCTGTTTCCACGGGGGGAGGAATCAAAACCACAACCTTTGCCATTTCTCTATTAAACATTACCAATGAAATACGTGGAAAAGATAGAATGGAAATAGGCCACCGAACGATTGCAAATTCATCAATTGCAAAAGCAAGCGCAACCATCGTACTTTCCTTATTTGTGATTTTTGTTGCCATCCTTGGTTTGTTAATCACTGAAAATGCAAATTTTATCGATTTATGTTACGAAGTAGTTTCTGCTTTCGGGACAGTAGGACTCACTCGCAGCCTAACTCCCCATTTGACAGATTCTGGTAAAATCATCATTTGTACTGTAATGTTTGTGGGAAGGGTGGGAATTTTGACTCTACTTGTTGCCCTCTCTAAAAAAGTAGATCGTATCTCATATGAATATCCAAAAGAATATGTGGTTGTAGGTTAAAGTTTGGTATGCAAAGAAAAAAAATAGCAGTCATTGGAATTGGAAGTTTTGGAAAGTTATTTGTTCGTTATCTTTTTGAAGATGGACACGAAGTCATCGCTATTGACAAAGATCCAATCATTATCGATTCCATAAAAGACTATGTTACCGTTGCAGTTACCTTAGATGCCACAGATGAACATGCATTACGTTCCCAAGGAATCACCGATGTCGATTATGCTGTCATTGCCCTTGCCGATGATTTTGAAACTTCTATTATCTGTGCAGATAGTTTAAAAAAATGCGGCGTAAAAAATATTTACGCTCGTTACCAAACAGAACTACAAATGAAAGTTTTGGGACTTCTTGGAATCAAAGATTTGTTTAACCCAGAAGAAAAGGCGGCAAGAAGTATGGCCGAAACATTATCTTTTTCGGGAATGCGTTCTAGTTTTTTACTTTCTGATGAATACAGTGTTGTGGAAGTTACTGTTCCGAAACGTTATATCAACCAAACCATCGCTGATGCCGACTTACGTCATAAATACAATATCAACGTCATCACCATCAAACGCCCTACAATCAATAAAGAAACAAAACGAATGTCCGATTCTAAATCGGAAAAAATCTTAGGAATCCCACATGGAAATACAGTTCTCAAAGAAGATGATGTAATTGTATTATTTGGATCCCAAACTGATCTTGCTCGTTTTTTGGAAACATAAACTATGGGCCCAGAAAGAATCATTTGTCTCACTGAAGAACCAACGGAGATGTTATATTTGTTAGGTGAAGAAAAAAGAATTTTAGGAATCTCTGTTTATACAGAACGACCGGCTCGTGCAAAAGAAGAAAAAACCAAAGTTTCAGCCTTTATCAGTGGAAACCTAAAAAAAATCACAGCTCTCGAACCAGATCTCGTCATTGGATTTTCTGATATCCAATCCCAACTTGCCAAAGACCTCATTGAACGAGGGTTAAACGTATTAATTTTTAATCAAAGGTCTATTCCAGAAATTCTATCCAATATGCAAATGTTAGGAAACCTTGTGGGCCAAACAGAAAAAGCCAAAAATCTCATAGAAGAATGGCAAAGTAAAATTCTGTCTTGGAAAAAAGAAAACGAATCCAAAGCCTTCAAACCAAAAGTCTTTTTCCAAGAATGGGATGAACCCATCATCACGGGGATCCAATGGGTGAGCGAAGCCATTACACTGGCAGGTGGTGAGGACTGTTTTTCCCACTTAAAAGATAAAAAGTTAGCAAGAGACCGAATCATCACTGCGGAGGATGTCAAAGAGGCCAATCCAGATGTCTACGTGGGTTCATGGTGTGGGAAGGCAATGGATTGGGATTGGGTGCGAAACAAACCCGAATGGTCATCCACAGGTTTTATCAAATCCAACCGAATTTTTGAAATGGATCCAAGTATTATATTACAGCCTGGTCCTGCTTTGTTTCTAGAAGGAATTCCCAAACTGAAAGAGATCTTCTCCTCCATCTAAATCCCGACTTTGTCATCCACTTGTAATCTATTTGTAACAGGGATATTCTAGATTTGAAACATATCAATTAGATATGGAGACATTCATGAAATTCTCATGTAACCAGACAAAAACGAAAGTCACTTTGTCTTTTGTGATCGCACTCATCACAATCTTTACTCTTGCAGGCAAAATCGAAGCGCAATCAACACCTGCGGCACCTAGCACGGAATCGGCGCAAACAACTGAAACTCAAGCAGAAACTCCGGCTCCTGTTGCAGAAGCTCCTGCCGAAGCACCACAAAAAGAATCTGAAATTGGACTCATAAGTTTGTTTGTTACTGGTGGATGGTCTATGTGGCCCCTCCTACTTTCTTCTATTGTTGCCTTTGGTGTAATTCTAGAAAGAATCTACTTTTTCTTCACTGCAAAACTAGTAAGAAAAGGTTACAACCAAGACTTACAAGATGCGATTGATGCATCTGGAATGAATGGGATTGAAGAATTCTTAAAAGCAAATGACGGACAACGAATCACTGATGTATTAAAAAATGGTATGGAAGTTTCTCAAAACGATCCAGAAATTTTTGCATCTGGTATCGAAAGAGAAGCTGGCGAAGTTATGACACTTCTCGAAAAAGGACTCACAGTTCTTTCCGCAGTTTCCACCATTGCACCACTCGTTGGATTCCTTGGAACAGTTTCAGGTATGATCAACGCATTTGATGCAATTGCAAACGCAGACCAAGTCAACGCGAAAGTAGTTGCTGGTGGTATCAAAGAAGCGCTTATCACTACTGCTGCTGGTCTTATCGTTGCGATTCCTGCAATGACATTCTACCAATACTTACAAGGCCGAGTTGCTTTCTTTACTTCTGAAGTAGAAGAAGCGGCTAACAAAATCTACAAAGAATATTTAAAACTCAAAGCCGGTAAAAGAGCATAAACAACGGAAAGTAACTAACCATGATTAAGTTAAAGAAAAAACAAGAACTAGAGGAGATATCGGCAGCATCCATGTCGGATATTGCCTTTCTACTCTTGGTATTTTTTATGGTAACTGCTGTATTCTTTGTAAAGGAAGGACTTAACATTTCCCTTCCTCGCAAACAATCCGAACCTCAGCCTTTTTTACGTAAAAATGTATATGAAATTTTGGTAACACAAGACAGATACAAAATGCGTAACACAGCATTCGGAACCAAAGAATATTCTAGTTTAAAAGAATTTCGTGATGACCTGAATCAAATGGAAATTCCGGATCTTAAAAACAAACTAGCACTCATTGTTACAACCGGTGATACCAAATATGCAAAGATGTTGGATGCTTTATCCGCAGTTCAACTTCGTGGATTTGAAAAAATCTCAGTGAGAAAGAAGAAATAATATGTTACGAAGAAAGAGAGTCGCACCTTCAGTTCCCGTAAGTTCGATGGCAGACATTGCCTTCTTACTCCTCGTGTTCTTTATGGTAACCTCCGTATTGGATTCGGATCCAGACCTTCCCATCAATCTACCAGATGTTCCTGGTGGAGAACAGTTAAACAAAAAGATTGCGAATCTTTATCTAACTGCTGATGTCAAAAGGACTGTCTATTTTAACTCAATCAAAATGGAACTGAACGAAGCCATGAGTGAAATCCGTGCAAAACTTTCGACTACGCCAGATTTGAAAGTTTTGATCCATGCAGATCAAGATTTAACTTATGAAGAGTTAGATAGTGTTTTCGAAACTCTCCGAGAGATAGGAGCCTTAAAGGTTTCTCTCGTTACCAAGACCACTCAAGGTGGCGGGTTAAAAGGAAAGTAACGTGAACGGAACAGTTGTTACACAGAAAAGATCCAAACGAGAAAGAATCCATCGGTTCATCGATAGATACCGAATCGAAACTGGTCTTGCCATTTCTGCATTTTTCCAAGCAGTCATCATTCTATTTTGGTTCACACCTCATTTTGATACTGATGGTTTAGATGATCTTGTGGAAGAAGTAGCTTTTATCGATAATGTTCAAATCCAAGAACCATCCGTGGATACAAAACCAACAGATGGAGATTTCGATCTTACTGACAAAGAAAAGGAAGAGAAAAAAGAAGACCCTCGGGTTGCCGGAGCATCTGATCCTATCGTCTCTGGAGCAACTTCTCCTATAGACCTTTCACCTAACATGCGACCAGAATATACTTCTGATGCAAAGGCTCTTGGACTTACTGGAACCATGACATTAGAAGTTGTGATAGCAAATACAGGTGAAGTGTTACGAGTCAGATCCGTTGGTAAACAGTTAGGTGGCGGACTCGAAGAAGAAGCCATTAAAGTTTATCGCAAAAAACGTTTTTCTCCTTCCATTTTAGAAGGAAAACCGATCACGGTAAAGGTTCTCGTTCCCATTCGATTTACTTTGAACTAATCATTGGGGCGAATCCACCACCGGATCGGTGGTGGATCGGGCTCTCCGCTGCAATCTGCATTGCACCATAAAACTTTAAACTACCTATTTAGAATTTTTTCTGAAACTTTATGTTGCAAAGCAGGATTTCCGCTATGATCCCTTTCGCGGGGAGTTGGCTTTTGATGATGTTTTGAGCCACTTGGCTAACTCATCTTCTTTTATGGAACCATCTGCTACTTTTAACATAACATTCACAACATCTTCCTCTGATGTATCTATGATAAAACCGTTAGAAGCTAAAAATACATACATCAACAAAAACGAAGTCCTCTTGTTTCCATCCATAAATGGATGATTTTTTGCGACACCGATTCCAAGAGAAGCCGTGAGTTCAAAAATAGTAGACTCAGGTTTGTAATTCCACTGATTCTTTGGTCGATCCAGAGCTGATTCAAGTAAACCGATATCTCGAATTCCCAAAGAACCTCCGTGTTGTTTGATTTGATCTAAATGAATAGCCTCAGCAATTTTTCTATTTAGCCACTTAGGTTCCCGTTTCATTTCGCTAATTCTTTAAGCGCATTTCGGTATTTCTTAGAAGCATCCTGATAAAATTCCATGGCTGATTCGAAATCAGGATCATAGGGAGACAAAAGAATTCCGTTTTCAGTTTCCACAAGAAAGACAGTGTCTCCTTCATGAAAATTATATTTTTCTAAAAGTGCTTTTGGGATCGTAGCCCCCGATGAATTACCAATCGCGCGAATCGTAGTTTTTTTGACTGCAGAACTTTCCATGGTTATAACATAAGTAATAACCATGGAAATTCAATCGAATTTTCTAAGTTTTAAAAATTTGGATAAAATTTTATAACAAATTCTCTCTGCAAAAATTTTCCTTTTTCAGGAGCACTGGTTCACCCCTACTCCGGTAACTCCAATACTTTATCTTCTTCTTCCATTGGTTGTTTTGGAATTTCCATTTTTTCGATTCGGATTTCGTGAACAAAATCAGCATCTTCAAACTTATCTAAAATACTAATTCGTCTGGGGTATTGTTTGTTGTTCCACGGTTCATAATATCCGTATTTGATCACACCTTTGTAAAAACTAAACAGTTCACGGTAAGTAAATTCCATCCATTCTAAGGCTCCACTTGTTTTTTCAAAGTAACCAACGTATTGGTCTGTGTCGGGAGTGGCACCAACTTGAACGGATGTAAAATAAACCACTTCATAGTCTTGGCCTAATTTTTGAACAGCGCCTGCATATTGAATGATTGGATATTCGGTGAGTCGCCAAGGGAGTGTTAGATACAAACGAAGAGATTCCAAATAAACTCGAACTTCATCGTCGCCCGTAAAAACTTTTCCTGTATCTGCTGCAATTTGGTAGGTGTCTTTTTTGACAAGGCCAAGGATGAGACCTTTTTTTTCTCCACCCAGAAACTCTACTTCCATGGCATCTTTTTCAAAATCCAAATACACACGAAGCCTTTGTTCTGGTTCTTTGATGGGTGTAAAAAATCGAACAAACTTGGAATGCCAAACATCTTTCAAAACAAATTGAATTTGTTTGTACTGTTTCCAATCACCCGGAGTGAGTTCTTTCACTGGTGGGTTCGTAATGATTGATAATCCTTTTTTCTTTAGATCAGGATTTAAATCTTCTTTTTGTAAGGTGGGAGGACGTAAGTCGGCTAAAGAACAAGAGATAAAAAATAATGAAACTAAAATGAATGATAAGTAGGAACGAAACATTGATTCCAGGTTGAAGTGAAAAGAATCATCTGTCAATAGGGAAAGTAAATCAGATGGAATGGAAGTGAGTTAAGATTTAGAAGTTTGGTTGTTTTAAATGAGATTTTTAAAAAAAGAATATAGATAAAGAAAAGAGAAAAGGTCGGGATGCCGACCTCCTCTTCTTTAAAGAAACTTATGCTTTTGCAGCACCTGTTTTTTTGATAGATTCCGCAACTTCATTGATTTTTGCTTTTACGGATTCGATTTTTCCTTCAGGCATTTTTGCTTTGATTTCTTCAGCAATTTTGTTGTAGTTGTCTACGATTTTAGAACGAGTTTCGTCGTAGTTTTTTCCAGCAACACTAGAGAATTCTTTAATGTCTGTTAGGATTTTGTCAACGGATTGGCGAATCTTTACAGAATCTTCCGTGTTGTCCAAAGCACCTTTGGATACTAATTCATTATAAGTTGTTTCCAACTGAGTTTTAGCTTTTTCAAGACCTTCTTTTCCTGATTGGAAAAGTCCGATACCTGCGTTAAGAATGTCCATGATTTGTTTTTCCATAATTTAGCTCCTGGTTTTCACCTATTTGTGCAACGCACAACACAGTTATGTGCGTTGCACAAATTAAGACAAGTACTTTTTCTAGGGGAAAATCGATTTTTTTTAGATTTTTTTCGTAGTCCCATTTACGATTCAAATCCAGAGAATTCTCCCCCAAAGGGAAAAATACCGCTATCCGCATCTTTTAGGATTCGAATCCTCTGGATTTTGGTGGGTAGATGGTTACTTTAATTTAACTTCCGAAATGAAAACGCTAAATTCACCACCTAAGAAACAAACCGAAATCAAAAACATTCCCATGGTTCATTTAACTGATGTTCATGGTGAAGATCAAAATTCCAGTTTTTATGTCGGTCGTTTGGAAGAATTGCCCAATGGATTCCAAACCTTTGATAGTTCTCATAGACATTCTTATTATGCATTATTCTATTTTATGGAAGGAGAAGGAACTCATTCCATCGACTTCCACTCCCATACGATTACAGAAAACAGTCTTTTTTTCTTAAGACCTGGCCAAGTGCATTCTTGGATCTTTTCCAAACCAGTAAAAGGTTTTGCTTTAAAAATTTATCCGGACTACCTCTCCGAACATGGGGGCCAAGTCACCAGTTTTCAAAACTATCCTTTTTTCCAATTGGGAAATGAAAATTCTAAACTAACAGTCGAAGGCGCAGAACAATTCAAAAACGATTTTGAAAGATTACTCGGTGAAAAAAATTCAAAATCCAATTCCTCTATGACTTATCTTTTGATTCAGTTGGTTTTGCAACAATCGCTGAAAGAATTTAATACATCCTTTGCAGACAAAATCTCAATCGATTCTAAATTATGGAATTTTTTCCGGTTGTTAGAAAATCATTTTAAATACCAAAAAACAACTTCTTATTATGCAAAACAAATTGGAACTTCCTCAGGAAATTTAAACCAACTCTGCCAAAAACAATATGGGAAATCGGCAAAGGCAATCATCCAAGAGAGATTGGTTTTGGAAATCAAACGACTATTACTTCATTCTGATTTGAATATCAATCAAATTGCTTTGACATTGGGTTTTGTTGATAATTCCTATTTTAGTAAATTTTTTAAAAGCCATACGGATAGTTCACCCGAAACTTTTAGACAACTGAAACGAAAACTACCATAAAAATCCAATTCTCTCCATTTACCAACCTATCGTTTTTCCGTAAGATACAACCAACACTTACAAAAGGAAATGAAAATGTTAGAAAAGTTATTCTACACAGAATCAAGTTGGTTTTTTACCTTACTGCGATTGGTTTTAGGTTTAGTCATCCTTCCACATGGATTACAGAAGTTATGCGGATGGTTCGGAGGGTATGGATTTTCCGCTACTTTGGAATTTTTTAAATCGGAAGGGATTCCTTATGCCATTGGATTTTTAGTCATTGTGGCAGAATCTTTCGGGGCCTTGGGCCTTATCTTTGGATTTTTCACAAGATTGTCCTCGTTTGGGATTGCGATTACCATGATTGGAGCCGCCATTTATGTGAGGAAAAACGGGTTTTTTATGAATTGGTTCAACCAACAAGCGGGCGAAGGATTTGAATACCATATCTTAGCCATAGGAATGGCAGTGATTTTGATGATTGCTGGTGGTGGCCAACTAGCGGTTGATAGCTGGGTTGCAAATAAAATTCAATCCAACTGAATGAAATCATTTGAAAGTTAAAGCGAAAGTGAATTTAGCGAAATCAAATTAAATCCAAAACGAAAAAGATTTGAATCTAAATACAACAGTCCCATACATATGAACGGCTTGTTGGATTTAGATTGGTTTAGATTTCTAAAGCGCTGATTGGCTCTTGTTGTTGGGCCATGATGGATTCCAAAAACTTTACATAAGCCTCGCGGCCTGGATACTCAACCTGGTTCACACCTGTTTTGACAGCGGCTTCTGCCACTGCGGGAGCCACATGGTAAAGAACTCTCGAGTCCAAAGGTTTTGGAATGATATAGTCAGCACCAAATCGAATTTCTTTTTCGTTGTAAGCTTCAGAAACTTCGATAGGAACCGGAAGTTTTGTGAGTTCACTTAAAGCATAAGCAGCAGCCAACTTCATTTCCATGTTCACTACTTTTGCACGAATATCAAGAGCACCGCGAAAGATAAATGGAAACCCGAGTACATTATTGACTTGGTTAGGATAATCACTGCGACCGGTTGCCATGATGAGGTCTGGTCTTGCATGTTTGGCATCGGGATAAGGAATTTCTGGGTCGGGGTTGGCAAGAGCAAACATAATTGGTTTGTCTGCCATCGTTTTTACCATAGCTTCTGTTACCACATTGGCAACAGATACTCCGATGAATACATCGGTTCCTGGAAAAATATCTTCTAGAGTTTCTGCATCGGTGTTACGAACAAAAGGTAACTTGGTTTCATGTAAGTTCGTTCGTTTGTGATTGATCACACCACGTGAATCCAACATATAAATGGATTCATGTTTGACGCCGATATGTGTTAACATCTCAGCAATGGAAATGGCCGCAGCACCTGCTCCATTGATCACAACTTTGATGTTACCAGCTTTTTTACCGGTAAGTTCTAATGAATTGAGTAGTGCCGCTGTAGAGATGATAGCCGTTCCATGTTGGTCATCATGAAACACAGGAATTTTCATACTTTCATCTAAAGTTTTTTCGATATGAAAACATTCTGGGGCACGGATGTCTTCCAAATTGATACCACCAAACGTCGGTTCGAGGGCTTTTACAATCGTAATGAATTTTTCAGGATCTGTTTCATTGATTTCAATATCAAACACATCAATGCCGGCAAATTTTTTGAATAAAACTGCCTTTCCTTCCATGACTGGTTTTCCAGCGGAAGCTCCAATATTACCAAGACCTAAAATAGCAGTTCCATTGGTAATGATCCCGACTAAATTTCCTCGGTTTGTGTATTCATAAACGAGTTCTGGTTTTTTTTCAATTTCGAGGCAAGGGTAAGCGACTCCCGGTGAGTATGCCAAGGACAGGTCGTAACTGTTCTCCGTTGGTTTTGTCGGAACTACTTTGGTTTTTCCTTTCGGAAACCGAGCGTGATACTCAAGTGCGCTTTCTTTCATGGTCTATTTTCCCACGATTTATGATTCAACGGAAAATCCTAGAATAAATTGGAGGGAAGCTCGTCCAAAAATGGTTGCGGCTGGTTCTATGTCCCTTTAGATAAAGTCCTTACGAAAAGCCAAAGGGGGCTTAATTTGGAACTGGTTGGAGAATTTTTTGGAACTGCTGTTCTCATTCTACTGGGTGACGGTGTGGTTGCTGGTGTTTTATTAGAAAAGTCAAAGGCAAAAGACAGCGGATGGATCACCATCACCACAGCTTGGGCCCTTGCGGTCTGTTTCGGTGTTTTGGTTGCAAAGGCCTTGGGAAGCCCCGGGGCCCATTTGAATCCTGCGGTTACCCTCTCTGTTTGCATCCAAACCGGAGATTTTTCGATCTTTCTCCCTTATAGCCTCGCTCAAATCTCGGGCGCTGCCCTCGGAGCCACTCTCGTTTATTTGCACTACCTTCCCCATTGGAAAGAAACCAAAGATTCTGGAACGATTCTAGCGGTATTTTCCACATCACCTGCCATCAAACACACTCTCTCCAATGTGATTAGTGAAGGACTCGGAACTTTTATCCTCATCATAGGAATTCATGCCATCTTTTCTCCGTTCAACGGTGGTGCTACCGGTGTTGTGGGAACTGGATTTGTAGGACTCCTAGTTTGGGCCATTGGTTTTTCGCTAGGTGGAACTACCGGTTATGCGATCAACCCCGCTCGTGACTTAGGCCCAAGGATTGCCCATTGGTTATTACCCATTCCTAATAAAGGGAATTCCAATTGGAAATATGCATGGCTCCCAGTGGTAATCCCGTTAGTGGGTGCGGCGATAGCGGCGGTTGCGATTCGATGGGGGATAGGATAACGATAGTTTGATTGCATTATTTTGAGGGAGAGAGGGGAATGGTGGGGGTGGGTGGGATTATTATTTTATATCCCACAAACTCTCTTGACTGAACAACAAGCAATGGTTAACCGCTTCCAAAACTTTCTCACCTCAGAAGAATTAATACAAGCGGTTTTATGGAGATAATTAAGTGGATTCAATAGATTGGAAAAATGAACATATTCTATTTATCGCAAATGAAATACCCGAAGGATCTGATTCTCCAGATAAAAAACAGTTACGTTCCAAAATTGAGCCATGGCTAACAGCAGTTTTTCAGAGTGAACATTTATCTTTACTATTAGGCACTGGGGTTACTACGGGTATTTGCAGTGAAGCTAAGATCTCTCCACAAGCAATGCAAAGAATAGAATTTACGACAGAAAAAGAAAGAATCAAGAATTATGCTGATACTGAAGCACAGAAAATTGAAAGGGGTCGTGCGAATTTTGAAGATGATCTACGGACAGCGATAGAATTACTAAAGGGTTTGAAAATACTTCAAGACGCTAAAGCTGATACGTTAGAACAAGAGATAAATGATAAGCTAAAAAATTTAATCGAAAATCTACTGAAGAATGAAAAGGCTGTTTTAGAAGCCAAAGAAGGAAATGAGGCGATTTCTTTATTGAAACGATTTTTAATAAGTTTCAGCAGCCGAACTGCAACCAGAGACCGACTCAATATTTTCACAACGAATTACGATCGGTTCATCGAGTACACACTGGATTCTGCGGGGATTCATACTTTAGACCGGTTTGTCGGAAAATTAAATCCTATAATGCGAATGCATAAAATGGAGCTGGATTTCCATTATAATCCGCCAGGGATTCGTGGTGAACCGCGTTATGTGGAGGGAGTCGTAAGGTATACAAAACTTCATGGCTCATTGGATTGGTGTATAAATGATGAGGGAATTCAAAAAAAACCAATACCTTTTGGAACAGAATTAAAAGAGGAAGATAAAAACGATCCATATGAAAGATATATTATTTATCCTAATTCTGCCAAAGGGATTGATACAGCTTATTTTCCATATTCAGAATTATTTAGAGATCTTTCAACCGCAACTTGCCGGCCTAACTCTGTTCTTGTTACCTATGGGTACGGATTTGGTGATTCCCATATAAATTCAATACTGTTGGATATGATAACCATACCTTCTACTCATTTGGTTATTATTTCTTTTGATAAAGCCGATGGTCGAATACAAAACTTTGTCGAGAAATGCAATCTTTCACAAATAACGCTTCTTATCGGTAATCATTTTGGACAAATTCGAACCTTAACTGAAAATTATTTACCAAAATCTGCGATAGATCGGATTTCCGACAGGAAACAGAAGATAGTTGAAAAAAGAGGTTTCGATATTCCTCCTAAAAATGATGATTTGAATGAATAAAGAGTTTGATCATATTCGAAATCAGACAATTGGTACGGTTGAGTTCATTTCTCCTCGTGAGATTAAAGTTTTACTTGAGATTAATGCGCCTCAAAGTACGGCAATAAATACTGGAGTTCCACAGCTTTTTCCAAAAGTAAATGGTTTTGTTTTAATTCCTAACGAATCGGGATCTTTGGTAGGGATTATTTCATGGGTTGGCATCGAACATTCCCCGTACCCCAAACGAAAAGGTTATAAAGACTTTGATCTTATCGATTTACCTTTCCCTCTTAGAAAATTATCTATCAGTCCGTTAGGTGTTTTAAAAGAAGCTAACGGGAATTATGAAATTGAGAGGGGCGTTTATAGCTATCCATCCGTTGGCGATATTGTTGTAGTACCAAATCAAGCACAATTGAGGGCAATCGTACAAAACAAAGATAGCTATGCAAAGGTGAAAATTGGTATTTCTTCAATGGCTGCAAATGCACCTGTTTATATAAATCCTGATCGCGTATTTGGTCGCCATATAGCAGTTTTAGGAAATACGGGTAGCGGAAAATCCTGCTCAGTTGCTGGTCTTATACGATGGTCACTTGAAGCAGCTCAAAAAGAGCTTAAGGAAGGTAAAAAACTAAATTCTCGTTTTATTGTACTTGATCCAAATGGCGAATATACCAATACCTTTGATGGCCTATGTAATGTCCGGAAATTCCAAGTAATTTTAACTAAAAAAACAGGCGAAAATTTAAACGTAAATCAATTAAAAGTTCCTAGTTGGTTGTGGAATAGTTATGAATGGAGTTCTATAGCACAAGCAAGTGGTAAAACTCAAAGACCATTATTACGAAAAACTTTGAGAGAGGTTCGTTATGGTGGTAGACTTGATGAGAATGATAGTTTAATAAAACCAAAGAGGTTTATAACAAGTTTGCTTGTATCTTTAAGGAACTTTGAAAGGTTAGGTATAGATACAATTGCTGGATTTCCAGGGAAGCAAAATCTTGGTGAATTATTACAAGCTTCTATAAACTCCTTGAATATACTTTCTGCCTCTTTAAAAAAGCCGCAAAAAACAAAAATCCAAAGTATTATAACTTCAATAAATACGATCTTAGGTCGAAGACAAAAAAACAATGCTGGGTATTTTCCTGCGTTTGACTTAGCTGATCTAAATGAAATAGTTAATACTATCTTAGATACTCAGACAGTCTTTGGAGAATTAAAAACTTATCAAGGACCTGATGAAGATAGTCCTGTATTTTTTACCAATGAAGATTTTCTGAGTCATGTTGAAAGACTTTCACAAGAAAATAATGTGCAACAATATATGGATTTTTTCATCATGCGAGTTCGAAGCATTATAACTGACTCCAGGATTGCATCAGTTATAGAGACAAAAACGAAAGAAGAACCAACTCTTGAACAATGGCTGAGTGAATACATCGGTAGCGATGACGATAATGGAAGTATAAATATCATTGATTTATCTCTTTTACCGTCAGAAATACTTTTTGTAATTGTATCTGTTTTATCGAGAGTAATTTTCGAAGGTCATCAAAGATATAGAAGAATGACAGGTAATATTCTACCAACGACATTGGTCGTGGAGGAAGCACATAACTTTATAAAACGTTATGAAGGTGACAGCGATGAAATAACAGCAAATAAACTGTGCAGTCAATCCTTTGAAAAGATTGCCAAAGAAGGAAGAAAATTTGGCCTTGGCTTAATGCTATCTTCTCAAAGGCCATCTGAATTATCGCAAACAGTTTTATCTCAATGTAATTCTTTTTTACTTCACAGACTTGTTAACGACAAAGATCAGGAAATGGTAAAAAAACTGGTTCCCGATAATCTTGGAAGTATTCTCAATGAGTTACCTATTCTTCCAACAAAAAAAGCGATCCTTCTAGGATGGGCTGCACCGATTCCGATTATCGTTGAGATGAATACACTGGCAGACAAGGATAGACCGAAATCCAATGATCCTGAATTCTGGGATGTTTGGACTGGATCAAAAGAACAGAAATTAAATTGGAAAGAAATTGCGGATGAATGGCAAAAGGAAGAAAATTCATAAAGAACCGCCTCCATCGGTTCAATGCTACGGCACGTAATATAGGGATTTTCATAAACCATAACAAATATTATGTGGTTTAGCATTTAGCAAAGAGGCCTGATTCATAATACAAAACAATCCAAAATGCTACCTTTCACCGTAAAATTCAAAAGAAAACTATTCATTTCAAAAGATAAAACGGAAGCATTTTTAATGAGAAGCAAACAAGTTCTTATAAATTGCACTGATTGCGATATAGATTTAGTAAAAAATACTCTAATTTTAAATTCGAATTTTGAGCCAAAATGGATCAAAAAATCTTACGTTATCGGATTTCTTAACTCGGCTGAGTTCTATATAAAAGAAGAAACCGAATCCTTATACCTATATATGAATGTCTCCTTTATGCCCCTATTTGGTATTTCATTCATTTTGTTCCCATTTATCTTAACTTCACTATTACCCATTGACAATAATCCATTTGAAACAAAAAATCTATTTTATCTTTGGTGCGCAAAGTTAGGTGTTTTTATTCCCTGGAGTTTGATCGAGTATTATAGTCTAATAAACTATATTTCAAAAATAAAAGTCTAAAAATTTTCTATTCCCATGCAACAAATCCGTTAGGTGACTGTTAATCAAATAAACCGGAATCCTAAAAAATGAAAAACAAACTTTTACTCGTTGCCTTACTCATTCTCCCCTTCCTCGCTATTTTCGCTACAGAATCGGAAACTTCAGATAGTTTTCGCGGAATTGATTTCTCCGTCACGGAAGTTCAGAAAGTAAAGGCGATGTCCATTACCGTTCCCAAAATCGCAAAACGATCCGACTCCCTTCATATGAAGGATAAGTTCCCCATCACTTTCTTTAAAGCTGACTGCATTCAAGAAAAAGAATGTTTTTCGTTACTGATTGCGATATCTGTCATACCAGAATCTTTAAAATCGTATGAAACTTTAGTGGAAGAATCAAGGGCTACTGATTTTGGCAACCCACCGTACGAAGTGAACAAATGGGTGGAACTTCTTACATTTAAAACGGAAAAAACAAAAATTCTAATGGGGCCCGGAGAATTGCTCGGAACGAAGATAAATGCCTTTTATTTTATGAAAGATACCAATGAAACTTATAGAGTTACCATCAACCTTATCTATCATCCAAAATTTCCTGAGGAAGAATGGAAAGACATCTTGATGCATTCGTTTCTGATCCTAAATAGCGTTAACATTGAATCTGTTGTAAACGGAAAATAACTACTATATCAAAAATCAATCTATGAATCAATTTGAAACCATATTCAATCAAGTCATCGGGGAACATAAAAAACTTTTTAGCAAATCGGCAAATGTCACCATTCCATTTGAAGGAAATCAAAAAGCGAAAAAGAACATTCGTCTTTTTGATTGGTTTCAAATGAGCAAAAACAAAAAAATCGATTTCTATGACCGGTTTGGTGATATTGAAGAAGAGAATATTTTGGATAAATACATTATCGACAACGGAGATGATGAAATATTTGTTCCAGAACTACGCGATGGAGTTGTTCCATTTGCTTACATTGTCGATGACGGTGCCACCGGAAACGATTACCAAGTAGAAGGAATTTTGATGATCGACCTTCGTGTCGCAAAACGTCCGGTTCTCATTGCCGAAGTGGATGGTACCATTGATGGACAAACACCATTTAAAATGGTAAAGTTTGAATCCCTAAATATAACAAATGGCAAAATGAAAGTGACGGATTAAACAAACCATACATGGTAAACTAACATCTTCCTATGTGGTGTATAAAAATAAATTGTAATCAAATTACCACCATCTAACAATGACCGTTGTTATTGTATTCCAATTCTTTTTCTGCCAATATCACAAATTCTCAAACTAAGGAGTAAATTTTATGAAAAATCTAAAAACACTACTGATCGGACTTTTGATTTCTTTATCATCATTATCTGCAGAAGATGATGTTCTTAAACAAATTAACAATCTAAAATACCAAACAGGTTCCGTCACCATCGGAGATAAACTTGCTACCGTCAATGTTCCCAAAGGTTTTAAATTCCTGGACGCAAAACAAAGCCAATTTGTTTTACATGATGTATGGGGAAACCCACTAAATGAAGGAATTCTGGGAATGCTTTTTAAAGCAGACCAGTCCCCTATCAGTGACAATTTTACTTACGCGATCACATACGCCTTTTCAGAAGACGGATACGTGAGCGATTCTGATGCCAATGAAATTAATTATGATGATCTTTTAAAATCCATGAAGGAAGATATTTCCGAAGGAAATGAAGATCGCAAAAAAGAAGGTTACCCTACTTTAGAATTAGTTGGATGGGCCAACAAACCTTTTTATGATGCAAATACTAAAAAACTCCACTGGGCCAAAGAAATCAAATTCGAAGGTGACGAAGTGAATACGCTAAATTATAATATTCGTATTCTAGGAAGGAAAGGGATTCTCGAATTGAATGCAATTTCTGATATCCAAAAACTAAACCTTGTCCAAAAAGATATACCAGCCATCATCGCATCCACAGAGTTTAACGATGGAGAAAAATACTCAGATTATTCACCAGGTATTGATAAACTCGCAGCTTATGGAATTGGTGGACTGATCGCAGGAAAGGTTTTGGCCAAAGCGGGATTTTTTGCTTTGTTACTTAAATTTTGGAAAGTCATCGCCATTGGTGCCGTAGCAGCCTTAGGTGTTCTGAAGAAATTATTCACTAAAAAAGCAGATAACAGTTCGGTTGACTAATCACTCTAATCGTGCCAACTAATTCCAATTTATGAAAAGAGTATTACTATTACTCGCTAAAGGCTTCGAATCATTTGAAGCCTTTAGTTTGAATGATTCATTTGTATCAAACTTTCAAGATTACCATTTAAAACATTTAAATCAACGGGGCCACTGATTCCGTCAATTCTCGCAGTACTTTTATATTGCCAAATCATCCAATCAATCGAAGAAAATGTATTGGGATGTACAAAAATATTTCGAATCCATATCGGATGATTGAATAACTGTTCACCAAGGTATTTTTCCATGAATTCATTTGTTAAATAAAGAATGGTTTTAGTTTTATAGTAACTATCAACTCTATCTAAGAAAATAGAAATTTCACTTTGGACATTTTGAATTTTGGGCCTATCTTTACAATTTCCATCGAATTCTAAATCAACAACAGGTGGTAAGGAATCTATTTCTAAAGGAACTGATTGAATAAAGTTTTCAGCTTGTTCAGCACCTGATCTACATAATGTAAAAAAATGGTAGGCACCCACTTTAAAACCCTCTTTCTTAGCTTCCTTCCAATTATATAAAAAGGATTTATCCTTAAAATCTCCTCCTTCTGTCGCTTTTATATAAACAAAGGAAATTTGTTTTTTTGACACTTGGTTCCATTCAATTCTTCCTTGGTGATTGGATACATCAATACCCCTAATTGGATACCTTTCTTCAGAAGGATAAACAAACCAAATGAGTCCTAAATCTAAAGCCTTATATAATGCGGAGACGACAAACAAAACTAAGAAAGTTAAAATCAATATTTTTTTTATCATAACAAGTATTAGTATAGATTAACCGACGTATACAGGCAAGTAGTTTGTAGATACAAATGAATCCTAGAAACCTATGTGTCACAAACCAAACGAGGCAGCAAGGGCCGAAGTGAAACGATTAGCTACTATCATATGGTAATACTTTATTTAATTTTCCAAATAGTGCATTTGCAATCCGATTCGTATGAAAAAGGAAAATTAATATAATTATTACTAAAAGTCATAGACCCATTTTTATCTTCGAACGAAATTCTTGAGATATAACCTGAGATCGGATTTTCGAAATTATGTCCTTCGTATATAAGGACAGCAGTGTATGTATCAATTGTTAGAGTCAATTTATTATTTTCATGATCAAAGATAAAGTCTTCCTCCGAAAGTGGTTTTGCTTTCATTTTCTGACTGTAATTTTGAATGTTTCTTGATGGTATGCTTTTCCATTTTTTTAGAAATGAAATTAGATAGTTCATTGATACATCGTCTGAACCTATTTCTGAATCTTCTTGTATGAAAACTTTTTTAAAATCTTCCTCTTTCATTGGTAATTTTAGATAAAATGAAATGGAAATTTTCTCGTTGGTATAATTTGAAATTGCTATAAATGTAGGAATACTACAAGATAGATTTAATAAACTGAAGGTTAGTATTGTTAAATTTCGAATATTCATTTTTTTGATATTTCTATTCAGTAAATAGTATTGGAAATAAAAATTCAATATGAATTGAAGAGGAAATATTTATGTGACTACGAATGAATGAATTTAATGAATGACCAAATACTATACAATTTTAGACTTTTTTTTGAGAATACTGTCAAATAACGCCGCTTATTTGCAGGCTTTTATTGAGAATATTTCAGCCCAGTTTTAAATTCAATCTTTTCTGAAGATTCTCGCTTATACGATTCTGGCATTAATGTCTCTGGCAAAGGTGCATATAAAATTTTCTTCTTAATGTTTGTTTCAACCACAATATTTTTTTCACTGAAGTCGAATAAATCTAAATAATAGACTTTAAATATATTTTGCTGTATTGAATCTACTTTGAAGATAACACCAAAAGTCTCAATGTATTTTCGTCCGTATCCAAAAGCATTAGAATCATGATCAATCATGAAATAGACCCTTTCTTTCCAATTTTCACTAGCATCACCATTGTTGAACATTTTAGATGAGTAACATATATTTGTATTTTCACTTAAATAGGATACCTTCGTAGAACAAATTTTTTGAAATTCTCTTTTAAAGGATTCAACTTGCTCTATATTAAAAATACTTTCTGGAATTAAATCAAGACGATTAATAAAGCCTACAGAACCGCCCGATTCTACTTTAAGCCAAGTTCCTGATCCGTCATTTATTTGATAAGGCTTTATGTATTTTATCTTTTCTAAATGAATAATACTTTTAATTTTTTTTAAACACTTTCTATTTCTAGGTATATTTTCACAAAGTACTGCACCACTTTTGTTGTGTACTACGAAGCTTTTATCAGAGATGTTTTTGCTGGAATTTACTAGAGTAAAAAATATGTTAGAATTCGAAATATATCCTGATTTATTTTCTAAATAAATTTTTTTCCATTCTTTATTTTCAGAAATATCTTGAATTAAGAAAATTTCACCTTCCTCAATTGTAAAAATATGTTCTTCGTTTATTTTCTTATAAACTTTAATATTTTCTCCTGCAGCTTGTTCTATCTTTAGATTTTCAGATTCTTTTTGGGAATCTTTAAGAAGGTAGCTACAGTTGAGATAAAATAGTAATTGAGCAAAAACAATTATTTTCATTAATTTTTTAAAACTTACGTATAACGACATGTATATTCGAGAACATAGTTAAGTAGCGTTTATCTGCATTACGTATATACGATCTCAGACAACAAATCCAAGGAATGGACGGGATGTTATGCGCAATGCGTATATTTACCACCTGTACCGGAGGCGGCTATACGAATGACGCATATTCGCACATGAAAGTCTATTTGCGAGATATTCGTATGACATTTATCTATAAAATGACAAAGCGAATGACAGTTTTTTGACAGATTCAATCATGTCCTTACCTTCCCAAATCAGATAAATTTAGTTACCATTCTGGATCTTTTGAAAAGCCACACATGTAGGGACAGTTTCGATCTTTCCTTCCTTTAAATCCTTACAGCTAAACTGTAAGATTTGTTTATGACATTCTTTATATGTTGTTTGAATCGCTAACGCATCTGCACCTATCAATTTATAGGCATTACTTTCACGAAATCGTTTTTGGCATTGCGTTTCATCCAGTCTACCTTCAGTAAATTTTTTCAAATTTTCTGGAATGGATTTCCATTCTTTATCAGCACACTCTCTGTACTTGGCACAAATCTCAGATGTTAAACTTAACGATTCATTCTGCCATTCTACATTTATGATCCCTTTATCTTTTTTGCATGATACAGCAGTTACTAAAACAAAGAGTGATAAGAAAATACGAATTCCATTTTTCATATTCAATTTCGAAAATATTATATTAAGTAAGTTCATAAACTCTTTTGGATTTCCTTTGTTATTTGATCGTTTCTGCAGTTTCTTTTTTACGAATTAAAATTTCGATTCGTTCTTCTTTGGCTTTTTTTTCTGGTGTATCTGAGTCTTTTGATTTTTGAAACATGGCATAACCTTGGACAGAGATTTGTTCTTTTGGGATGCCATAATCATTGACTAATTTTTCTGCGAGTAAAGAAGCCCTATGGGAATGGTAATCCCAAGAATTTTGAAATTTCGATTTGTCGATTTGTGATTCGTAAGGAATTTGCACACGAACGACTATATCAATGTCCATTCCTTTGGATAATTCAGCCAATTGTTCAAAAGCAAATTTTAAATCAGGATCGGCTTTTAATATATCATCCGATGCCAAATCAGAACCCGCGAATGTTAATTTAAGTTCTTCAGTTTCAGCAAGACCAAGTTTTAATTTTGCTTTTTCTCGAAGAGTTTTTAATGCGAATCCAATTCGTTCCCATAAACGAAACACTTGTGACTTCGGTTCCATAGTGTCGTCTTCTAAGATTCCCGATCCTCCATCCAAAATCGCACCAACCGAACTTACATTTAAACCAAATCCTCTTTTGATATCTTTTGCTACTTCTGTTAGGCGGTTGGCATCAACTTTGCTAATCGCATACAATATGATAAATAATCCTAATAATAAGGTGATCATATCGGCATAAGTCAACAACCAACGATCATGTGCTTCTATATGTTCTTCTTCTTTGGATACAAATCTGGAACGTCTTCTCATGTTTCCCCTTGGAGGGTTGGGAAAGCCTTATATAAAAAATCCCATTCCTTTTTTTGAACAATTGCATAGAATTCGTTAAATAAATCCTGGTTCACCGGCAAAGTTGCATAGTAACCTTGTTCTACTTTTTTAAACAATGGATACACTCCTAGTAATCTTGCCATCATTGATGCTGGTTTAATGATATAAGCACTTACCGGTTTATGTGCCAATTCATAGAATTTTTTAAGATTAAACAGTACAACTTCTAATTGTTTTTTTCGAATTTCTCTTTTGTCCAACTCACAAAATAATGAAAAGTATTCGTCCTGACTAATTTCTCTTCCAGCTAACCAACCTTTAGAAAGTAGAAGTTCCGCCATTTGGATGTCTAGTTCATCGGTTATTGTATTGAGTTCAATCAATCGTTCGACACTTTCCCTTGTGCCTTCTTTCATCATATTTTTCACTTTGTCATAAGTAGAAAACGCAAGTGTTTCCCATTCTTCTTTGCCATCTAAGTTATAAACAGTTTCAAAAAAGAATTTTGCCATCTCAATGGTTTCATTCTTATGAAAAAAATCAAAATAATAAAGATGAAACCGGTCTACTTGGACTCGAACAATTTCCCTTCTCGCAAGTTTGACTTCTTCAGTCAGTTGGTGTTTCATTTCCTCTTAGTTTACCGGTGTTCCTAAAAGATAAGAAGGAAATCCTTGTTGGTCGCGTTCAAAAGGTACAATCGAAAACTGATTCGGAATCGAAACGATTTCATGATAGAACTTATATGTGGAACGAAATAAAATTTTTGGTGTTACCGATTCTTTCGGAGTGTAATAGAACTTGATTCCATAACGAAAGTTATTTGCCCATCCTTCTTTTGTAACTTCTAACAAAGGATATTCGGCTGGGATTTTTTTGTTTTGGACAACATTAAAAACTATGTCACCTTTTTTATACAAGCGAACTCCTTGGGTTTCTCCTGCCAACCTTAGAGAACCAGCTTCCGGAAATGATAACGATAGGTATGTTAAACTAACATAGTTTCCACGGTTCTTAAGTTGTAATGTTACGAGTGATTCCTTTCCAACCTCAAACTTCGGAGCCACTTCCAAGGATACAAATGCTGGAACTGGTTGCATAGGAAGGTTTGGAATCATCTCCCATCCATTAAAAACAAATTCTTGCGAGTAATTTGGATTTGTTGGAAAAATACGCAAAGATTTGTCTTTTTGATTGTATTCAAAATCTACACGTTTACTTCTTTTTAGTTCTTCATGTTCTTTCAGTTGAAACCCATCCCAAATCTTTTTTCCTTTGCGGTATCCCATCGGAACAGAAAATAAACCTAACGGTGGTTCTTCGGACAAAACTTCAAGAAAAACTGAATTAAAATTATCACCTGGAAGTTCGGCAACAACGATCCTACGAAGGCAATCCCCTGCAAAGGTAACTTTTTCCTTTCCCGGTGCAGATCCAGGAACCCAAGATTTGAGTTTCGCATCGTAAAACATCGCCCCTAAATTCTGTAAAAAGTATTCCAACTTCCAAAGAAAAGTCCAACTAGAACCATCTTTGCGGAAAGCGGCAAGAACCTCGCTATTCCCAGATTGGAACAAAACTAAAGTCTCCATTTCTGGAGTTTCATCCAAATTGATCTGTTTTTGGCCTAATACACGAATTTGTTGTCCCGTTTCGCTACCATAGACTGCTTGTCGAATTTCTGAATCGGAAGGGATTTCCTTTTGCGAGCAAGATACAAAAGTAAGGAATGTGAAAAGTAAAGTGACTGTAATTCGAAATTGGATGGATAAATTCATGGGAATTCTTTCATTCCATCAGACCAAAACTCCAATTCAACCTTTTTTGCTTTTCCTTTCTAAGTCTTGAGTTTTACTCGTCTAAGTAGTAAGAATTGGGGACGACATTGGTTTCGACTGTTGTTGGCTTGGATTCAGTGGCACGTAGGGGTGAGGGACCTCTTAAAAACCTTCAAAACAATAACTGCAAATAACGAATTTGCTCTAGCAGCTTAATTTTAAGCTCTACGGTTTCCATGGCTGTTTCCTTAGGTGGCCAAGAAACCGACACCTCTCTAAGGACCTTTCGGATTTGTTGCCCGCTTCGAACCGGATTGAACTTTAAGTAGGATAGGAATTAGTCCCCCGTTTGTAGGGTAAGTCTTTCCGAAATTTATTTGCAAACTAAACGTGTAGAAGCTGCATTTGAGGATGATAGGACCCGGGTTCGACTCCCGGCGTCTCCAGAATTTCAGTTTAGTAATTAAAAACCATATTCATTTAACAAATAAATTACGACGGGAGTCGAACGACTGCGAGAGTCAGAAACAGTAGCGACCCATAGGGAGCGTGAAGCTGTTTCTGTCGAAGGCAGGATGCCTGAGACCTCGAGCAGGACGGGTCGGAGGTTGCCTGGCCCTCCGTGGCCAGAGCCTCCCGCCCGCACCCATCCATGGGTGCTTTTCGAAGCGAACGCCTTCACGAGTTATTCAGCTAAAGTTGATTGGAATTTCTTTTAGTATTCATTTCCTGATTTCATTTAACAGATAATTTGCGATGAGTGTTGAAAGCAGCACGGCTGAGATGTCGAAAAGTAAACGGAGACTTAAGCCACTTTGAAAACTTCCTATTTCTTAAAATTTATCCCTATTTCTTTTTTTACTCTAGCGGCCGTTATTTGCCTTCTCTCTTCCTCTTGTTCACCCGCTTACGAAGAAATCGAAGTGGTTTACCAAGCGACAGATGGCCAAAGGATCACGGCTGTTTATCACAATCCTACAAATGATGAAAGCGAATTCTCTGTGACTCTAAAATTTCCTAGTGGGCAATCTGTCACCTTAAATCAAGGAGCGGCTGCCTCGGGAGTTCGTTATACAGATGACAAAACCTTGGTTTGGTGGACCAAGGGTGGTGGAGCAATTATGATGAAACCAGATGGAAAAAATGATTGGGAGATTACTGGCACATATACGGAAATTCCAATGCACCATAATCGTTAAATGGATTCATTTGATTCAAATCAGTTGAATCTTAGGCCAAGCACCGAACCATGTATGATAATAAACCATATAGATTCCATACAAGATCCCACATAAGATAAGAAAGATTGCCGTTTTACGGAAGACCAAAAGATTTCCCATTTCCACGGTGATCTTTAAAACGATCTTCGTTAGCCTATCGATAATGGAGAACAAAAAGAAAAAAAGCAAAAGAATCACACCCATGCCGATCAAAGTCACGACGGGTTTTTCATACATACTGGTAAGGCTCAAGACTCGTCCGTTAATGAGAGTTACAACCAAATCAACGGCGAGTATACAAAGTAGGCGAAAATAGAAACTTAGGAAACGGTGAAAGAGAGATTGTTTTGTTGAAGACATGGGATAAAATTTGGGTTTCAAAGCCAAACTTGCAAGTATGATTTTACAAAATCAATTCACAAATCTCAACTTTTTCTTATCTTTACAAAATTAATATTGCGTTAAAAAAATCTATGAACTGAAAAAAACACCGCACTATAAAATGGAATCAAAGTTAGAGTATGCCAAGTGAGAATATGAATGGAACTTTCATTGGGACAAAAAAATGAAATTCCCATTTGGGCCAAAGCAAAAGGCAAGAGGTAAACGGATGATCGAAAAAGAATCGCAGGTTCGCTAAAACCTTTCTTTAGGTAAAAATTTAAAAGAAAAACAGGGAAAAGCGTCATCAAAAGAATTACTTCCACACAACCCGTCCCGTGATTTTTCCACTCATCTGACAAAGAAGTGAACAAACCTTTTTCAGAGTTTGAAACTGAAAAAACCAAAAAAGCCAACCAACTAACTATAATTAAATTGTGAAATACATAATCATATCGGGAATGGTTGCCTGGAATGTTTCGTTTAAATAAAACGAGGCCACAACCAACTATCATAATTGCCAAAGTAATATTTGATTCCCAAAATTGGGGAATATGATATTGTCCTCGAACCATTTTGGTAAAAAACAAAATTACAAATAGACTCAAAAATGAAAAGGAAACCCAAATCAAAAACCGATTGAGCGGATTTTTTAAAACTTTAACTTTCTGATTTTCTTTCGTAAGGATCTCAATTAATTCTACAGTTTTCATAATTTATCTCCTGAACGAATACGAATGATTTTATAAATTCTATGTGCTGCCGTCTTCACTGCTGACTGAGACATGGACATAATTTTTGCAGTTTCAGCAATAGACATTTTCTCTAACTTTAAAAGACGAAAAATCAATCTTTGTTTTTCACTCAATTTGGTCAAAATTTCTTCAAGATATTCCTTTGAATCATCTTGCGAAGGAAAATATTGAATCTCTGGTAAATACTCATTAGATTGGATGATCTCTCTTTTATTTTTTCGTCCTTTTTTTCGAATGTAGTCGATTATCTTATATTTTGCAATCGAAGACAACCAAGGCAAAAAAGATTTACCAGGTAAAAAAGTATGTTTAGAAAGATGAACGGCAATTAAGATTTCTTGAAGAACATCTTCTCTATCTTCTGGGTCAAAAATTTTTGCTGATAGAATTCCTCTTAGAATGATGCATATTTCTTCCAATAATTTCTTATAAGATGTGGAATCTCCCTCTTGGGAAGAACGCATCAAATCGGATAACTCTTCCGATGAGACCCTATTCTTGGAAAGTTTCAACACTCTTCATCCTTCTAAATCTTCTGTTCATAAATCAATTTATTTATAAATACTAAATTTTTTTTTCGCAGATGTAACTTTTTTATTTTTCAAACGAATGAAAATACAAATTAAACGAGGAGTTTATTATGAATTACAAATCCGGAATTCTTTTAGGTGCAGCATTAGCTGGACTTACCTTTACGTCCTGTATGAGCGCCAAAACACAAATGGCAGAAAAAGCAGAAGGTGAATGTCACGGAATCAACGCTTGCAAAGGTCAGGGAGATTGCGGAGGAAAGGGACATACCTGCGCTGGAAAAAATTCCTGTAAAGGTCAAGGTTGGAAAGGATCTTCTGAAAAAGAATGTGCTGAAAAAGGCGGAAAATTCGTAAAATCTTAAGATTCTTGGAAAATCTAACTTCCGTATATGGTGTTGGTCTCAGGCGAGACCATTATCCGTATCTGTTGGAAAAACCAGATACGGACATAGATTGGTTTGAAGTCATCAGTGAAAATTATATGAACACTGAAGGACGACCTATGTCCGTATTGGAAACCATTCGTAAGGACTATCCAATCACCTGCCATGGAGTTGGTATGTCTCTCGGAAGTGCAAAGGGAATTGATCCAAATTACTTAAAAGATTTAAAACGCCTGATAGAAAAAGTAGAACCATTTCTTGTTTCTGATCATTTGTCTTGGAATGAACAAAATGGAATCAGAATGCATGAACTAATCCCTATTCCATATAATGAAGAAAGTTTTGAGATTATCTCAAATAATATTGATTTTGTACAAAATGAACTGCAAAGACAAATCGCAGTAGAAAATATATCAGCATACTTCAACTATACTTCTTCCTCATTGAGTGAAAGTGAGTTTCTAAGTTTACTAACACAAAAAACAGGATGTTTACTTCTCCTAGATATAAATAATATTTATGTAAATGCAAAAAACTTTCAATTCAATCCAATTGATTTCATAAAAAATATTCCCAAAAAAAGTATAGCTCAAATCCATTTAGCCGGTTTTACGGATATGGGAAATTTCCTTTTCGATACACATTCAGAACCAGTACATCAGGAAGTCTGGAATTTATTTGAAACATCCTTAGATTACATTCCAGAGAATGTTCCGATTATGATTGAATGGGACGAGGATGTTCCTGAGTTTCAGAGGTTAGAAGAAGAAATCAACAAAGCGCGAAATATTGTTAAAAGAGGAAATAAAAATGAAGCTAGAAAAACTTCAGAATCTTTACTCTGACAGTATTTTGACAAACAAGGACATTCCTTTTCAAAACCAAATAGTTCCTTGCCAAAATTTAACCGTAGAAGAAGTAATTTTCGTTTACAAAAACGCATATTTATATCGCTTGAAGGAAGTATTAGCCGACAATTTCGAAGCTGTCCACTTTGCGTTAGGCGATCAATTATTTGAATTCGTTTTAGAAAAATTTATAAAAATATCGCATCACAATTCTTATGACTTATCCAACTACGGAGAAACATTTCCCATTTTTTTAATGGAGACTTATCCCGAATTTCCCTATCTAAAGGAATTAGCTGAGTTTGAAATACAGTTTATGGAGTGTTTTCATGAGAAAGAACATCAACATTTTGATTTCGCTAATATCCAAAATCAATCCGAATTAGAAAATTCAATCTTCTTCTTCGGTAAATCAGTAAAACTCATCCAAAATCAATTTTCTATCTATTCCATTTGGAAAAACAGAAAATCAATTAACCCGCCTGACCTTTCCAATGTGGAAAATCCAGAATTTCTTCTATTATACAAACAAAACTCGGATATGTATGTTCTTAATTTAGAACCCGTTGAATATTTTTTTATCAACTTACTAAGTAAAGGCGAGATGGTCGGAGTAACATTAGAAAAAACTGCCTCTCATTTCCCTTTAGATTCAGAGACTGTCGCTGCACTTTTCGGAAAAATTTCTGCAACGGGAATCATAACAAAGATTTCCGTATCTACGGTTTAAATGTCTTTTTATGCCGAATGAATTTTGCTGAGAAACGGATTCAAAGTAACACTTATGCACGTGAATTTGATTGCTGAGATTTTTCACTTGGTTTTTCGCGCAACATCACCTTGTTTCCGGAAATATAAGTATCCTTTCCATAACTGCACATTGTGAAACAAAACAAAAGGAGAAGTAAGTAAAGTCAAACGAACTGAGTCATTTCATCTCTCTTATATAAAATATAAATTCTTTTTCGCAAGCTGTTAGAACATAGCCAATACAAGTTTCCGATTCCCTTTATCTTCATAATACCAAGTATAGGACAAACTAGCTAAAACAGAGTATAATCCCGATTAAATTAATATTTACTTTTATAACCTAACGTCAAAAATGTTATAGATTTATTATTATCGAATATAAATCTTTGCCGATGATGACCTTTTTCTATCGTACAAATTGTCTGATTTGTTTTCTATGTTTCTCACTATCACTCTTTGCAGAAGAACCGGCCAACGCGAAGAAAGTCGAAAATCCCGGATCAAAATTATCCAACGAAGAAACAAAAGGTCGAAGAATTCAGATTCAAAACGATTCAATATATGAACCTCCATCACAAAAACAAACTTCAGAAACAAAAAAAGATTTTTCTCTCAAAAAGGAAAATGGTGCTAAATACTTTACATTTTATCCTGGAGTCCAAGCGAACTTAACTGATTTGACGATTGTGTCTTCGACCGGTAGTCGTGCGGTCATGATGGACGATCAACGAATGGATCAAAATCTTTCCTTCCTTTATGATTTAAAATCGCAGGAATGGCAAATGGGAGAGAGTTGGGGTTTGTTCATTCTCAATCGAAACGTAAACTTTCGTCAATCCAAACAAAAAATAACAGACATTACCGCTACGAATATGTCTTCAAGTGAAGGAGAATCCGGTTCATCCAATCGATCTTCCCCAATCAAACAATATAAAAATCAAGACTTAGGCACAGAAACCTATGGAAGTTATCACATGTTACTTCCTGCAATTTATTATGGCAAAAAAGGAAATGATAAATTTAGAATTGGGTTTGGTTTTGGATATTCAAAAGTCAACATACAAGGCACCGCAGATTTTAATGATGGAAATGGTTATTTTAATAACATAATGATATTCGGCGCGGGAAGAAACCTCGACGAAAAAATTGATAACATAGGTAGATATTCTTTATTAAATAACGGAAACATTGATGGTGATCCCTACCGTGCTTATTTGTTATCCAATTTATCTTATGGAAATAATTTAGAAGCGCTTGGAGCTTATACTTTGATCAAGGGAGATGTAAACCCCAAAACTATCAATCCATTGTTAGCTTTATATTATGCACAAACTACCGGAAATAATTTAAGTCCGCTTGAACTGTATGCTTTGTTAACATTAGGAATCGGAAGAGTCAATTCCTCAACCAACTATGCAAAGAGTTTTTATTTTTTTTGGGAAATTCCCATTGGTTCTATCAATTGGAGATTAGGTTTAGGTGGGCCATTTTATTCACAAAATGGTTATAAAATTTCCTTTTCCACGGTTGAAATGTCTTTTTATATGCCGATCGAATTTTAAATCTTAGTTAACATTCGTTCATTCTAAAAAAAGTGATTTTACCTTACGCCACTTCCATGTCCTTTAATCTCTTTGTGTCACGCGCAGGAGAAGCGCCAAAAAACCGAGTGTATTCTCTGTTGAATTGGGAGGTGCTTTCATAACCGACGTCTAACGCTGCATCGGTGACAGAATAACCACTGTAAGTTAAAAGTTTGCGTGCTTCGAGAAGTCTTAGTTGTTTTTGAAATTGAATGGGACTTAAGCCCGTGATAGACTTAAATTGTCTATGAAAGGTTGTGATTCCCATACAAGCCTTGTTCGCCAAATCTTCTATTTCAAAAGAATGAGTAAAGTGTTGACTAACCCATTGAATGGATTGGTGAATGCTCGATCCTTTTTGATGAGATTGAAACAATTATCGAAGACGCCACCCCTATGGTTTAATCAACACATAGTATAAAATTCTCTTTCAAACACTAGTGTCAACGCTACAATGTGTTCTGGACTTTTCATCAATCAAAGCCTTCGTAACCAACCTTCTAAAATTCCTAAGTGGCAAGATAGTTATACTTAAACAAATATTTAAACGGTAAAACCGTTAAATTCAGAAGGTAACCTTCATCTAAATCACTTTCAAAATAGTGAATATGTCACAATACAAGTAAGGCTTTTTTTCAAAAAATAAGTTATCGCATAACATTTCTTCTTGCTTGTTATCCTATAACTTTAATTATACTGTAAATTGCAAGAGTAATATGGCAATTTTTATATATAAAAGGCAAATAAATTATGTGGAAAATACTAAAACTATTTTTGATTCTTTTCCTGGGGATCGACTGTTCTTTATTAAACGAACAAAATAACGATTCCTCTATCAAAGAGGCTTCTCTTCTTCTCAGCGCAGGACTGAGTGAAAATGTATCGGGTGAAAGCGCAGGCGGTGGAACCGCTACTGCGGAAGGAACCCATATCGTGTCGAAAGATGGAAAATTCTCCATAGATATTCCGAAAGATGCGTTAAGCGAGACTGTCGAGTTTAGTATTACAAAATATTCGGCACCAACAAATGCGCTTCCAGGAAATTATATCCCTACAGCTGATATCTATCAAATCACCCCTTCCTATCGTTTCCAAAAAGAAGTTACCATTGAAATCGTCTCCAATCCGAGCGCCATCCAGGCATATAACTTAGAGAAATCGAAATCAATTGCATTTTCAATAAGTTCCACTAACCCAGAAGAAGGTGTCAATCGATTCCCTTCCTGGAGCGCGCATCCTACTAGAATTGATGGGGATAAGTTAGTGTTTACAACAAAGACGTTCTCCATCTTTGGAATAGGAACTCCCCCTCCAGGAAATCATGCTCCAGTCATTTACGGAGCATATTACTATTTCAAAGCAGGATGTAGCTATTTACCATATCAATTGAGAACGGAAGTGGTCGATCCCGATGGAGATGCCATTTCCGTTTTTTTAATCACAGGGCCAGCTAACGGAGGAGCAAACTCCATCCAAATGACTAGAGAAGGCTCTACTAACTGGTACAATGCAAACATTCCTTACGAAGCGATGTCCCAAACAGGTATCAAAATGCAAGTGATTGCTGTAGATATCCATGGACTCAATTCCACTGTTCCGAATTCCAACGTATTCACTTACCCTGCTGATTCGGGAGATACTGTTTATATCAACAATTATAAAAGAGATGCAGACAATGATGGAATTTTATGTGCCTGGGAAAGAGACAATGGAAGAAGTGATACAAATCCTGGTGATGTGGCTGGAGTCGCAGACACTGACGGAGATGGGATCCCCAACTCTAGTGATCACACTCCAAATGGAGAATCTAATCCAGCAATAGACCACTTAGCAATTTATCCTAGTTTGACGACAATGGATGTAACAGAAAAAGTGAGCTTCGGTGTGTCTGCCAGCTTCGGTGGTTCTTTCCGATACGTAAATGCAAGTTATAATACAACCGGGAATGCTTTGAACGGATCGCCTGTAGGAAGCCTGTCAGGTGGTGTGTTTACAGCAAATCACCCGGGGCTTGCAGGAGTTGTAGCCACTGTAGGAGCAATGAATACGACCGCAACGGTCAGAGTGAACGACTCAGTAGGTCCGAATAACATCACTGATTTGATCGCAATTTCCCTTTCCAGTACACAAATTCGATTGCAATGGACCGCTCCAGGAGATGATGGAATTTATGGAAAAGCCTCAAGCTATCAAATCTATCGTTCCACCACACTCATCAATAATAATGCAAGTTGTAATGGCTCCCTCGTATTCCATGGATTGACTCCAAAAAATGCGGGGCTTCCAGAAAAACTCGATATCAACGGATTAACACCTAACACTACATATTATTTCTGTATCCGCGCTTTTGATGACTCAGGAAATTTGAACACTTGGAACGGCACGGTTTCAGCGGCAACTCAGCCAGTCCCAGACATAGTGCCTCCTGCGAACTTGTTTTTTACGAACCTGTCTGCCACTACGATCTCGCACCATCAAATCAGATTGAATTGGCTAGCTGTAGGTGACGATGGAAATACAGGAAGTGCTTCCGCTTACGAAATCAGAAGAAGCACTTCTCCCATCAACAACGATGCACAATGCGATAGTGCAGTGAATGTAATCAACTCGATATCCGCTGTGCCAGCAGGAACTCCTCTCTCCTTTGTTGTAGGAGGACTCTCCGACAGTACGATCCATTATTTCTGCATTAGAGCCTATGATGAAGTGAACAATAGAAATAATTGGAACGGAATTTTGAGTGCAGCCACAGCTAGGGCCAATGGGGCGCCTATCGTTTCCATGGGAGTGGGTTTAAATCCTATAGTTGATACAGGAACAAGTGGATTCATAGATGCGAGACCATCTACCGATCCTGACGCAAGTATCTGTCTAGCGAATGCTGCCAACTACCAATACATTTGGACTCTTATCAACAAGCCAATTGGTTCTGCAAAAACGACTGCGGACATAACGGACGCCAATACTAAGCTTGCACAATTTATTCCAGATGTACCAGGAATCTACACTTTTCAATTCACCTTTGTCGATGATCCTGGAAGTTGTTTGGATACTGCTAAATTCACAACAGGAACAATCTCCTTTACTGCAAGAAGTCCTATTCACGGGCATGGTTTAGTTCCTTTAAATTTGTCAGGACAAGTTTCCACTTTTGCTGGAGGAGCACCTGGTTATGTGGATGGAATAGGAAACGTCGCAAGGTTTGGAGGAACCCTGAGTCTTGCTACCAATGGAAAAGATCTATTCATAGGAGATACTACTTCAGTGCGAGTTGCAAATATCTTCACACGTGCGGTAACGACTGTTGCAGGAGCCTATGGAATCATTTCTTATGATCCCCCTGTCGATGGACCAGGATCTTCAGCTAGGTTTCAATTCATCACATCGATTTTCTCTGACAGTAACTATATATACCTAACTGATGGTCATAGGATTCGAAAAATGAACATAGGAACCTGGGAAGTTAGTACACTTGCAGGTTCTGGTGTATTAAAATTTAGCTTCGATCCAAATGATACTGGGGGAGGTTATGTAAATGGAATTGGAACTGCCGCTAAATTCAACAATCCTAGCGGAATTGCAAAAATAGGCGGCTATCTTTATGTTGCAGATAATGGGAATGCAGTTGTTAGAAAAATTGCATTGGCAACAGGGGAAGTTACTACACTTGCAGGTTCAGGAAGTAAAACTTTTGCTGATGGAATCGGTTCCAGCGCCAGCTTTGCAAACGTTACGAGGATTGTTAGTGACGGGACTTACTTGTATGTCACGGACTCAAATACAATCAGAAAAATCGATCCTGTTACAACACAAGTGACTACGATCGCAGGAGCATACCTACAATCTGGTCATGTCGACGGAGTGGGAACTGCTGCCAGACTAAAGGCTCCAACCGGGTTAACTACAGATGGCCGGTTCCTCTATTTTATGGATTTTGGAACCACTCTTCGTATTTTGTTATTAGCTACAAACGAAATAGCCACCCCTCTCCAAGTGTCTACCATGGCAGGAAATCAGAATAATTTTTCCATTGTAGATGGAACTGGATCTAACGCGAGGTTCGGCGGAGGTTACAGCTTAACTAATGATGGTAAATCTCTCTTTATTGGAGATTTTCTTTCTGATCAAAACTATTCTATCCGAAAAGTAGACTAATATTTAATCGAAAACCTTCCCCAATTGAAATCCTGTCCATTGATGGGATTGGGGGAAGGTTTTCTGCAGAAAAAATATAGCCACTTTCAAACCAAATCAGTTTCTATAACAAAATATTAATGTCTTTTTATATGCCGATCGAATTTTAAACACATAAAAGCTAAAACAACTATCTTAACTTAGGAAAGCTTTTATGTGTTTGTATCTTTTAATCAATCAAAAGATCTTGTTGCACCTAAGGTGACGTTCACAAAGGAAGATTCCGCATTATAACTATACCCTAACCCATTAAACGATGTAGGGCCAGTACGAATGTAGTGCGATAAATCCCAATCGGTTCCTTTAGCACCAGTGATTTTATTTCTTGGTCCATTATAACTGATCCCAAAATCAAGACTCCATTTATCAAAAAGATAACTGAATCCTGCAGCCACTACATGATGTAACGAAAAGAATCCTCCTGTCGATCCACCCAAACCGTTACTTTTAATGGGAAGAGTATTATAACTATATCCCAACCGATAGATCCAACTTTCACTTACTTTATGCTCTAGTCCAATGAGGGCAGCAAATTGATCTCTAAAATTTAATTGGGCATCACCGGCTTGGACATTGCCAATGGGTGTAGCAAGCCAAGGATCTTCTAACTTCTGAGTGACTTTTCTTAAGTAAGAGCCATAATTTGTATAAACAAAATCCAAACCAACTTTAAGATTGTTTGCACCGAAGGCGAAACCCAAGGAATGTTTTTCAGGCATATTGAAAAAATAAGAGACACCAGTAGTGCGATAATAGGCAGGGTTATTGATACCAACAGTGTAATGACCATTCATTGGCAATGCGGCATGTGCTTGGTAAGAATATGCAACACGTAACCACTCAGTGACTTTATAATTTAATCCAAAAATACCACCTAAGGCAAATGACTTCTTACTACTTTCATAATAAGATCCAGTCCCTGGAACTTCTATGGATCCAGTTAAATCATAATATTTTTGATTCAACCGTTGGTATCCGTACAGCCCTTCAATACTGATACCAACAGATAATTTTCCAAAATCATAAGAGATCCCATTGACTAATTTTGCGATTGCAAATTCGTTGGAATTGGACTCTTTGACTTGAGGATTGTCTCCAATGCCTGCAGGAAGATTTAAACCACCCCAATCATTTAACGTTTGTCCGGTGGGAGTGTTTCGAGTAATTTTGTCGACTCCTCCTTTGGCTCCTCCTGAAACATAAAATGCAATCCCATAATGTAAGTTTTCTGTTACTTGAGTTTTAAAAGCAATGTAAGGAGCTGGTGCATTGATTGCTGATTTTTTATCGTTTGAATAGACATACTGTGGATTCGAATCCAAAAAACGATCTTGGTATCTCGTGTAAATGGTTGAGTTCGTGGCTCCAAATTCTAAAAGTTTTCCTTTTTTCAAGGAAAGATTTGCCGGATTCAAAGCAACATCAATCGCCGAACCACCTAACGCTGTATTGGTTCCTGCCAAACCTTCGTAACGTGCGTTAAAAGCATTCCGGGTGAGACCATCAATCGCTTCGAGACGATTTCCACTAAAGATTCCTAGAATCAAAATGACAGAGTAAAAGGTGTAATTTTTATCTTTATAGAAGTTCATTTCATTTCCTTAGGAGACAAAATGTACGGATCAAATATCTCCCAGGTTCGAATTTGATGACCTTTCCTCGAAGTTAAAGAAATATATTTCCAATATAACGGATATTTGTTCCGTTTTAACGTCATATTCTAAACAAATTGTTCAGTACTCTGTAGGTCAGTCGGATGTTTAGAAATGGAAATCCAGCTCGTAGCAGCTCAAAACAAAAAAGGAACCTTACGCCACTTCCATGTCCTTTAATCTCTTTGTGTCACGCGCAGGAGAGGCGCCAAAAAACCGAGTGTATTCTCTGTTGAATTGAGATGTACTTTCATAACCAACATCTAACGCTGCATCGGTGACAGAATAACCGCTGTAAGTTAAAAGTTTACGTGCTTCGAGAAGCCTTAGTTGTTTTTGAAATTGAATGGGACTTAAGCCCGTGATAGACTTAAATTGTCTATGAAAGGTTGTGATTCCCATACAAGCCTTGTTCGCCAAATCTTCTATTTCAAAAGAATGAGTAAAGTGTTGCCTCACCCATTGGATGGATTGGTGAATGCTCGATCCTTTTTGATGAGATTGAAACAATTGTCGAAGACGCCACCCCTCAGGGCCAATCAACACATGATATAAAATTTCTCTTTCATATACTGGTGCTAAGGCCGCAATGTGTTCAGGTGTTTTCATAAGTCGCAACATTCGTAACCAAACTTCTAAAAATTCCGGAGTGGCAGGGCAGGCAGAAAACTCATCCGTATGATTTTTAACAGCAACTGTGTTGGGTGTATCTTTTAATAAATCAAGTAACACTTTCTGATCCAATTGGAGTGCAACAGATAAATAAGGAGAACCATTGTTTGCTTGTCTAACGTAACCCGTTGCTGGCATTTCTGTTGGAATGACAAAATAAGCAGGACCTTCCAAATGAACCACTTGGGTCCCAATCGAAATCGTTTTACCACCTTGGACAACAAGACCAATTAACGGTTCATAAACAGCAGCTAGTTGGTGTTCTGGAACTTCCCCTTGGATCATTAACACTCGAGGGAGACCGGTTTTTGTCGGTTCCGTGGTCGCACGACTACATAGTTCAGTTATCTCATTCACTAACTTTTGCACAATTTCAAGATATCACAAATGAGCGTTTTAGGCACTTTAAAAAAGCAAAAATAGAATTTTTATAGGAAATTTTTGATCAAAAAAGTAATGATTGGTAGTTTTAGGCAATTATTAGGTAAGATCCGATCTTGTTCTTAAAAGATTTATCGGCTATATTTTCCATACAAGAACGCAATAGGAGAAAATTTATGAAAGTAGCAATCATCACTGGTGGTAGCAATGGTATCGGAAAAGCAACGGCTCTGGAGCTCGGCAAACGGGGGATCAGCGTGATCCTCACTTACAATTCGTACAAAGAACGAGCAGAAGAAGTTGTGAATGAAATCGAAAAAAATAACGGAGTTCGTGCGGTAGCTCTGAAGTTGGATCTCACAAAAAAAGAAACCTTCGATACATTTGTCGAAGACGTAAAAAACAAACTCTCTACAATTTGGAATCGCACCAGTTTTGATTACTTAGTGAATAACGGTGGCATTGGTGGCCCGATGTTATTTACAGAATTAACAGAAGAGTATTTTGAACAAATTCTAAATACCAACTACAAAGGCCCCATCTTCTTATCACAAAAACTGGTAGCTCTTATGGAAGATGGAGGTGCAATCGTCAACACTTCGAGTTCCTCAAGTACAAAAGCATTTGTCGGTTATTCGATTTATGGATCCCTCAAAGCAGCGCTTTCTACTTGGACTCGTTATCTTGCCAATGAACTAGCACCTCGCAAAATTCGTGTGAATGCTGTATCCCCAGGCCCAACACATAGTAATTTTGGCGATGGAGTATTTGATAAATACCCTGAATACATCAAACCTTTGGCCGATCAAACTGCCTTTGGTCGTATTGGTTTACCAGAAGACATCGGCAAGGTGATTGTGAATTTACTCTCTGATGACTTTGGATGGGTCACTGCCCAAGACATTGAAGTCTCAGGTGGACATTTACTTTAAATTGGTTCAAACTAAATTAGCCCTCTTTAGATGAGAGGGTTTTTATTTATTTAAAAACTCAGTGTCGCGTCCAAATATTGTATCTTTTACTGCTCCACACATAGAATAACAGAAGTAGTGTCACAATTTGGAACACCTCCCGATACATACAAATTGTTGCTATTGGGTGCAATTCCACCTTGACTTACATTCGATCCATCGCTCCAGCGATTGCAATGATTACCAGACCGAGTGAGCCAACCACTAGTATTAAGACCTGTAAAAATTGTCGAGACAGAAGGATTCTCTGCATCACCTGTTTGGCTTGTGAAAATTCCTAGACTATTGGTAGTCGCGATGGTCACATTATCAGCTGTTCGCACATACTTAGTATCCGGTTTCAATACCCAATCCACATGTTCGGAAATCCCTCCAGTCAGACAATTTGAAGTTGTACAAGCAATTCGATTCACATCATCTACAAGGAAAGCTTTGTATACCGCACCCACTGGCATTGGTGGTTTTTTGGAATCAGTCATACATTTGGCATCGGCTCCGAGAATGCCTCCCCGATTGCCATTATAGGTTACACTGGTGGAAAAAAATTTACAGGTTGTACAAAAGGGAACTGGCGTCCTGCATGAAGCAGTCTGACCTGTGAGACATAGGATGGTTTGGTTTTCTAAATAAGAATCAGTTCCAAAATCACTTGGATTATTGAATTTTGGTTCTGTGCAATGGATGAAAGCAACAAGTATGAAGAGAAGTCCGAAACGCATCCATACATACTATCCCGGTTAAATTTCCAATCAACTAAGAATTCAATTCATCCGTTTAGAATTAGCCAACTTATGTTTGGAAAGAATTTATTCTATAAAACGATTGATCAATCGAATCAATCCAAGTTTATATCATTCAAACCAAGATCACTGTTCATAAACTAATCCTTACATTTTCTTCACTGGCTAGTGTATCTGCAGAATGACCCCGAGAAAAGTAGCCTTTGGTATAAGATTATAAAAATAGAATGCAATCAACACTGAATTTAATGGATGTTAACAGGTAGAAACAGTATCAATGGTGGACAATGAATTGACCTTAAATCCTTCTAACTTCTCATAAACGGAAATAAATCTGAAACAAGAATCTCTCCCAGTTTCAGAACTTCGTTTTCCACTTTTTTCCTGTCTTTATCTTCTAGAGCAAGAGATGATAACTGATTGATCGAACGATTTAAAGGCAAACGAATGGCGTCAAAGGTACGGCCACTGATACCATCGGCCCTTTCATTTCGAAACAAAGAATTTCTAATAAACGAATCCTTAATTTCTTTTTCCAGATACCTAGCCACTACTTGGTCTAAGTCCTTCTCCTTAACTTCCTTATCATTTTTATCAAAAAAATTAATGATCATATGGGAAAAAATCGGAGATCTCAAATTTAAAAAATTAATTTTCTCTTCTTTAGTTGTTGGATTCAAATGTTTAAACAACTCAGGAAAGTATTGGTTTGTGAACCGAACTAAATTGATCACTGAAGATCCATTATTAAAGTTAATCGGTGGAATGATGACATCGCTTAAAGAAATCGCAAGCATGGAATAATACCACCAGCCTGGCGGACTATCAATGATCACAACATCAAACTTTCGATGTAATGGAGTCGTAGTTCCAGGTTGTGGAATTGTAATGCCCTGTTTCATCAACTTAGAAATCGTTTTGGCAGAGCTATTAATTTTAGTGATACTCCCAGATAGACTCGAGTATTTATTGAGGTTTCCTTTTTTCATGGCTTCATTGGAACTTTCATTTGCCTTAGCCAAAGCTAGTACAAGATTTCCATCACGCATACTCATTGCTTTCTTTTTGTCTTTTTTATCGACTGTTCCTTCCAACCAATCGATCACATCATAAAATTCTCCGGAATCCAAATGAAAGAGCCTTGAAAAATCAGATTGTAATGGATCAAAATCTAGAGCTAACACTGATTTCTTTTTTACTTTTGATAAATAATTTGCGAGTATATAACTGACTGTGGTTTTACCAACACCTCCCTTATTATTATAAGTAGTGAGAATCACCGGTTCGTTTAGTTTTTTTTTGATTGTTTTTACGATCTCATTCGACCAATAAACTACACCTTTTCCACTTTTTAAATTTTTAATATAAATGATCGGGAAAACCATTCCATAATAATTACGAACCACTAAGATCCGTTCCCCATCCGTAAAAATACCAATGGGAATATAACTCTTATTTACATTATCATAAAAAGTTCGTAAATATTCCGTTAGCTGCTCAAAATCAGAAACAATTCCAGTTTCAGGATTGAAATCGGGGAAATCTTTAGAGCCATGATGTTTTACTTCTACAATCACGCTAAATTTTTCATTATCACCTAATGCTAATATATCAGTACGTTTTTTCGAACCTTTTGGCGAATCTTGACGAGTCATTGCATCCTCATCATACCCAAAGAAAGTTTTTAACCAAGGTTTTACAAATTTATCTTCAACAAATGCTTCGTTCTTTTCGGATAGAGAATCTATCACCTGATTCCAATCGATTTTTTCTTCTTTATTCTTCACAAGATACTCCGTACCATTTTAAAACCGATTTAAGAAATATTTTCCTCAAAGATAAGACGCGCCACTTCGGCTTCTTTTTCCCAACGAAGGTTTGTATAAGCTTCATACCAACTTTGTTTGCAATACAACTTCCGAAAAATCCATTCTCCAAAATAGAGAATCCCAAAAACAAACGGGGAAAACAATCTTTGTTGTTTCTGATGAACGAACTCGTGTATGGCGATTCCCTGCCAGTATTTTCTATTTTTATAATCTATACAAGAACAACTTAAAAAACAAAAACAAAGGAAACTTGCTCCTTCCGTATATAAAATCTTGATACGACCAAACTTTCCAGAGGGTAAAAAAATTCTAACCTGTGGCAGGAAGGTAATAAGCCAAAATAATGAAAAAAGAAATATTATGAACATATTCATTTCCTAAAACAAATAAACATTTCACTTTACTAACATAAAGGATATAGAAAAAATCAAAAATATGCCTCTCAGCGATATGCAAATGAAACTGATCCAAGAATCAAAGGCCATACTAGTTCAAAATCTTCACCTTACCAATGAGGATGCCATTGCTGTAATTTCGAAAGCGATAAAAAAAGAACTAACCATCCGAAAAACAACTTTAGAACTTTTGGAAATTTCTACCTTATCCGAGAGAACTTCTTTTGTCCGAGCCGTAGTTAAACATGTTAAGGATCAGGTGATGGAAAATCCAGAATGGAGGTCGAACCAAGTAGAACGATACATCGAAAAATTTTACCAAACTCTTCATAAAATTATGAATCCAGATCCCGAACGATAGGAATTGACCTTCTTTTGACTCTTGGTATAATTTATTTTTTTTCGTGCGTTCCCAATCCTTCACAACACCAAACATTCTTCTAACAAAGGGCCAGGCTACTTTGGGGTGCGCTCACGCTTCCGTCGTCTGAGGCAAACGCCTCAGACGACCAAGCCCGCCGTATCCTTAACGCGGTTTAATCGGTATATAAACAAACTCTTCTGAACTAGGATCATCATTTATATATTTATCACCTAACAATTCAAAATGTGGGCGATTGTCCAAATCATATCCCGATTTAGGAAACCAATCTCGAAAAATCCATTCGAAAAATGGTCCTGATTCCGCTACCGATCCTTTGTAGAGAAATACACTATAAAGGCCCGCAGGAATTTCCAAAACCTCCATACCTTCTGGCAAGTCCATTACCGAAGAAACTTCTACGCCAGCCCATTTGATAAATTTTCGATTTGGATTAAAATTTTGAAAATAATCTAAAGGATACACTGACAAAGAAATTTTTTCCGTTGAAACTCGGTTAGAAATAGAACCAATCTTCGGAACAAAGGATTTCCATAAAATTGGTGTTAAACTTTCTACCAATGACATTTCAATTTTTTTACCAACTAAGTATTTTTTCTCTATCGAGATAATTTTTGAATCCATTACCAATCAATGGACTTATCATTCATTCTTTCAACCAAGATTCTTACTATGAACTCAGTCAAAAGGGAACAAACAAAATTCTTGACCAAATCCGAAAAAAACCATACACAGTTTGAAATGATCACACAACCTCAAAAACCTTCTGCAGCCTTTATTTGTGCTTCTTGGCTCTCCCTCCTCATTGGTATGTTCACTTTCATAGTAGGGATTTGGAACGCAGATATGATGTTAAACGAAAAAGGTTTTTTTGGAATCTCTTTTGTACTCAGTTTGTTTGCGGCCGTTGCTGTTCAAAAAAATGTCCGTGATTTACGTATGGCAGAAGGAAACATCAAACCAGAACTCAAGCCAAAAGAATAAAATAAATGAATCATTCTATTCATTAAACTCAAAGGTAAGGAAACCAAATGTCATCAAACAAATTTGAAGAATCTATAAAGAGTGGAGCTCACAAACAATTACAAAGTTTAGTGGGCCATTGGACTGGCAAAACCAAAACTTGGTTTGAAAAAGATATCCTTGCAGATGAATCCAGTGCAGAAGCCACCATCACCACATTGTTAGACGGTAGATTTATCTCAATCGATTACCACAGCAGTTTGGATGGAAAACCGTTTGTGGGAAAAATGATCCTTGGATTTGATATCCCTTACCAAAGATATACAAGTTCCTGGATTGATAGTTTCCATATGGGAACTCAAATCATGTTATCCAGTGGGGAAGGAAAAGATAAAGGATTTTCAGTTTTAGGTTCCTATGGAAATCCAGAATACGGTGATAAACTTTGGGGTTGGAGAACGGAAATTCAATTCATCAGCGATAAAGAATTTTCCCTAACCGCTTTTAATATTTCGCCGGATGGAGAAGAAGCAAAAGCTACGGAAACATTTTACAAAAGAGCGGGATAAAACATACTTAGGATTTTTAAGAATCAAATTCTCTGTTCGGATAAAATTCTAAGTTTTGATTCAAAAAAAACGAATTTGCTTCTTAAAGATCATTTGCACAATATTGAAATGATTGAGGAGGATAAAAATTTTCCATCACTTGATATGGATCGAGAGGAATCTTAAATTTAACAACTTTATCAATCTTTAACGAAACACCTTTCTCTTTTAAAGAGTAATATTTAAAAAAATCAACTTTATTAATACATCCGACTTTTCCGTATTTCTTCCATAGATTGATAGGAGTATCGGAATCAATATCCTTAAGAGAAAAATATCCGATAATCTTTTGGTCAGGAGCAGAAGAATAAATGTAAATTTTCTTAATTGATTTTTTAAAAATAGATTTTCGAAATTCTACTTTTTTATTTCCCCGAATGATTTCCCAAGCGTATTCAGGTTTAATTGATAAGATAACGTTCATCAAAATACTCTTTTTGTTTTAAAATTTTATAATCATCTTCGGACAATTTAGTTATATTCACTAAATTACTTTTTGCGGATTCCAATTCTTTCAAAGTAGCATAAGGAATTGGTTTTTTCAAGTAATAAAGCAAACGAAATAGTATAATTGTTAATCTACCTTTTTCTTCAAACATTTGATCCAAATTTTTCTGAGAAAAAACTGTTCTTTTTGAAACTAGTCGTATAATTTCATCTAGATTTGATAAAACATGAAAAGACTCAACTATACCAACAGGTAAAATTTCCATCATCGTTTTAGAAACATAAAAGAATAGAATATCACCAGATGATACCTTAATTTTCGAATTACAAATATAAGCTTTTAAAATAGTATTGCCTTCAATTTCACTCTTCGATTCTGTAAAATCATTATCAAACAAACCCGGGTGTCTATGGATTGAATCCTTAAATAGAGTAGTAGCATATATTTCCCTAATAGGAACTACAAACTTACCGAACTTTTCATGATCACAATAGAATGGATGTTCTTCAGCTATGTTCAAACCTCTGTATTCTTTTTTAGAGATAAATTTTAACATAATAAATTCTCCATTCAAACTTTGGTGCTCCTTAAAACCAAAGATTCTCAATAGTTCTATCAATTTTGAATGCTTAGGGAATACTGTTAAATAGAGAATTCTAATGTTTAATTCAATACACAAGGCAAACATCTTACTTAGGAATAGCTCACCTATTTTATATCCAAAAGCATCTTCTGCTACTTTGAAAGTGCAAATCTTTAAAGCATTATCGAAAATTCCAGAAAGCTTATGAGCAACGGGTGTCTCTTTGTTATAGATTAAAATTGCTGAAAGATTGTCCTCCACCATCAGAAAATATGCTTTCCGATCTTCTTGTGCGCAATTTTTAAACCAATCATTAAAATTAGGCGGATAATCTTCTCTTAGAGAATCGAAAAAAGCATTGTCAATTAGATGAATTATTTCTCTAACACTTCCTTCTTTTAAAATTGGATGTGATGGAATGACTACATTATAAAGTTCACTTAGTAACCTTAAGCCGCTTTGAATATTTAGAATTTTGTTAGTTAAGCCTAATTTTGCGCCTTTTTTAAGAATTTCTTTATCTTCTGTAATAAAAAGTTCAACATACCCGGCTGAAATTTGGAATAATTGTCTATTATCGATTGCATCGTTTGCATTTTTTTCCCCAACAAATTCTAAAAAATCTAAATCAGGAATCGCAGGGCTCGGAAGAGGTTGGTATTTTGACAACTTTGATAAGAAAATTTCTTTACGGTTAGCGTCTTTATCTTTCTTAATATCTTCAATTACTGTGGGATGATAAAATATTTTACAATCGTTAGAAATCACTAAGTTGTAAAATGCAGAAAAGTCTTTTTTTAAAACTTTATTATCCTCAAGATGAATCAGTATGTTTGTATCAAATAAAATTCTCATGTAACTTTAGAATCAAAATATTAGCATTAACAGTCTATTAACGAAAGTTAATTTATAAAATTTTCTAGTTTATTAAGAATAAAGCAAATCAAATTCCAATATAAAGATAAATCAACACTTGTACATTTCCGAAAAGTTCACCTTTAATCCACTTATCCATCAGAAAAGTTTTTATAATGTATAGTCTCTACCCAAATTAGTAAAACTGCAAAGTGTATGACCCAAATATTTACTTTAGTGCAAGACCCCTCCGGGGTGCGCTTTCGCTCCCGTCCCCCGCCATTTAACAATAGCAGGTGACTAAGGCTTATATATCCTCTTATTACAGGACAATCAATTATATTACCAAACCAAATCTATTGTTGTCTACCTTCAATGATTTGTAATAAAATAACGATCGCAATCCCCATTCTTCGATCGAGTGTATTGGCACTATCGGAAGAAAAATCTATATTGAACTGAGGAACAAAAGGATTAAAAGTTTGTTTCAAAACTCCCACCTGACTTTTATTTAATGTAATAAAAAAACTTTGAGGAATCAGATTGGTTAAAAACCGACGAAGAATTGCTTTGAACATACTATCTTCATCAATCGAACCAACCACTTGATCCTTTGTGTCTAAAATGTCCCAAGAATCTTTTAAGATAGATTTAAAACCTTTTCTACGGAGTGATCCAATTGCCTCATTCGAAGTAACATCTACCACATCGTAAGTCGCAGAAAAATCAATCACACTTCGTGCTTTTATTTTTAAGAGTTCTTTTGATTTGGATTCATCTGCATAAACCGTAATATCTTCCTTTAATTTAAAGGCTTTCTGTTTTACAAAAAAGAGAAGATTCGTTTTATTCTCATCAAAGATACGAATTTCACCACCAAAGATTTTCAAAAAACTCTTTTTAGCAAAATATTTGTTAAATGTGTACTGTTGCATAGGCCACGATTGTAACTAAACCTCACCAAACTCAAGTCAAAAAATATTTCAAAATTGACGGCCTAAAGACCGTAATCTAAGAAAAAATACTTTACAAAATTAAACGAACGATCGTACTTTTATTTATGGGCAAAGGTGAGGACACAAAGTCAATGATTTTGGACAAAGCAGTCCAAATGGCAAGTGTCCAGGGACTGGAAGGGCTCACCATAGGATCTTTGGCCGATGAGTTGGGAATGTCCAAAAGTGGACTTTTTGCCAAGTTTGCTTCTAAAGAAAACCTCCAAATCGAAGTGCTCCGAGTGGGAAGCGAACTCTTTCGTAGGAATGTCGTCTATCCCGCTCTAAAAACCAAACCAGGTCTAACCAGACTCAAAACAGCGTTTCAAATGTGGTTGTCGTGGGCAAATACGGATAACTTACCTGGAGGGTGTTTATTTTTATCTTCTAGTTCGGAATTTGACGATAGACCCGGCGTTGTTAGGGATCATCTGAAAAAAACACAACTCAGCTGGCAAAAAACGTTAAGACAATTTGTACAAGATGCAAAAGATACTTTAGAGTTAGATGCAAGTACAAATGTAGATAAGATGGTACAAGAAATTTGGGGTCTCATCTTAGGTTTTCATTTTTACAATAGGCTTTTGGAAGACAAAAACTCTGAAAAAAGAACCAAACAAAGTTTTAACGAATTAATCAAAAGACACCAATATGAAATTTAAAAAGATTTTTTAGTAGAGATCATTAAAACAAAGGATTCAAGTTATGGAAACAAATAGCACGATCGTTCGTTCTTTAAATAGAACCTATCCAATCAGCATGGAAGAAAAATGGGCGTTTGCCAAAAGAAAACCAATGTTCTTTGGTTATGTGGCAGCTCAGTACTTTTTATCAACACAGAAACAAAAACCTTCCAGAAAGGAAATGGATGTGTTGGCTTTGGCTGAACAAAAAGAATTCCAAGAGAAGGAACACCGAATCCAATACTTTCATTGGAAAGGAAAAGGAGAAACCATCCTTCTAGTCCATGGTTGGAATGGACATACGGGAAATTTTTCAAGAATCGTTCCATCTTTGATAGAAGAAGGTTTCAACATCATTGGGATCGATTTACCGGGGCATGGATTTTCTACTGGAAGGTATTCGAATATTGTGCTCTCGGCAAAAATGGTACGTAGGCTTGTGAATGAAATCGGTAATCCAGATTATATCATCACACATTCTTTTGGCGGTGCCGTTGCTACCGTAGCACAAGAATTAGGTGTAGATGCAAAGAAATTAATTTATATTGCTCCACCTCTACGTTTGGAAATCTTAAGAAAAAGTTTTAGTGACTACTACCATTTAAATGAAGAGCAACAAGAAGCCATGCGATTGGTCTTGGAAAGAAAGGTCTCACAACCTCTCAGCAGTTTGGATTTAGGCGCTGCTGGTCCGAAAATGAATAACTCTCTTCTTGTGATTCATGACGAGGATGATTTAGAAATTCCATTTTCTATGGGTCTTGCTGTATCAAAGGCATGGAAACAATCCAAACTTATAAAAACAAAAGGTCTCGGTCACAAAATGATTTTGCGAACCGAGAGTGTAAAAGATGAGATCATCAGTTTTTTAAAAAATAACTAAGTCTGACTCATAGATGCTAATTTATTAGATTCATCTTTGATCATTTCAATATGTTCTTCTAGATCCTTGGAGGCACGACTAATTTCGTTCACCTCCATTTCTAGTTGGACAATTCCTTTTGAAGCTTCTTTCTGACCCAGTAACTGCTCTTTGGTGGATTCTGAAATTTGTTTAGATAATTCTCGGATTTGAGCCAGTTCCAGTAAAATTGCTGATAAAGTATTTCTTTGTTCCAAATACAATCGATTCATATCTTGAATTTCAACCAGTGTTTGGTTCAATCGGTCGATTTGGGATTTTGCCAATTCACCTGTTTCTTTAGAAGCATTTCTTGCATTTGCTATGATTTCTTTGGAACTTTTGACAACTGTGGCGATTCGTTTTACGTTATTTTTAGTAAACTCGGCAAGTTTACTGACTTCATTAGCTACAACGGCAAAACCTTTACCAATGTCCCCCGCTCTTGCTGCTTCAATCGATGCATTTAACGCAAGTAAATTTGTTTTCTCTCCAATTTCTGCAACGATATTATTGATTTCATTCACTTGGTCAAAGGAAGATTGAATGGATTCTAAATGAGTTGCTGTTTGGTCAGCAACTTCTGTGACAAACATACTTTCTTTTTTGTTAATTTCTGCAATTTCAACAAGGCGTTCACTTTGTACAAGAATTTGATCCACAGTTTCTTTTAGTATTTCTGTATCAGCGACCATACCTTGGACTTTATTATTTTGTTCTTCAATAGAAGATCCATTGGATTCAAAAGAACTAGATAATTCTGAAATGACCGCAGTGATTTCTTCTAAGGACGCAGCTTGTGATTCTAGTTTGATGGAAGTTTGCGAAACAAAATTACTAAAATTTGAGATGGAACTTTCTAATTTGACGGCAGCATTGGCAGAAATTTTATTTCGTTCTTTGGTTTGATCCAGTAACATTTCTGCTTCATTTGCTTTGAGTTCTGCAAGAGAGCTAATCTTTGTTAGTAGTTGGACAAGTAAACTAACAATATATCCGGCGATCAAAATAAAAATTGGTTTCATTACCTCACCGGCCAAACCAACATACCCCATCTGCCGAGACAATTCAGGATTCACAGAAAGTTTGATACCGGCAATGTTCACAGCACAATACAAAGCAACAGCTGAAGTGATCGCACCAATGAATGAGTTTAACAAAACAAATTTCCGATCACCTAAAAATCCAGAATAGATAGCATTAAAAAAGAAGATAAAATAAACAACAGCGTTTGCTAAGGCAGCCTGTGCTTCTTTTAAACTCAAAGTACAATCCATGATGATGGTTCCGCCAAGAACCAAAGTATCGAGTAAAATTAATGATTTATGGAACCAAGTAGGAGGATTTGTTTTCTTTTCTAAGACATAAGCAACTGCGCAATAGAATCCCATTGTGCAGGTTCCGATCATATGGATCAAAAACATCTTTGGTTGGAATTCGTCCTTGGCTCCGATCATCGCGAGAAGGAATAAAAGAACCAGTCCAAACCTGATTCTGTTGATGATGATTTTCCCTTGTTTCCAAAGATCCGCAATCGTTAACACTGAATACCCTCGATTCATTAAATCGCCAGAATGGCGATTAGGTGCAATATTTTATTAGTCTCCATTCATCTACGGATCAAAACCAGCGGAAATACTCTGGATTTTTTAATTTTTTAGATGAAATTTGAATTTTTCTGAGAGAAACGGACAGTTCGTATTTTAAGTTATTTCGTAACTGCTTATATTTTGGAATCGATCTAGGAGTAAGTTTCTAATGAAAAATCAAAAACATACTTAATTCGATGAGTGATTACTTATGAGACATAGAAACGGAATTTTTCTAAAAAAGTCTTCCTTCTGAGACGAGATCTAAAAATCAACTATGACTTCAGTAGTTCATTCAATCGTTTTTCTGCTTTTTCTTTCCAATATCCTTTTTTCTGAACGTTGATGATATTCAAAAGGAATTTAATTTCAGCAGATTTTTCATTGATTCCACTTTCTGAATCAAACAAATGTGACTGGATATAGTTTGGAAATTTTTTATTCCAAATAGGCGAATCTTTTTCTATTTTTTCAAACTCAGGTTTTATCTTTACCTTATTTGAAAAAAAAGATTTACTCTCTTTATCTTGAATCGCGTTGATCATATATACACCTAAAAAAACAATTTCACCAGGTTTACCTTTGATTTTTAAGGTATCATAACTTATTTGAGGTTCTAGCGATAAGTTTAATAACGTTTTACAGCGATCTCCGCAATATCGACTCCAAGACATCCTACCAATATAATATTCTTTGTTAGAATCTAAAACAAATCCTGCAAAAGTATTTTTGATAAACTTACTATATGTTACGTAAGATAATTCTTCCTCTTCGTGATATAAAATTTCTGAAGGCATAGGAACCGCATCTTTAACTTTGTCTCCTTCCTTTTCAGTTACCATGTTGATTGAAAAATTTGAAGCATCTAATGCTTGAACAGTTACTTCCAATGTAGCAGATGCTTTTGCATCGCTTTTTTCATCATCTAACAGAAGGAATCCAACCAACGTTTGTTCTTTTTCTTCTGCACTATTTGCTGGATCCAACAAACGGGTTTCTAGAGTTTTACAGTTAAAAACAATGAAAGATATTAAAAAGGAGATTATGGAAAGTGAAACCCTGTTAGAGAACTTAATTTTCATTAGTTGCAAATTCGAGAGTAAAATATTTATTAGTCAATCTTTTTTTAAAAAATGATTGCAAAAATCAATAAGTATATTTGAATATAGCTTCCTATGTTAAAACACATATCAATTGTTATTGTATTATCTTTATCATTTGCATCGAACTGTGCCAGTTTTGCAGATACAATGGAAGATTCTAATATTTCCATTCTTAATGAAAAACCAAATGAAAGTGGTAAATTAAACGTATCTATTGATTACCGCATCAAAGGCCAAGAAGGTATTTTTCCACATACAGCCATCAGGGAAGCCAAACTAACAAAGAAAATCTTTGAAGAATCTAATCAGTTCAATCAAGTCAATCTAACGCGATCAACAAATGACTTAAATGTTAAAATTGTAAGAAACAGTCAAGATACGAATACTGGTGGTGCTTTTTTAACAGGACTAACATTTGGAATTTTACCAACTTACAGTAACCTGGATCATACAATCGCAGTAGAAATTAAAAATTCAAAAACCGGAATCTCCAAAACTTATGCAAGATCCTTTAAATCAAAATTTTTTGTCGGTTGGATATTTTTGCCTATTTCTCCCTTCTTTTGGCCCACAAGTGTATCAAACAATATCCAAACTTTTCAGCTTAAATCGGTATTGGCGGAGGCAAAAAAAGAAGGAATCTATTAGACAGGTTCTTTTTTATCAAACAAAACGGATATTGATTCTAAATCGAAAGTTTGATAGTTAAGGAATCTTATTTTATGACGGCCGGATATTCAGGAAGACCTCTTGTGGAAAAGTTAGGGATTAAAGAAAATATGACCCTCCACTTTATCAATCTTCCTTCCAAAAACTTTACCGATAGTTGGGGAACATTTCCCAAACCAATTTATATTCTCGAAAAGCCTAAAGTTGGAATGGATTTGATTCATTTTTTTAGTACTACTTCGAAAGATTACAACTCAAAATTACCAAAACTAATTAAATACCTAAAACCAACAGGTATGATTTGGATTTCTTGGCCAAAGAAGGCATCCAAAATTCCTTCGGATATGAATGAAGATCTCATCCGTAACTTTGCTTTGGAGTTAGGACTTGTTGATGTGAAAGTATGTGCTGTGGATGAAATTTGGTCCGGATTAAAGTTAGTGATTCGAAAAGAAAATCGATAGAAACATTCGTACAAAATGCCCGGAAAATCAAAATGGAGAACTCTATCTAAATTTTCATTAGAACAATTCAAATATGTAGTTTGACAAATCCCATAGATAAATCATGAAATATGATTCTATTTGTTTTACCGGGATTATAAAATGAAATTCAATAGCCTAAAGACTGTCATTGTCGCCCTGAGTGTTGTCGTAATTGTTGTCTTGGCAATAGGTATTTCATCCTTTGCTTACGTCATCGGCAAAACCTATATCGTAGATGCCTATATCGGCGAGATGAAAAATGTTGCCAGACTCTCCGGCAGACAAATCCAAATTTTTTTTGACCAACAATTTCAATTAGCAGAGTTCACTGCATCCAACCCTGAATTTGCCGAACGTTGCATTAAAAAAGATCGTAAGTATCTGGATCCACTCCTAGCAAATCTCAGCCAAAAATTTGGAGTTTATGAAAATGTTTTCCTATCCACCGCAGAAGAAAATCCCATAGTATTTTCCGACTCAACTAGCAAAGCCATTGGGTTTCGTTGGGGAAAAACTGGTTTCGATGAAAATATCAAAGCAGTTCTTCAAGGAAAACCACTTTTAAGTAAGGTGAATCGATCTCCTGTCACTCAGGAACCCGTTGCAGTTTTGACAGTACCTGTATTCCAAGGCAAACAAGTTGTGGCGATCTTTGCCTTTGCCATATCTTTAAATCATCTTACCGATGAAGTTGTGAAGGATGTCAAAATTGGAAAAGAAGGTTTTGTTGCCATTACAGACAGGGAAGGTCAAGTCATTGGACATCCTGACAAAAAGTTAATTCTCAATCTCGATATTAAAAAATTAGATTGGGGAAAGAAATTACTCGAATTAAAGTCCGAAGATCATATGGAGTATTTTTTTGGAAAAGAAAAAATTGCTACAGTGTTTGATTTAGAAGTATATAATATACGTTTAGCGACTATTGCATCGAAAGATGAAATTTTAAGCGTTGTCCACGATATGTTATTAAAAATAGGAATCTTTGTGATTACCATTTTGAGTATTTCTATTTTTGCTCTTTCTCGTTTGATCACAAAAAGGTTAAAACCAATTTCGGGACTCAGAGATCTTTTGAAAAAAATGTCTGCTGGAGATTTGAGCCAATCATTAGCGATCTCACATAATGATGAGATTGGAGAACTGAGCGGTGATACAAATTCTTTTTTAGTCAGTCTACGAAAGATCATATCAGAGATTCAGTTTATCTCTCAAGAACTTGCTTCCAGTGCTGGACAACTTTCTTCTAGTTCTGATAGTTTTTCCGGAGGAGCACAAGCAACCGCCGCTTCCACCGAACAGATGTCAGCCACTGTAGAAGAAATGTCTGCCAGTATGGAAAATATTACTGGTTCCATTGACATCCAACATAGAAACATTTCTCAGTTCCAAATTAAAATCCAAGAATTAGCTAACAGTGTCAAAAAAGTGGCTGATGAAATTGATCATACACTTGTGAGAATGAAGTCCATTTCCAACCAAGCGAAAGAAGGGGAACAGTCTCTTACAGGAATGAATGATATGATTAGTAATATCCTGAAATCATCAGATGAGATGAAAGCCATCATCGCTATCATCAATGAAATTTCAGACCAAACACAACTCTTAGCTCTTAATGCAGCGATTGAAGCAGCTCGTGCTGGGGACGCGGGACGTGGATTTGCAGTTGTTGCTGAAGAGATTTCTAAACTTTCGATTCGAACTGCATCTTCCATCAAATCCATTTCGGAGATGATCAACAAGAACTCTAAGGAACTGGATGGAGGTGCGAAGAGCATCCAATCTTCCACTTCTCTCATCCAAGAGATCATTAGAAACATCAATGGAGTTTCCGAAGCAATGGATTCTCTTTATACCATTATGGGATCCCAATCGGAAATCAACCAATCGGTTTTGGAAAACTCTGGAATCGTCAAAGGGGAATCAGACCAGATCAAAGTGGCTGCCGACGAACAAAGAGGAGCTGTAAGAGAAATTACCGATGTCATCACACAAATCAATGAACATACAATCAACACGGCTGCCGGTGCCGAAGAGATGTCTTCCTCTGCCAAAAATCTTTCCAATACTGCAGACAAATTGAAAGGGATTTGCGACCAGTTCCAATTGTAATTGTTCCGGAAATTTGGTTTCGAAGCGGAAGGGATCGCAGTGGAAATCCTTTCGCCTCGCGAAAGATTGGAACGTAGAGCCCGATCCGCCACCGCTCCTCCGGTGGTGGATCCGCCCAAAATATAAATCAATAAAACTAGATTTTTTGCGAATCAAATCGTGATTCTTTTGTCATAAAACTCAAATCCAATTGTGACAAACCGAGTTTTTGCTAAAAAAATATGCAAAAAGAAGGTGATTCGGGTCTCTGTAATCATTTTGTAACACTTACGTCATCAAGACCCAACAATACTTCAATACGTTTGTAACTAGACTGAAACATTCAATCGGAAGGTAACATCCGTTTGTAATCAATTCAAATCAGTCGTGACCAAACTGAATGAAGACTATAATCAAAGCCCTCTTGGGCATCTTAATCGTTGCGAGAGCGGTTTCTGCAGAACCAGAACCAAGCCAAACAAAAGAACCGATTCCGCAGGTTACAGCTCCGGCAGAAACCAAAGAACATAAAAAGGAATCCAAGGAACCACAAGCGAAAGTATACCGAGAACTCTATGAAGATACAGAGTCCGGACAAATTTTTACCAAACCAGGACCAAACCGAGTGAAGGTGGAATACAATCGTCCTCTCTCAAATGGAAATTCAACCACCCTACCAGATGCCTTTGCTCATAGACCCGATGATACAACTAAAGAGAAACTTACGATTTATGGTCGTTTGCAGTTTCGTGGTGTATCTGGTTCGGAAGATTCTCTCTTCAATAATGGACACCGCGATTTTAACACAGTCGATTGGAACTTTCGTAGGCTAAGGTTTGGGGCACAATATGAAAACGATTGGTGGGGAACCAATATCCAACTTCGTTTGGAAAACATGCTCAATCGAACCGATGTGGTGCAAACTACAAACACTTTGAATTATTTAGATTCGAATGGTAGGCCAGCAACAACTACCTATGTAACCAACACTAAGTTAAAAGATAACCGTGGTTATATTCATGAAGCCTTTGGTTTTGCAAAAATTCCTTATGCAGGATTACGATTTGTCTTTGGACAACTGCCAACACAATTCAGTCGAGAGTATTTACAGTCTTCGGCAAACTTTGTGACTTTAGAACGCAGTATGATCGTAAATGCCATTCCTCAGTTTGATCATGGAGTGATGATCCAAGCAAACCCTTTGAAAGAAATTGATCACAAATGGGAAAGATACTTACAAGTTTCACTGATGATGAGTAACGGAAAAGGTGGTGGTGGAGATTACGGAACCGGAAGGAGACAGGATTTAACTACTGCTAACCGCTATGGTGCTGTCAACACTTCACCAATTTATTATGCTCGTGCCCAAGTGAATGTATTTGGAGGGCTAAAAAGAGAAGTTGATGGGAAGATGGTGAACTGGCAAGAAGGAGAAGAAATTTTCCAACGTGAATTGAAATGGTCAGTGGGTGCTGGATACTTACAAACACAGAACTTAATCACACCAGCGCTTTATGTTCCTGAATACACTCCAGGAACTACCAGTGGAATTCAATTGTTAACCGCACAGGGTGCAAATCCCGACCGTGGAAGTTTAGATTCCAATGGAAATCCAAATTTTTTGGTTCAAAATTCTGTTCCTACTTTGGGTCGACCAAAGATGGGACTCGTAGGTCATACTTACGACAGTACCTTTACTTACAAAGGTTTTTATCTATCCGGCGCCTATACTACATTTGGTGGAGCGGCTTCCAATGATTTATTTGGATATCATGGAACCATCGGTTATAACATTCCTTTTTTGGATAAATACTACATTATGCCTGTGTTCAAGTATGAATACATCCAGGGTGATTTTAATAGAAATGGGAAAGTTGATCCTACAGATTCTTTACGAGTGTATTGGGCAGGTCTTAACTTGTTCGGAGATAAACACCATTTTAAAGCACAACTTTACTACCAAGTCCTTGGCAATCAATTTGATGTGAATCCAAACACAGGAAATGCGATGCCAATTGATGACAGAAGAGTTTACTTACAATTACAAGCCAACTTTTGGACCGGAGTTGTTTCTCCTGAAGCCTACAGTTATCGACCCAACTAAGAGGAAACAAATGAAATTTAAAATGAATATAATGATAAAATTATTAATGGTCTTATTGGTTATTAACCTTTTTGAGAACTGTCAATCGAAGGAACAAAATCGAGACGAGATCTCATCACTTGTAATTAATAACTTACTGAATGGTGTGCCGGATAGAAACAAATCTTTGGTGGTGATGGAAGTGGCCGATCTTGGCGGATCTTATACGGGAACTTGTTATGATACCTTCCAATTGAATGGTGGTAATATTGGATCCACATCTTATTTTAATACACCGCCGGGTGGTGCTGGTGGACTCCTAAATACTAACGTTAAAAAATATGCGGTCTCCACTTCCACTTGTTCCGATTTGGGATTTACCAGTGGAAGTAATTTTGGATCTACTTCGCAAAGACCAAACCCGAACGATACGTTCACATTCAAAATGTACACTTGTGATCCAAACAACAACCCCTGCGCGAAGGCAGCGATCACAGCATCTGGATTTTGATTGGTTATCTAACTAGACCAACCGACGTAGGCTGGCACTGAGTCCCGAACGGGATGTTAAGAACCAGCCACGACACTTGCGGAAGCAAGAGAAGTGCCAGAAGCCTATGTGTCGCAGACCAAACGAGGGCGCAAATTCCGAAGCGCAGCAGTTAGTTGCTGTTATTGATAAATATATTGCAACTCAAGAACCTTTAATATCTTTTTATCAAGAGTCCAAAGTTTTAAATTTCTCATTTTTGTTTCGTAAATTAAGATTGAATCAATAATTCCAATACCATATTTAAAATGTTTTTCATCAAAAGAAAGACTTCCGGCTTTAATGAAGGCACCGTTAGAGAAAACATTATTTAAATTTTCCCAATAATCCAAAACGAACTCATGCTCAGTTTTATTTTTGCAACCTTGTAAAATTTCTCCAAAAACCACTTCATGGGCAATGACTTCGGAAGTTTCGATAAGTCCCGTTAATTTAGAAAAGAAAGGCTCTTTTCCTCTGAAAAATTCAATCCAAATAGAAGTATCTACTAAAATCATTTTAATCTATTGATTTTCCTAACTTTTTCAGCTGAGAAATTGGTAACAAATTCAAGAGGTTTCTTTCTTAATTTTTCATTCAGTTTTTTAACTTTAGCAAGCTTCACCCATTCAGAAAGAGCCTTTTGTAGGGAATCTGTAATATTTTTACCGTCAGTGTATTTTTGAACTTCTTTGATTAAATCATCAGGGAGAATTGCAGTTACTTTCATACGATTTACAATACGATGGAATATCGTATTTGTCAAAAAACTTTTTTGTCATTTATTTAAAGTTTTGCAAACATGTCGTATATCGAACTAGACTAACCGACGTAGGCTGGCCCTGAGTCCCGGACGGGACGTTAGGGATCGGCACGACGCTTGCGTAAGCAAGAGGAGTGACAAAAGCCTATGTGTCGTTGACCGAACGAGGGCGAAAGTCCCGAAGTGAAGCGGTTAGTCTCTGTTATACGCCGTTTTCAATATATTTAAGTGAGAGTTAGTAGAAAGGCATTTATATTTGTGGATTGAAATTATAAAACATTGCTGCTATTACTAATGAGTATTAGGAAATAAGTATTGTGGCTACCGTTTTTAAAGTATTTTCTTGCGAAACATTTTTAAAGCATTATAGTCATTTATTTTTACTAAGGATTTAACCAAGAAAAAAATGTTTAGGTAAATTGAGGCGGACAGAATGAAAATTATAGAAATATATTCTTTAAGATCAAATTTTTTTAATAATGAATAAGGGTGCAGAGGGAAGATCGAAAATGTTTTAAATGTTAAGATGATATATTTTAATAGCATAGTGAATTAAATTTGAAAATGGCGTATAACATCTATCTAGTTGAAATTAAAAAATCAACCAGATAGAGGACGGGATTTGTTAAACGAAATGATTTACCATTTTTGGTACATTTGTTCTGCAAAACCAGAAAGGTCTTTTACTTCAAGTTTTGTGCCATCATCCAATACCACATAACCGTTGTAATGACCAAAAACTTTATTTAAGTAAGCTTCTGTTTTGAGTAGGTCTAAAATTTCTGTAAAACTAAAGTTTTGGTACAATTGTTTTAAAAATCCGACCATTCCCGCTAAGTCAATGTCAGAAGATAATAGATACACTGGAGTGAATTCTAATTCCAAACGACCTTCGTTACTCGTAAATTTCCAAGTTTTTTTATAGTCTAAAATATCATATTTCCAAGTGACTTTATCTAGTTTATGAACCTTTCCTTTGTAAACGATTCCATTTTCTGTGGCATTGGTTGGAATTCCAAATCCATATCCCAAATTCAAACTGAGTAACTCACCTTGGACAAGGCCTGCTCCTGCTGCCCATAACCATTTATTTTTTTCAGGCCATGTCCCTCTTCCCCAATCAAGCACCGCATAACTTTTGTCATTAAACTCGTATTGGGTGTTGTTGTATTGGATGGAACCTTTACAAATTAAACTAGGCATTTTGTATTCATAAAAGAATGTAGATTCGGAAAATGGAGTGATGACGGCAAGTGCCTCTGGTCCTTTTTCTTCTAATTCAAAATTTCCTTTAATAAAATCTGAATTAGAATCTCCGACAATGGAATATTCGATGATTCTTTTTCCTTTTAGTTTGGTAATCCGAATGAACTGATTCCCTTTTTTGAATTCAATAGGATCTGTTGTATTGGTTGGAAAAAAGATTTCTCCCGGTCTCACCAATTCTGTTTTGGAAAATAAAACCTTTCCTGTGGTAAAATCCAAAAGTTCCACACTGCCCATTGCTAAATTTCCAATGTCAGTGACTGTGATGGCACCACCAAACTTCTCATTGTAAAATGTATAATGTTCCCAACGTTTGTATCGTTTCGGATCTACTTTTATTTTTGATTCATCAATTTGAAAGTATGGATACCTTGCCCAACCAGAAACATTTAACTTACCATCGTTTAACAATACTGAGATGGGACTTTTGATTTCTTTTTGAATGGTTGGTTCTTGGCCCGGTTCTGGAATTAAGGCGATGACTTTCCCTTTTTGGTCTTTGGCTTCGTTTGGTCCTAATTTAGAATTAGAACAAGAATAGATTAGAAGAGATGATAAGATGGCCATTCCGATTAAGAACGGTAACGACATTTTTTTGTAACTCATTGGTTTTCCCCGTGAGTGGCAATGAGAACATTCACGAGTGCTTAACGTCAATACTTCTTACAAATCAAAAGAGAATTCTGTATTAGGTAATGGAAATACATTGGGGAAAACTTTATGTTTTAGATCAAAAAAGGTCTGATTTCAAAAGACTTCCAATCTATGTCATAAATGCAACGACATCAAACTCAGTCCAAAACAACATCGATAAAAAATGAATAACCTAGTTCATTGACTTTAGAAAATACGATGACGTTCTTTTTTAATTCTTTATCCCAATAAGGATCGCTCACCTGCCAGTTTTCGGCATCGCGAAACACTTGTTTCACATGTTTATAAAAAAATGGCATGTAAGACCAGTTTTTCTGTAACATTGATAAATTCTCAACAAATCCAAATTCATTGGTTCTTACATAGTAAGGAGAAACTTGGGTTCCTAACCAATCAGTGATATACACACGTTGGATTTTTTGATCCAATTTAAAAAAGGAATGTGGATCAATGATGACTCGATTTTCTAAAACTAAAGTTTTTAAAGAAAGTAAATTCAATTGGAGTTTGATGTTCTTTTCAAATTCAATCTCCATTGCGACTTCTTTCCTTTTTTGTTCATGATACAATTGTAGATGTGGAACCACAGTATCACAAATACTTTGTTTATCATGATTTAGTTCCGAGGGTCTTCCTAAAAAGTATCCTTGTAATAAACTTGCTCCCGAACTAATAGCACGGTACAATTCTTCTTCCGTTTCAATTCCTTCAAATAATAACTGAGAACCAATACTTAAGGAAATCTGTTTTAAGTATTCTAATATGGATTGGAATTCTCTTTTTTCGATCGATTTTTTTAATAAATTCAAATCAATTTTGATGATATCGGGTTTGATAGCACCTAACCGTTCCAAGTTGGAAGATTCAGATCCAACATCATCTAATGCAATTCCAAATCCTTGTTCTCGTAATAGTTCAACACCTGCGGCCAAAACATCGGTCCCGTAACTTCCCGATTTTTCAGTGATCTCAATCACAATACGGTTCAGAGGAATTCCATAACTACTGACTAAATCAGAAATGGGTAAGGAATTCGAACGGCTTTCTTCGTATTCCAAAATCACTTGGTCAGGAGACATGTTCACAAATAACAAATCATTTGTGGATTGGATTTTCGTTAGGGCAAGCCCAAGCAACTGTCTGTCGATGACACTCATCCGAAGTGCGGAAACATGAGGATCACTAAACTCAGGAATCGAAACCAAATTGCCGGACGCGTCCCGACTCCGACCTAGCGATTCGTAAGCAACCACCGTCTGCTCTTCTACGGAAAAGATAGGTTGGAATAAGGGGACATAATGATTCACTAGAGTTGCTTCCAAAGTCGTACGGCTTCCTTGGAAACCAATATCTGTTTTAACGGATATTTATTCAATAAATTAAACTAATTTCTTTTTGAGCTAAACTCTTTGTTCTGCCCGTTCGGAAATAGACAAGTCTTGACCCGTTTTCTATCCTTCCTTAGACTCATGTGGATGCGTCAGTACCTTCTCCTTTTTGGAATTCTAGCCACTACTCTTTGGGCAGCTCCTACACCCGATTTCAAATTTCCAGTGATTGGTCGAGAAGGGAAAAATACCGTCGATCCAAACTCCTCTTGGCAGATCCAAAATCGAATTTCACCGCAAATCGACGGACAAAATATTTTTAACATTTTATACCATACGGATGGGAAGTCAGCCATCATCGGCACTAGTGATTATTATATCTACCGTATCAGTTTGTTAGATGGTAGTTTAATCTGGAAAATCCAAGCTAAGATGTTTTACCAAAAAGAATTTGATGGACCACATCTTTTTTCAGTTCATCCAAAGCAAAGAGAAGTATTGGCACTTTCCTCTGGGAATGAAATTTTAATCCTGCGCCCCAGAGGAAATATCGTACCTTGGTAAATAACAATCGCATCTCAAAATAATACAAATTTTGCTTTCGAATTGGCTGATAAATAAAACAACCTGAAGACCATCAAAATTACTAAAGAAAGAATGAAACAAAAAACAAATACGCGATTTTTACCGAAAGGCCTTAGCATTTTATATGAAGATAGAGACATCCTTGTTGTAGACAAACCGCAAGGTCTCTTAACCATCGCTACCGAATCCGAAAAATCAAAAACTGCTTATGCGGCTCTGATGGATTATGTGAAAAAAGGAAGCGAAAGATCCAAAAATAGAATCTTCATTGTTCACAGGTTAGATAGAGAAACTTCCGGAATTTTGGTATTTGCAAAAACAGAAATTGCAAAACAAACACTCCAAGAATCCTGGGACAAAACTAAAAAAATCTATCTTGCCGTGAGCCATGGGAATTGGAAAGAAAAGTCTGGAATGATCCAATCCTATCTTGTGGAATCAAAAGCACACCGAGTGTATTCCACAGACGAACCTGAACTTGGAAAACTATCGAAAACAAAATACAAAGTTTTAAAAGAAACAAACTTATATTCTTTATTAGAAATTGAACTTTTAACTGGCAGAAAAAATCAAATCCGTGTCCATCTCTCTGATAAAAAACATCCGATTGTGGGTGATACAAAGTATGGAAACGATACAAGATCTTATCCGCGAATGGCCTTACATTCTTTCTCCATTCAATTGACTCATCCGTTTAGTAAAAAAGAACTTACATTTGAAACCAAAATCCCAAACTTTATTTCAGGGCTTGTCAGTGGATATGAAAGGAATTCAAATGAAACATAAAGGATTTATTTTTGATATGGATGGAGTTGTGGTTGATAACCATACTTTTCATTTTAAAGCATGGATGGAGTTTTCAAAAAAATATAATTTTCCATTAAACTCCGAAATTTACCGCGATACCTTCAATGGTAAAACCAATGCCGATCTATTTCGAATGATCTTTGGAAATATTTCAGACCAAAAATGTAAAGAGTATGGTGATGAAAAAGAAAGTTGGTACCAAACTTTATATAAAAAAGAAATGAAACCCCATACAGGGCTTGTAGAATACTTAGATTTTTTAAAAGCCCAAAATGTAAAAATTGCCCTTGGGACTTCCGCCCCTCCCATGAATGTCGATTTTACTTTAGACAATCTATCTTTAAGACATTATTTTGATGTGATTATCGATGGATCAAAAGTGGAAAAAGGCAAACCAGACCCACAAGTGTATGAACTCTGCGCAAAGGAATTAGGACTGGCACCAAAAGATTGTGTGGTTTTCGAAGATTCCCTTGCAGGTTTACAATCAGGTAAAGCGGCAGGATGTTCCATCATCGGAGTGGCCACATCCCATACGGAACAAGAACTAAAGATTTATGTGAATCAAATCATTCATAATTTCGCAGAACCATCAGTGTTTTTATTATAACTTTAATTATTCTTGAAAGTCGGTAAGTAAATTCCCTTGTTTATTGGATAAGTTGATTCGGATCACAGCAGTTCTACCTTCATCGGTATAAGAAAGATCGTCGAAGGACAACTTACGTGCCATAAAAATCCCACGTCCGTGGGTTTTAAAAGCATTCTTTGTCATTGCTTCCACTGATAAATACCTTTGCCAATCAAAACCTTTACCTTGGTCACTCACGCGAATTTCTATATGATGTTCATTTTTATCGAAGGTAACTTTTACAAATTTATCTTTAAACTCAGGAGTATCTAATCTTCTAAAAATTTCTTCCATAAGTTTATCATTATCATGGAGTTCGGATTTTTCTTGGTAAGAAATTCCCAAGTTTCCGTGTTCTATGGCATTGTTTAAAATTTCCATAATTCCAGTTAACACACGTTCGGGATCAGGGCAAGCATTGGCTAGAAGTGGCGCCAACTCATGAGATTCACGAATGGAACGAATGCGAAACTCTCCAGTAATCATATGCCGAAGTGCACCCATCCCTTTGTGTAAGTCTTCTTTCGCACGTTGCAGTTTGATAAAATGTTCTACCGCTGTTTGAACAATCCGAACTAACAAAGTTCGAGAATATGGTTTTGTTAAATAATAAAAAGCACCGGCGTCCAATCCTTCAGTCATATCTGTGACAGAACTCATAGCCGTTTGAAAGATCACAGGAATGTCTTTATACTTTTCAGATCGTTTGATTTTTTTTAAAAGTTCGATTCCATCCATTTTTGGCATAAGTCGATCCAAAATAATGGCATGAAATAATGAAACATCAGAGCTTAGGATTTGAAAGGCCTCTTCTCCATCTTTTGCTTTGACAACATTAAAACCTTTATCAGACAAAGACTCATCAATGATCATCAAGTTGATCATTTCATCGTCTACCGCTAGTAGGTTGATCATCGAAGACCCTCGCGAGAACAAGGAATTAACATAGTAAAAATAGCTCCCTTTGATTCATGGTTCTCGGCATACAACAATCCGTGGTGGTCATTTACGATCTCTCTTGAAATGGACAAACCTAGGCCCGTTCCCTTGGTTCCTGCTTTCACTTGTTTGGACTGGATGAATTTTTCAAAAATTTTATCCAAATCTTCGGGAGGAATTCCCGGCCCAAAGTCACGAATTTGTATTCCGATACCATTTACATACGACTGAGTTTTTCTCGGAATAAATTCTCTTCGAACCATACTAATTTCAATATTAGTGTCATTTGGGATGAATTTTAATGCGTTTGATAGAATATTTCGTATCACCTGCTGGATCCGTTCGTAATCAAACTCGGCTTCCCAACGTTCTTCCTTGTCTACTAAAACAACTGTGATCCCTCTTTTTTCCAAAATTAAGCGCATTTCGTTGATCACAAATTTAGTTGTTTCTTTTAAGCAGTTTTTTTCGAAAAGATATCGCATTTTGCCTGATTCTAATTTGGCAATATCTAACAGGTTTTCTAGCAAACCTAACAGTCGTTTTCCTGAGGAATCAATGATCTGGAAGTATTCTTTAATTTTTTCTGGAGAAACTGTGGCTGATTTTTCTTCCCCAAGTTCGGCGTAACTTAGAATGGCGTGAATTGGTGTTTTTAATTCGTGTGAGATATTTGCGAGAAATAACGACTTCATATAAGAAGCTTCTTCTGCAATATTTTTGGACATTTTTAAGTCCATAGTTTGGCTTTCTACCAAATCCTCTAAATGATTTCTATATTGATAAAGTTCTTCTTCTTGGAGTTTCCTTTGGCTAATGTCACGTAAAATTCCAGTAAACATTTTACCAGATTTCGTTTTAAATTCTCCTACAGACAATTCACAAGGAAAAATTTCACCTGACTTTCGTTGTGCGACAAGTTCCCTTCCCACGCCGATTAGATGTTGAAACTCAGTATCTTTGTATTTTTTCAGAAAGGTATTTTGTTTTCCTTTATATCCATCAGGAATGATCAGCGATATATTTTTTCCTATTACTTCTTCTTGGTCATAACTGAATGTTTTTTCTGCAGTTTTATTAAAAAACTGAATGATCCCTTCATCATTGATAATGACAATAGAATCGGCAGCATTTTGTGCCATGGAAAGAAATCTAGACTCACTTTCGAGAAAAGCACTTTCTAATCTTTTTCTTTCTGTAATGTCCCGGTGATTGGACATGATGTAACCTTCATATAAAACCACAAAACGTACTTCCACATGACGTATGTTTGGTTCTATACCATAAGAATACTCTTTCCAAAACACTTGGCTTTTTTTCTCAGATAAATAAGCAAGGGCTTCTGTTGCAATTTCACGTAAGTAAGGAGGAAGACCCACATCAATATGTTTGCCAAGTAAGGTTTCTGGTTTATCTCCAATGTTCACAAACCTTGAAGATTTATAATCTACAATGATTCCTTCTTTATTGATTTTAAGCCAAAAATCCGGATTGGATCTGAGTAGGTTTTCCAATTCCCGGAGAACAACATCCGCCGGAAAGTCGGAAGGATTTTGCCAAATTCGAGGAAATGAAGAATTAATTGTCATTCAGTAAAGTCCTGATAATGAGTCTCTGAAAGAACGCTATTTTCGGAAAGAAATTGTAAGAAAAGAGCGTGAAAAAAGAATCAACGATAGGGTTCTCCTTTTGTTATACAATCACATCATCAAACCTATTCTCTTTCATTTAGATCCAGAATCTGCACACCATTTGGTGGCAACTTTCCTTTCTCTTTCACAAAAAATCCCTTTTTTCCATAAAACCCTTAGTTCCCTATTCCAATACAAATCCAAACGATTGGAACAAACCATCCAAGGGATCCATTTTCCCAATCCATTAGGACTTGCTGCAGGTTTTGACAAAACCACAGAACTATTTCCTACAATGATTCATATGGGATTTGGATTCATCGAAGTGGGAACCATCACTGCCAAAAAACAACCAGGCAATGACAAACCAAGACTCTTTCGTTATCCAAATCACAAAGCCCTCATCAACCGAATGGGATTCAATAACCCAGGTGCAGATATCGCCGAATCCAATTTAAAGAACCAACGAAAAAATGGAATCCGTGGGATCAATGCTGGTAAATCCAAAGTCACTGAATTAGAAAATGCTGTTGGTGATTATGTTTATACACTAAAGAAGTTGGTTCCTTATGGAGATTACGCTGTCATTAATATCAGCTCTCCCAATACTCCGGGATTACGTTCTCTCCAATCCAAAAAAACTTTAATTGATCTCATTCAAGGAATCCATTCTGCTTTTGATCACAAATTTCCCATTCCTTTGTATTTAAAATTTGCTCCCGACTTATCAGAAGAAGAGTTAGTCGATAATCTAAAAGTATGTTTGGATTATAAAATTAATGGTGTCATACTGACTAACACCACACTAAACAAAGAGGTACTCGGGGAAACCAATCCAGAAGAAGGTGGACTTTCCGGTGCACCACTATTTGAAAGATCCCTTCACTTTGTATCCCTTGCTTACAAAACTCTAAAAGGACAAATTCCTATCATCGGAGTGGGAGGAATCGACTCAGGTGAAAAAGCAAAACGTATGATCGAAGCCGGAGCCAACCTCATCCAAATTTATACAGGTTATATCTACGAAGGACCATTTCTTCCTTACCAAATTTGTTCTTATCTCGACAAAGTGATCAAAGAAAAGAAACTCTCCAATATCTCCGAACTTGTAGGAACCGGAAATCCATTATGACACAAACCAATCCCGGTACAAAAATCTGCACCCACTTCGGAACCTGTGGTGGTTGTAATTATCTAGACATTGATTACACCAAAGAACTTCGTAAAAAAGAACAAAACATCAAAGAACTTTTTAAAACATATCGCCACTTAGAATTTCGTACCATTGTTCCAAGCCCTTCTCCTGAGAAATACCGTCACAAAATCCAACTTCCTTTCGGAAGAAGGATCATTGGAAACAAAACTCTCCTTACTTTGGGTCTCTTTAATAAGGAATCCACATTTGTCCTAGACCAAACCGAATGCGATATCCAAGATCCAGGTCTTACGGAAATTGCACTGGCCGTCAAACAATGGGCTAGGCGAGAAGGACTCCTTCCTTATAACGAAAAATCTAGACGCGGAATGATGAAATACCTTGTGGCAAGAAAATCTTTTTCTACCGGAGAAATCATTTTAGGAATTGTTACAGCGAAAGAAGATATTCCACACGCAAAAGATGCTTCCAAAAGACTCCACACTGCCATTCAAAACCGAATTGGTAAAACGGGAAAGTTTGGTAAAATAGTTGGTATCATCCAAAACATCAATACCAAACACACCACCATGGCACTAGGTCGCGAAGAACATTTGTTATGGGGTAGACCATACATCCACGAACATTTTGGAAAACATAAATTCCGCGTAGGCCTTTCTACTTTTTTACAAGTAAACCCCATCCAAACGCCAAGTTTGTATAATTTGGTTTTGGATGAAATTGAACCAGAATCCCGTGTCATTGATGCGTATTCAGGGATTGGAACCATTTCATTTTGGATTTCAGGAAATTGTAAAGAAGTGATGGGAATCGAAGAAAATCCCAATTCTCATAGAACAGCCTTGGAATCTATTAAGTATAATAAGGTACATAATGTACGGTTTCGCAAAGGTAGAGTGGCCGAAGTATTACCAAGTTTATTTGGAAAAAACTATGACACCTTAGTACTGGATCCGCCGCGCACAGGACTCGGTGTCGAAGTGGCAGAAACCATTTTAGGAATGGGTTTTAAAAAAATAGTCTATGTATCTTGTGATCCAGTGAGCCTAAGAGAGGACACAAACCTTCTCGCAAGACAATACTTTTTAAATTCCGTCCAACCTGTGGATATGTTTCCAAGAACTGACCACGTAGAAACCGTAGCAGTTTTTAGAAATAAAAATCTCACATAACATCCATTACAAACTCTGAGGCTTTTTTACTAAAAGCCATAATGGTAAAACTAGGATCTACACTTACTCCTGTAGGAAAAACAGAAGAGTCTGCCACAAACAGGTTCTCAAATCCATGCACTTGGTGGCGAGAATTCACAACAGAATTTTCAATCGATTTTCCCATCCGGCACCCGCCCGCAGGATGGGGAGCCGCCATTGGAAATTCCGCAGGCCTCCATGCCAGAGAATCAATTTCTTCTTTTTTAGGTAATTTGGAGAATTTGCGAAGTTTCATACCCGCAAGTAATACTTCTTTGGCACCTGCTTCAAAATTTAACTTCATTTGTTTGTATGTGAGATCACTAAAGATTTGTTTGGTGACCTTTCCAAAAGGGTAATTGATTTTTCTCTTTCCAAATAGATCCACTTCGATGGAACCAAGTTCCCCGTCCACGTCATCAATCCATCCAATGGTTCCACCTAAATGTTCCATTTGTTTCATATAAGAATAATGATCTTTTCCAAAACTAGGGACGAGGGCCGCAAGAGTGGCCGGTTGCAATTGGTTTGGCATCAGCATATACCCACCCTCTTTGTACTTTCCATTTTGGTATCTAGCCAAACGAAAGTCCTCCACTCCATATGCTGCAGGAATGTTTCTCCATTGGATGATGGGTTCTTCATATAATGCATGTACCATGGGAGATGGATTGATTGCTAAATACTCACCAAGTGCAGGTAACCTTTTTTTTAAACCATTACGAAGTAAAAAAGTTGAACTTCCAAATCCACCTGCGGAAACACAAACTGCTTTGGATTGGAAAATTACCTTTGTGGCCGTAGGTCGAAGTGTCCTTCTATCAATCACCACAGCTTCGAGTCCGGCAACTTTCTGTCCTTTCATCACTAACTTTTCCGCACGAAGATCAGTATAAACATCTGTACCCAATTGAACGGCTCTTGGGATATGAGTTACAAGTTGGGACTGTTTGGCTCCAAACATACATCCTTGCATACAATGTCCGGACTTCTGACAGTTTTTTCTAGCTTGTGGGACGGAATGACCTTCCCAACCTAATCTTTGTGAGGCACTACGAAACAGTCGGTTCATCGGATTAAAAGATTCTTCACCCGCTGGGGTTACATGAAGGTCAGCTTCCAATTCCGGCCAATAGGAATGTAAATCTTCGGGAAGGTGATTTTCGATTCCGTACTTACGATTCCATAATAACAACCGGTCATCCGGTGTGCGGTAACTATCAGCCCAATAATGAACCGATGCCCCACCCAAATTATTTCCATACACAAGGTTGATCCCACCATCTGCTGTGGTATGAAAATTTCTCTCTGCTGAAACTTTGCCACCCATATTGAGTTCATGGTTATCAAAGGTTCCTGTATGATAGTTTCCGCCCTGTTCGATAAGGGCCACTTTGATTCCTTTTTTGGAAAGTTCATAGGCCATAGTTGACCCACCGCATCCAGAACCAATTACCACTACATCAACAAGGATGGTTTCATTCTTCGCATAACTTTTGTAATCACGATAAATTCCAGATTTCATCTTAAATCTCCTTTCCATTCACCAAATTTTGGTAGCGGATTCTGGATTCGCTCCATTTCTCAGGAGGATTCCCAAAAGGGCCTGGATAAGATATTTGCTCCCAAGTAGATTTGTGACCATAGTAAACCAAACAAACCAAAAGTTTTAAATTTCCAACCACAGCACGAACGATATCCGAATCTGTCTCTGCCAATCGCGTCAAAAGTTCTTCGCGTTTTTCCAGAGAGAGACTTGAAAAAAAACTAAAATATCCATAAAAAATAGGAAGGTATTCCAAAACCATCACTGCCGAATGAAAGTCTTCCTGGATTTCTTCGGAAACAAAATACAACTCTTCGTCCAATCTTCGCATAACATTTGCTTCTTCCAAACTGGGCATTCCCGGTTCAGAGACAGGAAGCACTACCTCTGAAAAAGCAGTCACCGTTTTCGTTTCTGAATCACTAAAATAGAAATAACGGATCTTAGATTTAATACCCGCACAAAAAAGTAATAGAGCCAAAAAGGACTTTCTAGAGATAGAGTACATAGATTCTTCCTTGGTTTTTTTCTTCTTTCACAACATTCGAAACTGGTTTTCCTCCGAGATTTAGGAAAGCATCCCCACTGGCAGCTAAATCCCAAATTTCACCTCGGAAAAATACATTGATACCTGCTTTTACCTTTGGATCTTTCAGGCGACCATTCATCGCATATTTTTTCCAAGCCGTTCGTTCGGAAATAACACCAATGTCTTTGGAATCGACATCTTTTGGATTCGCATAACCGTTGTAACCCTGCCATTTAGTAGTCCAAGCATCCGCAGGTGATACAAACGAAGGAACGGCAAGGAGTTCCGATTCTGATTTTTTAAACTCCTTATATACTTCTGGAAACCAAGAATCGGCACAAACCATCGTATATAGTTTCCCAAGCGTAGTTTGGTAACTTGGATTCTCATCAAGTTTACCTTCGCTTAAAAATTCTTTCTCGTCTACTATGGGAAAAAGTTTCCTTACAATTTTGTCATCCACTCTGCCATCCGGATGAAAATAAAAACTTACGTTTTCCAAAGGCCCATCTGTAGGAGTGATTTTTCCTTCAATGACTTTGGGATGAGGAAGTACAATGGAACCGGCCAGGATGGAAACTCGATACTCACGAGCAAGTCTTGCAAAAACAGATTGGTATCTGTCAGTCATTTGCCAAGCCTTCATACGAAAGAGTGTTTCTTTTAATGTGTCACTTGAATAAGAATTGCTAAAGAGATAATGCCAAAGGAAAGAACCCAGGTTTTGTTTTACCAAAACTTCCATTGCTTCTTGGATTGTTTTCACCTGGAAAATGGATTTGTCTTCGGCCGTCGCAACAAGCCAAGTTCCAATGTATTCGGGTAGGACAATGATGCTCCGATCCACAAATAGTAGTTCGTTTTCTTTTGCCAATTGGAAGTATTCATTCAAAGCCAAATAAAAACTTTCGTCTGTTGCGTAACTGTACTGGTTAAGATAGGGTTCCATCCCTACAAAACTTCCCCGTTTTCCCAATCCTTCTTTTTGAATGTATACCTTTGGACTGGGAATATTTTTGGAGATTTCCTCTTGAGGTACAACTTGCTTTTGGCAATGGATCGTAAAAATGAGAATGCTTATAAAAACAGAAAAAGAAACGGGAAAACGCATCCACCAAATCTACAACACAACTTCGTTTCAGACAATATTTAATTGTGTTCTTAGTTTTTTCTTTTATTTTGACCTTATTCTATGAAAGAGAAATCTGCTCCCAAAAAAATCGTTCTCGCTTACTCCGGTGGACTCGATACTTCCGTCATCCTTGCTTGGTTGAAAGATACCTACGGTTGTGAAGTCATTGCTTTTTGTGCCGATGTGGGTCAAAAAGAAGAACTCACAGGCCTAGAAGAAAAAGGAAAAAATACCGGAGCATCCAAAGTGTACATCCAAGACCTACGTTTGGAATTTGCACGAGACTTTATTTTCCCTGCGATTCGCGGAAATGCAATTTATGAAATGCGTTATTTACTCGGTACCTCTCTGGCTCGACCGCTCATTGCCAAAGCAATGGCAGAAGTGGCAAACAAAGAAGGAGCTGATGCTTTCTCTCACGGTGCTACAGGAAAAGGAAATGACCAAGTTCGATTCGAATTAACCTTCAAAGCACTTTCGCCTAACTTACAAATCATTGCTCCTTGGAGAACATGGGATTTTGGTGGGCGTGCAGACCTAATTGAATACGCAAAGAAAAAAGGAATTCCAGTTCCTGTAACAGCTGCTAAACCATATAGCATGGACAGAAACTTAATGCACCTTTCTTTTGAAGGTGGAATTTTAGAAGATCCATACAACGAACCTAAAGAAGATATGTTTATCTTAACCGTATCTCCTGAAAAAGCGCCAGACAAACCAACCTATTTAGAATTGGATTTTGAAAATGGAGACTGTGTTGCTATCGATGGAAAAAAACTAAACCCACTCGAAGTGATGGAAACCTTAAATGAATTAGGTGGAAAAAACGGAGTGGGCCGAGTGGACATCGTAGAGAACCGACTTGTTGGGATCAAATCTCGAGGCGTTTATGAAACTCCTGGTGGAACTATCCTACATATTGCACACCGCGATTTAGAATCCATCACTCTCGATCGAGACACCCAACACAAAAAAGATGAACTCTCCCAAGAGTTTGCTCGTTACATTTACAATGGCCAATGGTATTCCAACCAAATGAATGCTTTACGTGCTTATATGGACTACACTCAAAAATATGTGAATGGAACCGTACGAATTAAATTGTACAAAGGAAGTTGTACAGTTGTGGGACGTAAATCCAACAAATCTCTTTACAATGCAGGACTATCTACATTTGAAAAAGAAGAATTGTACAACCAATATGATGCCGAAGGATTTATCAACCTTTACGGTCTGCCTATGAAAGAGTGGGCAAGGGTAAACAAATAAGATGAAAAATATCGCCGTATATCCAGGTTCTTTTGATCCGTTCACAAACGGTCATCTCGACATCATACGGCGAGCTCATCCGTTATTCGAAGAGATCATCATTGCTGTGGCAATTAACTCGAAAAAAACCTCCCTTTTTTCTTCTGAAGAACGAGTCGAAATGATTGGAAAGGTTTTTAAGGGTTGGGACAAAATCAAAATCGATACCTTCGAAGGCCTTACTGTAGACTATTGTAAAGAAAAGAATTCAAGAGTCATATTACGAGGTCTTCGTGCGGTGACAGATTTTGACTACGAATATGCGATTTCACTTATGAACAAAAAATTAGCACCTGAAATCGAAACTTATTTTTTGATGGCGGACAATGAATACTCTTTTGTGTCCTCGACAATCGTCAAAGAAGTAGCAAGACATGGAAGAGCTGTATCCAATCAAGTTCCAGACATTGTGGGCGAAGCCCTTACCAAAAAATTCTCCGTTTAAGGAGAAATTGAGGATTCTATGAAAACGCGTTCTTCTTTTTTTTATGGATTCACCATACTACTGTTTGGTTCTCTTGGCTATTATCTTTTGCAAGCAGGGAGTTTACTCGAAGTCACAAAAAATATTCTCCCTATTTCCAATGAACATCTAGATGCGGAAAACTTTTTCAATCGCTTTCATCACCCCTTAGCACTCCTTTTCCTTCAAATCATCATTGTTTGTGGGGCCGCAAGATTTGTTGGGTATGTTTTTTCTAGAAAACTCAAACAACCTTCGGTGATGGGAGAAATTGTTGCAGGTATTTTACTTGGGCCATCACTTCTTGGTTATTACTTCCCAGAAACTATGGGATTTTTGTTTCCACCAGCAAGCCTTCCCACTCTCGGAACACTAAGCCAAATTGGTTTGGTTCTATTTATGTTCATCATCGGGATGGAACTTGATCTATCCGTTTTAAAAAACAAAGCACACTCCGCCATTGTGATTAGCCATGCCAGTATCATTTTCCCCTTTTTCTTAGGGATGATTTTGGCTTATTATTTTTATACAGACTATGCACCGGAGAATGTAGGTTTTTTATCTTTTTCCCTTTTTATGGGAATTGCCATGAGTATCACTGCTTTCCCAGTCCTCGCAAGAATCCTCCAAGAAAGAAATCTTACAAGGACACCTCTTGGCGCGATGGTTCTCACTTGTGCTGCCGCCGATGATATCACCGCTTGGATCTTACTTGCAATCATTGTTACTATCTCTAAAGCCGGAAATCTCAACACGGCCCTTTTCACCGTTGGGTTATCTTTTGCATACATCCTAACAATGATTTATCTAGTGGCTCCCTTTCTCAAACGATTAGGATCCATATATATCTCCAGAGAAAATTTAACAAGAACAGCTGTTGCCCTCATCTTAATGATTTTATTCTTATCTTCTCTTGCAACAGAAGTCATAGGAATTCACGCTTTATTTGGAGCTTTCCTTGCAGGTGTGATTATGCCAGCAGAAGGAAATCTTAAAAAACTCATCGCAGAAAAAATAGAAGATATTGCTGTCATTTTGTTTCTCCCGATTTTCTTTGTGATCACAGGACTTCGAACAGAGATTGGACTCCTCAATGGATCTCACCTTTGGTTGGTGTTTGGTCTTGTCATCATAGTGGCGGTTGTTGGAAAATTTGTGGGAAGTGCGTTTGCCGCCAAAGTTTCCGGATCCAACTGGGAAGATGCCCTTTCTATCGGTGCTCTTATGAACACTCGCGGTCTTATGGAACTTGTGGTTCTCAATATTGGATATGATTTGGGAATTTTAAGTCCCGAGATTTTTGCAGTATTTGTGTTAATGGCACTTGTAACCACTCTTTCGACAGGCCCACTTTTAGATGGGATTCAAAAGTTTTTTTCTAAATCAGAAAAACGAACTGTTTCCGAAAAACCCGTTGATCACAAGTTGCGGGTGTTAGTTGCTTTTGCTCAAGAAAAAATGGGAAAAAGTTTGGTTCGATTTGCTTATTCTCTGACTGGAAACCAGAAGAAAAATTTAGAAATCACTGCCCTCCACATTTCACCTAACGACTCACTTTCCAATGAAGAAATTCGTCGTTACCGTGATGCAAGTTTTGAAGCCATTCGCCAAACGGGTTCTAGTTTGGGAGTAAAAGTCCAAACAGAATATCGGATCACAGACAATGTCACTTATGAAATTGTCAATTTTGCCAAAATCAAACATACAGATATTTTACTGATCGGTGCTGCCAAACCGCTATTTTCTCGCAGTTATACGGGAGGAAAAATCAAAGGAATCCTCAATTACTGTCCGGCAACTGTTGGGGTTTTAATAGACATGGGCCTCGAATCTGTAGAAAAAGTCGCCATCCTCTACAAAGGGGAAAAAGATCCCATCCTTGGTTTTGCTCAAAAACTAACATCCCTCAAAGGAATGAAGTCGAACAAAATCAAGGTGGAAGACCTAGTACAACCCGAAACAGATCTAAATCCCTATCCCATCTCCATAAACAAAATCACTGGGTATTCATTGATTCTCATTGATCTGAATGTTTGGGAAGAAATGGGGTTTGAGAAAATGGATCTTCTCCCAACTTCATTTCTTTTAGTTCGTTTTTTAGGCACCTAAAGATTCGATTGCTTTTTTCGGTTTCTCCATGCTTTTGGAGATATGGAAAGAACTTTTATTATGCTTAAACCCGATGCTGTGAAAAACAAACACATCGGTGACATCCTTCAAAGAATTGAAAAAGAAGGATTTAAAATCCTAGGAATGAAATTCCTAAAACTCAGCCTCGAAGACGCTAAACAATTTTATGCGGTTCACGCAGCTCGTCCATTTTACAATGACCTTTGCACATACATGGCATCTGGTCCGATCGTTGCCTGCGCTCTTGAAAGAGACAACGCCGTAGCTCATTGGAGAGATGTAATTGGTGCCACTGATCCAAAAGAAGCAAAAGCGGGAACCATTCGTGCACTCTTTGCAGAAAGCAAAGAAGCAAATGCAGTTCACGGTTCTGACTCTGTAGCAAACGCACTCCAAGAAATTGCGTTTTTCTTCAAAGGGTATGAACTTAACTAAGTTCGAACCAAACAAGCGATCGGTTCTTTAAAGAGAACCGGTCTTTTTCCCGTGCCCATTCACTTTTCTGATATTTTAAAAAACTCCAAACAACTCTTTGATTCTTTTTTTGAATCTTATACCGAAGAATTGTTCCAACCGCGCACTCGCATAACAGATGCTTGTTTGTATAGTCTCAAAGCTGGTGGGAAAAGAATCCGACCAATTTTTGTATTCAATTCTTTTTTTGATCCCTCCCAAATCCCAACAAAACCAAATTTAAATGAACATCTCTCTGTTTATTTAGCGGCCCTTGCTGTAGAATGCATTCATACCTATTCTCTCATCCATGATGATTTACCAGCAATGGACAATGATGACACAAGACGCGGAATGCCTACTTGCCACATCCAATTTGATGAAGCCACAGCCATCCTTGCGGGTGACACACTAAACTCTTTGAGTTTTTATCTTTTATCTTTATTTGAAAACACAGACTCCGCAGCCATTCGAGACTCCATCCAAATCCTACATAAAGGGGCTGGAATGAATGGGATGATCCTGGGACAAATGGAAGACATCGAAGAAGAAAAAAATTCCAGCGTCACAGATAAGGAATCCAAACTTTCTTCCATCCATACAAAAAAGACCGGAGCTCTCATTGAAGCATCCTTCCTACTAGGAAATCGACTCCGACCCGATTGGAAAGAAAGAGAGTCCATAATTTCCAGTTATGCGAAGGAAATTGGATTATTATTCCAAATTACCGATGATATTTTGGATGTAGAAGGAAACCTCGAAGATCTCGGGAAAACTCCTGGAAAAGATGCCAAAGCTGGCAAATTAACTTATCCTAGCCTTTATGGAATGGAAACTACCAAAAGATTCAGAGATGAATCTGTCACCAAAGCGATTTCCCTTGTTGCCAACATATCGTCCCTAAACAATGAATTCTTTTTAGGATTACCAAAATACATTGCCGAAAGAAAAAATTAGACTGGATGAATACCTCGTTCGCGAGGGTTATGCGATCGATTTAAAATTTGCACAATCGTTAATCCTTTCTGGGTCTGTACTTGTGAATGATGTGGTCATTTCCAAAGTCGGAACGATCATTTCTACAAAAGATACTGTTCGCACCAAAGAAAAAATCAAAACCTATGTTTCCCGGGGTGCATATAAACTTCTTGGGGCTTTTGATTCTTTTCCAACAGCCAATGTCCAAAACAAAACATGTATTGATTTAGGTTCGTCCACAGGAGGATTCTGCCAGGTTCTTTTGGAGAAAGGTGCCTTACGAGTCATCGCTGTGGATGTAGGCTACGGTCAATTGGCACAAAAAATTGCCAACGATCCAAAAGTCACAGTGTTTGACCGAACCCATTTAAAAGACCTTACCCTTCCCCAATTAGAACCTTTAACAGAGGAAACTTGGATCACCATGGATTTGAGTTTTATTTCCCTTGTTCCCGTTTTTGGTTCGCTCGTTTCTCTTTTTCAATCGAGTCCCAAAACCATTTGGCAAGGGATCTCCTTATTCAAACCCCAATTTGAAGTTCATCCATCCAAATTAGATAAAGGTGTTCTAAAAGATTCGCATCATATTGGTTATGTGATAAGGTCAGTTTGGCGTAAGATTAAAAATTTAGATTCAAAACTAAAATTTTTAGGACTAGTGGAGTCTCCCATCCAAGGTGCTGATGGGAACAGGGAATTTTTGATACGATGGGAATGGAAAGGCTAGGAAAAAAGTCTTAGGCGGTAAAACCTGAAACCGCTTCTTTCAATTGGTCGGTGGTGAAAGGTTTCATCAAATAGGCATAAGAAGGATTTTGATTGATTCGGTGTTTTGCGGTCTCATCCAAAAAACCAGTCAGAAACAAAACCGGAACAGAAAACTGCTCTCGTAAAGATTCAGCGGTTTCAATTCCATCCAAAGAACCTTCCAAATTGATATCCATTAGAATTAGATCCGGAACTTTCTCCGAAACAATTTGGAAGGCCTCATCCCCAGAAGGTACAACAGCAATCACATGAAAACCGAAAGATTCGATTTTCTGTTTGATGTTGAGTCCAAGGAAGGGTTCATCCTCTACGATGAGGATGTTCTTTTTCGTCATATATGCTTTATTTTATAAGGGGGGGTCTGTTAAAAAGTAAAAATACTCTATGGCAGATAAAAGTAGCAAACAACCCGAGAATGTACCAGGGAAATACTATGTCGATCAGACCTGTGTTCCCTGTAATGACTGCATAAAAGAAGCCCCAGACATATTACAATATAGTGACGACGAAAGTCATATTTTCTTCAAAAAACAGCCCACCTCCCCGGTCGAGGAAAAACAGGCAAAAGCAGCAATGGCTATGTGCCCTGTAGATGCGATTGGCGATGATGGTGATTAATTAAGTATTATAGAATATTCGGATATTTTCCGCAACTACATCTGGTTTCTCTAGATGGATTGCATGCCTAACTTTGGGAATCCAAACCAATTTGCTTTTTTTAATATAAGATTTCATTTTTTTCATCATAAAGGGTGGTGTGATTTCATCCTCGGCACCCGCCAAAATTAAAGTAGGAATTTGTATTCCCTTCATTTTTGAATCAAAAAAAATCTCATTTTCCCGCCTTAGTGTATTTTCTTGCAGGAATTCGTTAGGTTTTTCATTCCAAATAGTAACAAGTGTATGACGAAATAAATACCCGGGTTCAGGAAATTCTTCTCCATAAAGAAAACGAAGTAACAATACCACTTGTTTTTCTGTTTTAGGAAATAGAATTTTACGCATCCTTTCACGTTCGGGATGTGGAATTCCACCAGGGGCTAGAAGGATCAGTTTTTGGACTCTTTTGTGAGAATCTTTTAAAACTAAATGTTGAGAGGTGAGGCCACCCATGGAATGACCAACAAGACAAATTTCTTCCAACTCCAATTTTTCGAAACACTCGAGAAGTAAATCTGCCCAAACATCGATTTGATATAAGTATTTAATGAGTGGGAGTTTGCTATTCCCATAACCAGGTAAATCAAAAACATAAAGTGGATGACCATCGTTTAACAATTCTTTGACGACTCGACGAAATCCGAAACTTTCGTCAAGTAATCCGTGGAAAAAAACTATGGGCTTTTTTGACCCATTTCCAAATTTCCAATAGAAAATTTTATGTCCGCCCATAGCAACGAAACAGGGTTTTCCCCCCATATTTTTCATTGATTTACGTCTCTGGGACTGATAATTTCGAAATAAGCTTCGGTAAAAAAATTTTATCATAATGTTAAATTCAAAAATTGAAAGGCTATCGCAGCTACTCTCCCATTCCCAGAATGGATTGGTTTTCGTCGATCTTAAATCAAAACAAGTTCTTTATGTAGATGAAAACACAAAGGAACGATTGGAACTTAAGAATCAAAAAACTTTGGAAATCCAAAATCTTTTTTATGACTATGATCTTTTAATTTCTGAAATCCATACACACCCTCAATCAAAAAGTGATTACAAATGGTTCTTAAAAAATGAAAATTTAGAAAAGATTGCCGTTTCTGTTCATTTTTCCTCGTTAACAGAATTTTTTGATTCAAACACAGAAATATATTCCATAACTATCAACTGGAATCATGAGTATGCAGAAGAAAATTCTGAGATCATTGACCATCTTGAAATTCCATTCCTCCAAGCGGACTTAAACGGAAATATCATTTATGCAAATTCACGTTTGATCCATTTTTTTCAACTATCACCTGATAAAATTCATTCTTACAATGCTTTCGATGTACTTTGTTTATCTGAAAATTTTAAAAATGAAATCTTAAAACATAATGTAAAACGGATGATTGAATTCCAACCTCAGCGAGGTAAATTGGTAAGTTTTCAATTACAAAGTTTCATTACGACTAAACAAAATAAACCAAATGAAATCACAATTCTCCTTCTGGATCTTTCAGAGTTACAAAATGCCGAAAGAATTCTTAAATATGGAGAAGATAAATTAAGAACCTTTTTTGCCACCATGAACAATGGTTTTGTGATCATTAACCAAGACGCAAAAATTTTAGAAATTGCTCCTATTTTTAAATTTTTACTATTCCAAGTATTTGCATTCGAAGTTGGGGAAGATATTTTCCATTTTTTTGATGAAAAAATGAAACAGAAATTATTAGAAGTTTTGGATTTAGCAATTGAAAGTCAAAATGTCCAAACTACAGAATTCGAGTATTTACTTCTCGGTGAAGAACGGACTTTTGAAATTCGCTTTATTCCAGTTAGACGATATGATCCCAATGATAAAAAGATAATGTTGGTATTTTCCGATATTACTGAAGCAAAACAGATGGATCGTCAACTGATCGAATCAATGAAATTTGCAAGTATTGGAGAAATTGCCGCTGGCCTTGCGCATGAAATTAACAATCCGCTCCAAAGTGCACTTTTGTATTTGGAGGATTTGATTACCGTAGATGAATCCGATCCTAACGAACGAAGGAATATTTTAAAAAAAATCGAGTCTGCCAATTTACGCATTCGAGATTTAGTAAAAGCTTTACTTGATTTAGGAAGGATGGAGAGTCCTAATCGTGATTTTGTTTCTCCTTATTATATTTTGGTAAGAACAAGCGAACTAGTAGAAGTCAGTTGTCGAAAAAAAAACATTAGTTTTACTAGGCATGCCGGACCAAATTTACCAGGAATTTTTGTTCGTTGGCAAGAAATTGAACAAGTATTAATCAATTGTGTGGTAAACTCAATCAATGCACTTTCAGAAATGGATAAGGTAAGGCAATTTCCAAAAATTGAATTGGGTATCGATTTAATAAAAAACCAAAAAAAAGAGTGGGTTGTCTTTTCAGTAGAGGACAATGGTCCAGGAATCGATGATGATACTTTAGAAAAAGTTTTTTTACCTTTGTTTACAACGAGAAGGAATAAACAAGGAACTGGACTCGGACTTTCGATTTCAAAAAAGATCATCGCTGAACATGGTGGAGAAATCTATATTAAAACAAAGGAAGGAACAGGGACAAAGGTAGAAATTTACCTTCCTGCTCATACGGATGATAATGGATAAAATTTTAATTATAGATGATGAAGAAGACATTCGAATTGCCTTAAAACGAGTTCTCTCGCGCGAAGGATATCAAATCGAACTTTCAGAATCCGCTACAGAAGCAATTCAAAGAATATCCGCAGGAGAAACATTCTCTGTAGTCATTTCAGATATTTTGATGTCGGGAATGTCAGGTATCGATTTTACAAAGTTCATTGCAGAAAAACAAATTAACTTACCAGTAATTTTAGTTACCGGAAACCCAAATTTATCCAGCGCAGAATCTGCCATTCGTTATCATGCTTTTGAATATATTTCTAAACCTGTAGATAAAACACAAATTCTATCGGTTGTTAAACGAGCAATCGAAGTCAAAAATCAAAAAGATTTCGATTTAGAAAAATTAATGTTATCGGAAAAATTAGAAAAGGCACTCCGAACTCAAAACTTAGATTTAAACAGACAAAATGCTGCGATTCTAAATGCAACTTCCGATGCGGTCATTACGATTGATTCTAAGTTAATAGTTGTTTCGGCAAACAAATCCAGTTTTGATATGTTTCGGTTCGGCACACCTTTGGATTTAATTGGCCAATCAGTTAAAATTCTTTTTACTGAAAATAAAATGCAAAAGTATATGAGCCAGGTTTCCAAAGTTCTCAGCGAAGAAGTTAATAAATCTACTCTCCAACTATCTGATGTTACTTTGTTACGTTCTGACAATTCTACTTTTTTAGCAGATATTGCCATTTGTTCTTATAATTTAGATGGTGATCGATATTACACTGGTGTGATTCGTGATGTTACACAAAAAAAACAAATGGTAGAACAACTCATTCATTCTGAACGAAGGGCATTTTTATCAGTTGTTGCTGCAAGTATTGGACATGAAATCAATAATTCTCTCACAGCAATCCAAGGTTTTGTGGAAATGGCTTCTCGAGAAACAGCTGATATCATGTTAAAAGATAGAGCTTTAAAAGTAACACTCAACCAAACAGAAAAATTAAGAGCACTTACTTCCAATTTATTACAACTTGGAAAATCTTTAAAATCTAATAATGAAAAATCAAAAACTTTAAACTTAAACAAAGAAATAACATCGGTACTTCAGGTATTTAAAGAAACTGCAAAATTAAAATACTGCCACATCAAAAGAGAAGAATCAGAGAATGAAATTCCTATTCGTATGAATTCGGATCAATTTGCGTTACTTCTTTCGAACATCTTACTGAATGCTGCTGATGCTACCAATAATATTGGAACCATTGAAATTGTATCTTACTTAGATCAAAAAAATGCTCATCTAATCATTACCGACGATGGGGAAGGAATGTCCCAGGAAACTTTAGATAAAATTTATGAACCTTATTTTACAACAAAGGAACTGGGGAAAGGTACCGGACTCGGAATGTTTGTGGTCAAACAAATCGTAGATAATTTTGAAATTCAGTTAGAAATAGAATCAACTTCTGGTAAAGGATCTAAATTTCATTTTATTTTTCCAAAGGTTTCAGAAAGATAGTGACTTAAGTGTATCCAGGATTAAATGAAACCCAATTAGATTTTATTTTTTCTCGTAATGGAAAAAATTGTAAAATAGTTCCCTTACAAGAAGAAGCCTCGACAAGACGATACTTTCGCCTAACATTTTCTAACAATTCTGAAGAAGTAGTGTGTGTCGATGAAAACGTAAACGAAGATTTTATCACTATTTCCGATTTTCTTAACTCAAACCAAATTCATGTTCCCAAAGTTTTAGATGTAAAAAGAGAATTTGGTCTTACTTTTATGAGTTTCGAAGGTCTAGATGATTTTAGTTCTTACAAACTAAATGATTATAAAAACAAATTTCCAATCCTTATCGATTTAATTCTTAAACTCCAAACTCTTGATCCACCACCGCTAGTGAAAAATCGAAAATTTGATACGGAAAAACTAAGTTTTGAGACCAATCTCACCATAGAAAAGTATGAAAGTTTTAGAAAGTTGTTTCAAATTAAAACACAAATCAGCAATGAAGGAAAAGCATTTATAGAAGAAACTGTTGGTTATTTAGACAAATACCCTATAAATGTTTTCACTCATAGAGATTTTCACTGCCGAAACCTACTAATTTCACCTAATTCAGAATATGCGTTGATTGATTTTCAAGATGCGCGAATGGGTGTCCCCCAATATGATTTGGCTTCTATTTTATACGATGCTTATTACCCTCTACCAAGAGAATTCCGATCTCAAATGTTAAAGTCGTTTCGTGATAGAAACATAGATCAGTCAAAAAAATTTAAAGATACTTTTTATCTCCAAGCTTTACAACGTTCCTTTAAAGCACTTGGAACATATTTCCGAATGGTTACAGATCATGGAAAAGATAAATTCAAACCTTCCATCATATCTTGTTTGAACCAGTTAGAAGAAATCATCCAATTAGGAATGTTTGCAGATTCCTTATATATTTTTGTTCGAAGTTTACGAGAGGAACTGAGTCGTCATAAGGACTTTCGGAATTTATGAACGCATTTGTTTTGGCAGCTGGGTTTGGAAAACGAATGGGATCTCTTACGGAAAATTGCCCAAAACCATTATTAAAAATTCAAAACATAACACTTTTGGATTACAGCTTATACTTATTAAATGAATGGAAAGTTTCCAATGTGTGGATCAACACACATTATTTAGGTGAACAAATTAAATTTCACGTTAAGAACTTTAATCATTTCCCAATAAACGTTTTAGAAGAAAAAAATAAAATTTTGGGAACAGCCGGTGGGATTAGAACCGGACTGCCGGCTGAATCCTTTGACAAACCACTTTTACTAATCAATCCCGATACCTTATTTTTTCCCGAATCCAATTTTTCACCAAAAGAAAGTTTGGTGGAAGGTATAAAAATCCATTTATACTTATTACCAGCACCTGCAGAACAAAACTACACTAAGATTGAAATTAAAGAAAATGGAAGTTTAGAATTTGGGAATGGTTCTTATTATTATATTGGTTTAGCAGTTTTAGATCCCAAATGCCTTATCCATTTAGAAAAAAACAAATACTACGATCTTTCTGATATCTTTAAAGAATCTGCGGCTCGCGGTGAAATCACCGGAGAAGTATTCTCCGGTAAAGTTTTGGATTTAGGGACAAAAGAACTTTGGGATTCCTATAAGCAAAAAGATATTTTTGGAAAGGAACTGACTAAAATAGTAAGTTTTGTGAATGATTCAAAGGTGACTTAGAATTTCTTCTTTTCGTTTTTCATAGCCTTTTTTCCCAAGAAGTGCAAACATATTGTTTTTGTAATCTTCCACACCGGGTTGGTCAAAAGGATTTACACCTAACATATAACCAGAAATTCCACAGGCAAATTCAAAAAAATACAAAAGCCCGCCGATCGTTTCTTCATTTAACACCGGTATTGAAATTTCTAAACAAGGAACACCTCCGTCTTTATGAGCGATGAGAGTTCCGAGCATTGCACTTCCATTGACATCCGAGAGTTTTTTTCCTGCTAAATAATTGAGACCATCACGATCATCTGATTTTTCTGTTAAGTAAACATCTTGTTTGGGAGATTCCACTTTGATGGTTGTTTCCATAATAACACGTTCCCCATCTTGGATGTATTGGCCCATGGAATGTAAATCTGTTGTAAATTGGACAGATGCTGGAAATATTCCTTTCCCAGTTTTTCCTTCACTTTCGCCAAACAGTTGTTTCCACCATTCAGACACAAAAGACAAGGCTGGAGTGTAACTTACTAAAATTTCAATTTTTTTACCGCTAGTATATAAGGCATTTCGGATGGCCGCATAAAAGGCAGCAACATTTCCTTCTGAAGTCGATTTGGATTTTAATTCGGCTTCCATTTGTTTTGCGCCATCTATCAGTTTGTTGATACTGAATCCTGAAGCGGCAATCGGTAATAAACCAACCGCTGTAAATACTGAATACCTTCCGCCCACATCATCGGGAATTACGAAACTTGGAAATCCGTATTCATCAGCAAGTTGTTTGAGGGCTCCCTTCTGTTTATCCGTTGTTGCAAAAACACGGTTTTTGATATTTTCTTTTCCATATTTTCTTTCCAATAAAGAGAGTAACAGACGAAAGGCGATGGCAGGTTCCGTAGTTGTACCTGATTTGGAAATCACATTGACTGAAAACTCTTTGTTTTCCAAAAACGCAAGTAACCGCGAATGATAATCCGCATCTAAATGATGTCCTGCGTAAATGATCTTTACTGATTTTTTATGGGATTCATGACCACCAAATTCAGGTGTTAATGCTTCTATTACAGCACGAGCTCCTAAATAACTTCCACCAATTCCCACAACCACCAAATATTGGGAATGAGTTTGAATGGTTTCTGCAGCCTGTCTCATTTTTTGTAATTCATCAGAACTAGTTTGGCCAGGAAGATCCACCCAACCCAAATACTCATTTCCAAGTCCTGTTTTTTGAATGAGAGTTTGGCGGGCTTTTTCGGCGTTTTCTAATTCTTTCTGAAGTAAAGTTTCAGGAAGAAATGATTTCACAAAACGATCCGATATTTTTAGGTTCGACATAGCACCTGTCCCAAAATAAAGTATGGCATCGAAAGGAAGATGAAGTGGATTCTTTAATAAGTAAAGAAAATTTGAATCGATTTGAATCAATATTTGGAAAAACAACACAACCAATTCGTTTGTTCCAAGCACCTGCTAGAATTAATATAATTGGAGAACATGTAGATTATTTAGGGGGAACCGTACTTCCCGCTGCAATCAATTTCGCAGTGCAAGTGTATCTTCGCCCTAACAATTCATCTATCTACAAATTACATTCAGTCACTTACAATCAAACAGTAGAATTTCAAAAACCTCTCTTACCCAATCCAAATGCTGCCTGGGCAGACTATATCGCTGGTGTGATTGTTGAAATTGAGAAAAAAGGTTTTTTGGTTCCTGGATTTGATTTACTTGTGGATGGGAATATCCCCCAAGGATCAGGCCTTTCATCCTCAGCAGCTTTAGAAGTTGTGACTGGATTTGCCATCAAAGAAACTTTTTCCTTTCCTATTTCCCGTGAAGAAGTCGCGGTCATAGGACAGATGGCCGAAAATCTTTTTGTTGGAACCAAATGTGGAATCATGGATCAATTCATCATTTCTGTTGGCAAAAAGAACGATTGTATTTCTTTAAATACGGATACACTAAATTACTCATACCACCATTTCGATTTAGGGGATTACGAATTTTATTTAGTGAACTCCAATGTAAAACATAGTTTAAAAGACAGTGCTTACAACAAACGAAGGTCGGAATGTGAGTCTGCATTGTTAAAAATACAAACAAAGTATCCAAATTTTACACAACTTTATGAAGTCAATTTATCAGAAGATGATTTAAATGACTGTCACCTAACAACGGAAGAACGAAAAAGAACGAATCATGTCACTTCTGAACGAGAAAGAACCAAAATAGTCGTCGATGGTTTGGAATCAGGGAATTTTTTAGATGTAGGTTCTGCTCTTTTTCAAACTCATTGGTCTTTGTCAAAAGATTTCGAAGTGTCTTGTCCCGAAACAGATTTCATTGTTGATTCTTTACAGAGCCTGGGTGTCACTGGTGCCAGAATGATCGGTGGTGGGTTCGGAGGATGCGTACTCGTACTAGATAAGAAGGATCATTTTTCTGAAATCGATGAAGTTTTAAAAAAAAGTTATCAACAAAAATTTAACCTTGCGTTAGACTTCTACAAGTTTGAAATTTCAGACGGAGTAAAGGAAATCTATATATGATCGAAAACTGGAGTGATTACACAGTTGAAAGTGGAGACTTTAAAATGGAAGTCCTCCTACAGAAATTTGTGCCTCTCGCAGAAACTGCTGTTTACTTTGAATTGTCCGGTGAAATCAACTTATACAATTCACAAGTGATGAAAGAAAATTTGGAATTACTCATCTCCAAAGGAATCTCTCATATTTTTTTAAACTTTGAACAAGTGAGTTATATTGATAGTTCTGGACTTGGTGTTTGTTTAGGAATCCATTCTAGACTGATGAAACAACACGGTTACATTCGCATCATTTCTCCCTCTGAAAAAGTAAGGTATGTTTTAGAATTAACAAAACTAAAAAGCCTGCTCCAAATTTTTCCCACATTGGAACAGGCAGTTCAGGCAAATTAGAAATAAGTAGGAAAAAGGAATTTTAATTTTTCAATTTGTTCTGGATTCCTTTTTTCTGGTGAAGTCACTAAAGAAAACTTTGTACTACCCACAAGACTTGTATCATCCGACTTTCCTAAAAGTTCAATCAGCGCCGAAAGTAACTTCTTAGCTGTTTCCGCATTTTTGCTCAGATTACCCAAAACCATTTCTAAAGTGACATGGGCTTCATCTTCTTTCCAACAATCGTAGTCGGTTGACATACAAACCATTTGGTAAAGAATCTCAGCTTCTCTTGCTAGTTTTGCTTCTGGAAGGACAGTCATGTTGATGATGTCGGCTCCCCAAGATCTATACATATGAGATTCAGCTCTTGTAGAGAATAATGGCCCTTCCATACAAATCAAAGTTTTGTTGGAATGAATTGGTAAGCCGATTTGTTTTGCAGCTTCTTCTACTTTTTTACCAAGTCCAGGTGAAAACGGATCAGCAAAAGGTGCGTGTGCGACCATTCCATTTTCAAAAAATGTGGATGGTCGTGCTTTTGTGCGATCAATGATTTGGGAAGGAATCACAAAATCTCTAGGCGCAATTTCTTGGCGTAAACTTCCCACAGAACTAAATGCAATGATTTCTTCAACGCCTAACTGTTTTAATGCGGCAATGTTGGCTCGGGCCGGAACTTCGCTTGGATTTAATGAATGCCCTTTTCCATGTCTAGGTAAAAATGCAATTTCTTTACCTTTAAAACGACCAATGGTGATCGTGTCCGATGGTTTGCCCCAAGGTGTATCAGGATGGATTTCTTTGATAATTTCCATTCCATCAATTGAATATAGGCCAGTTCCACCAATGACCCCGATTTTCACTACATTTGCCATATGAATCCTCTTAAAGTGCAGTTTTCCCATAACGATTTTGGTTGCATTCGTTTTTTACATTCGAAGACTGTAGAATGCTCATGGGAGAATACATGAAATCCAAAATATTACCCTTAACCACTCTCGCACTCCTGATTTTTACAGCAGGCATTACCTCTGATTCCGCATTTGATATGTCCACCCAGTCTGACCGCAAATCAGTCAGTGTTACCATTTACAATGGAGGCATTGGTCTAGTTCGTGAAACTCGTCTTTTAAATTTATCCAAAGGGATTCGCACTTTACGTTTCGAAGATGTTCCTTCTCAAATCATCCCTCAAACCGTAAGAGTCAAAGGAGAAGATCCTAAAAAACTTACCGTATTTGAACAAAACTACGAATACGATTTAATTTCGCCTGAACGCCTTATGGACAAATACATTGGAAAAGAAGTTACTTTATACAATGAAACCAAAGAAAAAACAAGTTCCGTCAAAGCGACGTTAATCTCAAACAACGGAAACCCTGTGTATAAAATTGGTGATGAAATTTCACTTGGTTACAATGGACGAGTGACAGTTCCTACTATCCCTGAAAATCTTTTTGCAAAACCTACTCTTGTATGGAAATTAAAAAACGATGTGGAAAAGGAACAAACCTTAGAAGTGTCTTACCAAACCCATGGCCTTGGTTGGTCTGCTGACTATATCCTCGTATTGGACAAAGAGGAAAATAACTGTGGTTTGAATTCTTGGGTCACATTAAACAACAACTCTGGTGCTGAGTTTAAAAATGCAACCTTACAACTTGTCGCAGGTAAGGTAAATTTAATTTCCAACCAAACGAACACATATGCAGTACAACCTCGTTCGGTCAAAAATTCAATGCGAAAGGAATATGATGAATCTTCGGCAGCACCTGAATTCAACCAAGAGAATTTATCTGAATACTATTTGTACACTTTAGACCAACCAACTAACATCGGATATAATCAAACTAAACAAGTTCAATTATTTCAATCAGAAGGTATCGAAATCAAAAAGTATTTTGTTTTTGAAAACCTACCGATGTATGAGGGAAATGAAAAGAATTTTAATAACGCAACCATCAAATATATTTTTAAAAATGCGAAGAAAAACAATTTAGGTCGCCCGCTCCCACTAGGAACCATTCGCGTTTTTAAAGCAGATTCTAAAGGACGCCAACAACTTCTGGGAGAAGATACCATCGATCACACTCCTGAAAACGAAGAAGTAAAAATCAAAACAGGACAAGCCTTTGATGTGGTTGCTAATGGCAAACGTCTTTCCAGCGAAGTGTTCAAACTTTCCCGTGGAGATAAATCAACTTACTCTGCAGAAATTCGAAACAGAAAAAAAGAAGAAATCGAAGTTCGGTTTTATGCTAGCCTTTGGGGAGATTGGAACATTACTAAATCCTCACATAAATTCATAAAAGAATCGGCTACAAAAGCTTATACCGATGTTCCTTTAAAAGCTAACGAAACCGTAACTGTAGAATACACTGTAGAAACAAAATACCAATAATGGAAAACAAATATGACGTAATCATTATCGGATCTGGAATTGGTGGCCTCACGGCCGCCTCTGTCCTTTCTCAAGTAGCCAAAAAGAAAGTTCTGGTTTTGGAGCGTCATTTTAAGTTAGGCGGATTTACTCATACTTTCAAACGATTAGGAAAATTTGAATGGGATGTGGGAATCCATTATATCGGGGACTTAGCCGAAGGTTCGATGTTACGAACTCTTTTTGATTCCATTACCAAAAAAGGTGTGAAGTGGAACAAAATGGAAGAACCTTTTGAAGTCTTCGATTACCCAGAATTTAGTTTTCCCGTTTATGGAGAAAAAGAAAAATTTGTTTCGGACTTAAAACTCAAATTTCCTTTAGAATCTGAAGCCATTGATAGATACTTTCGAGATGTGGAAATTTTTACCCAATGGTTTGGAAGGCATTTTACACTCAAAGCTTTGCCCGCCGTATTTGAAAAGGCAGCCAAGTTTTTAAACTTAAACCACATATCCACTCCTTACATTACCACCAAAGAATATATGGAAACACATATTCAGGATGAAAACTTAAGAGCCCTTCTTTGTTCGCAGTGGGGTGATTATGGTCTTCCCCCGGCTACATCTTCCTTTGCCATCCATTCCATGATTGTTACCCATTACTTTAATGGCGGTTATTTTCCTATTGGTGGTTCTTCCAAAATAGTAGATTCGATTGAACCCATCGTAGAAGAAAACGGTGGGAGTTTAAAAATCCTTCACACAGTCAAAGAAATCCTTCTCGAAGGAGACAAGGCAGTTGGTGTGAAAGTAGAAGTCCAAAAAGGAAAAACTTTTTCTGAAGAGAAATTTTATGCTGATGTGATTGTTTCCGATGCCGGAGCCTACACAACGTATAACAAACTATTACCGAAAGAACATTCCTCTGCTTTCCAAAAACCTTTGGAATCTCTTAGCACACAAGGAACCACATCCATCACACTTTATATTGGATTTAAGGAATCTCCGACAAAACTCGGATTCCACGGCGAAAATCATTGGATCTTTCCTGATATAAATCATGACGCCAGTTATGCGAAAAGAAATGATCTGGCAGAAGGAAAACCTCCGATGATGTATTTGTCTTTCCCTTCTTTAAAAAATCCGGAAGCCGAAGACCACACGGCCGAAGCCATTAGTTTTGCTGATTATTCTCTTTTTGCCAAGTGGAAAGATGAACCTTGGAAAAAACGAGGGGAAGACTATACAAAACTCAAAGAAACCATCACCGAAGGAATGTTAGAATTTTTAGAAAAACGATTTCCTGGATTTCGGGACTTAATCGAATTCACTGAACTCTCTACTCCCATCACCACGGAATTTTTTACAGGTCATAAAGAAGGTTCCATTTATGGACTTTCCTGTACACCGGAACGCTTTCAACAAGAATGGTTAGGTGTGAGGACAACGATCAAAAATCTTTACCTAACGGGAGCGGATGCTTGCTCTCCTGGAGTTGCTGGTGCCCTGATGGGGGGAATTGCAGCCTCCTCCGTGGTTTTAGGGTTTACTGGGACACTTCGGCTCATGAAAGAACTTTTCCAAAAGAGCCAAGAAACCGGTTGACAATTGGTTTAAGATTTGATAGTTTGATATTAAATTAATGGGAACAAAATTCAAAGGATCCAAAAAAGAAGTACAGGCGCTGGATGCATTCATTAAGTTGAAACGCGCGGCCGAGTCTCTGTCTTCCCGATTGATTTCTGAGTTCACGAAGTGGAGCATCTCAGAAAGCCAATTCGGGGTACTCGAGACTTTGTACCATTTGGGCCCTCTTTGCCAAAAAGATCTAGGGGATAAAATCCTTAAAAGTACGGGAAACATCACCCTCGTCATCGACAACCTAGAAAAACGAAGTCTTGTAGAACGTGTTCGCGGTGTGGAAGACAGACGATTTATCTCTGTCCACCTAACGACTGAAGGAAAAAAACTCATTGAACAAATTTTCCCTGACCATGTAAAACGAATCACTTCTGAATTTGCAGTATTGTCACCTGAAGAACAAGAAGTCTTAGGTAAGATTTGTAAAAAACTCGGTAAAAAAACAGACGCTCTCTGTAAGTAATTTAATCTCGGTAGTCCATCACCAATCGAAATCCTGCTCGCCTATCTTCGGATAGGTTTGGTATCCCCCCGTAAGATCTAGCACTAGCCGTTGCATTTTTTGCAGAGTCCGAATACGATCCTCCACGAATCACTTTGTAAATTTTCCCAAAAGAAAAGTTTTTAATATGATGACCGGGATACAACTGGTAATCGCTGGAAGTCCATTCCGCCGCATTCCCACACATACCAATCGCCCCATAGGGACTTGCCCCTTCGGTAGATAATTCTAATACCGA